>JAFYVM010000021.1 GCA_017549145.1 Bacteroidales bacterium
CGCTTGGGAGGCTTATTATATCATTTCAAGGGTGTTGACAAGTGAGCATCTGAAAACTGGGATGATGAACAGATGTTGAGCTTAAGAGTTACTGATCCAAACTCAGAGATTTTAGTACAGTGTATTTATCTTCAGTTTTTAAGTTTCTCCATAAATGATTGATATAAGCTTGATTCATTCGGGCTATTAAATCATTAAACCGCAAAAAGAAGTCAACCAGTCTCATTGTTTCCATTACTTCCTTACTTTCATTAATTTCTTCGTGTCGGGATTCATATAACATTGGGATGTCGATATGCACTTCGGCATTTCTGACATCTTTCCACCAACTGTCTTGTTTGGATATATCATCCAGGTCGGATAAAATATGCCCAAACTCCAATTTGAAGCCCGGAAACATATGAATTATCTCCTGTAACTTGCTACAATATGATTCTTTATGCGCCTTCTCATTAAAGCCATATAGTCTTTTAAAACTCTCGTTTAGTTGAACCTTCAACTTACCACGTAGAAAACTCTTCTCGTATTGTATTTCAGTGTTTAGGAAATATTTGGTCAGAACTATGCAATCGCCAAATGAATAGCTGATGAATGTACTCACATCATTCATAGTGCCCATTATGTGATTGAATTCATGGTTCTGTGATGGTGGGAACTCTTGAATAACCTGATGCATTCCATCAATGGATTCTGCAAAAGTTTGTATTGTTTCATCTGCAATTATTGTAAGTTGTCTGCGCTCTTGATCAGTTAAAATATGATTATTAAATACAGCGGTGGTTTCCATGTGGCAGTATGATTTGTTCTTGTGCAAATATACATAATCAAAGTGAATAGCTGGTTTCAGTGCCGGGTACAATTTGTCCCCCTCACCAATCACTATCGACCGAGTGCAAAAACATACCGAAACTGCTCTTGATACCCCGGAAAAAGATGGGATCAGGAGCAGTTTCCCGGTAAAAATGCACTCGATACCCAGAAGAAATCCGGAAATTCGCGGACTTTCTGTGGTGCAACCGTGGTGCAAAAGGGAAAAAGAAAAATGCAAGTGTTTGAAAATCAAGCACTTGCATTTGTTTGGTACCCGGAGCCGGGATCGAACCGGCACGGATTGCTCCACTGGTGTTTGAGACCAGCGCGTCTACCGATTCCGCCATCCGGGCTTGAAGGATAGACCTTCTGGTTTTGAGTTTGCAAAGATATTGTAAATTGTGCGAATTACCAACATTTTTGAAAAGGAAAATGCTTACTTTTGTAGGATTCAACAAATTTAGATGAGACATATCAATATATATTCGGGAGAACGCTGCATCAGCAGAGTGGTAATCAACAGCAGTTTTGAAGGTCTGGAGGCTGAGCTTGCTCGCCACAATCGTGTATTCGCAGTTATGGATAACAGGGTGGCGGCAGAGTGTCCGGCATCCCATTTTTTGGCAGATTTCTTCGGCAGGAAGGGTGTGCCGGGAATGCTGATTGAGGCTTCGGAGCAGACTAAGACAATGGATACAGTGATGGAGGTATGCTCGTGGCTTTTGGAGCAGGGTGCAGACAGAGATGCTTTGGTGCTTGCCATTGGTGGAGGTGTGACCTCGGATATCGTTGGATTTGCAGCTGCGATCTATAAGCGCGGAATCCGCTCGGCTTATATCCCGACAACTTTCCTTGCACAGGTGGATGCCGCTATTGGCGGAAAGACCGGTGTCAACTTCAATAATTACAAGAATGTCCTTGGTGTGATCCGTCAGCCGGAGTTTACATATTTGTGCCCACAGATGCTTGAGAGCCTCTCTCGCAGAGATTTTCTTTCAGGTGCTGCAGAGCTCTTGAAGACTTTCATTATTGAGGATAACGGATATTTTGATCGCGCAGTTAAGTGGCTTCGTGGCTATGCCTTGACTCAGACTCAGGAGGCCGGTGCTGAGTACATGAAGGCTACTATGGATGAACTTTTGGACCTTATCGCAGCCGCAGCTCAGGTGAAGATTTCAATTGTGTCGCGTGATCAGTTCGAGAGAGGGGAGCGTCGCAAGCTCAATCTTGGCCATACATTCGGACATGCAATCGAGACTTTGGCTCAGCGCAAGGGCTATGATATAACTCACGGCGAGGCAGTGTCGATGGGTATTCTTTTGGCTGCAGAGTTGGCTGATTCTTACGAGATGAGGAATCCAGAGGAGGGACTTGCACGTCGTCTGGACGAGGCTTTCCTTTCATGTGGTCTTCCAATCGGCTGCCCATTCCGTGTGTCGGCAATGACTGAGATTATGCGCAAGGATAAGAAGGCAGGTGCTGGAAAGGTGCATTTTGTGCTGCCTTTCGAGGTGGGAGATGTCAGGGTGATTGATTTCACCGTTGAGGATGTTACTCGTCTTTTGTCTGTTAAATAGGAAAATATGATTTGTACCGTTATACATAATAAGAACTTCGAGCAGATCCTCGAGGCGTTGGAGCAGTGTGAGATGGCGGAGATCCGCTTGGACAGCTGTCGTATGTCTGCGCGTGAGATTCAGGAGTGCTTTTCTTCGGATGTGCCTTTGATTGCGACCTGTCGTTTGGCTGAGCTTATGGCTTCTGAACCTTCGCTTCAGGATGAGTCGATGACGCAGCAGAGCCGTGAGATCAAGGCGGCGCAGATCGCGGAAAAGCGTCTGTGTCAGGCGATTGAGGCAGGTGCGCGATATGTGGATGTGGAGATTGAGGCGCCGAAGCAGATGTCGAAGAGAGTTCGCAATGTGGCCCATGAGAACGGTACAGTCTTCATTCGTTCATACCATGATTTCGAGGGTACAGCATCTGTGGATGCGCTTAGAACCCTTGTGGTGAAGTGCCATTATCATGGTGCGGATATGGTAAAGGTTGCAACGATGGCTTCTTCGCAAGAGGATGCGGAGAGGGTGTTGTCGCTATATGAGTGGTGTGGTGGTATGCAGGGTACCGATATGGAAAACCTTGCAGATGGTGGCTTGATAGCATTCTGTATGGGTGAGGCAGGTCGCGAGTCTCGCTTGGAGTGTCTCCGTCGTGGTGCTCCGTTTACATATACAGCGCTGGATGGAGATGAGGCTGTGGCTCCTGGCCAATGGTCTATGTCCGAGATGAAGGCGGCAGTGTATGGTGAGGCCGGCCACAGATATCCTCAGCTGGATCCATTGTCGGTGCCATGTTCAAAGAGTTTTGCTCAGCGTGCGATCATTGCTGCAGCTTTGGCAGACGGCGTTTCGCATCTTAGAGGATATACGCCATGTGGTGATAATGAGGCGGCACTTGCTGTAGCTAGGGAACTTGGTGCAGATGTGCAACTGGATGGAACAACAATTACAATCAAGGGTGTCGCAGCTTCGCGTGGTTTGTTATCTGCCTTGGGGGCAGGTGATCATGCTACAGTGCATGTGGGAGAGTCAGGCCTGTTGGCAAGGATGGTCATTCCTCTGATGGCTCAGCTTCATGAGGGACCGGTTGAGGTTACAGGTGAGAAGACTTTGCTTAAGCGTCCGCTTACTGGAGCACGTGAGATTCTGGAGGCTGTTGGGTGTGGGGTGAAGGAGATCCTTCGCTGCGCTCAGGATGACAGAGAGGATGCGGTGCGGATTCCATTGACTGTGGAGGGGCCGTTGAAGAGTGGCGGAAGAGTGGTGATAAGCGGCAAACATGGCTCACAACTCATTACAGGCCTGTTGATGGCGCTGTCTTTTGCAGAGAAGAATACAACTCTTGTGGTCAATGACCCTAAGAGCATACCATATATTTTCATTACCCTCGAGGTGCTTAAGAAGTTTGGAGTCAAGATCGGCAATGAGATGCTTGGCGGTCGCGATTTCCTGGAGTCCAATGGTGATTGGTCGCTTTGTACTGAGATGGTTTTCAAGGTGAGGGGAGGCCAGAGATTGAAGGCTACAGATATCGACCTTGAGGGAGATTGGAGCGCTGCTGCTAACTTCCTCGTGGCGGGAGCAGTCTTCGGAAAGGTGGAGGTCGCAGGACTGGACACGACTTCGCTTCAGGCGGACCTTTCTATTATGGATATATTGATGGATGCCGGTGCAAGCTTGTCGCAGGTTGATGGAGCGAGGGGAAATATCGCTGTTCAGCGTGCTCCGCTCAGAGCATTCAATGTGGATGCGTCGAACTGCCCGGATCTTTTCCCAGTGATTTCAGTGCTGGCTGCATTCTGTCAGGGAACCAGCCGTATTGCGGGTCTTGGACGTTTGGCGAACAAAGAGAGTGACAGGGCAAAGGCAATCCTTGAAATGTTGAGTCAGATGGGTGTGGAGGCACATCGTAAGGATGATGAGTTGGTTGTCAAGGGATATTCACTTGTTCAGCGTCTGCTCGGACAATCCTCAGGTGAGTCATGCCAGCCAGGTCTGTTGAAGGGTGGAGAATATACATCGCACCATGATCATAGAATGGTGATGGCGCTGAAGGTGGCATCTTTGGGAGCAGATGGCCCTATCGTCATTGATGATGAGGATTGTGTGGCAAAGTCGTTCCCATCGTTTAATGAGCAGTTCTCGCTAATGTAAAATGCAATGCTCTGATTTATAGGGAGTTATGCGAACTACGTGCCGCCAAAGGGGAGCACGCACTTTGTGTAAGGGGTTGGTAGTTAATAGGTTACAAAATACGCAAATATGAATACGTTCGGAAGAAAGTTTAGAGTGACGATTTTTGGAGAGTCTCATGGTGAGGCAATCGGAGTGGTACTTGATGGAGTGCCTGCCGGTTTGGAGCTATGTGAGGCTGACTTTGAAAAGGATATACTTCGTCGCAAAAGCGGCTCGAAGGGTACCACTCCACGTATCGAGTCAGACATGCCGCAGATCTTGAGCGGAGTGTTTGAGGGACATACTACTGGTGCGCCGCTCGCCATGCTCTTCCGTAATGAGAACACAAAGTCTCAGGACTACAGCCAGTTCGCAGCTAAGCCTCGTCCGGGCCATGCAGACCTGACCGCTGCACTCAGATGGGATGACTGTAATGACCCTCGTGGTGGCGGACATTTTTCAGGCAGGATGACTCTTCCTGTGGTTGCAGCCGGAGTGGTTGCAAAGAAGATTCTGGCAGATGCTACTATCCTTGATGAGACTCCTTGCAGTGAGATCAATGCGAGTATTGTAGAGCTCGGAGGAGAGGAGATCCTTCGCTGTGCTCAGGATGACATGTCAGCAGAGTGGCAGGAGGCAATTGAAAAGGCAGCAAAGGATGGTGATAGTCTTGGTGCAGTCGTGGAGTGCTGCGTTCCGAACATTGATCCGGGCTATGGAGAACCGTTCTGGGATAGCATTGAGTCACAGATTGCACATGCTGTGTTTGCAATTCCTGGCGTTCGTGGAGTAGAGTTCGGAGATGGTTTCAAGGCTGCTGCCATGAGAGGCTCGGAGCATAATGATCCTATCGGTCCGGATGCGCGTCCGATTAAGAATGGTGCGGGCGGAGTGAATGGTGGCCTGACCAATGGTGCTCCTGTCGTATTCAGAGTAGCATTCAAACCAACATCGAGCATCAGTCGTGCTCAGCAGACCTTCAACTTTGAGACCGGCGAAATGGACACTCTCGAGATCAAAGGTCGCCACGATGTCTGCTATGCATTGCGTTGCCCAGTTGTCGTTGAGGCGATGACAGCAATCGTTCTTGCAGATTTCGCCCTCCTTCGTTAATCTGAATATATAGAGAAATAGTTGTCGTCCCAGAAAATTGTATCGATTTTTCTGGGACGATTTGTATTTGTCACCTGCCCTACTTATTTCAAAATCGATACTTCTCGCAATTGCCATTCTATGCTTTCTACAGCAGATTTTGCGCAGTAACCATGTGCAAAATTATATGGTTGCTCTTCATGAATTTGTATATACGCTTCCTATGGCACATTGTACGCAGTATCGATTTTGATGGGATGAGGGATTGTTGAGCGAGGTCTCGTGACATAACAATGGACAAACGCATCACTAATGTGAATTTGTGCTATTTCATGCTAGTTCTGCAACGGAAGCTGGTAAAGGCGAAGCCCGAAGGCTGGGGCCATGGCAAGGAGGTGGTCGAAGATGTCCGACTGGATGGACTCGTACTCGGCCCAGACCTTGTCGCTCAAAAAGAAGTACACCTCGATGGGCACTCCGAACTGTGTGGGTTCGCGTTGTGCAATAATCAGGTCAAGGTTCTGTGCCACAATCGGATGGCGGCGCAGGTATCTCTCAATGTATATCCTATAAAGTTGACTGTTGGTAGGCATGGAATACTCCATGTGGCTTCCTTCGTGCCCGATTGTATAATCCGCCATCAAAGGAACATTTTTCCTGATGTCTGCAATCATGTCTTCTGTGCAGAACTCCAGACTGCATAAATCCAGAAAGATTCTTTTGTCCACTCGGCGTCCGTCGCTTTCCGCCATTCCTCTCCAGTTCTTGAATGTTGAGCTGATCAGCGTGTATGGCGGAATCGTGCTGATGGTATTATCCCAGTTACGCACTTTGACTGTATTTAGTGTAATCTCCAGAACTGTTCCGTTGGCACTTCCATCCGGCATCTGAATCCAGTCTCCGATACGGATCATGTTGTTCTGCGAAAGCTGTACTCCCGATACAAATCCCAGGATACTATCCTTGAACACCAACATCAGCACAGCCGCAGAAGCACCCAATCCTGTAAGCAGGACGGTAGGGGACTTATCCAGTAGTATGGCAATTATGATGATGCCTGCAACGAAATATAGAATCACCTGCAGGCCCTGAATCAATCCTTTAAGAGGATGTGTCTTGTTTTTATCGGTGTGCGAATACAGGTCGAGAAAGGTCAGTAGAATGCTGTTTGCAATGATCAGAAACACACATATAAGATAGATAAGAACCACCTTGTGAAACCAGATCAATACTGCTGACCCTCTGTCAAACACACCATAGAGCATAAAATACAGCACGATGCCTGGAATTGCCAGAAGGCATTTCCTGCCTAGATTCCTTTTAGTCAGATATTCCCACCACTGCGATTTATTCAGTTTGCTGCCCTTGCGTGAGAGCAGAAAAAGAACGCCTCGGCAGAGAAAATAAATTCCCACTGCCAAGGCAATCACTGCTATGACCTTAATAGCTGTCATAATCCCTACTGCTCTTCATCGAAAAACTCCTTACCAACTCCACATGCAGGACATGTCCAGTCCTCTGGAAGCTCTTCAAATGAAATTCCCGGAGGGACTCCGCTTTCCGGGTCACCGTCTGCCGGGTCGTAAATGTATCCGCAGACGTTGCAAATATATCGTTTCATAACCACATAGTTTTACGCAAGCACCTATGGCAATATTCAGACCTTATCTATTAACCGGTCATTCAAAAATGTTCTGCTTGTCAAGGAAGCGGTAGGCGGAGGCCTCGGAGATGTGTTCCGGGAGGATGTCAGGGGCGGAGGCCATGTCTGCGATGGTGCGGGCTAGTTTGATGATACGAGTGCAGGCACGTGCGGAGAGCCCCATATTGTCAATTATCCTTTCCAGAAGTTGTTTGCTCTCTGCGCTGAGGGGACAATACTTTTCTATATGTTTGTTGTTCATGGCTGCATTGCAGAAGATGCCCTCTCCTTCGAATCGTTTCCTCTGAATCTCTCTCGCAGCAAGAACCCTGGCAGCAATGACGGCGCTTGACTCAGCTTTCTTCCACTCGACAAGACGTTTGGGATCAACCCTGCGCAAAAAAATCTGCACGTCAATTCTATCTAGAATCGGTCCCGACAGCTTCGAGATATATGCTATTCGTTTGGACGGAGTGCAGGTGCATCTGTCATCTTCTCCATAGTACCCGCAGGGACAAGGATTTGTAGCTGCCACAAGCATGAAGTCGGCAGGATATTCTACCTTGGATTTGAGACGGGAAATTACTACCTTACGGTCTTCCATCGGCCCTCTGAGCGCTTCCAAAGCCCTTTTGGGCGCTTCGCAGAATTCGTCGGCGAAAAATATTCCATTATGAGCAAGCGAGATTTCTCCAGGCATGATAGTGTCCGATCCTCCTCCCAGCAGTGCTGCTAAAGATGCGCTATAATGAGGCGCTCTAAATGGGCGTTTGCGCATCAATCCGCCAGCTGGATTTCCCTTGCCGGCAACGGAATAGACCTTACTGGTCTGAAGGGACTCTTGCAAATTCATGGTCGGGAGGATCCCCGCCATGGCCTTCGCCAAAGAACTCTTTCCGCAACCTTGGCTACCGATAAGAAGAACATTGTGGCCGCCGCTTGCAGCAATCTCAATACCTCTTTTCGCTCCCTCCTGTCCGATAATGTCTGCAAAATCCATTGCATCATCGGCAGTTTCTGCCTTACCTCCAATAACTCCATCATCTCCTGATAGACTTAAGCGATTTTGAGCTAAAAGATCCTCACATGTCTCCTCACCAGCCAATATCCTCAGCACATCTTCAAGGTCGCGGACTCCATAAATCTCAACGCCAGAAAGTTCTACTGCTTCCACCGCAGAGCGAAGAGGCAGGATGCATCCGCGAAGTCCTTTTTTCACGGCGAGTTCCGCCAATGGCAGAGCGCCAGGGATTTCCTTTATTGTACCGTCCAGCCCGAGTTCTCCCATTATCAGGAAGTGGTCCAAAAGGGGTAATTCACGTTGCTTGGATGCTGCTATTATTCCCAAAGCAATGGGCAGGTCATATCCGCTGCCCTTTTTATGCATATCCGCGGGAGCAAGATTGATTACTATCTTTTTCCCGGGAATTCTGAAATCCAGAGACTGCAAGGCTGTAATTGTTCTCAGAAGACTCTCCTTCACAGCAGCATCAGCCAACCCCACTAAGTGTATTCCGAGGCCTTGGGCAATATTTACCTCAACCTCCACCGGCACCGCCTCAATGCCGATGCATTTCGCACAATGAATGTTAATAAGCATAATTTTTTGGTTTTACATTTGCCTAAATATTGATGCTTATTTCATAAAAGAGGGTAAGAAAAAGAAAAATGTGGTAAATTTGCGTGTTAAAATAAATTTTATTGATGATAAAAAAATTTTTAGTCTCTATAGGAAGCTATGTTCTGTTCCTGAAAAATGTATTCAGGAAGCCTGAGAAGTGGAAAATCTTCTGGAGACAGCTGATTATTGAATCGGATAAACTCATACTTTCATCTATAATTCTAGTCGGAGTCATTTCCCTCTTTATCGGAGGTGTATTGGTCATTCAGACTGCATCAAACCTTGAAAATCCTATCATCGACAAGATGTACATCGGATATATGGTGAGAGAAAGTCTTATTCTTGAGTTCTGCTCTACTATGGTTGCCTTGATTCTTGCCGGTAAGATGGGTTCGAACATTGCTTCAGAGATTGGAAGTATGCGTATCACGGAGCAGATTGATGCTATGGATATGATGGGTGTCAACTCAGCAGGATTCCTTGTGCTTCCTAAGGTTGTTGCAACCACTATTCTCAGCCCTCTCCTTATGCTTCTTAGTCTTGCACTTGGACTTGTAGGTGGATGGGTTGTTGTAAATGCAACTCAGATCATTCCTCCTCCATCGTATATTACAGGTATCAAGGCATTCTGGAACGGATTCTATGTGTTCTATAGCTGCTTCAAGATGTCTCTATTCTGCTTTATGATATCTTCAATTGCCGCATTCAACGGCTATTATGCGAAGGGTGGTTCGCTTGGCGTGGGACGTTCCAGCACAAAGGCAATCGTAATCACTAGTATCCTTATCCTTTTGGCAGACCTCATTGTCACACAATTAATGCTGTACTGATTATGATCAAGGTAGAACATTTATATAAGGGCTTTGATGGGGTTCAGGTACTCAAGGATATTTCAGTTGAGTACGAGGCTGGTAAGTGCAATATGATTATCGGAGCCAGCGGTTCAGGTAAGACTGTTCTTTTGAAGAATCTCATCGGTCTGATGACTCCAGACAGTGGCGAGATTTCTTATGGTGACATGAAGATGTCCCAGATGACAGACAAAGAGAAGAAGCTTCTTCGTCAGAAGATTGGTATTCTCTTCCAGGGAAGTGCACTTTTTGATTTCGCAACAGTGATAGAAAATGTGATGTTTCCGATGGAATTCTTCACAGACTGGTCACCAGCACAGCGTCGCGAAAGGGCGCAGTTCTGTCTTGAAAAGGTTAATGTGATAGGTTCCGACAAGAAGTTCCCGAATGAGCTTAGTGGTGGAATGCAGAAGCGCGTGGGTATTGCCAGAGCTATTGCTCTTAATCCGCAATTCCTTTTCTGCGACGAGCCGAACTCGGGACTTGATCCGTATACATCCATCCTTATCGACCAGCTTATCAGCGATCTGACAAAGGAGTTCAATATGACAACTGTCGTGAATACCCACGATATGAACTCTATCCTTGAAATTGGTGACAAGATTGGCTTTATTCATCAGGGTACGTTGCTCTGGCAGGGTGACAAGAATTCTATCCTAAGCACTGATTGTAAGGAACTCAGAACATTCGTGTGTGCAAACACATTGGCACGAAACATAATTGAAGGAAAATAAAATGAGAGGCATCATCAAATATATTTCAGTAATATTCCTGTTGCTCTGCTTGACTGTATTGGCACAAGCGCAATCTCCTAAGTCTCTTTTGGAGAATCGCGTGCTTACAGCGGTGCAGAAGTATGATGCGGGACAAGTTGATGATGCAATCAAAATGCTCCTGCCTATCGTGGAGCTCGATCCGACCAACGATGCGGCGTACTATTATTTAGCTCAGTCGTACATAAAAAAGAAAGAACCTGATGCTGCAGAACTTTACCTTCAGAAAGCCGTAGAGCTGGATAGAAATAACTTCTGGTATAGACAGCGTCTGGCGACTCTGTATGCTGCGACATCTCGTGGAGAGTTGGCTATTTCCATATATGAGCAACTTCTCATAGACTTCCCGAAGAAAAGTGATATCTATTTTGAGCTGGTGGAGCTATATGCGGCTATGGGAGAGATAGATAAGGCACTTGAAACGATTGAAGAAGTAGAGAAGGTGTTTGGAGTAACTGAGGCCTTGGCTGTATATCGTTTTAATCTGCTTAGAATGACCGAGCGCCAGGAGGAGGCCTTCAAGTCGCTTGAGGCCTATAATGAAAAGTATTCTTCACCTTATGTGCTCTCTACATTGGCAGACTGGCATATTTCTCAGTATAACGATTCGACTGCTCTTGCTTATTATAACGAAGCATTGGACTTGGATTCCAGCTATGCTCCAGCTCAGTTAGGTAAGGCAGAAGTGTTGAGAATGCGTCGAGATTATGGCGGCTTCTTCTCAATGCTCAATAAGCTTGTCAGGAATGAAGAAACGGCCGTAGGTGTAAAAACGGATTATCTGATGGCTGTTGTACAGCGTACGGAGCCGAAATTCTTGCGTACCTTCTCATCTGAGCTTGATACGGTGATGACAGGTCTTATTTCAAAGCATGCGAAGGATAGTGCGGCTTTGGAACTGGCGGGATTATGGTATTATAAAACTAGCAGAAACGAGGAAGCAGCGAGATATTTTAAGATAAATGCGAATGAGCATCCGTCCAGCTTGAACGCTACTGCCGGCTATGTGGAGTTTCTGATGTATGCAGAAATGTGGGATGATCTTGCTAGTGAGGGAAGAAAGGCTTTTGAGGTTTTTCCAAGTGAGCCTGCGTTCTTGGAGCTAGCTAGTATCGGTGATTATAATATGGGTCGCTACGATGAGGTGATGGAGCTATGTGATAAGGTACTCGAGGTTGCACCAAGGGATAGCTCAAGAACTCTGCGGGCTTGGTCGACAAAAGGTGATCTATACCATAATGCTGGTGATTTCAAGAAGGCTTATAAGGCATACGACAAGGCATTGAAGATCAATCCGGATTATGAGTATGTGTTGAATAATTACGCCTATTATTTGAGTGTTGAAGGCAAGAAGTTGAAGAAGGCGTATGAAATGAGCAAGAAGACAATCGAGAAGGAACCGAATAATGCAACTTATCTGGATACCTTTGGTTGGATTGTGTATTTACAAGGCCGTCCTATGGAGGCGAAACCGTTCTTCAAGCGTGCAATGCTTTATGGTGGAAAGGATAGTGCCGTGATTCTGGACCATTACGCAGAAGTTTTGTTTGCTTTGAAAGAATACGATATGGCTTTTGTATATTGGAGCCTCGCGAAGCAAAAGAATTCTGAGGGAGAGGTCCCTGATCTAGATGAGAAGATTCAACAGAAAAAACAGGAAGCGGGAAGATGAGATTTTTAGTAACATTAGTATTGTTCTTGTCGCTGTTTGGTAGCGCTCAGGCCCAGAATATAAAGGCTCAAAAGGAGAAGAGAGCTAAGCTTGAGCGTGAAATAGCAATTATAGACAAGCAACTCGCGGAGAATGCTTCCAAGAGTACGGATATGCTTTCCAATCTGTCGCTGATTAAGAAGAAAATCTCGAATCGAAAGGACCTGATCAGCGAAAGCGATAAGGAAATCAAGCAGTATTCTGACAGTATTTCCCGTAAGCAGCGAGACATCAACACTCTCAAGACAAGAGTAGATACTTTGGCTGCTCATTATTCCCGTTTGGTGATGGGTGCTTACAAGACCAGAGATCCACGAAGATGGTATATGTATGTCTTAGCTAGTGACAATCTCGGTCAGGCGTTCAGACGTATGGCCTATTTCAAGAACCTGTCCAACCAGTTGAATCATGATGCAATCCTGCTGAAGGATGCTCAGGCGGAGCTTGAGAAACAGAGACAGGTACTCTCCGGGCTTAAGAAAGAGGCACAGGATATTAAGAAACAGCGTCAGACAGAGCTTGAGAAACTGAATAAGGAGGAGCAGCAGGCAGAGGTGATAATCGCAAATCTTGAAAAAGATCAGAAGAAGTACCAGAAGCAGCTCGAAAGCAAGAGAAAGCAGGTTGAGGCATTGAATCGAGAGATTGAACGACTGGTTGCTGAGGCAATGCGTAAGAGCAAAGCTTCGAGCGGTTCAAAGAATAAGATGGTCGTAGATTCAAAGTTGGATGCAGCCTTTGCAAAGAATAAGGGAAAATTACCTTGGCCGGCTGACGGACCTATCGTAGATAAGTTTGGAGAAAAATACCATCCGGTATATAAGAGTGTGAAGCTCCCGTCAAATAATGGAGTGGATATCGCGTTGACTAAGGATACAAAGGTGTGCGCTGTATTCGAGGGAGTTGTAAGACAGATAGTCGTTATGCCTGGATACAATAAGTGTGTTTTGATTCAGCATGGAAACTACTTCACATTCTATTGTAAGCTGGCATCGACAAATGTAAAGGCTGGTGACAATGTGGTTCTTGGTCAGCAGATCGGAACAGTGGATACAATCAACGGACAGACTCAACTTCATTTCCAGGTGTGGGTAAACAATAAACCTCAAAACCCAGAGACTTGGCTTAAGTAAAAACTACTAGCAATGACAACAATAAAGAAAACAGTTTTCCTGACAGGTGGAACCGGTAATATGGGCTGGGCTGGATTTCAGGAACTTTATCAGAGAAAGGATAGATTCAATATAAGACTTCTCGCTCGTGACAGTAAGAAGAATCGTAAGATGTTGGATAAGTATGCTGATGATCCGGCAGTTACTGTAATATGGGGCGACCTTACCCGTTATGAGGATGTTTTGGAAGGAGTCAATGGTTCTGACTATGTGCTTCATGTGGGCGGAATGGTCTCTCCTGCTGCAGATTATTTTCCAGAAAAGACCCTGAAGGTCAATGTGTCAGCTGCTGAAAATGTCGTTAAGGCAGTTCTCGCTCAGCCAAATGTAGATGATATCAAGGTTGTATATATAGGCTCAGTTGCCCAGTATGGTGACCGTAACCCTCCGCGTCACTGGGGAGATGTGAATGAACCGCAGGTCCCTGCAAAATACGATATGTATGCTCTGTCAAAGATTAAGTCAGAGGAAATCTTTGCAAATGCCGGCTTAAAGAACTGGGTGTCACTTCGTCAGAGTGGTATTCTCTATCCTGGTATTCTTAAGGTTGTGAATCCTACAGCCTTCCATGTTCCCGTAGGAGGAGTGTTGGAGTGGGCTACAATTGAGGATTCCGGTCGCCTTCTTGCGCAGGTGTGTGAGGATTGGGTTCCAGCTGAATTCTGGAATCAGGCCTATAATATCAGTAGTGGTGAACAGTATCGTATGACTAATTACGAGTTCGAGACACGTCTTCTTAATGGTCTTGGCCTTCCTGGTCCGGAGAAGGTGTTCGAGCCACAGTGGTTTGCCTTGAAGAATTTCCATGGAATGTGGTATACAGATGGTGATAAGCTTGAGGATTTCCTTCATTTCCGTGCCAATACTCCAATTGATGAGTACTTTGCTACAATGAAGGCCAAACTTCCATGGTTCTATTCTCTTGCATTCCTTGCACCAGCTTGGGCCGTGAAGCTCTTTATGAAACCTTATGCATTTGAAAAGGGAATGGGAACCCAGTGGTGGGTAGAGAATGACCCGGAGAAGTTTGAGGCATACTATGGTTCCCGTGAGGAATACGAAGCTATCAAGTCTTGGGACGATGTGCGTCCTGCACCACTTAAGAAGAGTCTATGAAAATAAGAGTATTAGACATAGCATATGAAACAATGGCAGATGGCCCAGGCCTGCGCACCTCAATCTATTGCGCAGGCTGTGCCCACTGCTGTCCAGGTTGCCATAATCCCCAGTCTTGGGATTTCAAGGGCGGCCAGGAGATGTCTGTACAGGAACTTTTAGATATCATAAAGGACGATGAGTTCGCCAATGTGACCTTTTCAGGTGGCGACCCACTTTATCAGGTTGAGGCCTTCACAGAATTGGCCCGTCGTATAAAAGAAGAAACCGGCAAGACCATATGGTGCTATACCGGTTTTACTTATGAGGAAGTCTTGGCAGATGAGCGTCTGAGCCAGATTCTTCCATATCTTGATGTTCTGGTTGAGGGGCCATTTATTATGGAACTCCGTACTACCGAGCTTCCATTCCGCGGCAGCTCCAACCAGCGCATTATTCAGCTTAAATAATTCCCCTTAGAACTGGAAATAGATAAATGCTTGTGTATCTGCGGTCATGAACTGGTAGATAATGAGCACTGTTACCGCAATCATCACTATCATGATTGGGATAGGTAGAAGTGCGAAATTCATTCTATACCATCTCTTCATCTTTGATGGCAGCCAGTGAATGATCATTCCAAGTAGAATCAGTGAAAAGACCTCCCAATACTCTGCGCAGATGTCAGGGATAATGCTGGTATTCCATTTTCCACCGATCTGGTTGACCATATTCTGTGCTGTATTCCAAGCCTCAATATTTGCAGTCTTCGGGTCGAGGTTACTACCACTTCTGAAGAAGAGTCGAGTGAATGTAATGAAGGTGAAAGTCTGCGCGACACCCCAAAGATATCCTATATTCTGACCCCTCTGTCCTTTGCAGAGGTGATAGATGTATCTTACGATAAATCCTGTATAGATAACCAGCATCCACACTGTGAGGAGATTCCAGATAGGGAGAGGGTAGTAATGTCTGATAGCAATCAATCCTGCGCTGAGGAGAGTCATGAACAGCATTCTAAGATGCCAGCCAGTCTTTTTCCATAGCTGGTATACAATCATGCCGACTCCATTCAGTCCACCCCAGATGATGAAGTTGAATGATGCTCCATGCCAAAGACCTCCGAGCAACATTGTGATGAATCTGTTGAGGTTTGCGATAATGTTCTTCTTACCCTCTTTGCTGAAATGAGAAATTACAATCATCAGCAGGGCAAGTCCTACAAAGACGAGCGATATGATCCAGCTTCCAGAGAGGATTGCCGCAAAGATAGCAAAGAGTACAATCCAGAAATATGTTCCGAATGATGCCTCGCGGTTACCTCCCAGTGGAATATAAAGGTAAGATTTCAACCAACGGCTGAGCGACATGTGCCAACGTCTCCAGAAATCCTGAGGGTTCGGAGCCTTATATGGTGAATCGAAGTTCTGTGGAAGGTAGAATCCCATCAGCATTGCAACTCCGATTGCAATATCGGTGTAACCGGAGAAGTCAGCATATACCTGTAATGAATATCCGAACAAGGCTGCCAGATTCTCGAATCCTGTAAAGAGAAGTGGGTTTTCGAAAACTCGGTCAATGAAGTTGACAGCGATGTAGTCACTGAGAATAATCTTCTTTGCGAGACCATTGAGAATCCAGAATACTGCGATACCGAATTGCTTGCGGCCGAGGTGGAACTGCTTGTAGAGCTGGGGAATGAAATCACTCGCTTTTACAATAGGTCCTGCAACCAGCTGTGGGAAGAAACTTACGTAAAATCCGAAGTCCAGAATGTTCTTAACCGGCTCAATCTCCTTTCTATATACGTCAACAGAGTAGCTGATTACCTGGAAGATAAAGAACGAGATACCGACTGGGAGCACGATAGCATCCACGTTGAACATCTCCTTTCCTGCGATGATGTTGCCAAGCTGTGAGAATATGTTGACAACCTTGATTTCTATGCCTGTGATATTGTGGATGAAGTCTGCGAAGAAATATGCATACTTGAAATAGCAAAGGATAGAGAGATCAAGCACGGCACTTAATATCAGCCATGCCTTCTTTCCACTATCTTTTTTTGCCTTACTGATTCTTTTTGCGATAAGGAAATCCGATATGGTCACAAAAATCAGAATCAGCAGAGAGAATCCGCTGGTCTTGAAATAGAAAAAGAGGCTGACGAAGAAGAGGAATGCGTTACGCATGAGCCTCTTGTTTCCAATCAGCGCAAATATCATATACACTATTGCAAAGAACGCCCAGAAGTAGAACTGGGTGAACAATAGTGGTGAATTAGGGTCAAATGAGAATATTTTTTCCATCGGTTAGTTTTCTACGATCAGTTCTTCATAGGTTCTACAGTTATTCTTTCCAGATCCTCTTCAGGGTTTTCAAAATCTGCCAATATGGCTTCGAACAAAAGATCTGCTATTCGTCTATATCCTTTAGGACTAAAATGCAGTTGGTCTTTTGATATATATCCGACTTCAAGCCATGTGTGCACGGAGCCTCTTTCACCCATCACTCCATATAGATCCCACACACCAGCATTATACTCAGCGGCAAGCTCAATCATAGCGACTCTGACTTCATCAGCATTATAATTATACTCCATGCCACCTTTGACATATCTGTAACTGTCATTGTTGGTGATGAATATCATTGCGCAGTCAGGAGATACTGCATGTACCTTCTGGATAAGTCTTCTATATCCGTTCTTGAATTTGTCGGGAGAGAAAGTGAGTGAATCGCATGCAGAATCGTTGATTCCAAGACCAAAGATCACGAGGTCCGGGTTTACCAACTGAAGATCTCTTTCGAGGTCAGCACATTGGTCTGACCAGGCAGTAACGCGTGCACCATTGACTCCGGATGCAAAATAATTGACACCTTTCTTTCCTGTAAGTGGCTGAAGTCCATTGAATACAAAATATTCTCCCTCAGGAATTACAAAGTCGATACGAACACTGTCTGTCACCTTTGGCAGGTCATAGAAATATGAGGCAGTGAGACTGTCGTACACATGTTTGCATTTCTTGTTGCCTACATAAAGTTCTGGGTATACCTTTTCTGAACTAGAATATCCGAGGAGACGGATCTGCTTAAAAGTCCAAGCCTGTTTCCTGTTCTTAGGGTTTGTATTCAATCCGATGGAAGCAGTACTGTCGCAACGAGCTGCGAATCCGGTAATACCATAGCGTGGCTTTTCCTCCTTTGAGGTTTTTGTCAACATAGGTGCATACCAATTGCCTTCTGCTGTCATGCGGATAGATTTGTCCTCATTAGTGCCGGCAAGCTGTCTTGGGAATACGAATCCACGTTCTCCTTCGCCACCAAATTTCTGAAAATTATCTCTCAGTCTATTCGGAAAACTTCCTCCCTGTACGTGTGAACCACCTACATGCCAGATGTTTACATTAGATAGACTATCTTTTTTCAGGCTGTCAAGCTTAGCATAGAAGTTGTCTTGCGCCTCTCTGCCACCAGGAAAGAACAATACAGATTTTTCAAAGTTAATGACTGTATCCTGAGGGAACTGTAGTTCGTTCTTTTTGTTCTCCTGGGCATTAGAAGTGCATGCAATCAGAATAAAGGCAAGTAATAGTAAACTATTCCTCATTTTCCTTCCTCCAAAGATAATATTCATAGTAGAGTTTGAATGATTCGGCAATTCTGGATGCCATGAGCTTTGAACCCTTTGATGAGAAATGGATGTAGTCTGATGCAGCAAGTCCCTTGCTTACCCATTTAGACATCGAGTATTTACCACCCATAGCGCCAAAAATATCCCAATATGCAGCGCCGCATGAGTTTGCTGTGCTTTTGAGCGAGTCAACAAGATGCGGAATCATAGGGCGTGTGCGAGAATACATGTCAGATGGGCCGATAAATACGATCTTAGCATCAGGAGCAAGTCCCTGGATATAATTAATCTGCTTGCGGATTGTATTACAGTAGTTAGATACGTGCTTTGTATTACTGATTACAGGAACACTATTTCCTCCATACTGAAGGAAAATCAGTCTTACGTTTTCTTGCTCATAATAGCTTCGGAGCTGGTCTGCATTCATCGCTGTGAAGATTGTTCCAGAACAACCACGCATAGGGATGTTGTCCACAGCAACACCTGTCTTATTGTCCATGAGCACTCCATAAATATCTCCATTTCCAGATACGCTAAGGCTGACATTATCACTGCTGTCAGGGACGCTGAATACCGCTCTTGTCAGGAGTTCGCCAGCAGGAAGATGAATTGTGCTGTCACCAAGAGTAACAGAAAGTCCCTTTCCAGATGTATTACCTGCAACTACAGTAACCTCGTTGAAGAGTCTTCTCTTTGCATCAGTACGCTTGCTCTGACGATAGTTAAGACGCACAGAGCCATAGAGTCTCACAAAATCTCCAAATGGACCATACTTGTTACCACCGCTACGTCTGTCTGGAGCGAAGATCATGTATCTTGTGATGCTTCCGCTTGCGCTACCCGCCATACTGAACGTGTAGTGAGTTCTGGCTGGCATCATTCCCTGTCCATCTCCTCCGAACATACTCTGAAGAGTATCTCGGAGGATAAATGTCATACGGTCCTCTTCAAGCTGCGAGTCTCCATAATGAAGGATTCTGACTTTGTTGCTATCGGCCTTCTCAAGCTCCTTGAACACAGGGTCAAAGAAACTATGGTCGTTATTTGGAGTATAGAATCTAGTAGGACTTGTGTTGAAGAATTTCACAAGTGAGTCTTTTTCAGCAGCAATTTCTGCATTCTTCTCGCTCATAGCAAGAATTTCCTCTACGCTGATTTCTGGCTCTTCCTCACTCTCTTCTCCCATGACTTCTTTCAGACTAGGAAATTTGAGGGTAAGAGTCAGGCCATCCTCTGGAAAAAAGTGGCACATAGCTCCTAGAGTGGCGATTGCAGATAGAATAAAAAGAGTAATTTGATATCGTTTCACAAGATAATCCTTTGATAGTTAAATTTTAAGGGCGCAAAGATATAAAAAAATCGCGACTTTGTAGCCGCGATTTTTATACTGTAGCCAAAGGCTATTTATGTACAACTCTGTCTTTTAGCTCTGAGAGTTTAGCGCTGTTCCAGCGTCCTGTAGTACCTACAAGGTAACCGGTGATTCTCTGAAGCTTGTCAATCTTTGTGCTCTTGCAATGAGGACATTTCTCAAGGTTGGCATCCGCGTTCTCGAATCCACAGTCCATGCAACGGTTGCGGTTGTGGTTTACAGAGCCGTATCCGATGTTGTATTTGTCCATCAAGTCTACGATTGCCATGATTGCCTCAGGGTTGTGAGTTGCATCTCCGTCGTTCTCTACGTAGAAGATGTGTCCACCACGAGTGAGGTCATGGTATGGAGCCTCGATCTCAGCCTTGTGCTTAGGGGTACACTTGTAGTATACTGGCACGTGGTTAGAGTTTGTATAGTAATCCTTGTCAGTTACACCTGGGATTACTCCGAATTTCTTGCGGTCAAATCTTGTGAAGCGACCAGAAAGTCCCTCTGCAGGTGTTGCAAGTACACTGAAGTTGTGTCTGTACTTCTCACAGAACTCACCCACCTTATCCTTCATGAATGTAACGATGCGAAGTCCGAGTTCCTGAGCCTCTGCTGATTCTCCGTGGTGCTTTCCACAAAGTGCGATAAGAGTCTCTGCGAGTCCGATGAATCCGATACCGAGAGTTCCGTGGTTGATTACTGCCTCGATTGTGTCGTGCTCACCAAGCTTCTCGCTGTCAAGCCAAAGCGCACCCATCAAAAGCGGGAACTGCTTCTTGAGGGCAGTCTTCTGGAAGTCAAATCTCTCATTAAGCTGTTTTGCGGCAACATCAAGTGCCCAACCGAGCTTGTGGAAGAACTCGTGGATTCTATCCTCCTCATTCTTGATGCCCATGCACTCGATAGCAAGTTTGACGATATTGATGGTAGTGAATGAGAGGTTACCACGGCCGATAGATGTCTTAGGTCCGAATCTGTTCTCAAACACACGTGTACGGCAACCCATTGTCGCAACCTCATACTGATATCTCTTAGGGTCGTCTGCTCTCCAAAGCTCATGCTGGTTGTATGGAGCATCGAGGTTAACGAAGTTAGGGAAGAAACGACGTGCAGACACCTTACATGCGAATTTGTAAAGGTCGTAGTTTCTGTCCTCAGGAAGGTAGCTGACGCCTCTCTTCTTCTTCCAGATCTGGATAGGGAAGATAGCTGTCGAGCCATTACCAACTCCCTCGTATGTTGTGTTGAGAATCTCGCGGATTACGCAACGTCCCTCAGCTGATGTGTCAGTTCCGTAGTTGATAGAGCTGAATACCACCTGGTTACCACCACGGGAGTGGATAGAGTTCATATTGTGAACGAAAGCCTCCATTGACTGGTGTACGCGGCTTACGGTCATATTGATAGCATGCTGGATTACGCGGTCGTCACCCTGAGTTCCCACGAGATCACGTCTGATATAGTCGTCAATCTCGGTATTGTAAAGTCTAGAGTAGTCCTCGCCGTTGATTTCGCCGATTTTGTCAAGCTCTTCCTGGAATGAACGTCTTACGAATGGAGCCATATAGAAGTCGAATGCAGGGATAGCCTGGCCGCCATGCATTTCATTCTGAACTGTCTCCATTGAGATACATCCAAGGATACTTGCAGTCTCGATTCTCTTTGCAGGACGTGACTCACCATGACCAGCGAAGAAACCATCCTCAAGAATCTTGTCAAGAGGGTGCTGGATACAAGTAAGGCTCTTTGTAGGGTAGTAGTCCTTGTCGTGAATATGGATGTAGTTGTTCTTTACTGCCTCCTTCACCTCCTCAGAAAGCATGCACTCGTCAACATAAGACTTAGTTGACTCAGAAGCGAACTTCATCATCATACCAGCTGGAGTGTCGGCGTTCATGTTGGCATTCTCACGAGTAATCTCGGTTGCCTGAGCGTCGATGATCTCCTGGAAGATCTCGCGTGACTTTGCCTTACGTGCAAGGTTTCTCTGGTTGCGGTATGCGATGTACTTCTTTGCTACCTCCTTGCGTGGGCTATTCATCAACTCGTTCTCGACCTGATCCTGAATATCCTCCACGCTCATGTTCTCTGTCTCAATCTTTGAGATAGCAGACGCAATTTCGGCGGCGAGAACGATGTCCTCTCCTTCCTCAGTTACATCCATTGCCTTAAGAACGGCGTCAACGATCTTTCTTTTGTCAAATGTTACGACTCTACCGTCGCGCTTTACTACATGCTTTACCATAGTATCAAGTGTCAAAACCAACCTAGCCCTTGTTGGGGCCAAGAGGGAAGTTCATATTACGCGGGAAATTAAACCGGAGACTTCTTCAACCGGGTCAGCAAAGATAATTCAAATCCTATAAGAATTATAGAAAGCCCAAATAAAAAGTTATTAACAGGCATAAAAATAACCTGTTAACTCGTTGGTTAACAGGTTATTATAGTGGGTGTTAATTTGGATTTTCTAAAAATTGGCTAACTTTTTTGTTTCATGCATTATCCTACAAGCCATACGAGGACATGACGGTCAAACATCATGTATTCAAGCTCAAATTCCTCCTCGTGCTCATCCTTGTGAATGAAGGTTGCCTCGAGTTCGCCTTCCTTGCGAAGCTTGAACTGCTCCACCTCAATCTGCTCTGCAAAATCAACGCGATTCTGAGACATTCTCTTGAAGATAGCCTCTTTTGCGCACCAGTAGATGGCAAGCTGCTCGTTTCTCTTATCGTCATCAAGGTCTTCGATTTCATCCTCTGACAACGCCTTCTTCTCTACAACTGCAAAGTCGCGATCAAGAGATTCAATATCGATTCCCACTTCTTCGTCATCGTGGATGATGATGGCTACATATTTATCTGTGTGAGTAATGCTGATGTTTGTTGCGCAATTCTCAAGATAAGGTTTGCCATTGTCGTGGTGATTGAGGTACATCTTCTCCTCGAATACCTCATTAAGTAGTGCGCGCACAGCAAGTTTCTGTCTTCTGTGGCTTTCGTTGCGGAATAGCTGGATTTCCTCGAGTTCATCGCGAGGAACTGAAGTTATGCTCAATAACTCCTCTTCTGTTTCTGTAATCTGCCAAATGGCAATCTCTGCTTTGTTTTCTAATTTTTTTCTAAGGTATAGTGCCATATATAATATATAGTATATTCTCTTTTATGAAACCAAATTCCCCGGTATGCCTACATACGACAAGCCTGTGCGTGCCGACCAAGCACACACAACAACGCCTTCACGACCCTCGTCGGAGGCATTACCCATTACCATATAAATGTTGTTGGATAACGGATCGTCAGAATTCTGATCCGCTGCGATACTTTGATTTATTACTATAGGACTGGGAGGTTCCACTGTCTATCTCGTTAAATTTCAGCCGCAAAGATACACAATCTTTTCGTTTCTTAAAATTTATTTGAAAAAGGGACTATCCAAATTTAGATGGATAGCCCCTCAGTAGCATGTATTTATGATTGTTGCTTTTACTTTTTAAGTGATGGGATGTCTGTTGAGAAATCCCAGACATCTGCAGACCATCCTGCAGCCTGTGCGACGCTTGAGAGTGTCGCTCCAGCAGCTGCGGCCTTTCCGTGATAAGGACTGAACCATTTTGCGGATCCGGCAGGCTGAGTCAGAGGCGATTCAGGGCTGCTGTCTGCGTGATCAAAGAGAATATTAAGACTGGCATCTGCGTAGTATTCAAATACCATTGATGCATTTCTCCAACAATTCTTAAGGGTGTTCGGGCGTGATGAACATCCTACAACGGCTCCACCGCTATAATGGTTGGCAGGGTTTTCGCCGCCTTCTACATTTGTCTTGACAGATAGATTATATGCTATACATCCTTCAATAGATGTGTTGACACTTGCACTAAGACTAGCAGATGAGCCCTGTCTGCCAAATGCGCGTCCAACCAAACCTCCAACTCCAAATGAACCAACTACCGAGCCGGTCGCAAAGCAGTTTTTCAAAGTAGAGTTCTTTGGTAAATCTCCAGCGAGTCCGCCGACATAGCTTGAACTGCAGTTAATGTCCATTGTGGTGCCGCAGTCGGTCATTTTGAGACCTTGGTCTGTCGTACGTCCGATTACGCCTCCAACAACAGTTGTTGACTTAATGCTTCCTTCAGAGAAGCATCTGGTTAAAGTACATCCATCTCCTGTAGAAGTGTTGCTCTGTCCGATGATTCCACCGACAACGCCAGAGAATGCATCAATTGCGCCTTTGTATGTGCAATCTGTAATAGCTACCGCTCCTGAAGTGTGGGCGACGATTCCTCCGATGTAGCTTGTACCTGAGCCTTTTTCGCGAACTGTGATATTAGCTGCAACGTGGCAGTTTTTTACTTCTCCGGTTCCGTAATATCCAACGATACCTCCAGCAACGTCGTCACGAGCAGTGATGCTCATTGTACAGTTGCAATCTGTTATATTGACCTCGTTGGTAGTCTTTCCAAGAATTCCTCCACATGCGCGTCCACTTGCTGTAGTAAGGGTTCCGGAAGTACTGCAACCTGTAATCGTTACACCCATGAGTGCCTCTCCCAAGAGACCTCCAGCTGGAACATAGTCGCTAGCTGAAGTGCTTGTGCGTTCCACAATACCATTGAATGAACAATTAACGAAGGTGCCTTCACCAGCTCTTCCTGCAATTCCTCCAATTTGTGTCGAGCCAGAGTTACTTACCTTGCCATTGACTACGTGTACATTTTCGATGTGACCCTGAAGCGAGCCATCGTTATTTCCGACCCATGCTGCGACAATTCCGCAAGGGCTTGATGAAGATGTTGAGATAACAGCGTTTTCAATAGTAAGATTCTTTACTGTACCATGAAGAACTCCAAAAAGGCTTGCCCATGTTCCGCTGGTGCATGTGAATCCTGTGATCTTGTGATTGTTGCCGTCGAATACGATGCCGTACGCTTCGTTAACCGGATTGATTGGAGTCCAATTCTTCACGCTGCTCATATCGATATCAGCAACCATCTTGAAGTGAGTGTGCGAGTTTGCAGCAATAATGTTTCTTACGTTCTGCATGTCTTCAAGAGTCTCGATTACGTATGGATCCGTTTCGCTACCTTTTCCGTTAAGGGTGCGTACCCATTTTTCGTCAGCAGTAGTAAGAAGTATTACATGACTATCGTATAGAGTCTGTGTTCCTGGGAAGAAAGTGTTTACCAATGACTCGTCACCCTCTGTTGCAATGGTGATAGTAACCTTCTTGGTCTTGTCCAAACTGATTTTCCCGCATGGAAGGTATGCTGTAAAGGTGTTGTTAGTCAGTGCTCCATTCTCCACGGTTATGCTGCATGGAGTATTGCCTTCTGCTTCAAATGATACCTCCTTGATAGATTTTGTTCCATCTGGAAGATTGAGTAGAAGTTTAAGGTAGCCTGACTGAGAGAAGGTTCCACCATGTTCTGCAGCCCAACCATATCCAAAGAGGATGTCGTTGATGGAGTCTACTCCTTTCAGGCTGGCGCTATATTTAAGGTGTGAGAAGTCCTTGTCTGCTTTCTGTGTGGCAGCTTCGTCTGTGGCAGCTCTTGCTGGATATGTAATGTCAAATGTTTTACCCTCAGGAATTTTTCCTGTAAACTTGGCAGTCTTTCCCTGCGCTGACACCAAAGTGAAAACTTCTCCACCAACCAGGATCTGGTCTCCTTCTGTCCATGATGGAGTAAATCCACCCTCGCTGTTTTCTGTCAGCGTGGCGCGTGTCTCAATTACCTCTACCTCTGGAAGAGTTACGCTTATCTCAATTGTCTCTCCAGATTTTACCGTAATTTCTTGTGTACTCTTGTCTGCAGGGCTTTCCTGTTGAGGGACAATTTCCTTTGCGCAACCTGCCATTATCATGGCAGCTATGCATAATGTGAAAACTCTATTTGTCATGGCAGATAGTCAATACATTGTTCATAAATCATACTTGCCATCTTGTCAAATGCAGGTGCAGTAGGGTGGCTTCCTGAGCACTTGTCAATGGTTACACCGACAAAGTTCACGTATGGAAGACCAAAATGCTCTGCAATTGCAACGGTAGCCCTTTCATAATCCAAGGTCAGTCTGTCTCCTACAATGATGATGATCTGTACACCTTCATAACGGTTCTGGAGCATTTTGATCAGCTCGATATATGCGCTTCTATAGTTGCCAAGGTTGCCCTGTCCGATAGGGAGGTCCCAAGTGTATTCTCCTACTGGAGTACTTTGGTTGCGGTCATTAGTGCCTCCGTGGATGATGATGATGTCCGGATCCACAAAGTCATACGCTCTGTCCACAAAGCCTGCTCCGATGCTCTTTCCGCTCTGACGGCCTGTCTTGACTTCGTGTATCACGCGTGTTCCTGACCATGATGTGTTCACGTCAAGTTCACCATTCTTCATATAGTCATAGATGAGCCTCCACCAATATGTCTTCTCCTTGGAGTTCACTGCGATTGATGGGTTTGCAGTCACATTAGGGTCATTGCCCGGATAGTATGGGCTATAGTCCGGGTTGCACATTGTGCCGTCAAATGTGGAAATAGAGTCTCCCATGACACCGACTTTGCGCTTAGGCTGTACCAGTGGCTTTGAAAAATCAAGCTGTATTGATGTGATTTCTCCCTTTTTGAGCTCTACACTTTGTGTGAACTGGTATGTGTAGCGGTTGGTCTTTACTGTGAATGTTCCGGAATATGAGCCAGGAAGGCAGAGGATACCATATTCTCCAGCTGATCCTTCACGACCTACAGCAGGTCTGTTTATTGGGTCATCTGATGCCCACTTCATGGTGATGCTGTTGCTGGTATTTGTGACTTTCCCGTCTTCGAGTTTGCCTGCAATCACATTGTCTGCTTCAAATGTTACTTCCAGTACGCGCTCTCTCACAGCGTAGTATTTGCTGTCCATAAGAATGACCTTCATTCCGGCTGTAGCCTCGTTGACTTTGCCTTCAAGGTCCTCCTGTGCTGTCATGTAATATTTGAACTGTTCTGCTTCGACTGTGGCAGAAGTCGCCTCCTGTTGACCGTTGTTTGGATGGTCAGGCTTCTGGCACGAGAACAATCCAGCTGCCATCAGAATGATGGTCTTGATTGGTATTAGTTTCGTTCTCATTGTGTATTATGAATTTATGTTTCAAATGTAGCAAATACTTATTATATTTGCGAAGATTTGAAATCTAATGTTAACATTATAGAATAATTATGGAATTTTTAACTAACGACAAGCTCGTGATCGTAGGTGCCGGTGGCGCTATCGGATCAAACATGGCTCAGACAGCTCTTATGCTCGGCCTTACTCCAAACATTTGCCTTTATGACATCTATGGACCTGGCGTAAATGGTGTTGCAGAGGAACTTTACCACTGTGCATTCGAGGGTGCTAACATCACTTGGACTACTGATCCTGAGGTTGCATTTACAGGTGCTAAGTATATCATTTCTTCAGGTGGAGCTCCACGTAAAGAGGGTATGACTCGTGAGGACCTTCTTAAGGGTAACTGCCAGATCGCTGCTGAGTTCGGTGATAACATCAAGAAGTATTGCCCAGATGTAAATCACGTGGTTGTTATCTTCAACCCTGCTGACGTAACAGCTCTTACAGCTCTTATCCGTTCAGGTCTTAAGCCAAGCCAGCTTACTTCACTTGCAGCTCTTGACTCAACTCGTCTTCAGTCTGCAATCGCTAAGGAGCTTGGTGTACCACAGTATAAGGTAGAGAATGCTCGTACTTATGGTGGTCACGGTGAGGCAATGGCAGTATTCGCATCTAAGATTACTGTTGACGGTAAGCCACTTGCAGAGTACAATATTCCTGAGGATAAGTGGGCTGAGATCAAGCACGCTACTATCCAGGGTGGTTCAAACATCATCAAGCTTCGTGGTCGCTCTTCATTCCAGAGCCCATCTTACCAGTCAGTTCTTATGATTCAGGCTGCTATGGGTGGCGCTGAGTTCAACTGGCCAGCTGGTTGCTATGTAAACAACGAGAAGTACAAGAACGTTCTCATGGCTATGCCTACAGTAATCGACGCAACAGGTGTTCACTTCGGTGAGGTTACAGGTACTCCAGAGGAGCTTGCAGCACTAGATGCATCTTATGCACACCTTCAGGTTATGCGTGATGAGATCATTTCTCTCGGTATCATCCCACCAGTAGAGGAGTGGAACGCAATCAACCCTAATCTTTAATCTGTTATCCTGAGCGAAGCGAAGGATTCAATACAGAATTCAATGATAAAGGCTCTTTGTCTATCGACAAGGGGCCTTTTTAATGCTACTTTCTGTGCGTTCTTGCAAAAAAAATGCAAAATTTTGTTAAAAAAGTTTGCAGATTTATTTTTTCGCCGTATATTTGCAGTCCCAAAAGATAATCGGGGTGTGGCGCAGTTGGTTAGCGCATCTGGTTTGGGACCAGAGGGTCCTGTGTTCGAGTCACAGTACCCCGACAAAAAAGAGCAGTTGATTTTCAACTGCTCTTTTTTTTGTATATCTTTGACCCTCTCGCTAAAATATAATGGCTTGTCCACGAAATGGCACTTTGGGTGGACAATGTGTAAGAAAAGTGGTTACTTGTCCACGAAAAGTGGGTTTTAGTGGACAAAATTTGATGTATGCAAAAAAGATCTGAAATTATGATACAAGCAAACGGAATTGAGAAATCATTCGGAACTCTCAAAGTACTGAAAGGATTGGACTTTAGTGTGGAGGCAGCAGAGGTAGTGTCCATTATGGGAGCCTCTGGTGCAGGAAAGTCAACTCTTCTCCAGATTTTAGGCACATTGTCGACTCCGGATGCTGGTTCATTGATAATTGACGGAGTTGATGTACTTAAGCTCAAGGGTGATAAACTTGCAGAGTTCAGAAACAAGCGAATCGGATTTGTGTTTCAGTTCCACCATCTTCTACCGGAGTTCACAGCTTTGGAGAATGTAATGATTCCCGCATTCATAGCAGGCCGTTCGAAAAAGGACGCAGAGCAGGCTGCAACCCAACTTCTCAATGATCTTGGATTAGGTGAGCGCTTGACTCATAAACCATCAGAGCTCTCAGGTGGTGAGCAGCAGCGAGTTGCAATTGCGCGTGCTCTGATCAATAAGCCGGCAGTGCTTTTCGCTGATGAACCATCTGGCAATCTCGATAGTAAAACTAAGGAAGAACTCCATAAGCTCTTCTTTGAGCTTCGTGATAAATATGGTCAGACGATAATCATCGTAACTCACGACCCGGATCTTGCCAAAATGTGCGATAGGGAACTATATATGGTAGATGGTAATTTTGTGTAGACCTATGCAAATATTCCGATTCAAGAAGTTTAATGTGGTAAATGAGCGTAGCGCCATGAAGGTTAATACCGATGGCGTGTTGCTTGGTGCTGCCATGACACTGGCACCGACAGACCGCAGACTTCTTGACATTGGTACCGGCACTGGCACCATCGCATTGATGGCCGCACAACGTCTCCGTGATGAGTTGGGGCAAACGTTGAGTCGCGAAGGCGACATTCAGATCGACGCTATTGATATAGATGAACCCTCAGCAAGCGAAGCAAAGTCAAACTTCGAGCAATCTCCATGGGCAGCTAATCTCAGTGCCCATAACCTTTCTCTAGATGATTTTGCAGCAATGTTGGCCGCCAAAAAGGAAGACGGACAGGATACCATGTGCAACCTGATATTCTCCAACCCGCCCTATTTCGAGGATTCCCTCACAGCACCAGATGAAAGGAAAAGTACTGCCAGACACACTTCTGACGGACTTTCTTATAGAGATATATTTGATTTTGCAAAGATCTATCTTGCTGAAAACGGGCGAGTGGCACTAGTCCTCCCTGCAGATCAGGAGGTTGCAATCTGTCGCTATGCACGAATGAGCGATATGCACCTCTTTCGTATTCTTCGCGTGAGAACGGTTCCGCGCAAGGCACCAACACGTATCATTATAGAATTCACAAGACAGCGTGTTCAAGAAGTTGAGGATTCAATTCTCACAATACAAAATGAAGGACAGTATACTCAAGAGTACCTGTCCCTCACTAAAGAATTTTATCTGTTTGCTTAGTTTGCCTTTGACTGTGGAGCTGGTTTGCCACCCTGATGTCCTCCCTGATGACCCTTGTGTGGTCCGCCGTGTGGTGCTCCGAATGGTTTCTGACCGCCTAGGTTGCGGATGCTCTGTCTACGGAACTTCTCCTCTGCAACATAAAGTTTTGCAACCTTCTTTCCTGACAGAACCTTGCGATATTTTTCCGCGTCCTGCTTGCCTGCGTCCTGTACTGCCTGCTTTGCAGCAAGGTAATCGTCGAGCAATTTGTTGATCTCCTTCTCACTTGCAGTGTCTTCCTTCAAAGCTTTGAGCAATGCAACGTATGCCTCTCTTGATTTCTTCTGCAACTCGCTCTTCTCGGCAGCAATCTTATTATATACCGGCCAGAATACCTGTGCCTCTTCAGGAGTTAGATTCAATTCTGCTGTGATGAATCCGATTTTTTCGCTCTTTATCTTATTCTGCCAATCTCCACCTTTGTTTGTCTGGGCCTGAACATTTGATACAGAAAGCAGTGCAAAGGCTGCCAATGCTACTGCAAAAACTTTTAAACTCTTCATAATCTTCACTTTTTAATATAATTCAAGGTCTTCGAAGTCCTCTAAATCTACACCTGTATATATAAGGTATTCAACAAGGTCGTCCTCTGTGAGCTCCTCGGCTACTGCGTAACCATTATAGGAATTATTGTCATCCCACTTGAGAAGGATACCCGTGCCTGCAACGAGTAAGGCGAACGTAGCCGCAATTGCAGTGTATGTCACCCATTTTCGCGTGTTATTGGTTTTGCTTCTCTTCGGAATCTCTGTGAGACTCTTATTCAAAGAAGAAAAATAGTTTTCTGGTACGCTGAATGGTGAATTCTTTAACTGCGTATTCTGCAATATGTCCTGTTCTTCTCGTTTCATGGCTCTTATTAGACAAGGTATAGAGTTAAAGGTTTAAAAGAGTTTCTTTAATTTTATTGTAAGCATGATGATAAGATGCTTTTAGTGCTCCGACTGAAGTTCCGGTGATCTCAGCGATGTCCTCATATTTCATTTCGTCAAAGTATCTGAGGTTGAAGACTACTCGCTGCTTTTCCGGGAGTTTTATAATTGCCTTCTGGAGCTCTGCCTGAATCTTATCTCCATTGAAGTATTCATCTTGCTGCAATTTTCTGACTAAGATGGAATCAGACGAGTCCAGTGAGAACATTGTGCGCAGCTTCTGTTTTCGTAAGAAGTTGATGGCCTCATTCGTGGCGATCCTATATATCCACGTAAAAAGCTGCGCGTCCGCCCTAAAGGATGGAAGCGCAGCCCAGATCTTTATGAATACCTCCTGGGTCAGGTCATCAGCGTCATCGTGGCTATATACAAACCTGCGGATATGCTGGTAGATTCTTTCTGAGTAGTTCTGTACTATCAGATTGAAAGCCAACTCGCGCTGCCCTTTGTTATATAAGTATATGATTTCTTTGTCTGTCATACCTTACAATAGACGCGCGACGCTTTGCCTGGTTTAATCAGGAAATTGTTATTTTCTAGAAATTGCCTTCTTGGCAGCCTCTGCAATGTTAGCAGCGTCCATACCGTAGAGGCTAAGAAGCTGTGCAGGTGTACCGCTCTGGCCGAATTTGTCGCCACCGTTGATATACTCAACTGGGGTAGGTGCGTTTGCTGCAAGTACTCCGGCGATAAGCTCGCCAAGACCGCCACACATGTTGTGCTCCTCAGCACAAACAACTGCTCCTGTCTTCTTTGCAGATGCAACAACTGCCTCAACATCAAGAGGTTTGATGGTTGCAATATCGATTACCTCTGCTGAAATGCCCTCAGCCTCAAGAAGCTCAGCTGCATTTACGGCCTCCCATACAAGGTGACCTGTAGCGAAGATTGTAACATCTGTTCCTTCGTTCAAGCAAACTGCCTTACCGATTTCAAATACCTGATCCTCAGGAGTGAAGTTTGGCATTGTTGGTCTACCGAATCGAAGATATACTGGTCCATTGTACTCTGCAATAGCAAGAGTTGCTGCCTTACACTGGTTGTAGTCACAAGGGTTGATTACTACCATTCCAGGGAGTGCGCGCATAAGTGCGATATCCTCCATTGTCTGGTGAGTTGCTCCATCCTCTCCAAGAGTGATACCTGCATGTGATGCGCAAACCTTGACATTTGTGTGTCCGTATGCTACTTCCTGGCGGATCTGGTCATATACACGGCCAGTTACGAACTCTGCAAATGATGATGCGAATGCAACCTTACCTGTAATGGCGAGACCGGCGGCAGCACCAATCATATTTGCCTCTGCGATTCCACACTGGAAGAATCTCTCAGGAAACTCCTTAGCAAATGCATCCATCTTTACAGAACCAAGAAGGTCTGCTGTAAGGGCGACGATATTAGGATTCTTTCTTCCGGCTTCGAGAAGTCCAGCTCCGAATCCGCTACGTGTGTCCTTATTACCTGTGTTTGTATATTTCTTTGCCATAATCTTTGTCTCCTAAATTAAAAGTCTCCCAAAGTCTCCTCCAACTGTGCCAATGCACGCTCACACTGCTCAGGTGATGTTGGCTTACCGTGCCACTCACATGTGCCGGCCATAAAGTCGACGCCATGTCCCATGTCGCTGTTGAAGAGAATAATAACAGGCTTACCATTGCCAGAAAGCTCGTTAGCCTTAGCATATGCAGCGAGAATTTCATTGAAGTCATGTCCGTCAGCTACGACAGTCTCCCATCCGAATGCTTTGAACTTCTCCTCAAGGTTGCCGAGACCGGCAACATTATCAACGCAACCGTCGATCTGCTGTCTGTTCCAGTCTACAAGGGCTACGAGGTTGTCAATCTTCTGGTGAACAGCAAACATTGCAGCCTCCCATATCTGTCCTTCTTCACACTCGCCATCGCCGAGCATTACGTATACCTTTTCGTTCTCCTTGTCGAGTTTCTTTCCAAGTGCAATACCTGCAGCTGCGGAAAGTCCCTGTCCGAGTGAGCCAGATGCCTGAACGATACCTGTAAGACCTGTCTCAATGCATGGGTGTCCCTGAAGTCTTGTGCCGAGAAGACGGAATGTCGAAAGCTCAGAAGTAGGGAAGTAACCTGCTCTAGAAAGAATCGAATAGTACATAGGGGTTAGATGACCTGCGGAGAGAACGAATACGTCCTGTCCCTTGCCCTGTCTTGTCCAGGTTGCCGGGTCATGTTTCATAACATCGAAATAAAGAGCAGTGATGAAATCTGCACTACTCATAGAACCGCCCGGGTGTCCGGATTTTGCGTTAGTCACCATTCTGATGATGTCCCTTCTCACCTGGGTGGAGATGCGCTGGAGCTCGTTGATGTTCGCCATTATATTGTAGTTTTACGTAATCATACAAAAGTACAAAAAAATGCTTTATCTTTGCAACAATTTCACATTTGAATATGAAGAAGACTAGAAATTTCTGCATTATTGCACATATTGACCACGGTAAGAGTACTTTGGCTGACCGAATGTTGGAGATTACCAATACCCTTACTGCTCGTGATATGGAGAATCAGGTTCTGGATTCAATGGATCTTGAGAAGGAGAAAGGTATTACCATCAAGAGCCACGCAATCCAGATGGACTATAAATATAAGGGAGAGGATTATACTCTCAACTTGATTGACACTCCGGGCCATGTGGACTTCTCTTATGAGGTGTCACGCGCTATCGCTTCTTGTGAGGGTGCTCTTCTTGTTGTTGATGCAACTCAGGGTATCCAGGCCCAGACAATCTCAAACCTTTATTTGGCTATTGAGCATGACTTGGAGATTATTCCAGTCCTTAATAAGATTGATGTTGAGTCAGCAATGGTTGAGGTGGTTACTGACCAGGTGGTAGATCTTCTTGGATGTAAGCCGGAGGATGTTCTTCTTGCATCAGGTAAGACAGGACAGGGCGTGAAGGAGGTACTTGATGCCATTATTGAACGCATTCCTGCTCCTCAGGGAGATCCGGATGCTCCTCTTCAGGCGTTGATCTTTGACTCGGTATTCAACTCATTCCGCGGAATCATTGCATATTTCAAGGTTGTAAACGGTTCAATCAAACCGGGCGACAAGGTTAAGTTCGTCAGCACCGGTAAGGAATATGTTGCTGATGAGATCGGCGTGCTTAAGATGAAGATGCATCCGCGCAAGGAAATCCCTTGCGGAAGTGTAGGATATATCATTTCAGGTATCAAGACTGCTGTTGAGGTAAAGGTTGGTGATACCATTACTAATGTTGCTAATCCTTGTACAGAGGCGATTGCCGGATTTGAGGAGGTTAAGCCAATGGTCTTCGCTGGTCTTTATCCTGTTGAGACTGATCAGTACGAGGAACTTCGTGCTTCTCTTGAGAAATTCCAGCTTAATGATGCGTCGCTAGTATTTGAGCCAGAGTCTTCGTTGGCCCTTGGTTTTGGATTCCGCTGCGGATTTTTAGGACTTCTCCACTTGGAGATTGTACAGGAGCGTCTTTTCAGAGAATTCAATATGGACGTTATCACTACCGTGCCTAACGTGTCATATAAGGTCTATACAACTCAGGGTGAGTGCCTGGATGTACATAACCCATCAGGATTGCCAGCTGCTACATTGATTGATAGAATTGAGGAGCCATATATCCGCGCACAGGTGATTTCGCGTTCTGACTACTATGGTCCGATCATGAAGCTCTGTCTTGATAAGAGAGGTGTGCTCATCAATCAGCATTATCTTACAGCAGACCGTCTTGAGCTTACTTATGAGATGCCTCTTTCTGAGATTGTCTTCGATTTCTACGATAAGCTTAAGTCTATTTCAAAGGGATATGCGTCATTTGACTATCACGTGATAGGATTCAAGGATGCAAAACTTGTGAAGCTCGATATCCTTCTCAATGGTGACCCTGCTGATGCCTTGTCATCGCTTATTCATGCCGACCATGCTTACGATTTCGGACGTAAGATGTGTGAGAAGTTGAAAGAGTTGATTCCTCGCCAGCAGTTTGATATCGCAATTCAGGCTGCAGTAGGAGCAAAGATTATTGCACGTGAGACTGTGAAGGCTGTTCGTAAGGATGTTACCGCGAAGTGTTATGGTGGTGATATATCTCGTAAGAGAAAGCTTCTCGAGAAACAGAAACAGGGAAAGAAGAGAATGCGCCAGATCGGAACAGTAGAGGTGCCGCAGAGTGCGTTTATGGCAGTTCTTAAATTGGACTAACATTAACTACATAAAAACAAAAAAGGGAAACCGTCACGGCTTCCCTTTTTTGTTTTCTTTTCTACAGATTCTTGAACTGCACACATTTTTTGGAAAAATGGAATCTGTGAAAAGAGACGAATAAGATTCTTAACCGATGCAAATATCGGTGTTTTGTATATTTTGTTAGTTGTTGTTTCTGTTGTTTTAGATGTTGTTTAAGCCTCTGGGGGTTGTTTTAGCCCATGTTTTATGGAACAGGGTCGTATCCGTGACCACCCCAAGGATGGCAGCGAAGAATTCTTCTGACGGTAAGATAAAGGCCCTTGAATGGCCCATGTTTTCGGAATGCTTCTATCGCATATTGAGAACAAGTCGGGGTAAATCGGCAGCAGGAAGGCTTTAGTGGCGAGATGCACACTTGGTAAAAACGTATCAAGATTACGAATGGGAAGATAGCAATCTTTTTTAATGTCGCCTTAAATTTGCTCTGCTGTTCCATTGTCAGAAATCTTTTGTGCTGTGCCCTTATTTACCTTTTCGATGATTTTCGCTACTGCTGATTGAACATCCTCGAATGTAAGGATTTCTTTTGTAGAGTAGGTGAAGAGAATGTCAACTCCAGTTGCGTTCAGGGTCTCCTTCTGGAGTCTCCAGCTTTCTCTTATCCTGCGTTTTAGAAGATTTCTCTTTACCGCTCTTTTGAAGATCTTTTTAGGGACGGAAACCATTATTCTGTTATACTCCAACTGGTTTCCCGGTAGGTAACAAAAACGAAAACCCGGAATATTCCCGTGCTTACCATTGGCAAGCAGCTTCGATATTCCGGTCTTACCGCAAAGTCTCTCCTTTTTAGGAAGAGTATGGCGGATCTGGTTGTCCATTTTTAGTTATTCTTTGATAAATATAGCTCAAGTGCTTTTGCTACAGATGGGATTTCTGCAGTAGGAGCTGAAATCTCAATATCAAGTCCTGCCTCCTGCATTGCATTTACCACTGATTTACCATAAGAAATAAACTTGATTCCATTCTGCTGGAACTCAGGCTGGTTCTCATAGAGTGACTTGACGTCGGCCGGGTTGAAGAATACAAGGAGTTTGTATGAGTGAAGATCTACATCTTTAAGATCCTGTGGTACAGGTTTTACGAATACTGCAGTCTCAAAGTCGTAGTTCTCCTTCTCGAATAGCTTGGTGACAGCATCCTTTGTTGTTGACTCAACTGTTGCGATGAGGAACTTCTCTCCTTTGTGCTTGCTTCCGATAAGTCCGATGATAGACTCTGGCTTTCCGTCACCAAAGAAGATTTTGCGCTTTCTGTACACGATGTGCTTCTGAAGGTAGTTCGCGACTGCTTCAGTTGTACAGAAATATTTCATAGTCTCCGGAACTTTCACACGAAGTTCTTCGCAAATCTGGAAGAAAGCATCGATAGTGGTGCGTGCGGAGAAAACGATTGCAGTATGGTCTAGTATGTTGATTCTCTGAGTGCGGAACTCCCTGGAAGTGAGGGGTTCAATCTTGAAGAATGGTTTGAAGTCGAACTCTACTCCGAACTTCTCTGCAATGCTTGTATAAGGCGAAGCCGTCATCGGCTGCTGCTGTGAAATCAGTATTTTTTGTACGCTCATTATTCTAAAAAATCACGGCCGAAGTAACCAAAACTCCGGTAGGTAAAATTTCGAGGGCGCAAAGATACAAAAATCCCGTGAAAAAGGAACAACAAGAATTCAAAATTTGTATTTTTCTTACGAGATAGAGCATATATGTAAGTGCTGATACCCAAAGCATTGCATTTCTCATGTTTTCATAGTCCATCTTGAAAACTGTTCCCCATGCAGCGATTGAAAGGAGGAATATCGTGAGGATAATGAAGAAACTATATGCGACTCTGACGACTCCTTTATATGACTTTAGTGAGACGCGCCTTGGTTTGAACATGTGCTCAAGTAGAGTCCTGATACCAAAGAAAAGTCCCAGCATGCCGAAAATTATCCATAAGCGGGTGTTGGGTCCGAGAGCCTCCATCCATGTTGGCTCATACAAATTGAAGGAATATGCAGTAAGGCAGAATGGAATAATAGAGCAGATGGCTACAAGATCTCTGTCTCGGCTAAGTCTGACACTTGCTTCAAGGTTGAGACTTTCCTTCCATCTTATGGCTGTTGCCAGAAGTGAAGGAATAATTTCTAAGACTGTTCTGATTTGCGTAATGAATAGAATGACGGCGATTGCCAGAAACATGTAGAAAAATCCACACTCATGACTGATGTTGATTGTGGATTCTGTTGGTTCCAGCGCGAGCATTAACTCGCTGCTGTGAAATGCATTTTCTACAGATTGAATCATTAGTTACCTCTTTTCGCTCTATATCCCATATCCTTCAGGAGAGATACGACTCTATCTCTGAAGTCTCCTTGAATGGTAATTTCTCCGTCCTTTGCGCTACCGCCTACTCCGCACTTTACCTTTAGGGCTCTGCCTAGCTCTGCCAGGTCATCTGATGTGCCGATAAAACCAGTTACCAATGTAACTTGTTTTCCGCCTCTACCTTTTCTGTCAATAGTGACAATCAGGTTCTGTTTCTGTGGCTCAATAGTTGTAGGCTCCGCCTCCGCTTCTTCCTCGTAAACGAAGTCCGGGTTGGTGGAGAATACGACTCCGAGTCTCTTTTTCCAATCGTTGTCAGCCATAGCACGAATTATTTTTTGCAAATATAGCTATTATCGTCGTATATTTGTCAGTTTTAAGACGTTATACTAATTATATATATGCTAGAAAAGAAATTTACACTTTGGAATAGGATTACAGCTGCAGCTGTGTTTGTAATAGCTGCTCTGACCTATCTTCTTACAATTGAGCCTACTGCATCCTTCTGGGATTGTGGAGAGTTTATCGCTTCTTCATATAAGCTAGAGGTGGGTCACCCTCCGGGAAACCCTGTATTCCAGCTCTTTGCAAGGTTCTTCACAATGTTTACAGACAATATGCATGCGGCAGTTGCAGTTAATGCAATGAACGCAGTGTGCTCTGCACTCACTATATTCTTCCTTTATCTGACAATCGTATTCTTCGCGAAGAGACTTATCAAGCCATCAGAGGATGGAACTTACTCTCTTTCGAAGGCAATTGCAATCTTTGGGTCAGGTGCTGTCGGTGCTCTTGCATATTGCTTCAGTGATACATTCTGGTTCTCAGCAGTTGAGGGTGAGGTATATGCGATGTCCTCGCTCTTCACTGCAATGGTGTTCTGGGCAATGATCAAGTGGTATGAGCAGGCAGAGACTCCGTATGCAAACAGATGGATTGTGCTCATTTCTTTCCTGATGGGTCTATCTGTCGGAATTCACCTTTTGAATCTCCTCGCTATTCCTGCCCTTGTATTTCTGTTCTACTACAAGCAGAGGGAGAACGGACACTATTCAATGTGGGAATATGTGAAGATTTTCCTCGTATCAGTGGTGATTCTTGCGATTGTACTCTTTGGAATCATTCCATATTTGCCAAAGATTGCTGCACAGTTTGACTTGTTCTTTGTCAATACTTTAGGCCTTCCTTTCAATAGCGGCGCCGCCTTCTTTATGCTTGTTCTTCTCGGACTTTGCTTCTGGGGTCTCTTTAAGACTATGAAGAAGCAGCAGGTGTTTGCTAACACCGTATTGTTGTGCTTTACTGTGATTGTAATCGGATTCTCGCTGTTCTCGATTGTAATCATCCGTTCAAGCGCAAAGACTCCGACAAACGAGTATCAGCCAGATAATCCTTTTACACTGGTGCGTTACCTCAGCCGTGAGCAGTACGGAAGTACTCCTCTCGTGTATGGACAGTATTTCGATGCTCCATATGAGATCAAGCGTACTAAGTACTGGGCTCCGATGGGAGATAAATATATCAAGACAGATGGTCCTGGCGAAATCGTGTATGAGAGCTCTGGAAAGATGCTTTTTCCTCGTATGTGGAATGGTGGTGACCAGAGATTCATCAGATTCTATCAGTCATATATGAATGGTGGTGGAAAGAAAGTGGCAGGTGCTCAGCATAGCAAGCCGACATTCTTCCAGAATCTCGCATTCTTCTTCGACTATCAGATGAACTGGATGTACTGGCGCTACTTTATGTGGAACTTTGCTGGTCGTCAGAACGATATCCATAGCCCTTCTCCGGGAGATATCTTTGCCGGAAACTGGGAGTCAGGAATTCCATTTATTGATAATATCCGTCTTGGAGATCAGTCAGATGCCCCTGATTACCTATTAAATAATAAGGCAAAGAACCATTACTACATGCTTCCTTTGCTGTTGGGACTTCTTGGACTCTTCTTCCAGTTTGCAAGAGATAAGCGCGGATGCTGGTTGACATTCCTAATGTTCTTTATGACTGGTATCGCTGTCGTGATTTACCTTAATCAGCCGCCATATCAGGTACGTGAGCGCGACTATGCTTATGCCGGTTCGTTCTATTCGTTCTCTATCTGGATTGGTCTTGCTGTGGCTGCACTTTATTCTTGGATCAAGGAGAGAGGCTGCAACGCAGAGCGTAAGGGTAAGTCTTGTGAGGTCATTACAGCATCTGCTATCACAGCAGTGTGTCTTGGTGTTCCTGCCCTCATGGCAGCAGAAAACTGGGATGATCATGACAGAAGCAATCGTTATACAGCAGTTGAGATGGCGAAGAATTACCTTAATTCTGTAGGCCAGAATGGTATTCTCATCACTCACGGAGATAATGATACCTTCCCTCTCTGGTATGCTCAGGAGGTAGAGAATGTGCGCCCTGATGTACGTATATGTAATACTTCGCTTCTTGGAACAGACTGGCATATCGACCAGATGAAGTATGCTGTAAATGAGTCTGCGCCACTTGATCTTCAGGTCGGCCAGAATCAGTATCTCTATGGTACCAACGAATACGTATATATATATGATACACGTGACACAATCGTGCCTCTTGCAGATGTTATGCGTGTGTTCCGTCATCCGGAAGCTAAACTTCCTTTGCAGAGTGGCAGAACTGTAGATTATATTCTCTCACGTAAGTTCTCTATCCCTGTCAACAAGGAAAATATCATCAAGTACGGAATCCTGGATGAGAAGTATTCTGATATGATTCCTGATGAGATCGTGCTTTCTATTCCAAAGGATAAGGACTATCTTACTAAGCCGGAAATCTTCATGCTCGACCTTCTTTCTAACTACCAGTGGGATCGTCCGATCAGCCTTTTGAGCATGGGTGGAGATATCAATGTGGGTCAGAAGGAATATTTGATGTATGATGGATTCTCTTATAGATTTGTTCCTATCAAGAATAGGATGAAGAGCACTGATATTGGTTTTGCTGATGCAGAGGATCTTTACAATAAGATCAAGAACGTATATACTTGGGATGCCCTCAAGAGAACTGATTACTTCGTTGATTATCAGAACTTCTATACTTTCTGCGGTGTGCTTTCGCAGAGACAGATCTTTGTAAATGCCGCTTGGGAAATGCTTAAGGTCGGTGATAAGGAGAGAGCTATAGAACTGCTTGATATGTGTCAGGAATGTGTTCCGGAGGAAAACTATCCGCTTGATATCACATATCTTGGATTCATTAACGAGTATATGGTCATCGGTATGGCTGAGGCTTACTATGCAGCCGGTGCTTCTGATAAGGCAGAGGATCTGCTTCGTAGAATGGTTGATCCGCTTATGATGTCGTTGACGTTCTTCGGAGGTTACTCAGACTACGCATCACAAGAGTTCGAGAAAGTATATACCTATCTCGAAAATATTGCCCAGGTTGCCTCAGACGGAGGTAGCAAGGAACTGGTTGATGAATTGGTTGCTCGTTTTGAGGAACTATCTCGCTAAGCGTACAAATACACTTAACGGCAAATTCTTGCCGTAAGAATCACGTAATACAAGTTCCCCGAAATCGAGGGACTTGTATGCGTTTTTAAGGCAGAATGCCTGCTTTACAATAGTCTCTCCGAGTACGGCAGAATAGCCGTTAGAATAGAGGTTGAGGACCATGAAGCTGTCTTGTGGAGCAAGAATGGCTGCCACACACTGAAGCATCTCATTGAGACACTCGTCAAGTTTCCATTTCTCACCGTCAGGACCATGTCCGTATGCTGGCGGGTCAAGGATGATTCCCTGATACGTATTGCCTCTCTTAGCTTCGCGACGAGCGAATTTTAGAGCGTCTTCAACGATCCATCTGATGTTGTCAAGGCGGCTTGCCTCCATGTTTCCGCGAGCCCATGTAACAACCTGGCGTACAGAATCCAGGTGAGTTACGTCTGCTCCTGCAGCCTTAGCTGCGAGCGATGCGGCTCCAGTATATGCGAATAGATTAAGAACCTTTGGTTTTGGTTTACCCTCTGCCTCGGCTTTCTCAACAAGAGCTCGTGTCTGCTTGTAGATGTATTCCCAGTTTGATGACTGCTCTGGGAAGCATCCTACATGCTTGAACGAAGTAAGGCCAAGGCGGAGTGAGAAGTTGAGGCCTTCCTGTGCGCCATTGTAGCGGATGTACCACTGGTCATCCATCTTTCTCTTGCGCTCCCATGTACCGCTATCTTCCTTACCGGCCTTTCCAAAACCTGCACCTGTCTTGAAGCGAGTGTGGATCATCTTATTCCACTCTCCGTCTGACAATGACTTGTCCCACAAAGCCTTAGGCTCCGGCCTTGCCATAATGAATGGGCCGAATCTTTCGAGCTTTTCAAAATTGCCGGAATCGATCAGTTCGTAGTCTTTCCAGAATGCACCTGGACTTTCAATTGTCATCATAATTTTGTGCTTTAAGGCAGTGATACCGTTTTTCTGACTGCAAAGATATGTAAATTCTTGTATTTCCCCGAAAATTGCTAAATTTGCTCGGTTTTAGACGGAAATAATTAACAAATACATTTATATAACATTATGCAACAGTTTATTGACAATTACGATTTCGCTGGCAAGAAGGCCATCGTTCGTGTAGACTTCAATGTTCCGCTTAACGCAAACATGGAAATCACAGATGACACACGTATCCGTGCAGCTATCCCTACTCTTAAGAAGGTTCTTGAGAAAGGTGGTGCTGTGATTGTTATGTCTCACCTTGGACGTCCAAAGGGAGTTACTGAGAAGTTCTCTCTCAAGCACATCCTTGGTCGTGTTGAGGAGCTCCTCGGCGCACCAGTGAAGTTCGCTGACGATTGTCAGGCAGCTGACGAGCAGGTTGCTGCTCTTAAGATGGGTGAGTGCCTCGTACTTGAGAACCTCCGTTTCTATGCTGAGGAGGAGGGCAAGCCAAGAGGTGAGTTCGCTACAGAAGAGGAGAAGAAAGCTGCTAAGGCAGTTGTAAAGGAGAACCAGAAGGAGTTCGTTAAGAAACTTGCTTCTTACGCTGACTGCTACATCAACGACGCATTCGGTACTGCACACCGTGCACATGCTTCTACAGCTCTTATCGCTGAGTACTTCCCTAACGACAAGATGTTCGGTTATGTAATGGAAGGCGAGATCAAGGCTATTGACCACGTTCTTAAAACTCCTGAGCATCCAGTAACTGCTATCGTAGGTGGTGCAAAGGTATCTTCTAAGATCACTATCATCGAGAAGCTTTTCGACGCAGTTGACAACATGATCATCGGTGGTGGTATGGTTTACACATTCAGAAAGGCTCAGGGTGGCCAGATCGGTCGCTCACTTTGCGAGGATGATCAGATGCAGCTTGCACTTGACACACTCAAGAAGGCA
>JAFYVM010000022.1 GCA_017549145.1 Bacteroidales bacterium
GCGTAACAGGACTTCAGTTCGTTGACGAGGTGAAGGGTGGTAACGTTCCTAAGGAATTCATCCCATCTGTTGAGAAGGGCTTCAAGTCAGCAATGGCTAACGGTGTTCTCGCAGGTTACGAGGTTCCTTCACTTAAGGTTACTCTTAAGGATGGTTCATTCCACCCAGTAGACTCTGACCAGCTCTCATTCGAGCTTGCAGCACGTCTCGCATTCCGTCACGCTTGTCCTAAGGCAAGACCAGTTCTCCTCGAGCCTATCATGAGCCTCGAAGTTGTTACTCCAGAGGATTACATGGGAGATATCGTAGGTGACCTTAACCGTCGCCGTGGACAGATCAACGCAATGGACTCAACTCTCGGAGCACGTATCGTTAAGGCATACGTTCCACTCGCAGAGCAGTTCGGTTACGTAACTATCCTCCGTACCATTTCTTCAGGTCGTGCAACTAGCACAATGACATTCGACCACTATGCTGAGGTTCCAGCTGGACTCGCTAAGGAGGTTATCGAGAAGAGTGGATACAAGGCCGACGATGACGAATAATTGTTTAACTGAATTCAACGAAATTTGATATGAGCCAAGTAATTAGAATTAAACTCAAATCATTCGATCACATGCTTGTTGACAAGTCAGCAAAGAAGATCGTTGATACAGTGTCTGCAACAGGCGCTCGCGTGAACGGACCTATTCCGCTTCCAACCAACAAGAAGATCTTCACTGTTAACCGCTCGACTTTCGTAAACAAGAAGTCACGTGAGCAGTTCGAGCTCAACTCATACTGCCGTCTTCTTGACATTTACGAGTCAACTCCTAAGACTGTTGATGCTCTTATGAAGCTCGAACTTTCTTCAGGTGTTGAGGTTGAAATCAAGCTTAACTAATCGAAAAAGTATTATATTTGCAATGTGGTTCGGTAACCACTCCGAACCACAGCAAAATAATATGATATTGGTCCTATAGCTCAGTTGGTTAGTAGCACCTGACTCATAATCAGGGGGTCCCAGGTTCAAGCCCTGGTGGGACCACAAAAAATAAAGCACTTATGGTTTATTCCATAGGTGCTTATTTTTGTTTTGAGCATCTAGTTTATTATTTTTGCAAAGATATAATAACACTAGAATTATGTTTGAATCAAAAGTATACGTAAACCGTCGCCGTGCCTTGACAGAAGGTATGGCGATGCGTCTTTCTGGCGATAAGGGAATTGCTGTTTTTGTCGGTAACGTTGATGCTGCGATGAATTATCGTGGAAATGATTACAAGTTCCGTCAGGATAGTAATTTCATGTATTTCTGGGGTATTGATGAGCCTTGGTTCGCCGCTGTGCTTGATCTTGATAGTGGTGCAGAGTGCCTATATGGTAATGATGTAGATATCGATGATATCGTATGGATGGGCCCACAGCCGTCTGTTGCTTCAAAGGGAGAGGCAATAGGATGTCCTTCTACAGCTCCATTGGCTGAGTTTGACAAGGCTATAGCTGCTGCAGTTGCTGCTGGTCGTCCGGTGCATTTCCTTCCGCCAGCTCGTTACTATAATGTAATGAAGCTTGCTTATCTCACAGGCATTTCAACTGATGCTGTCCGTAAGGTGGCTCCAATGGCAGAGGATTGTGGTCGTCACGCTTCTCTTGAACTTGTGAAGTCAGTTGTCGCCCTGCGTCTCATTAAGGAACAATGCGAGATCGATGAGCTTGATAAGGCGGCCGAGATCGGATATCTCATGCATACAGAGGCCCGTCGTGGATGTAAGCCAGGCGTGCTTGAGCAGGAAATCGTGGGCCGCATGGAGGGTATTACGCTTTCAAAAGGATGGGGAACTTCATTCACTACCATCCTTTCCCAGAATGGTGAGACTCTTCACAATCACTCACATCATCAGATCATCACTCCTGGTCGTCTGCTTGTAGTGGACGCTGGTGCGCAGAGCAATTCTTACTATGCTTCAGATTTTACAAGAACATATCCTTGTAGCGGTAAATTCACGACAAAACAGCGTGAAATCTATGATATCGTAGAGCAGGCAAATGAACTTGCGTACAGCCTTACAAAGCCAGGAACATCATATTGGGAGGTTCATCTTGCTACTGTACGTTATATGCTCGATCAGCTCAAGTCTCTTGATTTTGTTCGCGGAGATGTTGATGAGATGGTAGCATGTGGTATTTCAGGATTGTTCATGCCTCATGGCCTAGGACACAATATGGGTATGGACGTTCATGATATGGAGGATTTGGGAGAGAATTATGTGGGTTATGATGATGATCAGAAGCGTTCTCCATTGCTTGGTCTTGGCAACCTTCGTATGGCTCGTCGTCTGGTGCCTGGACATGTGGTGACAGATGAGCCTGGCATCTATTTTATTCCTGCATTGATCGAGCAGTGGAAGAGAGACGGTACTGACAAGGGCTTTGTAAATTATGCGAAGCTTGCTGAGTACTACGACTTCGGTGGAATCCGCCTTGAGGACGATATCCTTATCACAGCAGATGGCGCTCGTCGCCTTGGCCCTCATCGCCTTCCAATCAAGTCTGCTGATATTGAAGCAATCATGGCTAACGAATAGGACTATGGAACTAGCAATTGAAATAATCGCTGTTGTTGCCGGTATTATAGGAATTGTCGGCAGCATTCTTCCTGGACTCCCTGGAGTGCCAATCAGTTGGCTTGGTATGTTGGCCCTGTATATCTGGGGCAATGGTACAAATAGCGCAGGAGATCCTCTCTCATTGACCATTCTTATTGTCTGGGCAGTTATTGTGGTCGCTGTTACAGTTCTGGACTATCTTGTTCCTCCGATCATTACCAAGAAGATGGGTGGAAGCAAATATGCCGAAAAAGGTTCGATTTATGGAATGATCTTCGGTATTATCTTTACTCCGATCGGAATGATTCTAGGTGCCTTCCTGGGTGCTCTGATTGCAGAGCTTGTTGTGGCCAATAAAAAAGGAGATGAGGCTTTTAAGGCAGCAGTAGGTTCATTCCTCGGATTCATCCTTGGTACAGGCATCAAGACAATCGCAGCAGTGTGCATTTTCTGGTACATCATTGTTTATCTCAATTAAACTTAAATTATATGAAAAGATTCCTTTCTTGCATCAGCCTTTTTGTGCTATGTTTTATGGCACAGGTAGCATTCGCTCAGAAAGTATGGTATAATCCAGCAGAAGCTTCAGGAAATGTAGTCAGAGGCCGCACCTTTATTGATCAGGAGCGTGATGGCTTTTATCAGCGTTTTCCAAGCTATGTCAAGGAGAAGGTAAACAGCAGACTTTGGGCACAGTCTACAAGAAGTGCCGGTGAGAATATCGTATTCCGCACCAATGCCAAGGAGATTACTGTCCGTTATACAGTGAAGACATCTCATGCAATGCCTCATATGCCTGCTACAGGTGTATCAGGAGTAGATATGTACTCATACGATAAGAATGGTAACGAGGTATGGGTACCAGGAAAGTATTCTTTCCGCGACACTGTGACATATAAGTTCGCTCCTGTTGAAATCGCTAACACTCGCAAGGGTGAGAAGAGATTTACTCTCTATCTTCCTTTGTATAATGAGGTTACATGGATGGAGATTGGAACAGAGGAAGGTGCAAAATTCCGCTTTGAGGAGGCACCGGAAACACTTCCGATCGTAGCTTATGGTTCATCTATCTGTCAGGGAGCATGTGCTTCTCGTCCTGCAATGGCTTGGACAAATATTGTCAGCCGCAGACTTGGACACCCGATCTTGAATCTCGGATTCTCAGGCTTGGCTTATTTGGAGGCTCCTGTAATCGATGTGATTTCAGATATTGACGCGAAGGTTTATATGATCGATGCTATGCCTAATGCATGCTCACTTGAGTATGAGCAGCTTAGAGATACTATTCTTCAGGCCGTACATCAGATTCGCAAGAAGCGCGCAGAAACTCCAATTCTCCTTGTAGATCACCTTGGCTATCCTCATGGCAAGGCTTACGCAAAACAGCGTGATATGGAGAAGAGAGCTTGGGATGCAATGGCTGAGGCATATAAGATCCTTCAGCAGGAGGGTGTGCCTCATTTGTTCCATCTCTCTCATGAGCAGATCAATCTTCCTGCTGACGGAACAGTTGAAGGCGTACATCCTTCAGATGTGGGTATGGTAGCATATGCAAACGCTTACGAGAAGATCCTCCGTGAAATTCTCAATGAGCCAGTGGGAGCAATGCAGACGCAGCAGCCAGTAGTTCAGCAGCGTGACAGCTATAACTGGATGGACAGACATCTCTCAATCCTCAAGAATACAGAGAAGAAACATTACAAGAGAATTATCTTCGGAGATTCCATCATGCATTTCTGGGGTGGTGCTCCAGGTGCTCCAGCACAGAGAGGTACAGACACTTGGGAAGCATTGCCAGGTGAGTCTCTAAATCTTGGCTATGGCCATGATAGAGTAGAGAACCTTTTGTGGCGAGTATATCACGGCGAACTTGATGGAGTTACTGCGGATAAGGTATTCATTGCTATCGGAACAAATAACATTACTGCAGGTGCTTCAGACGACGAGATCGCTGAAGGTATCGCATTCTTCGCAAAGGCAGTACGTGCTCGTTTGCCTGAGGCAGAGATTACTGTAATGGCAGTTCTTCCAAGAAGGGGTAGAGAGGACAGAGTGGAGCAGCTTAATGTCAGATTGCGCGCAATGGCAAAGGAAAATGACCTTAAGTTCAAGGATCAGGGAAAGGGATTCTTGCTCAAGGATGGTAAGGTTGACGAGTCTTTGTTTACAGATGGTCTCCATCCGAATGGTGCAGGTTATCAGAAGATCGCAAAGGGATTTAAATAATATCTAAATAATGAAAAGAGTATTTACACTATCGCTGCTTTTTGTTGCAGCAATCTCATTGTCAGCTCAGTCATACATCAATGTAGGACAGTTCAACTTGCGTTATGACACTAAGAAGGACGTGCCTAGGGGTGATGGATGGGCAGCTCGTTCACAGCATGTGTTCGATCTGATCAATTATGAAGGTTGGGATATTTTCGGCGTTCAGGAGGTATTGGTCAATCAGGTAAATGACCTGATGCAGAACCTTGATGGCTATGAGTACATTGGCTCAGGCAGAACCGATGGTGCGACAAAGGGCGAGTATTCTCCAATCTTTTATCGCAAGGCTAGAATCAAATGTCTTGAGAGTGGACAGTTCTGGCTTTCACAGACTCCTGAAGTAGCAGGCTCAAAAGGCTGGGATGCAAATATTCCAAGAATCTGTACATGGGGAAGATTTGAGGATAAGAACACTAAGTGGAAGTTCTGGTTCTTCAACCTCCACATGGATCACAGAGGTGTAGAAGCTCGTAGAGAGAGTGCAAAGCTTGTATTGGCCAAGATTAAGGAGATTTGTGGTGATGAACCATATATTTTGACCGGTGACTTCAACTCAGACCAGTACAGCGAAGCTTATACTACTATTACAGACTCTGGTATGCTTAAGGATTCTTATCATCTTGCAAAGCATACTATGGCAGAAACTGGTTCAATGAACTTCTTCAATACTGCATTCAAGACTGATGCACGTATCGACCATATCTTCGTTTCTCCACAGTTCAAGGTGCACAAATACGGAGTTTTGACACATAGCTATTGGAATCCTATTGAATTGTCAGAGGAGGCCCTTGAGCAGATCAAGCAGGGTAAGGAGGGTGTTGTTCAGCATGTGAGAAAGGTAATTTCTGATCATCATCCGGTGACAGCCTACGTTGAGCTTCCTTTTATGAGATCTCCTGAGGATTGGTCTCAGTACGGACGTTATGAGCAGAAGAACAAGGAGGTAACCAAGAAGCCGAAGGCGGTATTCATTGGTGATTCACTTACAGATGGCTGGTACAGATTACACTCAGACTTCTTCACTGAGAACAATTATCTCGGACGAGGAATCAGCGGTCAGGTGACAACTCAGATGCTCGCACGTTTCCAGGCTGACGTAGTTAACCATAAGCCTGAGACAGTGGTTATTCTTGCCGGTACAAATGATATTGCGATGAACAAGGGTTACATTTCCATCGACCATATCATGGAGAACATCATCTCAATGGCTCAGATTGCTAAGGCGAATAAGATTAAGGTGGTTCTTTGCTCTGTTCTTCCTGCGGAAAAATTCAGATGGTCTTGGGAGGTGACTCCAGAAAGAGCAATAAGCTCAATCAACGAACTTAACGATAGAATTCGCGCATACGCTAAGGCAAACGGCTTCAAATACGCAGATTATTATTCTGTGATGAATGATGGTAAGGGAGGACTTAAGAAAGAGTACCAGAGAGATCCAGTGCACCCTAACCTTGAGGGATACTATGTAATGGAGGAAGTCATTCAGAAAATCCTAAAGTAAGCTACTATGAAGATTAAGGTTTTATCTATTGCTTGTCTGTTGGCTTCTGCAGTTTATGCAAATGCGCAGAAGTTCGTCACTTATAAAGAGGCTGCAGATCCTGTTCCTGTTTCAGAGAGAAGCGTTGCTGAATGGGGAACAGTTGGAAAGCTTAAGGCACAGTGGGTGTCTGCGGACTCATTGTATTCTCGCAGTGAGGTACCTGTTCCAAGTGCAGATAAATGCAGTGTAGACGGGTGGAAAGGCGAAAGAGTTTCTGCCCAGTTCCTCCTTTGGAGCGGCACAGGACTCAATGGCATTCAGTGCAAGGTTAAGGATTTTGTAGGCGAAAGCGGAAAGATCAGTGCTGGTGCAGCTCAGGCTCGTTTCGTAAGATATACACTTGCTGACGAAGGAGGCGAAAACTGTCGTTGCGAGAGAGGTCCTCTTCATCCGATGATTCTTGCACCAGATATGCTTGACTCTCTTAAAGTATTCAATATGGATGCAAAGACAGTCCGTCCGGTGTGGATTACGGTTGATATCCCACAGAATGCAAAGCCAGGAGTTTATAAGTCATCAGTTGAGGTTACTGCAAAGGGTGCAAAGGTGACTCTTCCTTTCGAACTTGAGGTAATCGATCAGACTCTTCCAACAGCGGATCAGTGGGGCTATCACCTTGACCTGTGGCAGCATCCTTCTGCAATCGCACGTATCAGAAACCTTGAGTTGTGGAGTGATGAGCACTTTGCTGCAATCAAGGAAGAGATGGCTCAGCTTGCGAATGCTGGTCAGAAGGTGATTACAGCTACCCTCAATCGTGACCCATGGGGTTCACAGTGCTTTGATGACTATGAGAGCATGATTATCTGGACTCATAAGAAGGATGGTAGCTGGAGCTATGACTATACTGCTTTTGACAAGTATGTTGAGGTGATGATGAGTCTTGGCGTAAAGAAGCAGATCAATTGCTACTCTATGCTTCCTTGGAATAACAGAATCTGCTGGTATGAGGAGAAGACAGGTGTCTTTGTTGAGAAGTCACGTGGTCCACAGCACAAAGATTTTGAGAGTCTTTGGGGGCCGTTCCTTACTGATTTTGTAAAGCATCTTAAGGAGAAAGGATGGCTTGAGATTACAAACATTGCAGCTGATGAGAGAGCTCCAGAGGATATGGAGGTTGTTATCAATGTGATGAATAAATATGCTCCTGAACTTGGATTTGCAATGGCAGATAACCATGCGTCATATCGTCGAATTCAGAATGTCCGCGACTGCTGCGTGGCTCAGAGACAGCTCTACTTGACACAGGAGGAAATCGATGAGCGTAGAGCGAAAGGTTATGTTACAACATTCTATGTCTGCTGCAGCACCTTCTTCCCTAACACATGGACATTCTCTCAGCCTTGGGAGTCAGAACTTCTCAGCTGGCATGCTCTTTCAAAGGATTATGACGGACAGCTAAGATGGGCATACAATTCATGGCCAGCTCGCCCAGAGTATGACTCCCGCTTCCGTAGATGGGGATCTGGTGATACATTCCAGGTTTATCCATACGCTAGATCTACAATGCGTTTCGAGCGCTTTAGAGATGGAATCGAGGCGTATGAGAAGATGCATATCCTTCGTAAGAAATATGCAGGAAATCCAGCGCTTCAGCCGCTTGAAGAGCACCTTGAGAAGATGGCATCTCTTAAGCTGACTGATACTTCTCTTCCTTGGTATGAGATGGTTGATCAGGCTCAGGCGCTTCTGAATTCTATTTCAAAGCAGTTGGCAAAATAATGTCATTCTGAACATCGTGAAAAAATTATATACATTCATTTTACTTATTAGCAGCATTTGTTTCGCAGATGCTGCTAATGTTATTCCTGCTCCCCAGTCTGTCCAGATGACAGAAACTGTGTTTGATAAGGATTACCTGGGTAATATCTTATATGTTCAGGAATATGATCTCCCTGCAGAGGCGTATGAACTGCAGATCAATCAGAATCTGATTATTATCAAGCATTCTGACGAGGCTGGAAAATTCTATGCTCACCAGACCCTTGCTCAGCTTGCGGATGATGATGTTATGTACTGTGGAGTTATCAAGGATGCGCCTCGTTTCGAGTGGAGAGGACTGATGCTCGATGAGTCTCGTCATTTCTTCGGAAAGGAAGAAGTGAAGGAACTGATAGATTTGATGTCCAGATACAAGCTCAACAGATTGCATTGGCATCTGTCAGATAATCAAGGCTGGAGAGTGGAGATCAAGGCTTATCCTGAGCTATGTACTGTGGGCGGCGTTGGATGTCACTCTGATAAGACTGCTCCTGCCCGCTACTATACTCAGGATGAAATCCGAGAAGTCGTTAAATATGCTGCTGAAAGGCATATAGAGATTATCCCTGAGATTGATATGCCTGGACACGCAAAAGCCTTTGGAAGAGCCTTCCCGGACCTGTATGCAGGTAAGAGCACTGTTAATCCTGCAAGTGAGAAATTGTATGAAGTCCTTGAGACAATCATGACTGAACTCGCAGATCTCTTTCCTGGCCGTTATATCCATATTGGAGGTGACGAGGTGTCAACTGAGGGATGGCGTCAGAGATCTGATATTCCTCCTTTCATGAGGAAGAAGAAGATCAAGTCTTATGATGATATCCAGAAGTATTTTGAGACGCGATTCAGCAAGATTGTAAATAAGACAGGCAAGATCATCGTTGCTTGGGATGAGGTGCTGAATGGTGATATGGACAAGGATAAGACGGTTATCCATTGGTGGCGCGGAACCCATACCGAGACTTTGGAAAAGAGCCTTTCTGAGGGATTCAAGACCATTATCTGCACATGGAGGGCGTTCTATCTCGACTATGCGCAGGATAGCAGATGTACAAAGGGACATCTTGTGTCAAAGGGAGTGTATAATCCGATGAAGAAACTATATGATTATAAGTTCCCTGAGCATTCAAGCTTGATTGGAGTTCAGGCAAATCTTTGGACTGAGTATGTCGTTACTCCAAAGCGATTGGACTATATGGTCTTTCCTCGTGCTATAGCAACAGCAGAGAAGGCGTGGAGCATCGAAGAGAATATCAATTACGATGACTTTCTGAGAAGACTCGAGAAAGAGTATCTCTATTTGGACAAGAGGGGAGTCTACTACTACGACTTCAGGAACTTCAATGCCCATCCTGAACCATTGAAATAATAAATGAGGCTAGCAAATGCTAGCCTCATTCTTTTATCGTGTAAGCTGAATCTCTCCGAAATAATCTGGACAATGGAAATTTGGCTGCGGCAGTCCGATTTCCGACCAGCTGAGGAAATGTGTCTGAGCGCAATTGTCTCCACATTTGTAGAAGTTTCCTCGAAGTGATGCAGGTGCTTCTTCAAGTCCTAGAACTGAGAATGGGATGAGCTCTACTCTCCACCAGCTCTGGCCATCCTGCTGGATGTCGATAGCCTCGTGTTTAAGTGACCCGAAGTTGCGGATCTGGCTCATGATCTCTGGACCAAAGTGCTGTGCGTCTGCTTTAGATTTTCTTTTTGCAGCGAGCACTGCGCCAATACAGTTCATCTCGAAGTTGAAATATCCTTCTCCTGCTGGGTTGCCGATGAAGAACTCCACGCAGCTGTCTTCCCATACTGGGCCGTTGTTTTCAAGTGTGACAGCCTTTACATGATTCTCATTTACCTCAAAAAGTACTGCAAGTACCTTGTCTGAGAATGCAAGGTGGAATCCAACCTCTGGAGCATAAGGATAGTCCTTCCAATTAACACAATCGATTTCGTGTCTGTCAACAAGGTGGAGCTCGTTGAAGATTTCTTCCTCGGTCAAGTTCTCAATGCCGGGAAGATATTTTGCTGTAAGCGTCTTCATTATTATTACTCTTTTGGAAGGAAACCTTTTTCGATGAGCTTCTCAGCAATCTGTACCGCATTTGTTGCAGCACCCTTGCGAAGGTTGTCTGCAACGCACCAGAAGTTAAGTCCAGACTTGACAGAAGGGTCTTTGCGGAAGCGTCCTACGAATACGTCATTCTTACCCCAAGCATAGAGAGGCATTGGGTATACGCAGTTTGTTGGATCGTCCTGAAGAGTTACGCCTGGAGTTTCCTCCATCATCTTGCGAACGTCTTCAAGTGTGAACTCCTTCTCGAACTCAAGGTTGATAGACTCTGAGTGTCCTCCCTGAACTGGAACACGAACTGTTGTAGGAGAAACTCCGATGCTGTCGTCGGCGAAGATCTTATGAGTCTCGTTAACCATCTTCATTTCCTCCTTTGTGTAACCTGTCTCGAGGAATGAGTCAATATGAGGAAGGATGTTCTGGTCGATCGGATGTGGATAAACTGCTGGATATTCGCCCCACTTTCCACCGGCTCTTTCTGCTGTCATCTGGTCCATTGCCTTGTAGCCTGTTCCAGTTACTGACTGGTAAGTTGACACAACGATACGCTTGATCTTGTATGCCTTGTGGAGTGGCCACAAAGGAAGGAGCATCTGGATTGTCGAACAGTTGGGGTTAGCGATGATATAGTCTGACTCTTCGAGAACGTCTCCGTTTACTTCTGGAACCACAAGCTTCTTGGTTGGGTCCATCCTCCACTGAGAAGAGTTGTCCACGACTCTTGTTCCTACCTCTGCAAACTTTGGTGCGAGCTCTGCTGAGGTGCTTCCACCTGCTGAGAAAAGCGCAAGGTCAGGGCGTGCTGCGATTGCATCTTCTGCACTGAGAACTGTCCACTCTTTACCCTGGAATGTAATCTTTCTACCCACTGATTTTGCTGATGCAACAGGAATAAGCTCTGTTACAGGGAAGTTTCTCTCTGCGAGCACTTCCAACATTCTTGTGCCGACTAGTCCTGTGGCACCTACTACTGCTACTTTCATATTTCGTTTCTATTTTATTTCTATGTAATTCTATGCAAATATATCATATTTTTCGTTTACAGATGTACTCCGCCCCGCAAACATAATAAAATTTAATATGTGGCTCTCAGATGATTAAAAGACTGCCAGAGGCATTTAAAATGCGTGTTTTGTCCTGATGGTTAACATTTGTAACGTCAAGAAAACCACCAAATTTATACGAAATAGCGAAATTTTTGTATCTTTGCATCCGGATCGCTTTGGTGGTGGAATAGGTAGACACGCGGGACTTAAAATCCCGTGGGCAGCAATGCCCGTACGGGTTCGATTCCCGTCCGAAGCACATCAATCCCTCTTGGAATTTCTTCTAAGAGGGATTTTAGTTTTGTGGGTTTGGCCAACTTGTATACTGATTAGGATACACCTTGTACATATCGGGCGCAAAATGGATACAAACGGGAGCAAATATTGAGTTTTTGCTCCCAAAAGGTTATATTTGTGGAGTTGGATCCTAAAGATTTTAAAATATGAAAACATCGAAAGCAGTTATCGCAGGTGCTTGCCTCGCAATGGCAGTTGCTTGCAACCAGACTCCTCAGCAGGAGGTTGAGACTAATGCTGTAGTTGAAACTATCATGTCTCGTCGCAGTATCAGAAACTATAAGCAGATTCCTGTTGGAAGAGATACTTTGAATGCAATTATGGAGTGCGGAATCAATGCTCCTAACGGACAGAATAAGCAGTCTTGGGAAGTACGCGTAGTGGATAATCCTGAGCTGATGGCTGAGATGTCAAAGGCTATGGGAGACGCTCATCCAGACATTCCTGGCGGCTTTGCAAAAGATTGCTTCAGAGGTGCTCCAGTCATGACTTTTATTGCACGTGACCTTTCATACGACTTTTCGGCTTATGACTGCGGATTGTTGGCTGAGAACATCATGCTCTCTGCATGGTCTATGGGTGTTGGCTCTATCTGCCTCGGAAGCCCGGTGAGATTCCTCACAGATAACGATCTCTGCAAACCATATCTTGAGAAACTCGGCTTCAGTGAAGGCTACGAGCTCTGCCTTTGCGTAGGTCTTGGCTACGCTGACGAAGAGCCGGAGGCAAAACCTCGTATTGCTGAAAAAGTAAAGTTTGTTGACTAGTAACATGGCACGTCAGAAGCGAAATAATCGTCAGAAACCGACAAAGATCTATAAAGATGAATCAGGAAACAGGGTCGTGGAAGTTAGTGACCTTAGTTTCTTGTCTGATCGTGGTCACCGCTACAACTGGCTTCAAAGACATTTTCATCACCATAGACTAAGAATCAAAGTCAAGAAGGCGAACACGATTATCGCAGCCTCTGACAAGGTAGCAACAGACATCCATCGCTTCTACTTCATCCCATACGACAGAATAAGCGTCAAGCCTCTCCCACAAAACCAAGAGTAGCGATGCTGATTCGGAAGGAAGGTGGGAAGGTGTCTCGCAGGGCAGAGTAGCAGGCGAGGGCTGTTGATCCGGTAGTGAAAATATCATCGATAATGAGCAGGTGCTTCAGGTCTGAGATGGCAGAAGCATCTGCTTTTTTCGTGCCTGATCCAGAGCTTTGAACTATGTCTGGTCTGACTCGAAATGCACCTTTCACATTAGCCGCTTTGCCTTCGATAGAGAGTTTGGTCTGTGTGCGTGTTCTGCGGCAACGCTCCAGAATGTCAGTCCTTAAATTCACTCCCAACGCCGTGGCCACTTCGCGAGCAATAACCTCTGCCTGATTGTATCCTCGTGACCATCTACGTGTCCAATGAAGTGGGATGGGGATGACCGCGTCTACGTCTGCCAGGTGCTCCGCCCGAGCGAGTCTAGCCCCGAGCTGCTGACCGAAGAACTTACCTGCAGGGATGTTACTATGGTATTTCAACTGCCGTGAAATATGGCTGTAATCACTGTCGGCACGATAGAAAAACAGAGCTGTTGCATATGCATACTCCTCGTGGTAAGGATGCGTTCCATCTAATGATATTCTCTCCAATTCCTCCTGAATAAGTGCATTGAACTTATCCGCCATTGGGTTGAATTTGCGAAGCCAATAATATGTGTGCGGAATATCATCGAGGCACTCTCTGCATAGGTGCTTCTCTGAGGATGCCAACGCACTTTCACAAACAATGCACCTCCTGGGAACAAGAAGGTCCAGCACAGCCTTCAAGCCGTACTGGACTATATCCTTTAGTGCTTTCCCCTCAACCTCTCTCATCTTCGTATTGTTATAGAAATGTTAGCATTGTCATCCTGAGCGTTAGCGAAGGATCTGGGTGTGAAGATGCTTCACTACGTTCAGCATGACAGTGTGTCGTTCAGCATGACAGAAGGATAGTTTAGCAACTCATTGCTCCGCAGCAGTTAATTACCTGTCCGCTCACATACGACGACAGGTCGCTGGCGAGGAAGAGTGCCACATTGGCGACATCCTCCGGTGTGCCACCTCGGCGAAGCGGTATGGTTTTAATCAGCTCGTCCTGAACAGACTCTCCAAGCGCTGCAGTCATGTCTGTGGCGATGAATCCAGGTGCTATGCAATTGGCACGAATACCTCGCGGTCCCATTTCTTTGGCAATAGACTTTGCAAGGCCGATGAGGCCAGCCTTTGATGCTGAGTAGTTGCACTGTCCTGCATTTCCAGCAACTCCAACCACCGAAGAAACATTGATGATGCTTCCACTTCTCTGTCTAGCCATGATAGGAGTGCAAGCACGGATATAGTTGAACGCAGATTTTAGATTTGTGTTCAGAACTTCGTCCCACTGCTCCTCAGTCATTCGCATCATGAGTCCGTCTCGGGTGATTCCTGCATTATTGACCAAAATATCAATATGTCCGAATTCCTTATGGATTTCTCCTGCAAGCGACTGCGCCAAAGCAAAGTCAGAGGCATTGGCCTGATAAGCACGAACCTTCACTCCCAAAGCCTCAATCTCTCCTACCAATTCTGCTACCACCGCCTCGCTTGTCGTATGGTATGTGAATGCAATGTCAGCTCCTTCCGATGCATACTTAAGGGCGATGGCCTTGCCGATTCCCCTCGCTGCTCCTGTAATCAGGGCTACCTTTCCATCTAAAAGTCCCATTTCAAATACTTTAAGTCTATGCAAAAATACCGAACTATTCATAAAAGCCAAAATAAAAAAACTATCTTTGCGGACGCTAAATGAATATATATGACAAGTGAAATAAGAAATCCTCAGCTCTGGCAGGACGGCAGACTGAAAATCGACTGGGTAAGACATCATATGCCACTCCTTAACTCTCTTGAAGAGGAGTTTTCGAAGACTCTTCCATTCAAGGGTCTGAAGGTGGCTCTCTCTGTTCATCTCGAGGCTAAGACCGCATATCTATGTGAAGTTCTCGCAGCAGGTGGTGCCGAGATGTATGTAACAGGAAGTAATCCTCTTTCAACTCAGGACGATATTGCAGCAGCACTCGTCCAGGCTGGTCTTAACGTGTATGCATGGTACAACGCAACTCCACAGGAATACGAGGAGCATATCCGTCGCGTTCTTGAGGTAGGACCAAATATCATCATCGACGATGGTGGTGACCTTGTAAACCTTATGCACACAGAGTACAAGGATCTTATTCCGAACGTAATCGGTGGTTGCGAGGAGACTACAACTGGTATCCTCAGACTCATTCAGCTTAATAAGGCTGGCGAACTTAAGTTCCCGATGATGCTTGTCAACAATGCTGACTGCAAACACCTTTTTGATAACCGTTATGGTACCGGTCAGTCTGTATGGGATGGTATCAACAGAACTACTAACTTGATTGTAGCTGGTAAGAACGTTGTCGTAGCAGGTTACGGCTGGTGCGGTAAGGGTGTAGCAATGAGAGCAAAGGGTCTTGGAGCAGAGGTAATCGTAACTGAGGTTGATCCTATCAAGGCATTGGAGGCAGTGATGGATGGATTCAAGGTGATGAAGATGGATCAGGCTGCTGAGCTTGGAGATATTTTCGTTACAGTGACAGGATGTGACGGCGTAATCGTTAAGGAGCATTTCCTTAAGATGAAGGACGGAGCTATCTGCTGCAACGCAGGTCACTTTGATTGCGAGGTTGATGTGGCTGGTCTTCGTGAGATGGCAACTGAAGTTAAGGAGGCTCGTAAGAATATCGTAGGCTATACTCTCGAAAATGGCAACAAGGTATATGTCATCGCAGAGGGACGTCTTGTGAATCTTGCAGCAGGTGATGGTCACCCAGCTGAGATCATGGATATGTCATTTGCTATCCAGGCACTCAGCGCGAAGTATCTTGTGGAGAATCGCGAGACAGTAAGCCGTGAGGCAGGTTGCATGGTTAATGATGTTCCACTCGAAATCGACCAGGAGGTTGCTCGCCGCAAGCTCGCTTTCTGGGGTTGCGAAATCGACACCCTCACTCCAGAACAACATCGCTACCTGTTTGGTGAGTAGGTGTCGTTTATGCGACAGGTAGTGCGTTGTTGGTATCTTCTTGATAATCAGTGCGTTGACTCTGGATTGGTGGGCGTTTTTACCCGCCAATGAATGACTAAAGTGTTAATAATCAGGAGTTTGTAGAAAACGGGCTTCCCGATTTAAGCCCGCCCAGCGCAATCGCACCAAGTTAACAGACATAGAATAAAGAACTAACTTTCAGGCTTTTGAGCGAAGCGATGGCAAGTCCCTTTCCCGAGGAAAGGGATTTAGGGATAGGGTAACGTATACATATTTCATATTTATGCCCGCCCAGCGTAATCGCACCAAGTTAACAGACATAGAATAAAGAACTAACTTTCAGAAATATGAAATATAATACAATCGCAGTCATCTACGGCAGCGACTCATCAGAGTGGCAGGTATCAGTCCGTAGTGGTGAGTTTACAGCGTCCCGTATCGATGGACTTCTTTATGATGTCTATGAAATCTTTGCCCGTGAAGGCAAATGGAGCGTAGCTGCTTACAGAAAACGTAACTCTATGAGATTCGTTTTCCCTCAGGATGCACGTCCACAGATCGACAAGACAGATTTTTCTGTTATGATCGATGACCAGAAGGTAAAGTTTGACTTCGCATATATCATGCAGCACGGAACTCCTGGAGAGAACGGTCTGATGCAGGGCTATCTTGAGATGCTAGGCATTCCTCACAGTGGCTGTAATGCATTTGTTGCAGCGATAACCTTTGATAAGTACTCTACCAAGAGCTATTTGAGAGATGTCGACTATGTAAAATGTGCAGATGATATCTTCATCAGAAAGGGAGAGTCGACAGAGGGCCTTGCAGCAAAAGCTGTCGAGAAGTTAGGGCTTCCGATGTTCGTTAAGCCTACAGATGGTGGCAGCAGTTTCGGCGTTACAAAGGTGAAGTCAGTCGAGGATTTTGACAAGGCTGTCGAACATGCTTTCAGTGAAGGCAATATGATCATTGCCGAGGGTGCTATTGTTGGTAGAGAGCTTACATGTGCCGTATATCATAATGGGAAGGAACTCGTGGCTCTTCCTGTGATTGAGATCATTTCTGAAAACGAGTTCTTTGACTATGAAGCAAAATACAATGGTCATAGCCGCGAGGTATGTCCTGCAGAGATTCCGGAGGCACTCAGAGATAAGATTCAGGAGGTTTCAAAGAAGATCTATGCTCACCTTGGATGTGCCGGTATCGTAAGAGTGGATTACATCAATGCAGAAGACGGACTTTACTTCCTTGAGGTAAATACGATTCCGGGAATGACCGCTGCTTCTCTGGTTCCTCAAATGGTACGTGCAGCTGGATTGGATATGACCAACTTCCTGACAGCAATCATTGAAAATTCGTAATGAAGCTAGCAGATCTGATAAGGATTGGAAAAGAGACTGTCTCGACGTTGTATCCCGAAAGGGAAGCAGGCGAGATGGTCTTTGCTTATTTGGAAGAGGCCATCGGTACTAAAAAGCACACACATATAGTGGAGCCGGAATACGAGGTTATTCCAGAAAAGGCAGAAGCAATCCTTAAAGATTTTAATCGCATGGCGGCAGGTGAGCCGCTGCAATATGTTACAGGAAAAGCATGGTTCTATGGCCGCCAATTTCATGTAACTCCAGATGTACTCATCCCTCGTCCAGAAACAGAGGTGCTTTGTAATACTGTAATTAACCGTTTCCTCGCTAACCGAGCTTGCAAAGTTCTCGACATGTGTACGGGCAGCGGTTGTATAGCATGGACTATTGCTCTTGAAATGCCGGGTGCAGAGGTTGCTGCAGTTGATATCTCTGATGGTGCTCTTAGAGTTGCCTCGACCCAAGACTTTGCAGAAGAAATCTCCCGCTCAGGTGCTCAATCTCCGCAATTCTATAAGGCGGATGTCTTGGAGGCGCCTAAAGAACTTGGCCAGTTTGACATCATAGTCAGCAATCCTCCATACGTAATGGACAAGGAAAAGGCCTTGATGAGAACAAACGTTCTGGACCATGAGCCGCATCTTGCTCTCTTTGTTGCAGATGATGACCCTCTTATATTCTATAGAGCCGTTGCTCAATGGGCTACTAAATTGCTCAAGAAAGGTGGTTATGGTATAGTTGAAATCAACGAGGCTCTTGGCGAGCAGACTGCGGATGTGTTCAGACAGGCCGGATTCGCCAATGTATCAGTAATCAAGGACCTTTCAGAAAGAGACAGATTTGTTGAATTTACACGGATAAAGTAGGTTAAGCCTCTGGAATTCAATCGTATAGCTTTTGCTATAGGCCCGCAAATCAAATAAAGTCAAACAAATAATTATATAAGAATCGCCGTTCTACAGCAGTAGGATGGCGATTTTATATTTTATCCGTGCATATTTTCAGTCAACGGATAAATCCTCTGACCTTTGCATGCGGAAAATTTAAAGATTTGAATTATGAAGAACGTTGTTCAATTGTCCTATGCGCTGATCTTGGTTTTTATGGGTTTGGAATTTTGTTCATGTGAGAGATTGGACAATGATCCTAATAAGCATATCTCAGACTCTAACCCTGAATACATAGAGCTACAGGAGGTGGTTGAGATTCTGACATTGTTGCCAATAAGCGACAAGCAGTTAAGCGAGGTTCATGCAGCTGTTTCCGCTTCTTCCGGAAATGGATATGATGAAGAATATACGATGTCTAATCTCTTTGCTCTGCCAGGCGGTGGAGTTGGAGACAAAGCTACCCGTGGCAATGAGTACTATGGAACTCCTATGCGAGATCTTATAACAACTCTTGTCAAAGATATGGCTTCAGAAAGTACAAAGACAAAATCTGATTACCAAGGGCTGCATGTCTTGAAGACTCTGGAAAGGCTTGGGGCCGATGCCTTCATCAGATCGCTTACCCAGTCGGATGTGCAGATATATTGGCCATATTCAGAGATGTGGGATGGTAAGCAAATGCCGATAATAACATTTGATCCGGAAGATGGAGCAAATAGTAATATAGGATATAAACTGGTTGTAGACGATGGAGGTTTTCGTCAGGTGGCGGAAGTTGAGGTAGATGAGGAGGTTGCTAAGAAGTGTGCTGTGTGGGTGGTGAACAGGAATGATGATGCGGGCTACACTTCGCTGGAGATGTTGAGAAAGGAAGATCCGGATTGGGGAGAAGGAGGCGGAGACCTCATCGTAAAACCAGGAAAATCCAAGTCCAATAAAGGCAAGCTGCGCTCTTTGGTCTTGAGGGATTTCACGATGAAGAGGAATTATGACACTTGGTTTGCGGGTGCATCGGAGTTCTTCGTCAAAATGGGCTCTGTGGAAGACTTTACAGCCTCAACGGAAGCTGAGTTACGTCTATATAGTCCGTCAATTACAGACTTTATGATTGTTGTTAAACGAGGTACGGAAGGTGTGCCTCAGCCGTTCAATGCGATATTGGTGTCCGAATTGACAGATCAGCTGACTCACTGTGCAATGATGATTACTGAAGATGATGGGGGAACAATAACCAAGTGGGACTGTCAGGCCCTGGTCAGAGTCGAATCCAAAAGTTATGGAATAGAAATATCTTTACCCTTCAATTCTAGGGACGATATTGTATGGAGAGGACAGTTGGCGACAAAATGGTTTGAGAACAATAATAATGTCACTGGTCATTTCGGGGATGTGGATCTTACGTTTGAGATTATAGAGTAAGAGTCATTTCACATTTCGCACAGTCGAAATGTAGGGCGAGGCGTCTGCCGTTGTTGAGGAGGAAGAGTCTGGTGCTTGGCTTTATGTCGCGAAGGTGGGCGGGGAGATTTGACGCGAGGGCTTTCTGGTGGATCGGACACATGCCAAGTTCATATTTAATGCAATATCGTGTGCGCATGAGTTCTGCACCAGAGCAGTGAGTAAGCTCGAATGCCTTGTCAAGAGTCTCTGCTCCTGTTTCTCTATACACTTGCTCGGAGAGAGCATTAGACACGTTTTGTTTGTAAGAGACATTCTTTACGGCTGGCCCACCATTCGTCACATTTCTGCCGAGCCTCCTGTGGAGGATGTCTTTTTCATCCCACTACCTTGTGCTTGAAATGGCCAAAACTCGCTTAAGGTGTCGTCCAAAACAGCAATTTTAATGAAATTCTGTTACACCTTGTGCGACTCTAACCCCAAACTCGCCTAAGCTGTTTTTATTATGAAAAAGACCTATCACTTATGTCTCTCAGCTGGTGATGAAGTAATGTTCAGAGACGTTGAAGATTACAATAGAGGCTTCAATTGTTTTGCACTAGCCTTGTTTAACACAGATTCTACAAGACTTGTAGAGTCGGAAATGTCAACTCACTATCATCAGTTGATTCAATCTCGACATCCTGAGGAATTTATGCGATATTTCCGCCTTTCGTATGGTATGTATTTCAATCGAAAATATCATCGCTGCGGAAAGCTAGGAGAAAAGAATCACTATACGATGGAAGTTATCGGGTATAATCATATGATTGCAGCGATGAGTTATGTCCTTAGAAATTCGGTGCATCATGGAGTTTCTCCAATCCCATATGCATATCCATATTCATCTGTAAATTCAATCTTTATGAAGGAAATGGGCAAGGAGCCCTGCAGGGGGTTGTTAGACCGTAGGTATTATCATCGTTTTATAAATAGAGCGTCTGCGATTCCAGACAATTATGTGATGAGTGAAAATGGCGTCTTTTTGAGAGAGTCCGTTCTCGATATACCTCAGGTGGAAAATTTGTTCGTTTCACCAAGAGCATTCAATTGGCACATGACAAGGAAGTCGTCTGAAGAATGGGAGTTAGAGCAGGGAAGAGATAATAATAATCTTCCACCGATTAATCTATCAGTAATAGAAAAAGGAATAAACATAACTACTCTCGGTGATATGCTTGTAAATGAAAATGGAAAGTCTAATTACCGAAGACCGTCAGATATGGATGTGTGTGCGGAGATTGATAACAATATTTTGCCTATGTATAGCAAGGATTCTGTATATCAGCTTTCGCGACAGGAAAAGCAGCAGATAGCAGAATATTTATATAGAACTTTACATATAAGCGAGTGTCAGATCAAACGATGTCTGGTAATGTAATGCTAATGATATACCAAAGAGTTAAACTAGGCTCGCAGGACCTTGGGCTCATTATGTTGGAATTATAAATTGAAAATTATGAAGAAGATTTTAGAAGTACTGCAGTATGGAGATGGGGAGTTGAGATTTAATACCGATCTTGATGTAAAGAAGGATCCGATGGCGATAATGGATCTTACAGTCAATGCCATGTTTAGCATGGCTACTAAATTATGGGGAGGGAATGAACAGACGGTAATTGCCGTCATTAGATCTTTATTCGTAGCGGATATGGCTATTAGTGTAGATCGAAAAGTCGTGCTTAATGGGCTCGGGGAGGAATCTGAAAGAATGGGTGAGCTGTTCATGAAAATGATGAAGGATCTTCAGAATCAAGGTAAGGCAATGACTTTCCCTCCTGGTGTGCAGCCACCTTCCTCGAAGAATATGAACTGACCCTGCTGCCCAGTGCTCTCTAACTGACAGTTGAACAACACCTTAGGCCAGAAATGGCCCAAACTCGCTCAAGGTGTCGTCCAAAACAGCGATTTTGTGTGATTCCTATATCACCTTGGGCCTGAAATGGCCAAAAGTCGCCTAAGGTGTGCGTTGAAAATTAAAGGGTGAGCGTCATCTCGCAGTTTGCGCAGTCAAAGTGCAGGGCGAGGCGTCTGCCGTTGTTGAGGAGGAAGAGTCTGGTGCTTGGCTTTATGTCGCGAAGGTGGGCGGGGAGATTTGACGCGAGGGCTTTCTGGTGGATCGGACAAATTCCTAGTTCGTATTTGATGCAGTAGCGCGTGCGCATGAGTTCTGCACCAGAGCAGTGAGTAAGCTCAAATGCCTTGTCAAGAGTCTCTGCTCCTGTTTCTCTATACACCCACTCAGAGAGAGCATTAGACACGTTTTGTTTGTAAGAGACATTCTTTACGGCGGGATTATCATTCGTCACATTTCTGCCGATCTCTCTGCGAAGAATGTCTTTTTTAATGCAATGTAACTTGTCCAGCTCCTCTGCCAATTTGCGGCGGATGCCGTTCAGTGCTGATGCACTCATGAATGGCAGATGGTCATTTGAAATCAAGTCAGTGAGATTGAACTTGTAATGTCCTGCAGATTTGCCGATCTGGTTGGCAAACATTCCAGCCATTCTTTCGCGGTTCTCTGCAACCTGATTTCCGCATTCAAACTCTGTGCTTATTATGCGGCCGTCCTCGCTTTGCGCAGACACCACAATAGTACCGCATTGAGATCTTCTGCAGTCAAGAGTGACATCCACTTTGATTTCTCGTCTACATGGATTCTTCTCGATTTCCTTCTCGAATGCGATGTCAATATTCCTGAAGATTCGTGCTCCAACGAACAGTTCAGGATTGGCTTTGCACTTGATTGAATTGCCGTTGCAGACATCTCCTCTGAATCCACACACATCACCATTGCGGGCAACGAAAGAAAAGCCATCGCCATTGTTAAGTGAAATGCCGGTTTTATTCAATCGGAGAGTTATGACAGATTTGTCCTTGTTAAGTGAGGAAATTTCGCCGATCTCTTCTCCCATTCCTTTGGCTGCATCCATTGCTGCCCACTTGCCCTTCTTTCCGTCAATAAACAGTTCTGTGTAGCCTCGGTTGAATGTTTTAGATGTGTCTGGAGTGAAACCTCCTACGATATTTCCCCATGAACCCCTCTCAAAACCGCTGTCTGAGGCAACTAGATTCTCCAGTTCAAGCGAATAGTCTCTGACGACATTCCTGACGTATGACTCATTCTTGAGTCGTCCTTCAATCTTGAAAGAAGAAATACCTGCCTCTGCTAGTTCTCTCAGTTTCTTTTTGAGATTGTAGTCTTTCAGTGATAGTAATGCTTTATCTCTAACGAGTATTTTGCCGTTCTCATCAACAAGATCGTATCGAGATCTGCAAGCCTGAATGCATGCGCCTCTGTTGGCACTTCTGCCTGCAATGTGTTCTGAAAGGTAGCATTGTCCGCTATAGCATACACACAAGGCGCCATGTACGAAGAACTCCAGTTCACATGTCACAGCCTTGCGTATTGCGCGGATCTGATCTAATGAAAGTTCTCTTTCGAGGATGATTCTTGAAAATCCGAGACTTTCAAGGAAAATGGCCTGCTCAGGAGTCTGGATGGCACACTGAGTCGAGGCATGAAGCGGAAGGCCATATCCTCGCTCCTTGGCGAGGGCCACTACCGCCAGGTCCTGTACGATCAAAGCGTCAGCTCCGGCCTCTTGCACTGAGAGCATGTGTTCCCAGGCATCTTCAAGCTCGTTATCATACAGGATGGTGTTCAGTGTTACGAAAATCCTGGCACCGAACTTATGAGCATATTCGCAAAGCTGACGGATGTCATCGATCTCATTTCCGGCAGCCTGACGGGCACCGAACCGCGGTCCAGCAATATACACAGCATCGGCACCGCAGTCAATTGCTGCGATGCCGATCTGTAAATCTCTTGCCGGAGCAAGCAGTTCAATCTGTCTCATTAAAAATTATTTAAGAGTAGGAAGAACCTGCTTTGCTACAGTACCATACTTAGGGTCGTTAACAAGCATCTGGAAGTACTCTCTTGCCTTTGCCTTGTTACCAGCCTTTCTGTAAGTCTCGGCGAGTGTAACCTTGATGTCGCTTGCGTCAGAAGCATTAGGCTTGAGCTCAAGATACTTAAGGTACATTTCCTCGCACTCAGAAACCTTGTTAAGAACGCGAGCTGCACTTGCACCTAGCTTATATGCGTTTGCGTTCTCCTTGTACTCGTTAGCTTTCTTTGCAAAATCAAGAGCCTCCTGGTTCTTCTTAAGCTTGAGAGCCTCCTGGCAACGTGAAAGGTAAACGTTTGAAAGAAGTCCCTTAGCCTTTACTTCCTGATCGTTTGCCATTGCTGACTCGAGAGCAGCTACAGCGTTGTCCCAATCCTTCATTCTGTAGTATGCGTCACCAAGCTGAAGTGCGAAAGCACCGTTTGTAGGATCCATCTCTACCATCTGCTTGTAGTAAGATGCTGCAGTTGCGTAGTCCTTAAGCTTCTTAGCCTCAGCAGCGAGTGTACCAAGCTGGTTTGCCTTTGTGTTACCGATAAGGCTCTCAGCTTCAGCAGCAACATCCTCATTGCCGTACTCAGTTGCAACCTCTTTTGTCTTGTTGAACAACTCAACAGCCTTGTCCCACTCTTTTGCTCTATAAGCATCCTTTGCCATCTTCATGTAGATGTTGCAGATAGCAGTCTTACAAGTCTCTACGTGTGCTGCTCCTGTCTCACCTGCGTTAAGCGCCATCTGCATTGACTGCTGGAATGCCTCAAGTGCGAGGTCTGGGCTACCTGCCTCGAAAGCCTCATTACCTGAGTTTGCAAGCTCAATTGCAGAGTTCAACATCTCCTCTGGAGTCTGCTCCTGCGCAAATGCTACACCTGCTGAAAGCGATGCTGCTAGAAATAAAAGGAAAATCTTCTTCATTTTTAAAATTGTTTATTTGTTTAACATTATTTTCAAAAAAAGCCTATATCGGCAAAAATAGCAATTTTTGTTTTAATTTTGCATCATTGAATTGTAAATATGACTAACTCAAAGTATATATATATCATTTTTGCCATTTTCGCTCTGCTTTTCGGCATCTCTGTGGGAGCTCAAGATCTGCCCAAGATGCCCGTTGACAAAGCAGTTGTCAGTGGTGTTCTTCCTAATGGTACAAATTATTATGTAGTAGCGAATTCTGATACGAGAGGAATGGCTGACTTTGCTCTTGTACAGAAATCAGGCAGTACGTTTGCCGATAGAGTCCCGATCTCTGAAATCTCAGATAGGTTGCTATCGTCTTTACCTGCCTTGGATAGTCTTTCGCCAAGAAAATTCTTTAGAAGAAATGGCGTCGTGCCAAATGATGGCCGATTCATGAGTCCCAAAAATGATGCCGCAATTTTCAGATTCGGAAATATTGCCCTCGCAGGCAATGCTTCGATGTTGGATTCTACCCTCCTTGTTTTGATGGGTATGGTGCATTCTGCTGTGGATATTGAGGATGATTTTACAAGGAGCTGTTATGCTCCATCAGAATGTGCAATTATTGTTTCCGGTGATGTTAAGGCGGCAGATGTCGTGGAGAAGATAAAGATGCTTTCCTATATGATTCCGACCCGAAAATCAGTTGAGAGGGGAGAATATCAGTGGAGTGATAAGGAGACTTCTTTTAAGGTTATTCCTTCTGGCGGGGCAACATCAGAAATCAAGGTATCTTGGAAGATGGCTGCCACACCAACTCAGTATCTTGGAACAATCCAGCCAGCAGTCCACACTAAACTCTTAAATGAGCTGGGATATATCGCATCTGATAGGATAAAACGTGCTTTTGCGTCTAAGAATCTTGCTATCGGCAAAGTTAAATATGGGCATTATCCAACTTCTGTGACAGGGTCTGATGAGGAATTCTGGATGTCTTTTGTGGTGGGCTCTGATGCGTGTGTCGCAGCGGTAGCAACTATCTCGGAAGTTCTGTCTTCAATCAGCCTTGAGGGAGTGTCTGCTGCAGAACAGAACAGTGCACATAATCATTTTATGCATAAGATGTTCAATAAGACTAAGCGCTCTGTGAGGAAGGATAGCGAGTATGTCGATCTGTGTATCAATGCTTTCCTTAATGGCGCAGTGCCGATGCCTCAGTCACAGCTCTATGATTTTTATGCATCAAAGGATGTTAGTGATTCTGTTGAGGTCAGTATGTTGAACCGCATGGCTGCTTCTGTGATGACTGTCGACAAGAATCTCGAGGTGGTGTGCAGGGCAGGAATCGTCGCGGATTCGCTCGAGTCTGTTTTTGTTTCGTCTTGGGGAAAACCGTCAGCTGCTGCTCCTGCTACAGATATTCAGGTCAGTGATACATTGCTTAATGTCGCTACGGCGCACAAACTTCCAGTAACAATGATCCGAAAGGAACATTTGTCAGGAGGTCATTTGTGGACATTTGCGAATGGGGTTCGCGTGGCCTATAAAAGAATGGATACTGGCGGAAAGGTGTATTGGGCTTTAGGCCTGAATGGAGGATACGGAAATATCAAGGACCTAAGTAAAGGTGAGGGTGCTTTTGTGGGAGATATGCTTCGCCTGAATAAGGTGGCGGGAATGCCTTGGGATGACTTTGTTCATCATCTTGAGGGACAAGGTATTTATCTGGAAACGAAGGTTGGTTTATATACGACAATATTGAAAGGAATAGCATATAATGATGGCTTGCCTACGTTGATGAGGTCATTAAGAGCTATTGCTGCAGAAAGAGAGTTTGATGAATCCGCTTTCCCTACATATATGAGAGGTGAGTGGTTGCGACAGGTAGAGTCTGCTGCAAGCAGTAATGTCGTTATAGACAGTCTGATGTGTCCGGGATATAAATACTCTCCGATCAAGACATCTGGAAAACTGTCGAAGAATCTTATACCGAAGGCCGAGAGGTTTTATAATAAGCTCTTCTCTAAGGTAAATGATGGCGTGATCGTGATTGTGGGTGATCAGGATGAGTCTATTGTCAGAAAGCAGCTCAGAGAGTGCCTCGGAGGGTTTGCGACGGAGAAATCTGCACCTGCACGTCCATTGATAAGTTATCAGCCTACATCGGGTTCTATGACACATATCACCGAGGGGGATCGAAATGCAGTTTATATGGCTATGTCGATTCCTATGTCTCTTACGCTTAAGAATTATGTGACTGCTGAGGTAGTTGGAATGCTGCTCAATAATTATATTTCAGCTTCTTTGGTAGGTACCGGAATGTATGCCAAGGTGCATTGGGATACAAGAATTGCTCCTCATGAGAGATTCAGTGTCTTGGTTGTTCTGGAGGAAGTGGAAGGATTGGATAAGGCTGGGGAAGAGGAAAATGCCCGTAACGCAGTTCGCAAGGTTCTTTCTGAGCAGGGAGTGACTGAAATTGTTGACTCTCAGATGAAGGCCTGTAAAGACTGGCTTAAGCATAATCATAGCGTCCGAAAGAATAATCCACAATATTGGGTGGATGCACTGGTGCTGAGGTACCTTGAGGGTAAGGATCTGACGACCGGCTATGACAATGAAATGGATAATGTGACTGCAGAGAATGTCAAGAGCCTTCTTACCAGTCTGAGTAATGCAAGTAAAGTTGAATATATCATAAGAAAGAAATGAGACATGGAACCATCATCCAGATAGATGACTGTCTGGTGTCAGAGGAAGTTCTGACTGAATATTATGCATGTGATTACGAGAAGTGTAAAGGATGCTGCTGTGTAATCGGTGATAGTGGTGCTCCTATGGAGGAGTGCGAGGCAGAGGCGATAGAGAAGAACTATCATATTTTCTCTCCTCTTATGTCTGATGAAGGTCGCGCTGCAGTTGCTGCAAAAGGTTTTTTTGAAATTGATAGAGATGGAGATATGGTAACTCCATTGGTGCCTGGTAGCGAGGAGTGCGCATATACTTTGTTTGACGAAGAAGGCAACTGCTTCTGTTCTATGGAGCGTTGCTGGTTCCAGGGAAAGGGTGACTTCAGAAAACCTATCTCATGCTGGCTATATCCAATCCGTATTACTCCTCTCAGCAACGGAACAAGAGCCCTCAATCTTCACAGATGGCATATCTGCAAGGATGCTTTCGAGAAGGGTAAAAAAGAAAAGATTCGCGTATATCAATTTCTACGCGAACCTATCGAACGTTACTTCGGCGAGGACTTTTATGAAGCCCTTGATGAAGCTGCTAAAATGCTGAATTCTCAGTCTGAAGCTTAATCCTTCTGTGGGGTCAGTCTGGATTCCAGACCCATAGCAAGGCGGATGATATCTTTACGAAGACCCTCCATCTGAGCACCCTCTAGTGTTGGTGTGACGGTGATGCGGTCTTCGTTCATTTTTGCAAGTTTACCTGCTACTCCTTTAATTCTGAACGAAAGGCCGTTTTCGGTAGAACTTTCAAGTTCGTAACGACGCTCTTTCATATATTCGACGATTTCGTCCTTATGTGCTTCAAAGCCACCGTCAATAGTGATGTCTCTTTTGATAAAGGCGAGTGAAGGATAAACTGCAGCTACGGCTGCAAAGAATACCGCCATTTTCCATAGGGCAGTATAACCTCCTTCGAAGATGGCATCGATGTTGCCTTCGACTGCTCCGATGAAGACAAGGACTGCAACAAGTGCAGTTGTTACTATCGCAAAATAGAAGAAATACTTGATTGCTCTGATTAGATATTTCATAGTCTGACTTTTAACTGGTGAGCAAATATAGGGAAATTCTGTTATTTTGCTATATTTGTGGCCGTATTGTGTAAATGACATTTTTAAATACAGAAAAAATGGATGATAAGAATTTGAAAAACGTAATGTACGCCCTTATTGCTGCAATCGTAGTTCTTGGTGGCGTATTGGGCTATATGTTGTATCAGAAAGCTCAGATGGTGAAGGAGTTGGAAATCGATAAAGCTGACTTGACTCAGGAAATGGTTCAGCTTCAGAATGATTATGCATCGCTTTCTTCTGACTATGATACTATCAACGCTCAGTTGGATTCTTCACGTGAGCAGGTGTCACAGTTGATCGAAAGATTGACAAAGACCGAGGCTATCAACAGAAGCCAGATCCGTAAGTATGAGAAGGAGTTGGGTACTCTCAGAACTATCATGAGAAGCTATATCGTCCAGATCGACTCGTTGAATACTCTTAACAAGAAGCTTACTGCAGATGCAGCAGCTGCAAGAAAAGAGGCAGCAGAAAGCAGAAGACAGTCTGAGCAGCTTTCTAAGCAGGTTGAGAAACTTGAGGGTCGCGTGGCTACAGGTGCTGTCATCAAGGCAAGAGGTGTCAGACTTGTTGCTTATAACAGCTCTGATAAGGCAACAGACAGAAGCAGCCGTGTTACATATATGATGGTTAATCTTAGTCTTGTTGAGAACGCATTGGCGACAGCTGGTCCGGTTAGAGTTTATGTTAAATTGACAGCTCCGGACGGAACAGTTCTTACAGGAGGTTCATCAACTACAGTTACAGTCGGTGGCGAGACTATTCCATGTGTTGCTTCACGTGAGGTTGATTATCAGGGTGCAGAGGTTGATATGAGCATCTATATCAACAAGATTCCTGAGTATGTAAAGGGTACTTACGTTGTTGAGGTGTTCAGCAAGCAGGGACGTCTTGGTTCTGCTGACGTAATTCTTCGATAATCAGTGATTTATATCCACATTCCTTATTGTCGCAGTTTCTGCACATACTGTGATTTCTATTCAGAGGTTGCATCAAAGTGCAGTACATACGAGGGATTTGCAAAGGCTCTTTCTTCAGAGATCGCGGCAAGGAAATGTGAGATTGAAAATAATATTCAATCTCCTTCGGGAGTGAATACGCTATACATTGGAGGCGGTACCCCATCGGTACTGCCTCTAAGTGTTTTTGAATCGATTTTGTCTTCATTGGAGAAGGTCGGATGCACCAGGGACTTTGATGAGTTTACTGTTGAGGTGAATCCGGAGGATATTGTCGAAAAGGGTCGTGGCTATGTTGAGGGACTTCTTAAGCTTGGTGTCAATCGAATCAGTATGGGAGTTCAGTCCTTTGATGATGCCACTCTCAAGTGGATGAACCGAAGACATAATAGTGCTCGCGCCCAGCAAGCCTATGCTATATTGGAAGACGCGGGAGTAAAGAACATCAGCATTGATCTTATATTTGGACTTCCGCAGCTGGATATTGACGGATGGAAGGAAAATCTTTCAAAGGCTCTTTCGATTTCGCCGTCTGGAGTGCTCCCAAGCCACATTTCTTCATATCAGCTTTCCGTTGAGGAGGGTAGCGCCTTGGCGGCCTTGATGGCAAAGGGTAAGTGGAACGAGGCTTCTGATGAGGTGTGTGCCCAACAGTATGAGACCCTTTGTGAGACCCTTCGACAGGCGGGCTATCATCACTACGAAATCTCTAATTTTGCCCAGCCGGGCCATGAGGCGCGTCACAATAGCGCATATTGGAATCACACTCCTTACATCGGGCTTGGTCCGGGAGCCCATAGCTATATTCCTAATAGTCGCAAGTGGAATAATCCTGATTTGTTGTCCTATATTGATGCAGGAAAGTCTGGTGATTTTTCTGCTGTGTCGGGAGGCGAGGATTTGACAGAAGAGCAGCTTGGGCTTGAGCGTCTGATGCTCGGACTCAGAACCTCAAAAGGCCTTTCGGCGGATTTTCTTGAGGGATTTTGTTCGGCGGAGGCTATCCGTAGCGCCCTTAATGAGGGACGGCTTCAACTTTTGGGTAATAGGTTCGTACGTATTCCTGAGGACCATTTCTTTATCTCAGATGCTATTATAGCAGATCTGTCTTTGTAAATAATCCTTTTGTTTTTGTGTTTTTGAGCAGAATTTTGTATTTTGCAACGTTTTGTGAAAATGATAACGAAAAAAGGAGAACGTTATGAAAAAGACAATGGTTTTCAAGGCTGCAATGGCGGCTTTTTTAAGTTTAGTAGTGTTTGCATGTGATCCGGTTGAGCCTGAGGTAAATGATGGCGAGAAACCAGATGTAGAGAACCCTGGTGAGGAAGAGCCAGAAGTTCCAGTAGAAGTAGAACGTTCTATTCAGTTTTACAATGCAGACGCGGAGGTTGAAACTCTTGAGTTTACAGCAGAAGCGACAACTTATACTCTTACTGTGAAAGCGAATTTCCAGTGGGATGTTGATAAGGATGCTACAACTTGGCCAGCTTGGCTTGTGAAGCTCAACGAGTCAGTAACGGGTGTACTTAATGAGGCTTCTAAGCTTTATGAAGGAACAGTGACACTCACTATTGATATTGACAATATCGCATCTTACTATGAGAGCAAGACAGGAAATATCGTGTTCACTGATGCTGAAGACCTTGAGTATGCATTCGAGTTCCCTGTAACTCATACATTCGAGAAGCCTGCAGAGCCTGCATCCATTCTCTCCAATGCTCTTGGAACAAATGTCCTGACAGTCACTACAGACGGTAAGATCAAGGGCACAGACTCTAACACTTTGGAGATTACAATTACTCCAGGTGAGGGTCAGACAGACTTCAGAGGATTCCCAGTTGCATATATTGACTTCGCTCCTTATGATGAGAACAGTTATGACTGGGCTCCATGCGTTGATGCTGTACCTGGTGCGAACTCAACTTATCAGCCAGGTCACTGGGTGTCACTGGTAGAGGAGTCTGGTAAATATACCTTGACAGTTCACAAATATCCTACAGCGTATGAGTTGGGAGGTGGACTTCGTCATACGCACAAGGCTCTTGTCTTTGTGTTCCCATCATCAGTTCACAGTTCGTTCTCTGGCATGGGAGGAAATGCAGGAAACGATCCTACAGCAGTGTGGTGGTGGATGTTGAACAAGAATGTGTACATGGATAGTTCTAGTTATCCTGTCTATACAGTTAAAGAAGACTACCAGAAATACGTAATTACTCTAAACGTAGAACAGCCAACAGAGTAATCTAAAAATAATCATCTAACCTAATAAGATGAAGAAATTTCTATTAATGGTCCTTATGTTCGTAGTGAGCATAGGGACTGTTTCTGCCCAAGGAGGGCGAGTAATCAGCGGTAAAATTACCGATTCCAACGGAGAGCCGATTCCGGGAGCAGCTGTGTTCATCAAGGGTACAGGGCTTGGTGTGAATGCGGATCTTGATGGAAGATATACCTTCAAGATTGAAGCCGGGGCAAAGTTGCCGGCTAAGCCTGTTTTGGTCTTCAGCTTCATTGGTATGAAGCAGGAGGAGGTTCCATTGAAGGAGCAGAAGGTTATCAATATGGTCCTTACAGAGGACGCGCAGTTGGATGAGGTTGTGGTTACCGGTTATCAGTCGGTAAGTAAGAGAGATATGCTCGGATCATACCAGCAGGTCAAGGTTGAGGAGTTGAAGATGCCTTCATACTCATCTATCGACCAGATGCTTCAGGGTAAGGTGGCAGGTCTCGTGGTAACTCAGACCAGCTCACGTGTCGGTTCTTCTCCGGATCTTAAAATCCGTGGTTCGTCGACAATTTTGGGTAACACCTCTCCTTTGTGGGTTGTGGACGGTGTGATTCAGCCGGACCCGCTTGAGCTTGATCCAAGTTCGCTTATGACTGATGACCTTTCGAATATCATCGGTAATCAGATTTCGTGGCTCAGCCCGTCGGATATTGAAAGTGTAACTATTCTCAGAGATGCTTCGTCTACTGCGATTTATGGTTCAAAGGCATCTAATGGTGTCATTGTAATCACTACCAAGCAGGGAAGCTCTGGTAAGACAAATGTGAAATACTCCGGCAATATGTCGGTAAGAGCCAGGCCAAACTATGGTATGTTCAACCTGATGAACTCTCAGGAGAGAATTCAGTTCAGCCAGGAAGTATTCCAGTCTGGTAGCTCTTATTCTGGTTCATATGCTCCTATCAAGCAGCTGAACACATACGAGGGTCTGTATCGCATGTACCTTGATGGAGATATTTCATTTGATGATTATGCCGCAGGATACAATCGCTTGGAAACAGTTAATACTGACTGGTTTGCTCTCTTGACAAGAACATCTATCAGCCACAACCACAATCTTAGTGTCTCTGGCGGAAATGACAAGTTGGTTTATAATGCCTCTGTGTCTTACGGAGATAATCATGGTGTTGAGATCGGAAATGATTCCAACAAGATGAGTGGTCGTGTAAGAATTGGAGCAAAGCTTCGTCATAACATCCGCTTGGATGCGTCCATCATTGGAGCTATCGATCAGACTTACGGCTATGGTCCTGGCATCAGCCCTGTCGGCTATGCTACATCTACCAGCCGTGCAATCCCTGCTTATGACGAGAATGGTGAGTTGCTGTTCTATCGTAATTTCGGTGGATATACCTATGGTGCCCTTGGAATGGACCTTGGTTACAATATCCTCAACGAGATAGAGAACAGCTACGCGAAGAGTAAGAGTACGCGTATCAACGCAACTCTTGATTTTGCATGGGATATCGTTCCTTGGTTGACTTATCAGTTCACCGGAGGATACTCGATCAATAATAGTAGAAACGAGACTTACGCAGGTGAGAAGACTTTCTATGTTGCCAACAACTATAGAGGATATGACTATGGCGAGGCGATGGAGGGTGATCCTGAGTTTGCTGCTGCCTTGCTCCCTTTCGGTGGTGAGTTCCAGACTTTCGATAAGAGTGAGTCTAACTACAACTTCCAGAACAAACTCCTTCTGCATAAGACATTCAATGATGCTCATCGAATCAATGCGATGCTTGGAATGGAGCTTCGTTCAACTCGTTATGACGGCTTGACAAACACAGTCTGGGGATATACTCCTGATCGTGGAAAGAAGCTTGCAGAGACCGTCGATCCAAACAAGTTCGTTTCTATGAACTCGTCATCGTTGATTACACACGGAATCTTCAGAAAGTTGTACAAAGGTGGCTGGCGTAACCAGGGAGGATTGAATAACTTCCTTTCAGTGTTTGCAACTGCGTCATATTCGTTCAGAAACCGTTATGTGTTCAACACAAGTATCCGAAACGATATGTCCAACAGATTCGGTCAGGATGTGAACAAGCGTTTCGACCCTCTTTACTCTTTTGCAGTATCTTGGGATGTGGCTCAGGAAAAGTGGATGAAGAATGTCAAGTGGCTTGACCAGTTCCGAATGAGAGCATCTTATGGTATTCAGGGAAATACACTCCAGAGCATCAGCCCGGATCTTATTCTTGCCCATCAGGGAGTTATCACCCAGTACAGCCAGTACGGAAACAGTATCAGTTCTCTTCCTAACCCTGAACTTACATGGGAGAGTACGCATACTTGGAATGCAGGTATTGACCTTCAGCTTTTGAAGTGGATTACCATCACTGCCGAATATTATAGCAGAGCTTCTGATGCAATTGTATATCAGGACGTTGCAAGAGAATACGGACGTACTACAATGGCATTGAACGGAGGTCGAGTACACAATGAGGGAGTCGAGTTTACAATGAATATTACTCCGATTCAGTCAGATAAGTTCAGCTGGACAATCGGATTCAATACATCTCAGAACTGGAACACGGCATTGAATATCGATTCTGGTCTTGATCAGGTTATTGACTTCTTGAACGGAGCTTCCGGCAAGATTCTCAAGAAGGGTTATCCTTTGTCGGCTTTCTGGTCATACTCATTCAAGGGTTTGAACCAGGAGACAGGTTATCCTGAGTTCAATCTGGACAGCGAGGCAACAACTGATCCTACAGACTTCCTTGTGTATTCAGGACAGAAAGAGCCAACATTTACTGGTGGTTTGAACACTCGCATCCGTTGGCGTGACTTCAGCTTCAGTGCAGACTTCTCAGCTTTGCTTGGAGCATCGAAGAGACTTAACAATCCGTTCTCTACAGGAGAAAGAATGCCAAGCCCATATACCAACCTTGATAAGGAACTTCTCAATCGTTGGAAACAGCCTGGTGACAACACAAACATTCCTGCGTTCTATCACGGAGTTACTTCTTCATACATAACTCTTCCAAACGGAAGTTCGCAGTCAATTTATGATATGTGGGGAAGTTCAGATGTGAGAGTGGTGGATGCCTCCTTCCTCAGATGTACTCAGATGTCTCTTTCTTGGAATGCCAGCAGAAGAGTCTGCAGCAAGCTCAAGATCTCAGACATGATGGTCAGCCTTACAGCAAATAACATATTTGTGATTTGTGACAAACGTTTCAATGGCTTTGACCCTGAGCTTGGTAATAGTGTAATGCCAAGAATCTTCTCACTCGGTCTTAATTTTGGCTTTTAATTGTAGTGGTTATGAGTAAGAGAATTTTAGTTATAGTATCAATATTGTTCACATTGGTCTCTTGTGCGGACTTCCTCAAGCCGACTTCTGAGAATGAGTTCGTTCCTACGACAATTCAGGACTTGGATGAGATGCTTCTTTATGAGACTTATGCCCGTACATTGACAACAACGAATCCTTTCTTCGATCTTTTGACTGATGATGCTGCTGTGGTGCGCTTCGGAGGTACAGAGAGCAACCTGTTGTCTTCTGTACGTCTGGCATCAATCAAAGCTGTGTTTACATGGCAGCCGAATATTTACAGAGCCTTTGAGGAGGACCATCTTTACGAGTCTCAGTATGATGCTTACTCTTCATGTTATTCGAAGATTCTTGGCTGTAATGCAGTTATGGATTATATCGGAACAGTTGAAGGAAAGGAGGAAGCGAGAATCATGCTTACTGCAGAGGCTCTTGCATTGCGTGCATTCTGGTATTTCCAGCTTGTAAATATATATGGTCAGCCATATAGCTATGATCCTGATGCATTGGGAGTTCCGCTTCATCTTCATAGTAAGGTTTCGAGTGCCTCAATTCCTAGAAATACAGTCAAGGAAGTGTATGATCAGGTGCTTAAAGATCTGAAGGCCTCAGAAAAGGAGTTCCTCTCTTTGCCAGCTGAAAAGCATTGGAAGCCGAACCTTAGAGTTAGCCTTCCTTTTGTCCATCTGATGCTTTCGAGAGTTTATCTCTATATGGAAGATTGGCAGAATGCATCGCTATATGCATCTAAGGTTATTGAGAACGGAAACTTCAGCCTTATTGACAAGAGTGGCTTCCCATCTGCAGGAACTTACATGTATTTCCATTATTACAATAACCCGGAGGTGATCTGGCCATTCAGCAATTCGGCTTTCTTCTCTGAGTTTATGGATCCGTACATGATTGATATTTCCAAGGGTGGTAAGGTGTCATTTGTTGTTGCTGACGCTTCGCTCCTTAATCTTTTCGATGATAAGGATATCAGAAAGACTCATTATCTCGTACCGGACAAGAGATCTACCAGCTTCAAGGCATTTGGAAAACTAGCCCTTCAGGGTGGTGACAACAGTCCGGACTCTAATAATAAATTTGCTCGAAGTGTAAGACTTTCAGAGGCTTATCTCAACAAGGCAGAAGCAGAGGCTATGATGTTTCTTGAGGGAATGGGAGAAGAGCATAAGACAGAGGCTGTCAATCTCCTCAAGACTATGTGGAGCAAGAAGATCGATGAGGTGCCAAGTTCGTATCTTGACGATAGAACTGCTGCTTCATTGGTTAAGACCGTGAGAAACGAGCGCAGACGTGAGCTTTGTTTCGAGGATCACAGATGGTTTGACCTCAGACGTCAGGGAATGCCGAAGATCAATCATAAATGGATGGGAGACCATAGTGATTCTCAGGTTACAACTTATGAGTTGACCAAGAATGACCCTATGTACACTCTTCAGATTCCTGAAAATGTAATGGTCAGAAACGATAAGCTCATCCAGAATCCGGCTGGACCAATCAGAGTCGGTCAGTAATAGTAGGAGGAAAGATATGAATATGAAACAGATATATAAGACATTGTCCATATTGGCTCTTGCACTCACAGCATCAGCTTGCTATAAGGAGGAGCCTATTGTGCCGACACCGATGAGAGATGACCTGCTCTTCGAATTTCCGCAGGATAATCAGGACTACGACCGTCGTATCCAGAAAATCCAGGAGGAGTATGGTACCTATATCATCTATAAGGACATCGATCAGAATCTTCTGAATCGCGCATGGATAAACCTCTATCCGTCGATGACTTTGGTTGCTGAGCCTGTAAAGCAGGAGCATATCAACTATTATCTCGACCAGTTGCAGACTCATCTTTTCGATTATTGTGATTCTGAGTTGATGAAGAGCTATTTCCCTAAGTACTTCTTCCTCGTGAACAATCTTCACAGAGTCGATAATGGTACTGCAAAGAACCACATGGTGGCTAAGACTGATGGTGTGGATTTCTGGGCATTCAGCCTCAAGGAGAAAGATGGTGCGATGCAGACTGTGAACATCCGTCAGGCGAGACTTGTACTTGCGTACGCTCTTATCAAGAATGCCTTTGATGAGGGTAAGATCGAGATTCCGGATTCTTTCTATGAGGGTGTAGATTATGGAAATGTAATCTATGATGCAATTTATAGTGATGGCACTGTACACGAATGGCACTATCAGCAGAGAGGTTTTGTGAAATATGTGCAGCCGTCATTTGAGTCAGAAGGAAGAACTACTGATATTGCCGTAGTTGCCAGCAGTGGAGAGGACTTCCTGATGTATGTGAGAAAGATTCTTTACACACCGCCTGCACAGTTCATCTCTGAGCACACCAGATGGGAGCTCATTATGAAGAGATATCAGATCGTGTTAGATGTGTTCAATGATTTGGGAATTGACCTGAGTGCAATTTCAGAAGGACCAACAACTTGATGAAGATGAAGAGAATCATTTTGATATGTATGTGCCTGGCTCTTGCTTTTCCTACAGCAATGCAGGCCAAACAGAAAAAGTCAAAGAAAGCTAAGACAGAGCAGCCAGCTCCAAAGCCGGTCAGTGCTTATGAAAAACTCTTTCAGGGCAAGAAGACTCGCACTGAAAAGGGCTTGATCACTCTCCATGATGTGGAGGGACGCTTGTTTGTTGAATTTCCACTATCGTTGATGGGACGCGACGTCTTGATCGGCTCCACAGTAAGCGGCATCACAGACAATCGTTTCATGAGTGTCGGTGAGAAGCATCGTGCTCCGATGCAGGTGACTTTTGTGCTTGATGGAAAGAATGTAAGCATGTGTAAAAGACGTTTCGATCTTTCTGCAGAGGGTTCTCAGATGCAGGAGGCCTTGCGTCGCAATACCTTGCTTGGCATCATGTCAAATTTTGAGATCAAGGCGTATTCTCCTGACAGCACTGCTGTGGTTATGGATATGACTGATTTCTTTATGGGAAATACTGCAGAGTTGAATCCTTTCCCAAGCAGGTCTTCATCAGATCCGGTAAGAGTTTCTCATTCGTTCAAGGGCAATCTTTCTAAACTTTTGGATATCAAGGCATTTGAGGATAATGTGAGTATCAAGTCGAGACTTGCATACTCTGTTACCATGAGTAATACCGCCAAGAGAATCACTTATCTGAATGATGCTCCGTTTACGGTGGAAGTGACAAGAAGCATCATGCTTCTACCCGAGACCCCTGCAAGAGTCCGTTATGCAGATCCGCGTATCGGCGTATTCTTCCAGCATAAGTCAAGATATGCCTCGTCAAAAGAAGGAGTAGAGACAATCTACTATGCTCGTCGTTGGCGTTTGGAGCCTTCTGACAGTGCCGCATATGCCGCAGGAGAGCTTGTTGAACCTGTCGCTCCTATCGTTTTCTATGTCGATAACACCTTCCCGGAGTTCTGGACGCCATATGTAAACAAGGGTGTTGATGTATGGAATCTGGCCTTTGAGAAAATAGGATTCAAGAATGCTATCCAGGTTCGTCCTTTCCCTACTGATGACCCGAGCTTTGATCCGGATAATCTTAAATACAATTGTGTAAGATATTCTCCTTCAGAGACAACAAATTCAGCGGGTCCTCATTGGACAGACCCTCGTACAGGAGAAATCATCAATGCATCAGTCTATATTTATCACAATATAGTAAAGCTACTTCAGGAATGGTTGTTTGTGCAGACTGCAGCAGCTGACCCTCGAGTAAGAGGTATGAAGATTCCTGAGGAGCTACTTGGTGAGTGTATCTCCTATGTGGTGTCTCATGAGGTGGGACATTGCCTGGGTCTTATGCATAATATGGCTGGCTCATCATCAATCCCTGTTGATTCTCTCCGTTGTCCTGAGTTTACCCAGAAATATGGTACGACCCATTCAATTATGGATTATGCCAGATTCAACTTCGTGGCTCAGCCTGGCGATATGGAGAAAGGCGTGAGTCTCATGCCACCGACCTTGGGTAAATATGATTACTATGCTATAGATTGGCTATATCGCCCGATTCTCTCAGCAGCAACAGCGGAGGATGAAGTGCCAGTGCTTAGAAAATTCATCACAGACCATAGTTCAGATCCAGCATATAGATACGGAAAGCAGCAGACAAGGGCAAAGGTGGATCCAAGTGCCTTCGATGAAGACCTTGGTGATGATCCTGTAAAAGCTGCTCAGTATGGTCTTGAGAACCTCAAGTATATTGCTGCAAATTTCAATGATTGGCTTTCGGCAGAGGATGTGGATTACTCATACAGACAGACTTTGCTCAATCAGATGGTGTCTCAGTATCAGCGTTATCTGAATAGAGTGCTATGCAATATTGGTGGTATCTATTTGAATGAGCGTTTCGAGGGAGATGCTTTGGAGAGCTATTCATTCGTACCGGCTCAGCAGCAGAAGGCTTCAGTCCAATTCCTTCTTGAAAAGACTAAGGATATGGATTGGATTGACGCTTGCTCAGTGGAGAAAGGATGGCCGTTGAGTACTCCTATGTCGCATAATATGGGAGTGGCGTTGTTCAGAGCCCTCATCAGAACCAGTGGAAACCTTTGGTATAGTGCACCGCTTATGGGTGATGACTCATATTCGCAGACAGATCTTCTTAAGGATGTTTCAGACTTTGTGTGGAAGCCTACACGTGCCGGAAAGAACCTTACATTGCTTGAAATGGAACTTCAGAATCAGTTCATTTCGTGGCTGATGTCTAGCGCTGATGTTTCTGCCCAGGGAACGTCTGGAAAGCCTGGTCATGTACAGTTTGTACAGGATGAGGATGAAACTCAGTATATGGGATTCGCAGCATTCAACGGAATGCAGGGAGCCGTGCCAGCTCAGAAACACCTTTGCTTCTCTACATTGAAGGAGAGCCATTCTCTTCTTAAGAAGATGGCAGCAAAAGGTGATGAGCAGACAAAGCAGCACTATCAGTTGCTGATCTTTAAGCTAAACAAGTACTTGGAGTAATGACAATACGAAGCCTCATAAAACTAATGCTCTGCATGCTTGCAACAGCGATTTCTTTCGCTGCAGCAGGTGCGGATGCGTCTGCTTTGATGAGGCTGGAACTTAAGGATGGAAAGGTAATCGCGGAGATTCCTCAGTCGTTGCTTGGATGCCGACTTATGATGGCTACAAGGATAGAGCAGACTTCAGATTCTGGAGAAGGTGCGGCTGGTCAGCTGTCAGATAACTGTATTCCAATCGTATTTTCGGTAGAGGATAAGAATCTGCTTATCACCATTCCACTTGCAAATTCATTATCAGGTGACTCAGCCACTCCTGGAATATGGAAAAGCTACAAGGTGAACTCAGTTAAACCAGATGGTACCGTAGTAGTGGATTTGACAGACTTGTTCAGTACTCAATATTCGCAGCTTCATACATTCCCTGTCAAGGCATATAACTCAATGGGAGGCCAGGTACGTCGAGTGCATACCATGCAGAAAGACAAATCACGTTTCCTCTCGACAGAGGTCAGAGATAGTGTCGCATCTGTACTATGTGATTTTTATTACAAGATGGATGGCTATGTGATGGGAGTAATGAAGATTGCCGGCGATTATTCTGTCAGGGCACAGGTCAGAAAGATGATCTTTTTACCTTCGACAGATGAGAACTTTACAAAGTTGCCGGTAAACCCGTCAGTTGCGGTGAATTCTCTACAGGAGCGTTCGATTGACAATCCGACTCAGGCTGTGAATACAACTGATATTGTAAGACGTTGGAGGATTCAGCCGTCAGACAGCCTTGCCTGGAAGGCAGGTGAGCAGGTAGAGCCGGTGCGCCCGATAGTATTCTATGTTGATACTTTGATGCCTGAAAACTGGCGTCCATACGTTCAGGAGGGTATTCTGGCATGGAATGAGACCTTTGCTAAGGCTGGTTTCAAATCTGTAATCGAGGTGCAGGATTTTCCTTCAGACCCGACTTTCTTCTCTGCTTCTCCATATCTTTCGAGAGTTATATTCGCTCCAAGCGGAATGGAAGAAGTTGAGGTGGGGGACTTGTATGATCCGCAGACAGGGGAGATTTTCAGTGCTCAAATCTGTGTGCATAGCAACTTTATCAAGAAGCAGCACTACGAGCTGATGAAGTTATCAATGGATGTGAATCCTGCTGTATATCGTGAGGATCTACCGGACTCAATTGCAGGTGAGTTGGTAAGACTCTCTGTCATGAAGGCAGTTGGTAAGGCTCTGGGATTACGCAATATCTCTCAGAAGGATAGGATTGCTCTCGAGACAATAGATATGGAGCAGACTGCGCCAGGAAAGTACGAGCAGAATGCCATAGCTTGGCTCTATGGTCCGGATTCTAAATTCACTGAAGAGGAAGTATCAAATCTTGAATATTTTGATGCTCTGGATAAGTGGACAGAGACCCAGAAACTTCTCTTTGCAGATATTTTCAACTATTTCCCAGGTGCTTCGGATGATTTTGTGGCTTCGGTTGTTTCAGGTATTCAGGATCAGTATGCGAAGAATATTGTCAAGCTCTTCCAGTTTGTCAACACACCAGATACCGCGAAGGATATTAAGAGTCGAGCCGTGAAGGATGTGATAGCGCATCTGAAGGATATGGATTGGTTCAAGTCTGTTCCAAAAGGAAGGCTTCCATACAGTACAAATGAATTTATTGCCGATGTATATCGCACGAACATATTCAGAAATCTACTTGATCGTTACTCACGAGTAAAGAAGGATTATGGAGCTGATGCCTTTCTGAATGATATCTCATCAGAGATTTTCGGCACAGGAAAGAGCGCAAAGACTACATTGATGCCAATTGAAATGGTTTGGCAGAATGCGTTTGTAGACTATGTTTCAGGCAAGATGACAGAGGACATGGCATGCTACAATGTAGTCCGTTCTCTGCGTTCGAAGATTTATAATGCATCACTTTCTGCAAAAGGAGAGGTTGCAGGCCATTATACTTATCTGCTTTTTGTTGTAGACAAGAAATTAAATGAATAAAAAAGAATTTAGATATGAAGAAGGTATTGTTTTTTCTAATGTTGCTTTTGCCTTTTGTCTCTTGTGAAAAGGGACCGGAAGGCGTGGTAAAGGCTGAACTCAGCATTTCAAGAAACGAGATTATCCTCGATTCTGACGCCTCTGTTGAGGAGCTTGTAGTGAAGTCTTCTACTTATTGGAGCATAAATGACATTCCTGATTGGTGTGGTACAATCCGTCCGAGCCATGGAGAAGCTGGTGAGTGGACAGTAAGAATCAGAGGCCGTTTTTATGAGGAGAAGCCTGACAGAACAGCAGTGCTTACTGTCGTTGCCGGTGATAAAAGCGAAACCCTTACCTTGACTCAAAGAGGTCATAAACAGATTGCTGTGTCTCCATCTGTTTGTAGAATCCCTTCTGCAGGAGGTCAGGCAAAGCTTTCAGTTGACTCTGATTTCAACTATGATGTGATAATACCTCAGAATTGCAGCTGGCTCAGTGTCGTATCGTCTGAGCGTCCAGCTCAGGGTGAAATAGTGCTGGAGGCATCAAAGAACACTGAAAGTTCAGATAGAGAGGTGGTTGTTACCTTTGCTCAGAAAGATGGCGAATATATCAAGGAGGTTCAGGTGGTTCAGCTCTCTACTGCATCAGAGAACAGATATTATGATGGTGATGTCAAGCAGCTTCTTGCAGCAAAGAAGGGTAATGGAGTCAATATCGTTCTTCTTGGTGACGGCTTTGTTGCAGAGGATCTTGCTTACGGCGGAGAGTTTGATAAAATGATAGCTACTGCTCAGGAGGCAATCTTCGCTTGTGAGCCGATGGCTTCATTGAAGGATTATATCAACATTTATGCGGTGGCAGCCGAGTCTAAGGAAAAGGGTATCGGCCGAGTTACTGCCAAGAATACAGCAATCCGTGCGTTCTTCCGTTCAGAGGACCCGACCAACCTTACCATGAACCTTGATCCAGAGGCGGCATATTCATACATGAACAAAGCCGGCCTGACTGACAGGGTTAACACTGCAGTTCTTGTTATCTGTAATACAGATGAGGTCGGAGGAACAAATATTTCTTGGCCTGACGGACGTTGTCTTGCGCTTTGCACAAAGGTAGGTCCAAATCATAATGGTCTTGTCGGAGTGATCAATCATGAGTTGGTTGGCCACGCCATCGGACGTCTTGATGAGGGATATGTATATAACTCTGGTTATGTGACTGATGAGTATAAGGCAACTCTCGCAGAGCGTCACGCAAAGGGCTGGTCTTTGAATATTGATACAACAAATGATCCGACCCAGGTTGCTTGGAAGCACTTTATTGGAGTTCCTGGTTACGAAAAGGTAGGATGTTACAACTTTGAAGGTGGAGTCGTCTTCATGGGGGGAGGAGTTTGTGAGCCGGAGAACCATTTCATCGTACAGGATTGTATGGTAACAAATGAGCTTTACTTCAATGCCCCAAGCCGTGAGCAGATTGTGAAACATGTTTACGAGCTTGCTGGAGTACAGTATAGTTTTGAAGAATTCATTGCCAACGACAAATTAAGAGGAGCACACTAATATGTCAACTATTTATTCAGACCGTATAGCGCGCCTACGTGAGGTTATGGCTGAGCGTGGCTGGGACGCAGTTGTTATTTATGGCACAGACCCACATTCAAGCGAGTACCCTGCTGCCCGTTGGAAACAGGTAGAGTGGTTGACCGGATTTACCGGTGAGGCTGGAGACGTGGTGGTGACAGCAGATCATGCTGGCCTTTGGACTGATTCCCGCTATTTTATTCAGGCTCTTTCTCAGCTTGAAGGAACAGGTGTCGAGCTGCATAAGACCCGTATGCCGGATTCTGTGTATATCCCTCAGTGGTTGGCAGAAAAAGGTGTCAAGGTAGTGGCTACGGACGGTCTCTGTGTTGATTCTTATACTATCGACGATATCGCGGCACAGGCATCTTGTGAAATAGTTGATATGCCTGATCTCCTTGATGAATTCTGGGCTGACAGGCCTGCTATCCCTCAGACTCCGATTGAAACTCAGGATGTTGAGGCTTTTGGTGGTACTCCGCGTGTTGATAAGATATCGTGGCTTAGAAAATGGATGCTTCTTAATGATGTTGACCAGATGTTCCTGTCTTCTTTGGACGAGATTGCCTGGCTGTTGAACGTAAGAGGCTGCGACATTGAATATAATCCGTTGATAATATCATATCTGCTTGTTAGTCAGGACTATGTGAAGTGGTTTGTTCGTGGAGTTGATGGCGCAGAGCCTTTGGATCTTGATACATTGGATAGCTTTGATGAGCTAAGAATGGACGATGTTGAGATATATGACTATAGTAGAGTGTTAGAGCAGTTATCCGACTGCTCGGAAGGAGAGTCTGTCATTTATGTAGACCCGTCAACATTGAATTATCACTTGTCTTCTTTCCTGAAGAGCGTATATCCTGAGGATACTATTAAATATGGCACATCTCCAATTATCCTTCAAAAAGCAATAAAGGTAGATTCTGAGATTGAAAACTTGCGCCAGACTCATGTTGATGATGGCGTTGCCATGACGCGCTTCCTTTACTGGCTTGAGCAGGAAGTGGCATCTGGCAGGGAAGTGACCGAGTGGGAAGCATCTGAAATGCTGACATCTCTCCGTGCGGAAATTCCGGGATATAAAGGAAACAGCTTTGAGAATATCTCTGCTTATGGAGCATCTGGAGCGCTGCCTCATTATTCAACTCCAAGAGAAGGCTCAGCAGTAATCCAGCCTAGGGGACTTTATCTTGTGGATTCTGGCGGTCAGTATCTGACAGGTACAACAGACATCACACGTACGGTGCCGATGGGCGAGTGTACTGATCTGGAGAAAGAGGATTACACTCTTGTCTTGAAAGGAATGATCGATCTTTCAATGTCAGTATTCCCAGAAGGAACGACAGGACATCAGCTTGACGCCTTTGCAAGAATGCCTCTTTGGAGGGCTCATCGTAATTTCGGCCATGGAACCGGACACGGCGTAGGATACTGGCTTTGCGTTCATGAAGGACCTCAGAGCATTCGTTTCCAGCCGAACCCTCAGCCTCTCCTCCCAGGAATGGTAACATCTAACGAGCCTGCAATCTATCGTGAGGGGATGCATGGTGTAAGACACGAAAACATCATTCTTTGCAGAGAATCAGGTGCTTCTGAATATGGAAACTTCCTGGAGTTCGAGACTTTGACCTGCTGTCACATCGACACATCTGCAGTACTTCCGCAGCTGCTTGGTCAGGAGACATTGGCGTGGTTGAATGCCTACAACGACAGTGTCTACAATGTCCTTGCACCTCTTCTTCCATCTGAGGTTGCATCATGGCTCTACACCAAAACACGCGCAATATAAAAACAAATCGAGCGACTGAGAAGCCGCTCGATTGTTTTATAATATGTATTCTCTTAATTAGCAGAGAAAACCATGTGCATGAAGAAATGCGTTAACAGCTACTACTGAGAAGCCGAGAACGATGATTGCTACGAATACATAACCGATAGCGTAAAGTCTCTTCTCCCAAATCTGGTTGCTCAAACCGATTGTCTGGAATGCACTCCAGAAACCGTGGCAAAGGTGAAGGCCAAGAGCTACGAACCAAACGATGTAGAGCACTACTACCCACCAATTCTGGAATGTTGCCTCAAGAAGCTTGTAAGGATTCTCAGCGTGCTCGCCCATGAACTCCTTAAGCTGCATCTCAGCCCAGAAGTGGTTGAGGTGGAATGCGATAAGACCAAGAACTACGATACCGAGAACAAGCATGTTCTTAGAAGCCCAAGACTCAGCTTTACCCTTGCTACCACCAGCGTAACGGTTAAGACCACCACGAGCATTGATGTTACCTGCAGTAAGAATACCTGCATAAACGATGTGTACGATGAAACCGAGTGCGAGTACCGGAACCATGATTGTTACGATCGGAAGTGCCATGAAGTCGCAACCAGCCTGGAAAAGACCATCTGCTGCTCCGTAAGTTCCCTTGAATGTATCAATCACTGAAAAGAGGTTGATAGTCATGTGAAGGAGAAGGAACACGATAAGGAACAGGCCGCTTACACTCATGATAAGCTTCTTAGTAATTGAAGAAAGTGCCATAGTTGTTATAATATTTACAGTTAATAATCTACTAGGGTTATCCTATTCTAACGTGCAAAGATATATTCTTTCTTGTAAGTTTCATAATAATTTGATACTTTTGTTTGTTTGAAATTTTAAAGCAATAACGCAATGGGAACATACAAAAGAGTCCTTCTTAAACTAAGCGGTGAGAGCCTGGGTGGTCCTGCCGGAAAAGGTATTGACGAGAATTGGCTTGCAGCATACGCAGAGGAAGTTGCACAGGCGGTTCAGAATGGCTTGCAGGTGGCTATCGTAATCGGTGGAGGAAACATCTTCCGTGGCCTTCAGGGAGTAGGAAAAGGTTTTGACCGAGTTAATGGCGATAAGATGGGTATGCTTGCAACAGTGATCAATTCACTTGGTCTTGCAATGGCAATCCGCAGCGCAGGAGTTGAGGCAGAAGTCTTCACTGCAACTCCAATGATGCCTGTCGCTAGATATTATATGAGGGATGATGCTGTTGCTGTTATGGAGAAAGGTGGAGTTGCCTTGATCGCAGGTGGTACAGGTAACCCTTATTTCACAACAGATTCAGGAGCCGCTCTCCGTGCACTTGAGATTGGTGCTGACGCTCTTCTTAAGGGAACACGCGTTGACGGAGTTTACACTGCAGACCCTGAAAAGGATCCTACGGCTGTCAAGTATGAGGAACTCAGCTTTGACAAGGCAATCGAGGACCGTCTCAAAGTTATGGACCAGACAGCCTTTGCTCTTTGCCGTGAGGGAAACATGCCGATCATCGTATTCGATATGAACCAGAAAGGCAACCTCACTAAACTCGTGAAAGGCGAGAAGGTCGGAACACTAGTTCATGTCTAATTTGTCATCTTCGTGTCTAATTTGTCATCCTGAACGAAGTGAAGGATCTTTAACAATAAACCAAATTCAACAATCATGATAACAAAAGCAAAAGAAATTCTTGCTGCTGCGAAAGACAAGATGTCTCATTCAACAGCACACCTTGACGAGGAGCTCAAGACATATCGTGCCGGTAAGGCAAATCCTCTCGTTTTCAACTCTGTAATGGTTGACTACTATGGTTGCCCTACTCCGCTTCCACAGGTAGCATCTGTAACAACTCCTGACGCTAAGACACTTATGCTTCAGCCATGGGAGAAGAAGATGATTCCAGTTATCGAGAAGGCTATCATCGATGCAAACCTTGGATTTACTCCATCCAACAACGGTGAGAGCATCCGTTGTACAGTTCCGCCTCTTACTGAGGAGCGTCGTAAAGAGCTTCTTAAGAAAGCTAAGGCTGCTGGTGAGAATGCAAAGGTAAGCGTACGTAATGCACGTCGTGATGCTATCGAGCAGCTTAAGAAGGCCAACAAGGAGGGTATGCCAGAGGATCTCCAGAAGGAGTACGAGCAGCTTGTTCAGAAAGAGACTGACGCTTTCTCAAAGAAGGTTGATGAGCTCGTAGTTGCTAAGGAAAAAGAAATGATGACTGTATAGTCAACAAATTTATTGTAAGCGTATATGCTGTCCGGTGTTTGCGCGCCGGACAGTTTTTATTTTTGAGTATGGAGAAAAGGATTGCGATACAGGGAGTGAAGGGTTGCTTTCATGAGCAGGCGGCAAGGCTCTTCTATCAGGAACACGAACATATCGTGCCTGAGATTGTTGAGTGCTTGACATTTGACGGTTTATATAAGTCAATGGACAAGGGGAATGCTGATGCTGCCGTCATGGCTATTGAGAACACAGTGTCTGGAGGACTCCTTCCGAACTTTGAACTTCTTCGAAAGAATGACCGTAGGATCAAGGGAGAGGTGTTTCTGCGTATTCAGCAGAACCTCATGGCGCTTCCTGGCCAGTCTATTGAGGATATCAAGGAAGTAAGGACCCATTATATGGCAATCAACCAGACCCGTGAGTTCTTCAAGGACTATCCTTTGATCCGTCTTGTGGAGTCGGAAGATACAGCGAAAAGTGCTGCTGAAATCGCTGAGCAAGGCCTTAAAGGTATAGGTGCGGTGGCGTCAACGCTTGCTGCAGAACTATACGGACTGGAGATTCTTGCAGAGAGCATTGAAACATATAAGCAGAACTTTACAAGGTTCCTGATTCTGGATGATGCTCTGGAAGTCGATAAGGATAAGATCAACAAGTCGTCGATGTGCTTTACATTGTCTCACACTCCTGGATCTCTCGCGCATGTTCTGACCATTCTGTCCTTCTATGGGATGAATCTTACAAGGATTCAGTCGCTTCCTATTCCGGGACAGGAGTGGCAATATTTCTTCTACGTTGATATAAAGTTTGAAAATTATCTCCGTTATGAGCAGGCCCTTGCAGCTGTACGACCTCTGATGGAGGATTTGACAATACTCGGAGAATACACTGCAGCTATATGATAATAAGTCCATCAAAGAGAACGGAGTCAGTACAGGAGTACTACTTTTCGCGCAAACTCAAGGAGATTGCGCAGATCGGTTCTGTGATTAATCTTGGCATCGGCTCGCCAGATGGGATGCCGCCTGTTGAGGCTATTGAGGCATTATGCGAAAGTGCCGGTCAGCCTGGTAATCATGCTTATCAGAGTTATGTCGGTATTCCGGAATTGAGAAAGGCTTTTGCAGATTGGTATTCGAAGTGGTATGGGGTTGAGTTGGATCCATCTAAGGAAATTCAGCCACTGGTTGGCTCGAAGGAGGGAATTCTGCTGATTTCTCTAGCCTTTCTGGATAAGGGAGATAAGGTGCTTGTGCCTGATCCTGGTTATCCTACATATTCTTCTGCATCAAAGCTGGTCGAGGCTGAGATCCTGACTTATGATCTGAAGGAGGATAACGGATGGCAACCTGACTTTGATGCTCTTGAGAAAATGGATTTGAGTGGGGTGAAGATAATGTGGACCAACTATCCTAATATGCCTACTGGTGCTTCAGCAACAGAAGAGCTTTACTCAAAACTCGTAGACTTTGGAAACCGGCATGGAATATTGATCTGTAATGATAATCCATATAGTTTCATTCTGAATGACCGACCACTGTCTATTCTCTCTCATCCGGACGCAAAGAGATGCTGTCTTGAATTGAATTCATTGAGCAAGGCTCATAATATGGCTGGCTGGCGTGTGGGAATGGTTGCAGCAGAAGCAGATATTATTGCTCAGATACTTAAGGTAAAGAGCCAGATGGACTCCGGAATGTTCAAACCATTGCAGCTTGCTGCAGTAAAGGCATTGTGTCAGGGTGAGGAATGGTTTGCTCAACTAAATGCAGAGTATTCACGCCGTAAAGTGCTGGCAGGGGAGATTTTTGACATTATAGGAGCAGAATACGATAAGGATTCTGTGGGTATGTTCCTTTGGGGACGTGTATCTCAAAGTGGTGAAAGCATCTCTGACAAATTGCTCTATGAAGCAGGTGTCTTCATCACTCCGGGCTTTATTTTCGGTAAGAATGGAGAGAATTATATCCGTATATCCCTTTGCTCAAAGCCGGAAGTGCTGGAAGAAGCCGCCAAGCGAATAAAAAATGTAATGTAGAGTATATGAAGGTAGGAATAGTAGGACTTGGACTTATCGGTGGTTCGATGGCCATAGATCTGAAGCGTAAAGGCTTTGCGCAGAAGATTGTTGGTGTTGAGGCTGATCCGGTAAATGCGTCGGCAGCACAGAAGATCGGTCTTGTCGATGATATAGTAAGCCTTGATGAATGTGTTGCAGAGTGTGACATAGTAGTGCTTGCAGTGCCCGTAGGTGCTGCTGTAAGGCTGCTTTCGAATGTACTGGATGCTTATCAGGCAGCTCAGTCGGAGGATAAGGTGGTCATTGATGTCTGCTCTACTAAGGAAATGTTGGCGGAAAGTGTGAAATATCATCCGCACCGTAAGCAGTATGTCGCGACTCATCCAATGGCAGGAACTGAATATAGTGGCCCTTGGGCTGCAATGCCAGGCTTGTTCGATGGACATGCATGCATAATATGTGATGCTCAGGAGTCTTCAAGTAATGCCGTTCGGAAAGTTGAAGCTCTTTATGATGTCCTCAATATGCGAACGATTTATATGAATTCATCAAATCATGATGTTCACACTGCATATGTCTCGCATATTTCACATGTAACATCTTTTGCGTTGGCCTTGACTGTATTGGAAAAGGAAAAAGATGAAAAACATATTTTTGATCTGGCTTCAGGAGGCTTTTCCTCTACAGTCCGACTTGCCAAGAGTAATCCGGATATGTGGGTCCCCATCCTGACTCAGAACAAAGAGAACGTCCTTCATGTGATGGATACATATATAGAAAAAATGAATGCGTTCAGACAAGCGATTGCTGATGGTGATGAGCAATCAATTCGAGGCTTGATCGAAGAAGCTAACCGTATACGTAGAATAATAAGATAAGCAAGATATTATGGCAACAAAGAAACTAGACCTTATACCATTGTACGAGTGGGGAATGTTCACTGAGCCGAAGCCATCTGTTGTGGCCGGTCCGTGCAGTGCTGAGAGCGAGGAACAGGTTATGGAGACTGCGAAAGGTCTGCGTGAGTTAGGTATAAATGTTTTCCGAGCAGGCATCTGGAAACCGAGAACGCATCCGGGCTCTTTCGAAGGAGCCGGTGCTGAGGGCTTGAGATGGATGCAGAAGGCAAAGAAGGAATATGGCTTGAAGATCGCGACTGAGGTTGCTAGTGAAAAGCATGTCTTTGAGTGCCTTAAATTTGGTGTTGACCTCGTTTGGCTTGGTGCCAGAACCACAGCAAATCCGTTCTTGGTTCAAGAGATTGCAGATGCTTTGAAAGATACTGATATACCGGTCCTTGTCAAGAATCCGGTAAATCCTGATATTGAGCTCTGGATCGGTGCACTGGAAAGACTCAGCAGAGCTGGAGTGAAGAAACTAGGTGTTATCCACCGTGGTTTTACTACGCTTGAGGAGAAGAAGTATCGTAACGATCCACAGTGGCAGATTGCAATTGAATTCCGTCGTAAGTTTCCTGATATGCCTTTCTTTGTGGATCCGAGCCATATTTCGGGACATGTTGATTATGTCAGGGAGATCTCTCAGAGAGCCATGGACCTTGGTTTCGATGGACTTATGATTGAGTCTCATTGCTCTCCTTCCGAGGCGCTGAGTGATTCGAGTCAGCAGTTGACTCCTGCTCAGTTGGACGATATGTTGAATCGTCAGCTGGAGGTCCGTAATCCCGACTCTGATTCTCCGCAGTGGAAGGAAAATATTCACGAATTAAGAGCTAAGATCGATGTGATTGACGAGAGTATTCTTGCTGCTCTCAGCTCCAGAATGCAGGTCAGCCGTCAGATCGGTCAGTACAAGAAGGAGAATAATATTGCCATTCTCCAGACATCCCGTTGGGATGCCGTATTGGCTAAGGTAATAGAAAAAGGCCGCGGATACGGCCTTTCTGAAAAATGTATTACTGATATCTTTAATACCATTCACGAGGAGTCTGTTGAGGCTCAGAATCAGATTCTGTCAGACTCTTCTTCACGACAGAAATAAAGATTCTCTCCTCTTCTTCAGTTACAAACTTTGTCTTGATAGGGAGGTAGAACATCCTCATCTTCATATCATAGCTGAGACGCTTGCAATCTCTGATTCGCTGAGCGTCTTTTTCTGTTGTCATGACCACCGCTGTTGAGTTGGCAAGTGCGGCAGATGAAATAGAAGCGATATTTCCCTTACTGAATTGATGGTGATCCGAGAATCTGAAACGCTTGACAATGTTATAATCTCCGCTTAGCCATCTTGCCAATGGTGTATCGTTGGCTATGCCTGAGAATAGAATCATTCGTTTTGAGTGGATGTATCTTGGATCTCCCTCTGGGAATACAGGTTCTGGTGTATCGTAAGCAATAGATGTAAAGAAAATATATTGTTTCTTTCCATCGGGTGTGATGCCATAACATTCTTTAGCATTGAAATTCTTCAGGCCTAGATTGTCTGCCCAAGTGCATTTCTGCCATGAATTCATGTCGTATGGACATTTTGTAATGATGAGCACATCTGCTTTTTCAACTCTTTCAGGAAGGTCACGTAGTTTTCCCAACGGCAGGAGATGGTCCTTGAATGTCGGGCGGTTGTGGTCAATGAGCACAATTGAAAGAGTTGGCTTCAATGCTCTATGCTGGAATGCGTCGTCCAGAATAATCACATCAGCAGGAAGCATCTCTTTGAATTTACACTTCTTTGCTGCCTTTTCAGTCTGCAGTTTCTCCGGATGAACCAGGAAGTCGCATCCCTCGATACGGGAGCCATCTACAGCCACAGTGACCATAGGGAACTTTCTCTTGATCTGCATTGGCTCATCTCCATACTCTGCTGAGCTTCCATTAACTACTACCTGCTGGAAGCCCTTTAGTTTACGCTTATAGCCTCTGGATAGAACCGCTATGGATTTTCTGCCAAGTTCATTATCTGCCAACAACGTTCTGAGCAACATCTCAGTGTGCGGTGTCTTACCGGTACCGCCGACTGTAACATTACCGATGCATATTGTCGGAACATCTGCTTCGCTCACCTTCTTGACACCCTTGTCATAAAGAAGGTGTCTGATCTTAAGGCTTAGCCAATATGGAAAAAGTAATATAGTATCTATCATTTTTATACATTATAAACATTTCCTGCTATCGGAGCCTCATTTTCGCCCCATCTTTCGGCAATATGATTCAGTGTTGCAACCAACTCCTGAGGATCGTTGATTGTTACCAGCTTCAATCTTGTTTCCTTGAAGTCCGGCAGTCCCTTGAAATAGCACGAGAGGTGGCGTCTCATTTCGAGGATACCGACTCGGTCACCCTTGATTTCTATTGATTTTGCCAGATGTCTCTTTGCTAGAGCGACTCTGTCAACAACGCTCATTTGTGGAAGTAGCTCTCCTGTTTGCAGGTAGTGCTTGATTTCCTTGAATATCCATGGATGTCCATAGGTCGCGCGTCCTATCATGATTGCATCAACTCCATAGCGGTCGAAATAATCCTTTGCTTTCTGAGGTGAGTTTATATCTCCGTTTCCGATAATCGGGATATGCATTCTAGGATTTTCCTTTACCTTTCCGATAAGCGACCAGTCGGCCTCTCCTGTATACATCTGGCAGCGCGTACGTCCATGGATCGTAAGTGCCTGGATGCCGACATCCTGAAGTCTTTCAGCCAGTTCGACGATGATTTTAGAGTCCTCGTCCCATCCTAAGCGAGTTTTAACAGTGACTGGTAACTTGACTGCCTCCACCACCTGTCTGGTTATTTCCACCATCTTGTCTGGCTCTCTCATCATACCCGAACCAGCGCCTCTGCGTGCAATCTTATTTACTGGGCAGCCAAAGTTTATGTCCACAAGATCGGCCCCATGCCCACCGGCAATTTCTGCTGCTTTCTCTGCCATCACTGCCGCATCCACCATAGCCTCTGGGATGTTACCATAGATCTGAATACCGATAGGTGTCTCATAGTCGTATGTCACCAGCTTCTCTAGAGATTTACGAGCATCTCGGATAAGTCCGTCCGATGAGATGAACTCAGTGTACATCATATCAGCGCCAAATTCCTTGCAGATAAAACGGAATGATGCGTCAGTCACATCCTCCATCGGTGCAAGAAATAACGGTCTGTCTCCAAGTTCTATGTTTCCTATCTTCATAAATGCTGTTTTTGCTGAAAAAACCCCACAAAAATACGAAAAAAGTCTAAATTTGCAGAGATAGAAAGTTAGAATAGAAAGATTAATTATTATGGCAAAGATAAATACAATCGGAGTACTTACTTCAGGAGGAGATGCTCCAGGAATGAATGCCGCAATCAGAGCGGTGACAAGAGCCGCCATCTATAACGGATGGAAGGTAAAAGGAATCTATAGAGGCTGGCAGGGCCTTATCAATAATGAAATCAAAGACTTTACTTCGGAGAGTGTAAGTGGAACCATCAATCGTGGTGGTACCATCCTCAGAACAGCTCGTAGTAAGGATTTTATGAACGCAGAAGGTCGTGCAAAGGCATTTGAAAACTTGAAGGCGCACGAGATTGACGCGCTTATCGTGATTGGAGGCAACGGCTCTCTTGCAGGAGCTCAGGTTATAGCATCTGAGTACGATATTCCATGTGTAGGTCTCCCAGGAACTATTGATAATGACCTATATGGTACAGATACTACTATCGGTTATGACACAGCCCTCAATACTATTATGGATTGTGTAGATAAGATTCGTGATACTGCGAACTCTCATAATCGTATCTTCTTTGTTGAGGTAATGGGCCGTGATGCTGGTTTTCTTGCTCAGAATGCTGCTATTGCAACAGGTGCCGAGGCAGCCATTATCCCTGAGGAGAAGTCTGATGTTGACCAGCTTGCGTCTTTCATCGGCCGCGGTGTCCGTAAGAGTAAGAACAGCTCTATCGTCCTTGTGTCTGAAAGCAAGAAGGATGGCACAGGCGGAGCGCAGTATTATGCAGACCGTCTTGTTCAGGAATATCCTGAGTATGAGGCACGTGTGACAATTCTTGGTCACCTTCAGAGAGGTGGAATCCCTACTGCTAATGACCGTATTCTTGCCAGCCGTATGGGCGTCGCTGCAATTGATGCACTTAAGGACGGACAGCGCAATGTAATGATCGGAGTAAAGGACGATCAGATAGTATATGTGCCTTTTAATAAGGCGATCCGCATCGACAAGCCAATCGATAGAGAGCTCATAAATGTTCTCAATGTCTTGTCGATCTAAGAGTTATAAGATTATTCAAAAGGGAGGTGTTGCTTAAACATCTCCCTTTTTTGATTGATATTCAGAAAAAATAATCTTAAATTTGATGGCTACGACAAAATTGAATCTCAAACAACTAAATCAAATAAAACATGAAAAAGCTTTTATTACTAGCGGCGGCCCTTCTGATGGTGGTGGGCGCCTCAGCTGCTTCACGTAAGCAAAAGGACGGTGACACTCTGAAATTTCAGTACGAAATTGAAGGTGTTAACAATGGAACACAGGGAACTTATCTTGTTAGAGTGTGGACGTATTCATCTTCAAACAAGGCGGATATAGAAACATGTAAGAAGAATGCTGTGCATGGTGTTATTTTCAAGGGTTATGCAGGCTCTAAGACAGTTCGTCCACAGAGACCATTGGTTACAAATCCAGGAGCAGAGCTTGAGCATGCAGAGTTTTTCAAACTGTTCTTCCAGGATGGTGGAGAGTATAATAAATATATAACTATCACAGCTGGTTCTCAGGAGGTTATCAAAGTCGGAAAGCAGTATCAGATCGGACTTGTTGTCTCTGTATCAAAGGATGCTCTTCGTAAGGCTCTCGAGCAGGCTGGTGTTGTTAAGTCTCTTAGTGCAGGATTCTAAAATATCATGACTATGAAAACAAATGTTAAGGTTTTGTTGTTTGCAGCAATCCTGATCATTGCTGCCAGCTGTGGAGTAAAGGTTTCACAGACTTATTATGATCAGAAGCCTCAGATCGTAAGTACAGAGCTTGATGGCTCGTATGCTATATCTTGCTGGGGAACAGGACGTAATTCTGATGAGGCTATGAAAGAGCTGAAGAAGCAGGCTGTGTATGAGGTAATCTTCAATGGAGTTGCTTCTGCCTCTTCTAATATCCAGTCACTCAAGCCGCTCATCCTTACAGTAAACGCAAAGGATAAATATGCGGATTGGTCAAACAAGTTCTTTGCTGATGGTGGTGAGTACTTGAAGTATTGTTCAAAACATGATAGAAGAACAGGTTCAAGCAAGTTCTACAAGACTGCTAACCAGGTTAAGTGTCAGGGAGTTGTTTCTGTTGATGTGGCAGGATTGAAGGCTCTATTGAAAGAAAGTGGAATCATTAAATAGAAAGGTTATGAAGAAGATTATATCATTAGCTTTTTTCACTCTAGTCTTGGGTGTTGCAACAATGATGGGACAGGCAAAGAAGCCTACCATTATGGTTGTTCCAAGTGATGCATGGTGTAATGCAGAAGGTTATGTTCAGGAATACGATGAGCTTGGCACAAAGAAGACAGTGGCAGACTATCAGTCCGCTCTCCAGAATTCTATGGAGCTTAAGCTTGTGATAGCTAAGATCAATGAGCTGATGGCTGATAGAGGTTTCCCTCTAAAGGATCTTGAGGCTACTATGAACAGCATTGCAAGAATGCAGGCAGAAGAGGCCCTTATTACAAGTAAGACATCTGGAGCAGAGATCGCAGAGACTCCGCTTGACCGAGTTAGAAGAGTTGCCAAGGCTGATATCATCATTGAGATCGGATGGGCTATCTCACATCAGGGTCCTAAGGCTACCCTTACATATATCATGCGTGGTATGGACTCTTATTCGAACAAGCAGATTGCAGGTTCTACAGGTGCTAGCCAGCCATCATTCTCAGCAGAGCCCGTAGTTCTTCTTGAGGAGGCTGTCCTTTCAAGAATTGATGATTTCAACGCAAGACTTCAGGAGCACTTCGATGACCTCTTTACAAACGGACGTGAGGTTGCATTGAACATCCGCGTATTTGACAATGGTTCAGGTATTGACCTCGAGTCTGAGTATGATGGATATGAGCTTATCGAGATTATCGACGAGTGGATGGAACTCAACACCGTACAGGGCCGTTTCACTAAGCTTGAGAGCTCAGAGACAAGAGCGACTTACGAGCAGGTGCGTATTCCTCTTTTCAAGGAGAGTGGTGCTGCAATGGACACAGAAGGATGGGCTCGTCAGCTTCGCAGCAAACTCCGCAAGGAGCCTTATCTGATCCCAGTGAAGGTTGTTCCTAATGGTCTTGGAAGTTGTACACTTATTATCGGAGAGAAATAGTATGAAAAAGTTAGCTATATTACTTTGCACTGCTTTTGTTGCAGTCAGTGCTTTTGCGCAGTCTACTGCAAACCTTCCTTTGAGTGTGGTTGTTGAGGATCTCCCTCAGCCATTTCCTACAAATGCGAAGGTACAGTTGGTAAACAAGATCAACCAGATGCTTACAGCAAACGGTATCGCATCTTTTGACGCTTTCAGCGGATTCTTTATCACTGCGAACGCAAACCCAGTGGAGAAGAACGTTATTGCAGGAGCTCCTGTTCAGATTTCACAGACTCTTGAGGTTACATTCTACATTGCTGACTATTATCGTCAGACTGTTTTTGCTACATATTCTGTAACAGCAAAGGGAGTTGGCGAGACTGAAGCAAAGAGCTATTTGAACGCTTTCAAGCGCGTCAATATCTCTAATCCTGAGGCAAAGAAGTTCATTGAGACAGGAAAGGCAAAGATTGTCAACTATTATAATACTGAAGCAGAGAATATCTTCGCTAAAGCTCGTCAGCTTGCAGCTCAGCATAACTATGAGGCTGCTTTGTTCGAACTTTCATCTTTCCCAACAGCATGTTCAGCATATGCAAAGAGCATAGAGGTAGGAAATGAAGTATATCAGCACTATGTGGATTATATGGCTCAGCAGTATCTCCAGCAGGCTAAGGCTGCTTGGATGGCAGAGCAGAATACTGTAGGAGCAGCTGCTGCAGGTGAGTGGCTTTCACAGATTCTTCCAGAGGCAAGCTGCTATGATGAGGCTGTGGAACTTTATAAGGAGATTAAGGCTAAGGTTCTTGATGACTGGAAATTTGAGATGAAGAAATATCAGGATGGTGTTGATCTCGAGAAGCAGAGAATCAATGCTTGGAAAGAGGTTGGAGTTGCTTACGGAAAGAACCAGCAGCCAACAACAACTTATATCAACTGGCTATACTAGAATAAGGAACTAAAACTAAAAACTGACTTATGAAAAAACTATTGACCTTTTCAGCAGCTCTACTTGGAACAGTAGCGCTATTTGCCCAAGAGGCAGTTACTGATTCTACTGCAGTAGTGCAGGAAGAAGTTAAGCCTGTCGAGCAGAAAATGGAGTATGACAGAAGCTCTCTTTCTCTACTAATGGTTTATCATCCGGAGGATGAGTTTGGAGCAGCCATTGACTCTGCTTATCACGCAATGCCTTTCCCTGACAAATATGACGAGCATAATATTGGATTTGAGAGAATTGATAACTCTGCAATCACAGGTGTTCAGAAAGGAAATAAGATAGGTCTTATCAAGGCCCAGTACGGAAAGAAGCTTAACGCCAAGGACCTCGAAAAGAACTCTCAGGCACTTGAAGACATTCTTAATAATGCGCGTATTGCCAATTATATGATTGCAAAGTGGTTTGGTCTATACGAGGGTCAGGTATGTAATATGGACCTCATCAAGCAGAGAGGCCAGTACAATGCCACTGAGTTTGATGTAGCAATTGCCAATCAGTCTGCAAGAGGTCTTGCAATGCTTTCTGATGCAGGTGAGCAGCTTATCGGTAACTCATATGTCCTTGTTAATGATATGACATATGCAACAGCTGAGGAGCGTGCGCAGGCTGCAAAGATTGCTTTGGGTGTTATCGGTGGTATTTTTGATGCTGTTATGGGAACCGACCTAGGTAGTAATCTTGCTACTATCGGTGGAGCTATCGCTGATGGCTTTACTGGTTTTGCAGTAAAGAATCATAGCTACCTTTTCCGTCTTAACTGGAATGAGGAGATTGCTAATGCCTTCTATACTGAATATTGGATGTCAGAGCCAGATCCTGAGAAATTGAAAAAATTCTTGGCTGATGAGCGTTTCACATTGACATATGTTGCTCATGAGTATGAGTGCAGCGAGAAGACTGTTGCTAAGGGTAAGAAGGTAGATAGAGAGAAACTCATCAAGATGGTTTGTGCTCGTTCTATTGATAAGAATATCGCTGCCCTCCAGCTCCAGTATGAAGACTTCAAGGTGAAGACTCCTATTTATGAAGAGGTTTTCAACGAGAAGGGAAAATCTATCGGATATGCTGTTAAGATCGGTTTGAAGGAGGGTATCTCTGAGAACAGCTCTTTCCAGGTTGTTCGCAAAGAAAAGGACCCTGAAACTCAGAAAACCAAGTATCGTTATGTCGCTACAATCAAGCCTGTCAAGGGCAAGATCTGGGACAACAGATTCATGGCTGCCGAGGATGATGACATCAAGGATAAGGACGCAACAGCCCTTTCTTACACTCTTATGAAGAAAGTATCAGGTGGCGAAATCCTCCCTGGTATGCTTGTAATTGAGGGAAAATACTCTAAGGTTCAGCAATAATCCTAGTAATATTTATTTTCATTGCGATTCAAAGCAATGAAAATAAATATTAATGCTGTGAATCCCCACATGGATGAACCACCATAGCTCACAAGTGGTAATGGAATGCCAATGACAGGCATGATTCCAAGGGTCATTCCAACATTAATGAAAAGATGCATGAATAAACAGCAGGCGACGCAGTAGCCATATATTCTGGTGAATGCTTCCCTGCTTTTTTCTGCATCTTTTATTATTCTCCAGATGAAGAGAAAGTAGATGAGGAGCACTGCAGCACAGCCAAAGAAGCCCCACTCCTCTCCAATTGTACAGAAAATAAAGTCGGTACTCTGCTCAGGTACGAATCCGTATGCAGTCTGAGTACCATGTAAGAATCCTTTGCCGAAAAATCCACCGGATCCGATTGCAATTTTAGACTGATTTACATTGTATCCGATACCTGTAGGATCATCTTTGAGACCCAATAGTACCTCAATACGAGTACGCTGGTGCCACTGCAATACATTGTTGAAGATGAAGTCTGTGGAAAAGACAAGGATTATTCCTGCTATGAATGCAATGATTGCAAGCTGAGCAAATTTATTATTGCTCTTGAATGAGAAGAATCCTGCTACAGGAATAAGAATCGCCAATATTCCGCCTAGGATATAGGTAGGTTTAATTTTGCTCCAGAATGGGTGAAGCACCTCTGTTGCGACTCCTTCTGCACCCTCTGCTGGTATTGTGGTAGTGCTCAGTGCTTCCAGGATGCTTGGCACAAATGCCAATAGAACGATTGCAGGAAGACAAATGATGAACCATGGCTTAAACCATCCGGAGTAGAGGAAGATACAAAATGATGTAATAGCCAACAACACCAGAATCGTAGTAAATACCGATGTGGACATCGTCAATACGAAGGTAAGGATTGCCATTCCAAGAAGGAAAATAAGCCATCCTGATAGTCCTTCGCGATATAGCATGAAGATGAATCCGACATATACAAGAGACAATCCGGTCTCGCTCTCCATGATGATGACCATCATAGGGACGAGAATAATAGCTGCTGTAATCAGGAAGTCTCTCATTCGGTTAATCTTGTATCCTAGCTGACTCATGACCGTGGCTAGAAGCAGGGATGTGGATATTTTCGACACCTCTGCAGGCTGGAAATTGAAGAATCCCAGGTCAAACCATGATTTGGAACCCTTGATTTCCACACCCAGAAAGATTACCGCGACAAGTAAGAATAGGACTATCAGATATATCGGTAAGGAGAATCCCTCATATATTCGTGGATTGATCAGAAACAGAATCACGGCAGCCATACCCAGTGCAGTGACTATCCAGATGAACTGCATGCCACTTCTACAACCCAGATCAAAGATAGATGTCGGCTCGTCTGTCTGCACAGATGCATAGATATTTACCCATCCTATCAAAACTAACAGGAGGTAATATATGACGAGTTTCCAATCAATACTTTGTAGACCTCTTCCTCTATTTCCGTTAAGTTCTCTCATTATTTTGCTTTTACCTTATGCATCAGGTTTGCAGATATCATTCTGTGTTCCAGGTCTTTTCTTTCCGGGCTGATTTCGTGATTCAGGTACATCTCTGTCAGTAATGATGCGATTGGTGCTGCGTAGCTTGCACCAAATCCACCATTCTCGATGTACGCAACCACAGCAATTTTAGGGTTCTCTCGAGGAGCGAAGCATGCGAACACGCTATGGTCGTCTCCGTGGGGGTTCTGTGCAGTACCTGTCTTTCCACAGATTTCCAGTCCCGGAACTGCTGCGATGCTTGCTGTGGCTCCTGATCCAAAGTCACTGTTGACAGCTTTGTACATACCGTTGATGATTTTGTGGAAATGTACGGTGTCAACTAGTGTGTAGTTCTTCTCGTGGTACTTCGGATCAATTTCAACTCCCTCCGAATCTTTTACGATGTGAGGTATGTAGTAGTGACCTCGGTTTGCGATTGTAGCGCACAGATTTGCCAAGTGAAGTGGAGTACATCCGATTTCTCCCTGTCCGATTGCCATTGAAATGACCGCAGTAGCCTTCCATCTCTTTTTTCCGTAGTAACGGTCATAGTATTCAGATGTCGGGATAAATCCTCCAAGTTCAGCAGGGAAGTCACTTCCCAATTTATGACCGAATCCGAAGCTGGCAACATACTCGCGCCATTTGTCAAGGGACTCTCCGACGTTTCCGTATTTGCCGTTTTCCAATAACTCTCGGAATACGTAGCAATAATATGCGTTGCAGGATGTCATGATTGAGAAGTCCAGGTCCACAGGGGAATCATGGCTGTGACAGCCAACCTTGTATTTGCCGTTTCCGAAGTGATATCCCATTGAACAAGGGTACTCGGTGCGTGGTGTGATGATTCCTTCCTGAAGAGCGATCAGCGCGTTTACGAGCTTGAACACAGAGCCCGGGGGATATGGTGCCTGCACAGCTCTGTTAAACATTGGCTTGTACGGATTTTTAGCAATTTTAGAGTAATGTTTTCCGATGTCTGAAAGGATATCTACATTGATACCCGGGCTGGAAACCATTGCCAGAATCTCTCCTGTCGAAGGCTCGATCGCTACGAGACTTCCCACCTTGTTCCTCATGAGTTTCTGACCATAGTTCTGAAGCTCTGCATCGATTGTCGTTACGATATTCTTGCCTGGCACCGCCTCTTTGTCCATCTCGCCATCCTTATACCTGGATTCGATTCTGTTTCGTGAGTTTCTAAGCCAGATGGTGTGTCCCTTTTCTCCGCGGAGTTCCTTCTCTCTTGCGGCTTCAAGACCAGTTTTTCCCGCATAGTCTCCAGCTTTATACTCTCCTGGGTGCCTTTCCAGATATTTTTTATCAACCTCAGAAACATAGCCCAATAGATTTCCTCCGGCATTGTATGGGTACTCTCGGATGCTACGAGCCTGACCTTTGAATCCTGGGAATCGATATGCAATCTCGGAGAATCTCATATATGTTTCCTGAGGGAGTTTACGGAGCATCACGACTGACTGCCATCCGATGCTTTTACGATTCTTTGTGTACTCTTTCATCTTTGTCCTTATGAAATCCGGAGTCACCTCAAGGACACGGGCTAGTGCGAGGGTGTCAAATTCAGTTACCTCTCTTGGGGTTACCATCAGGTCGTATGCAACCTGATTACCTACGAGAATCTTACCATTTCTATCGTAGATGATTCCTCGGGTAGGGTAGATTGTAGTATACACCATTGAGTTATTCGCAGCATCCATCTTATACTTGTCATCAATAATCTGGATGTTGAATAACTTGATCAGGAGAATACCGACAGCGGCTCCCAGTCCAATAAGAAGTTTACTTTCCCTATTTAGTTTCATGATTTACCCTATTTGCGTTCCTCATGTGTGAGACTGCTGACTGTAATCATACCTAGAATCATGCTGAGAAGCATAGAAAAGAGGAAACGGATAACGTTGAACCAGAATGGTCTTATTCCTGCACCGTCAAGGGCAATATAGAAGATGAAGAAGACGGCGTAAGAAATTGCAAGGGCAGCACTGATTTTCTCAATACCGTTCTTTCTGAAGGAGAAACGGTCACCTCTTGCCACAAGGTCTTCTCCGAGGAAGATGCTCATGAGAGTTCTTCTTCCAAAGGCAACAGGAAGGATTGCAGCAGTGTTCAAGCCAATGATACCCTCCGCAAAGAGGTCTACACTCAAGCCGGTCGCAAATGCGATGATCATACAGATTGGCGTTCCGATAGACAACGGTACACAAAGAATCATTGCCGGAAGGATGGACAATGTCAAAAGCGGAGTGAACTGGAAATAGTTACAGAGTATCATCTGTACTATCACCAGTAAAAAGAAAGATATTCCGAAATATGTTCTTCTCATCGATCTTCCAGTTGTCTGATTTCCTTATCTCCGATGTTCTCCACAACGGTTACATATCTGATTGCTCCGAAGTCTTCGAACAAGGTTACGTTAATGTCGTATGTTGCGCCGTTTACAATTGATGCCTTTCTGATTGTTCCCAATGGAATATCTGCAGGGAAGATGGATGAAAATCCACTTGTGTAGATAGTGTCACCAGGGACAATCTCGAGATGGTGAGGAATTTCTTTCAGGATGGCTCCATTACTTCTCATTCCGTCCCAGCTCATAGGACCATGGCGCCCGTCTTTTCCGATGCGTGCAGTGATGTTCATATTGTGATTCTGGAAGGATATCACATATGAGTAGTTATCGCTCACTGCATCTACGATTCCGATTGCTCCATTAGGAGTGATGACTCCGGAACCATTGACTATGCCGTCATTCTTTCCCTTGTCGATGATAAAGTAGTTGTGCTGGAGATTTGTGCTGATCTTTACAATCGATGCGTTGGTGAATCGGAATCTTTTGGTGTTTCTTGGAGTAGGCTCAGATAGATTTCCATGTTCTCTCAGAATCTCTTCCAAGTGCTGGATGCGTAATAGAAGTTCATGATTTTCCTCGGCTAGTGCAGAGTTGCTTTCTGCCAATGAGAAATAATCTGAAATCTTCTGTCCGCTTCCCCAGACTCCCTTCATTGCTCCATGTGCAACTCTCGCAATCCAGATCTTTTGAAGCTCGCCGGAGTTTCGTAGCATACTCAACGCAGCTATCTCCAGTCCGATGAAGATAGCTGCACTAAGAATGTATGGTATGAAGTTAAATTTGCGCAAGATATTATCTCATGAGGAATGAGTAATTGTCTGTGTTCTTGAGCGCTGCGCAAGTACCACGAGCTACAGCTCTAAGTGGGTCCTTAGCTACGTAGAAAGGAATATTCACTTTCTCTGTAAGTCTCTTTGCGAGTCCTCTAAGGAGTGATCCGCCACCTGCGAGGTGAATACCATTCTCTACGATGTCTGAGTAAAGCTCCGGTGGAGTCTGCTCAAGAACATGAAGGATACCGCTCTCGATTCTCGCTACAGACTTGTCAAGGCAGTGTGCAATCTCCTGGTAAGTGATGTTTGCATGAACAGGATGTGCTGTCATAATGTTAGGTCCAGTGATTGCGCATGGCTCTGGTTCGCCCTCATCAAGATCAGGAATAACAGCTCCGATGGCAATCTTGATCTTCTCTGCAGTAATCTGACCTACGCGGATATTGTGCTGCTGACGAAGATACTGAAGGATGTCGTTTGTGAATACGTCACCTGCGACCTTGATACTATCCTGAACTACGATACCTCCGAGTGAAATAACAGCAATCTCTGTTGTACCACCTCCGATATCTACTACCATGTTACCCTTAGGAGCCTCAACGTCAAGTCCGATTCCGAGTGCAGATGCCATAGGCTCGAAAATCAAATATACGTCACGGCCTCCAGCGTGCTCTGCAGAGTCACGGACAGCTCGGATCTCAACCTCAGTACTACCTGATGGAATACCTACCACCATCTTGATGTTTGGTGAGAAGATTGAACGACGCTTGCTGTTAACCTGTCTGATAAATCCACGTATCATCATTTCTGCAGCGTTGAAGTCTGCGATGACACCATCCTTCATAGGACGGACAGTCTTGATACCTGGATTCTCTCTTTCCTGCATCAGCTTTGCTTTGTGACCCAAAGCGATTGCTTTGTTTGTGCTATTGTCGATTGCAACGATACTAGGCTCATCAAGGACAATCTGGTCATTCTGGAAAATGACAGTATTGGCCGTTCCGAGGTCCATTGCAAGTTCTTGTGTCAAAAAGGAAAATCCCATATTTATTGCTTCTTTTTTCTAGTTAACCTAATGAAACGCAAAATTACAAAAAATCCTTAAATTTGCCTATCAATTTTTGAAAGAATGAATCGAGAAAAATATGTGGTCATAATGGCAGCCGGTAGTGGCAGCCGCATGGGAGCAGAATTGCCGAAACAGTTTCTGGAGATAGATGGTAAAGCAATATTGCAGAAGACGATAGAAGTCTTCCGTGATGCCTTACCGGGAATCAAGGTGATAACAGTACTGCCGGAGGCATATATCGACTACTGGAAAGACTATTGCCTAAAGAGAAATTTCATCTGTCCGCAGGTGCTTGTAAAAGGCGGTATCACTCGATTCCATTCTGTAAAAAATGCGCTGGAAAGAGTCCCCGAAGGAGCCCTTGTAGCTGTTCACGATGGAGTCCGTCCACTAGTCACAGAGAAGTTTCTTCAGAGCATTTTCTCTGCTGCTGAAAATGTTATAGGCGTGATTCCAGTCCTTCCGTGTATTGATACAATGAAGGTCTTGAAGACGGAAAATACCGTTCTGAAATCTGTCCCTGGAGTTGAGGCCGACAGGTCTGTCCTGTATGGTGCGCAGACTCCTCAAATCTTCCAGTCTGAGTTTTTGAAGCAGGCTTACGAACAGCCTTTCTCCCCAACATTTACAGATGATGCATCTGTCATGGAGAAGAATGGAAAAAGCCTTTCCTACGTGACCGGGGAAAGGCTCAATATCAAGATTACAACCCAGGAAGATCTTGTCCTGGCTCGTGCTATTTATTCGATTAGAAAAGACTAGTCCTTGTGTTCTTTTTCCTTTGCCTTCATTCTGCTCTTCTTTACGCTTGCAGAGAATGAAGTGTTCTGGAAATCTTTCACCCAAACCTGACGCTCGATTGACTGGTCGAGTGAAATCTGTGTGTCTGTTGACTGAACGTACGGTATCTTCTGGATGGTGTTAAGAAGAATTTCCATAAGGTGGTCATAATCAAGACAATAAAGCTTGATCAAGATGGCGTGTTTTCCAGTTACAAAGTGACATTCAACAATCTCGGAGATCTTTTTGAAGGCGTCAATAACCTCAGGATATTTGTTTGCCTCAGAAAGTGATACACTCACAAATGCACACACATTAAGTCCCAAAGCCTGTGGCTTTACGAGCATCTGCGAGCCAGTGATTACACCGTTTGTTTCAAGCCTTTTTACTCTTTGATGAATTGCGGCACCAGACACTCCGCACTCACGAGCAATCTCAAGAAACGGCATACGTGCATTCTTTACGAGAAACGACAGAATCTTCTGGTCGATCTGGTCAATTTGATAACTAGACATAGCTTAAATTTTTGTGTGGTTATTATCTTTTTTTCTTACGTCCTGTCGGTTCGGAGTTTGCAATAATCTCTTTGCACTGCTCCTCTGTAAGTGATTGTGCATCAGTACCCTTAGGTAGACGATAATTTTTTCCTGCGTGCTTGATGTATGGGCCGTAGCTACCATTGAGCACCTGAATGTCGCTGTCTGTATATTCTGCAAGAACTCCACCTCTGGCGTTGTTGATGCTCTCCTCGATGAGGCTGGTACATGTAGCCAAATCTACCTTGAGAGGATCTGTTCCGCGAGGAAGTGCGATGTTCTTGTCGCCATATTTGAGGTATGGACCGAAGCGACCCTTGGTGCAGATGATATCAATACCATTATATTGGCCCACAGTGCGTGGAAGTTCAAACAATTTAAGTGCTTCCTCAAGAGTAATGCTCTCGATCAACTGGCCTGGTGCAAGGCTGGCAAACTGCTTTGTCTCGCCATCTCCCTTCTGAACGTATGCGCCGTACTGGCCGAACTTAGCCACAAGCATCTGTCCGTCCTTAGGGTCAACTCCAAGCTCGCGATTCACGTTGCTGTACTCTCTGTTGCTGAGGGTGCTCTGTACATTCTCGTGGAATGGAGAGTAGAACTCGCTGATGATGCCGTTCCACTGAATCTCTCCCTCTGCGATTTTGTCAAAGTCCTCCTCAACGTTTGCAGTAAACTTATAGTCAAGCACATTCGGGAAATTCTTCACAAGGAAGTCAGTAACGATAATGCCGATCTCCTGTGGGAGAAGTCGTCCCTTTTCTGCTCCGATTGTCTCTGTCTTTGTTGACTCTTTGATTACACCTTTCTTGAGTGTAAGCTTGTCAACTGTCTTCTTTTCGCCTGGCTTATCACCCTTGGTGATATAGCCTCTGGCTTTTGTCAATGTCGTGATGGTCGGTGCGTATGTTGACGGACGTCCGATGCCGAGTTCCTCGAGCTTCTTTACAAGAGTAGCCTCAGAATATCTCGACGGAGCCGCTGTGAATTTACACTCTGCTGTAATCTCATTGTCAAACATTCTGTCTCCGACGTTCATCTCTGGGAGAATGAGGATCTCATCGTCCTGCTGAGGCTCATCGCTACCCTCGATGTATAGTTTGAGGAAACCGTCGAACAATACCTGACTGGCCTGTACGTTGAATTTCTCCTCAATATTGTTTGCACCTACCTTGATGTCTGTTCTGAGAACACGAGCGTCTGCCATCTGTGATGCCACGGTGCGTTTCCAGATAAGTTCATAGAGCTTCTTCTCCTGTGCCGTTCCCTCGATTTCCGTGTTCTCTATATATGTAGGTCTGATTGCTTCATGGGCCTCTTGTGCTCCCTTGGCATGGGTTCTATACTGCCTGACCTTAGAATACTCCTCTCCAAAGTTGTTGCAGATGAAGTTCTTTGCTGTGTTGATGGCAAGAGATGAGAGGTTAGTTGAGTCGGTACGCATATAAGTGATGAGTCCGTGCTCATAAAGCTTCTGAGCGATGCTCATAGTCTGGCTTACAGAGAAGCGCAACTTTCTTGAAGCCTCCTGCTGGAGAGTCGATGTTGTGAATGGGGCTGCCGGGAAGCGGTTGCCCTCCTTCTTCTCTATGCTGCTGATTGCGAACTCTGCTCCGATACATTTCTGCAAGAATGCCTCTGCTGACGCCTTATCAGGGAATCTCTTATCTAGAGTTGCCTTTACAAGTGTCTGCTCAGGTGTTCCATCTGGGTGGAAAATCGCCTCTACCTTATAATATGCTTCGTTGTTGAATGCGAGAATCTCTCGCTCTTTATCTACAACGAGTCTCAATGCCACTGACTGAACACGTCCTGCTGAAAGCTTCGGCTGAATTTTTCTCCAAAGAACAGGAGAAAGCTCAAATCCTACAAGTCTGTCGAGTACACGACGAGCCTGCTGTGCATCTACAAGGTGCATGTCTATGTCGCGAGGATTTTCGATTGCGTTAAGGATGGCAGTCTTTGTAATCTCGTGGAAAACAATACGTTTTGTCTTTTCTTTCTGAAGTTCGAGTGTCTCGAAAAGATGCCATGAGATGGCCTCCCCCTCGCGGTCTTCATCGGATGCCAACCATACGACCTCTGCCTCCTTCGCTGCCTTTTTGAGATCTGTAACCAACTTCTTCTTGTCGGCTGGTATCACATATTCCGGCTTGAAACCATTCTTCACGTCGATGCTCAACTCACTTTCGTTAAGATCCCTTATATGTCCGAAACTTGACTTTACCACAAAGTCGTCTCCGAGAAACTTCTGAATCGTACCCGCCTTTGCCGGAGACTCTACTATGACAAGATTTTTCCCCATCTTCTTACCTTATATATATTATATATAACCCGGTTTTTGTCACCGGAACACACAAAAATAAAGTGCAAAGTAAGGCACAAACAACTTAATTTTCCAAATTTTGTTGCTAATTTTGCACAATTGTTCTTAAAATGAGAAATATGGCAAAGACAACCGAGACCACTGGTCTATTTGCAAAATATAAAGCCATGTCAAAGGAGAATAAAGTGATCTTTTGGCTATGGTTCTGCTTTGTTACTCCAATTGTATTGGTCGGAGGGCTGATACTTTCCGTGTGGATATTTGCGGATATTCCATCCTTTGAAGAATTGGAGCGTCCAAACAATAAGTTGGCAACACAGGTTCTCGCTATTGACGGAGAACTTCTTTCAACGTTCCATGTTGAGAACAGATCTTATGCTGTTTATGAGGACTTGTCTCAGAACCTTATAAACGCAGCCGTTGCGACAGAGGATGAGCGTTTCTACAAGCACTCAGGAATCGACTTCAGAAGCTTGGGTCGTGTAGCTATCAAGACAATTCTCGGAGGAGACTCCAGTCAGGGAGGTGGTAGTACCATTACTCAGCAGCTGGCCAAGACATTGTATCCACGTGAAGACCTTAGCAGCAGTATCCCTGGCGTGAGACACGCAAAGATGGTCATCATCAAATTGAAAGAGTGGGTGACAGCTGTGAAGCTCGAGAGAAGCTATACAAAGAACGAGATCCTCTGTATGTATCTTAACTCGGTCTTCTTTGGAAGTAATGCCTATGGTATCCGTGCAGCATCTAAGACATTCTTTGATAAGGATCCGCTTTATTTGACAGTAGAGGAGGCTGCGACGTTGGTCGGAATGGTTAACAAGCCTACAAGATACAACCCGGCTCTTAATCCGGAGAAGTCTAAAGTACGTCGAGACTTCGTTATCCACCAGATGGCTCGCTCTGGTCACCTTACAAAGCATGAGATGGACTCGATTCAGCAGATTCCGATCAAACTTGCTTATCAGGTCCAGGACCACAATGCCGGTTTGGCTCCTTACTTCAGAGATATGCTTAAGAGAACAATGTCTGCCAAGAAGCCAAAGCGTTCAAACTATAAGTATATAGAGGATTATACTGTGGACTCTCTTCTTTGGGAGAACGATCCTCTTTATGGCTGGTTGAACAAGAATACGAAGGCTGACGGTTCTAAGTATGATCTCGAACGAGACGGACTTCGCATCTATACTACTATAAATTATAAGATGCAGAAGTATGCAGAGGAGGCAGTTGCCGAGCATCTTGGAAAGGATCTTCAGAAGTCGTTCTGGAAAGATCTTAGATGGAAACGCAATAAGCCATTCTCTAACGACGTAAGTGAGAACGTTCGTGAATTGGTAATCAAACAGGGAAGAAGAAACTCGGATCGCTATCGTAACCTGAAGAAGGCAGGTTACAACGATGCCAAGATTATCGAGAATTTCTCTCAGCCTATCAAGATGAGAGTCTTCGCTTGGAATGATAAGGGCCATGTGGATACTGTAATGACTCCGGATGACTCCATTAAATATTATATGTCACACTTGCGTTGTGGATTCATGGCGATGGAGCCGCACACCGGACATGTGAAGGCATATGTGGGAGGACCTGATTACAGATACTTCAAATGGGACAACGTTCGTCAGAGTGCCCGTCAGGTGGGATCGACTATCAAACCATTCCTTTACTCACTAGCTATGCAGGAGGGAATGTCTCCATGTGATCAGGTGCTTAATGTGCCGACAACCTTTACCGTTGGAAAGGGAACCTGGACACCGAGAACAACAGATAGAGAAGAGTGGATTGGTAAGACTGTTACTCTCAAGTGGGGATTGACCCACTCTTCAAATAATATCTCAGCATATTTGATGAAGCAGTATGGTCCGCACGCGATGATCAGAATGATGAGAAAGTTGGGTATCGGAACATATCTTCCTGACGCACCATCTCTTTGCGTGGGTACTCCTGAAATCAAGGTGTTCGATATGATTGCTGCATATAACACATTCCCTTCACAGGGTGTTTATATCGCTCCATACTTCGTTACACGTATTGAGGATGATATGGGTAATGTGATCGGAGAGTTCTATCCGCAGAAGCGCGAGGCGATCGGAGATCATCAGGCTTATCTGATGGCTAACCTGATGCAGGGTGTAGTAAACAGCGGTACCGGTGTACGTCTTAAATATAAGTATAAGCTCCGCGGTGAGATTGCAGGAAAGACAGGTACAACAAATAATAATGCCGACGGTTGGTTCATCGGATACACTCCGACTCTTACAGCCGGCGGATGGGTAGGAGCAGAAAACCAGAACATCCACTTCCAGTCGACATCTTTGGGAGGAGGTTCTAACATGGCTCTCCCGATCTGGGGATTATTCATGCAGAAAATCCTTGCTGATGGAACCTTGGGAATCAGTGAAACAGATACATTTACACCATCAAGCAAACGTGTAAATCTCAGTTGTACGGGTGCTGAAGCCTTTGTTGCAGGATCTCCATCTGACGAAGAAAGTCTCTTCTTTGACTAAAATTTGGTCAATCCGAAAATTATTTCTATCTTTGCGCCCCCTATGTAGTGTAGGGATCGCAAAGATTTTTTATTTATTAAGTATTAACCATTTAAACGTACAAGATGGACACACAGAGCTACAAAACGGTATCCCTCAAAGCAGGTGATATCAAGAAAGAGTGGGTTGTGATCGATGCTACTGATTTGGTACTCGGACGTCTTGCTTCCAGAGTTGCTCTCGTTCTTCGTGGTAAGAACAAGGCTTCTTTCACTCCACACATGGATTGCGGTGACAACGTTATCGTACTCAATGCTGACAAGGTGAGACTTACTGGAAAGAAGATGACTGACAAAGTGTACGTTCGTTACACCGGTTATCCAGGTGGACAGCGTTTCACTACTCCAAAGGAGCTTCTTGCAAAGAAACCTACTGAGGTCTTGAGGATGGCAGTAAAGGGTATGCTTCCTAAGAATCGTCTTGGTGCGAAGCTTCTTAACAATCTTTACCTCTATGCAGGTAACGAGCATCCGCATCAGGCACAGAACCCTAGAACAATCACATTAAACGAAATTTAAGCAGAGCATGAAAGTAGTAAACGCCCTTGGAAGACGTAAATCAGCAGTCGCTCGCGTTTATGTTGTGCCTGGAAAAGGTAACATTACAATCAACGGCCGTGACATTAATGAGTATTTCACAATGGACACACTCCGTTACATCGTAAACCAGCCTTTTGAAGTTACAGGTACAATCGCTCAGTTTGACGTAAAGGTTAACCTCGACGGTGGTGGAATCAAAGGTCAGGCAGAGGCTTTGAGACTCGGTATCTCTCGCGCACTTTGCGAGATCGATAAGGAGGCTTATCGTCCTGCACTTAAGGCAGCTGGATTCCTTACACGTGATGCACGTGAAGTTGAGCGTAAGAAACCTGGTCAGCCTGGTGCACGTAGACGCTTCCAGTTCAGCAAACGTTAATATTTGCAACCTGATTTACATTGCACAGTCCGGTGGAAAATCACAGGACCTTCACGGAAGACGAGAGTTTTCGGGAGCTGCCTGATGATTGCTGAGACTGCGGAAAATCTAGGAGATCGACCAGGTCGCTACTCCAGATTGAAGAAAAGAGTTATTTAACAAAACAAACATTTTAAAAAAATGCCAAGAACAAATTTCCAGGAACTGCTTGATGCAGGTGTTCACTTCGGACACTTGGCGAGAAAATGGAACCCTAAGATGGCACCATACATCTTTGATCAGAAGAACGGTATCCATATTATCGACCTGCATAAAAGTATA
>JAFYVM010000023.1 GCA_017549145.1 Bacteroidales bacterium
CAGCGCCGACCATCATAGGAGGACCACACATGAGGTAAAGTGCATCCTCTGGTGCCTCGTGGTTCTTGAGGTAAGTCTCGAACATTACGTTGTGTACGAAACCAGCTACGTATGGAACGCCAGCTGCATCAGCCTCTGGATCTGGTCTGTCAAGTGCAAGGTTGAACTTGAAGTTAGGGAACTCCTTCTCAATTGCATGGTAGTCATCAAGGTAGAATGCCTCCTTGAGTGCACGTGCACCATAGAAGAAGTTAACCTTGCGGTTAGTCTTCTCAGTGTGGAAGAGATGCATGATGTGGCTACGCATAGGTGCCATACCTGCACCACCACCGACAAAGATAAGCTCCTGATCTGCTGGGAGATCCTTTGGAAGGAAGAACTCACCGTAAGGACCAGACATTGTAATCTTGTCACCTGGCTTGAGAGAGTAAATGTATGAAGAACAGATACCAGGGTTAACGTCAACCCACTTACCGGCTGCTCTATCGAATGGAGGAGTTGCGATACGTACGTTGAGTTTGATGATATCACCCTCTGCAGGGTAGCAGGCCATTGAGTAAGCACGAACAGTAGGAGTAGGGTTAACCATCTTGAGAGTTCTAAGACCCATTTTCTCCCAATCTGCCTGATACTGCTCGTCAACGTCGATATCCTTGTAATCTACTGTTACAGCAGGTACGTCGATCTGGATGTATCCACCAGACTGGAAGTTGAGGTGCTCACCCTCAGGGAGCTTAACTACGAACTCCTTGATGAATGTAGCTACGTTGTGGTTAGAAATCACCTCGCACTCCCACTTCTTAACGCTAAGAGCAGAAGCTGGAACTTCAATTGCAAGGTCCTCTTTGATCTTCACCTGGCAACCAAGTCTCCAATTGTTAGAGATCTCTTTGCGGTTGAAGAAACCGACCTCAGTAGGAAGGATTTCTCCACCACCTTCGGTCACGCGGCACTTGCACTGTCCACATGCACCCTTACCACCACAAGCTGATGGAAGGAAAATCTTATGCTCTGCGAGTGTTGAGAGAAGGTTACCGCCAGGTGTTACCTCTACGATCTTGCTTCCCTCGTTGATGTTAATCTTAACTATTCCTGAAGGTGTCAACTTCGTCTTGATGAAGAGGAGAAGTGCAACCAGGATGAGTGTGACGATCACGAAGACGATCACAGCAAAAAGAATTGTCATCTGCATAGTCTAATCCTCCTATATTAAAGCTGAATACCCATAAATGTCATGAACGCGATACCCATAAGACCTACGGTGATGAATGTGATACCGAGACCCTTGAGGGCAGCTGGAACGTGTGAGTAAGCCATCTTCTCGCGGATAGCAGCGAGAGCTACGATAGCAAGCCACCAACCGATACCAGAACCAAGTGCGTAAACAACTGGCTCGCCGAAGCTTACGAAATCTCTCTCCTGCATGAAGAGTGAACCTCCGAGGATCGCACAGTTAACGGCGATAAGCGGAAGGAAGATACCGAGCTGTGAGTAAAGGTTTGGAAGGAACTTCTCAACGACCATCTCTACGATCTGTACGATAGCTGCGATAACTGCGATGAAGATGATGAAGCTAAGGAAGCTAAGATCAAGTCCCGCATATTTCTCGCCAAGCCATGCAAGTGCACCTGGCTTGAGGACGTACTCGTTGAGGAGATAGTTCACTGGAAGAGTGATCAAAAGCACAGCGATTACGGCGATACCAAGGCCGTTAGCTGTCTTTACATTCTTAGATACCGCCAGGTATGAACACATACCAAGGAAGTAGGCGAATATCATATTGTCGATAAAGATCGACTTTACAAATAAGCTAATATAATCTGCCATAATTTTCTTGAGTTATGTGTTATTTTTCCTGAAGGTCCTTCTGAATTGATCTCTGAATCCAGATGATACATCCGAGGAGGATGAGTGCCATTGGAGGGAGGATCATAAGACCGTTGTTAGCATATCCGAACTCGTAAACTGCGTCAGGAATTACCTGGAATCCGAAGATTGTACCGCTACCGAGAAGCTCACGGAAGAATGCAACAACGATAAGGATAAGTGCATATCCGATACCGTTTCCAAGACCGTCCATAAGAGATGCGAATGGTTTGTTACCAAGAGCGAAAGCCTCGATACGACCCATTACGATACAGTTGGTAATGATAAGACCGATGTACACAGAGAGAGTTTTGCTGACACTGTATGCATATGCCTTAAGTACCTGGTCAACGAGGATAACCATGAGGGCTACCACAACGAGCTGTACGATGATACGGATACGGTTTGGAATGGTGTTTCTAAGAAGTGAACAAACAAGGCTTGAAAGTCCTGTTACGATCATAACTGAGAGACCCATTACGAATGCACCCTTGAGCTGAACTGTAACTGCAAGTGAAGAACAGATACCAAGTACAAGGACTGAAATAGGGTTGCCCTTGAATATTGGATTCAAAAATGTTTCTTTAATGTTTCCCATGTCTTATTCCTCCACTGTGTTAGCTGGTTCAACATCCAATACTACGTCTTCTACAACTTCCTGCGCAGCATTCTTTGCAAGGTAGTTCTTGTAGAATCCGAACCACTGGTTAAGAGTAAATCCGAGTGCCTGAGAAGTGATTGTTGCACCAGAAATTGCATCAATGTGGTTGATTGCATCAACCTGAGTGTTAGCTGGCTTACATACCTCGAAAAGAATCTCTCCCTCTCCGATAGTCTTGCCTGCGAATGACTCAGCGAATGAAGGCTCGTCAGCGATCTTGGCACCAAGACCAGGGGTCTCGCCCTTGTGACCGAAACATACAGCCTTGATAGTCTTAAGATCCTTCTCGAGACCTACATAGCCCCAGATTGGACCCCAAAGACCAGCACCGTAGCAAGGTACAACAGTATAACCATTCTTGAAGATGTAAACTGGAAGGCTCTTCTGCTCAGCAGCAATCTGTTTCTTCAGGTCAGATGTGCCATAAACTTCGCAGTCCTCGATGTTAAGGTCTCCGACCTTCTCGCCTTCGAGGTTAACGAGGATAGCTGATTCGATCTCAGCCTTGTAAGTGTCAAGGATAGCAGCGTCCTCAACTCCTGCGAATGTTGCAGCAGTAAGGATCTGTCCGATTGTATCCTTCTTTACATTAGCATCCTGAGTCGGCTTGAGGAACATTGCAGCAAAAGCAAGAACCGCAGCGACCACCACTACAAGGATGATCGAATATATTACTGTATATGTATTACTATTTGTATTCATACCTTATATATATTAAGCGATTTTTACCTTTTTTGCTCTTCTCTTGATGGAAGCCTCGATCACGTAGTGGTCGATAAGCGGAGCAAATGTGTTCATAAGAAGGATGGCAAGCATCATTCCCTCTGGGTAACCTGGGTTCCAAAGACGAACAGTAACTGCAAGAGCACCCACGAGGAATCCATAGATCCACTTACCGCACTCAGTCTGAGCTGAAGTTACAGGGTCAGTTGCCATGAATACTGTACCGAAGAGGAATCCACCCATAACGAGCTGGTAGTAACCTGGAAGATCTGTTGCGCCAAGAGCGTAACCGAGGTATCCGATTGCAAGGCCACCAAGAACTGAAGATGCCATAATCTTCCAGCTTGCTACACCTGTCCAGATAAGGAGGATAGCACCAAGGAGGATAGCGATTACAGAAGTCTCACCTACAGAACCAGGGATTGTACCGATTACCATATCAAGGAACTTAGGCTCAAGATTAGCGAGTGTAGGGTTTGCAAGTGGAGTCGCACCAGAGAAACCATCTACAAGGCCGTTACCGCACTGATATGCAACACCCTCTTCCATGAAGCGGGCAACGCCACCTGTCCAAACAGTGTCACCAGACATCTTGCTAGGATAAGAGAAGAAAAGGAATGCACGTGTAAGGAGAGCTGGGTTCCAGATGTTCATACCTGTACCACCGAATACCTCCTTACCGATGATCACTGCAAATGCAACTGCGATAGCAAGCATCCAAAGTGGAACATCTACAGGTACGATAAGTGGAATGAGCATACCAGATACGAGGTAACCCTCGTTCACTTCGTGCCCCTGAATCTGAGCTGAAACGAACTCGATTGCAAGACCAACGAGGTATGCAACAACATAAAGAGGAAGTACCTTGGCGAGACCGTAAAGTACGATGTCAGTAAAGCCCCAGTTGAGGCCGAATGCGAGGTTGTGCTGGTAACCAGTGTTCCAGATACCGAAAAGCATTGCAGGAACAAGGGCGAGCACTACCATAATCATGACTCTCTTCAAATCGACGCAGTCCCTTACGTGTGTACCTCTCTTAGTAACAGTGTTAGGGACAAAGAGGAATGTCTCAAAAGCATCGAATGTCGAATGAAGGAATCCGAGCTTACCACCTTTCTCAAAGGTTGGCTTGATCTTATCTACTAAATTTCTTAATCCGTTCATATTCTTAGCTTTTTAGCACATTTCTTTCAACATAAGAGCGATACCATCAGTGATGATCTGCTGGATGTAGATCTTAGATGGGTCAACATACTCACAAAGTGCGAGGTCTTCCTCGAGTACCTCATAGATACCGAACTTCTCCATGTTGTCGATATCACCAGCAAGACAAGCCTTGAGGAGGTGTACAGGGAAGATGTCCATTGGGAGCACGTCGCTGTAGATGTTATTGAGGACGAATGCACGTGGACCACCGTGAAGGTTAGTGTCCATGTCGTACTTCTTCTTAGGAGTAAGCCATGAGAAATAAGTGCGTGATGCGCTGAACTGGCTGCATCTTACTGGCTTAGCCCATCCGAGTAGCTCATACTTGTCTCCTTCCTCGAGTATTGAAATCTGGTTGTCGAAGAATCCAAGGAATCCTTCTGCACCGATGTTTGTTCCTGAAAGAACGTCACCGCTTACAAAACGGAGATTCTCAGATGCGTTGTAGAACTCAGCTACATCCTTGACAGCGATACCAGGGTAACCTACTACGTAAGCAGGATCGATAGCCTTAGGACCTGTAACAGCGATCTTTCTTCTGAGGTCATACTTACCTGTGTTGAAGAGCTTACCGATAGCTGCAAGCATCACGAGTGATACTGTCCACACTGTCTCACCCTTGCGGATTGGAGAAATGTTGCTGATCTGAACTCCTACGTTACCAACTGGGTGCTTTCCTGTGAAAGTGTGCTGGATAACGTTAGCAAGCTTGTGGAACGGTGTTCCTGAATAGTTTGCAGAGTTAAGTGAGAGGTGAACTCCACCGTCTGTTAGTTTACCAAGAGCGTCGATAGCTGTCTGGATGTGCTCGTAATCCTCAGCAAGAGCATATTCTGCATTTGCTGCGAGTGGAGCAGTGCTGAAAGCTGAAACGAAGATCGCCTTAGGCTTAACCTCTGGATTTGCAATGATTCCATAAGGTCTCTGATTGATTGCAGGCCAAAGACCAGCAGCAAGAAGGGCCTCCTTGATCTGCTCTGCAGAAAGGTCTGCCACATTCTTAACGCCGAAGTCTACATACTCCTGCTCTGCATCAGCCTTGATGCGAACCTCAAGCAACTTTCTTTTTTCGCCTCTTACAACCTCAGCTACTGTTCCGCTTACTGGAGAAGCGAAGAGGATGTTCTGAGACATCTTGTCAGCCAGGACGGGTGTACCTGCGAGGACTTTGTCACCTTCTCTAACTAGAAGTTTCGGAACGAGACCTCTAAAGTCAGTAGGCTTAACTGCCACTACGTCAGGAACAATCACCTTCTTGGTGCTCTGGGCAGCCTCACCACTGATTGGGAGGTCAAGACCCTTTTTCAAATAGATGTTGTTTGACATTATAAATTAGTTTTGAGTAAAAATTGCATTTTGCGCCCGCGAAGGTACGGATTTTTTTCCTATTTACGTAGTAAAATCTTGCTTTTTTGGGTGTTGAAATCTTTTTGAGAAAGGTTTGAAGTTATTGGAATGTTTTGTCTAATTTTGCGGCCGTTATGGAAAATGAAAGAAGTACTATATTGGAGGGACTGAACAGCGAGCAGAAGCGCGCTGTCAGCTGTGTTGACGGACCGGTGCTTATAGTTGCGGGTGCGGGATCTGGAAAGACCAGAGTGTTGACAAGCAGGATTGCATATATCCTTGAAAAGGGATGCGATCCGGCTCAGGTGTTGGCATTGACATTTACGAAGAAGGCTGCCTCAGAAATGAAGGAGAGAATTGCCTTGATGGTGGGGGAGAAAAGGGCCAGGAGGCTCTGTATGGGTACATTTCACTCGGTTTTTATCAGGTTCCTCAGGGAGTTTTCTGAGTCTTTAGGCTATCCTTCGACTTTCACGATTTATGATACCAGTGACTCTGTAAGTGCGATCAAGACTTGTCTGAAGGAGCTTCAGTTGGATGACAAGGTCTATAAGCCAAAGGATGTCCTTAGCCGTATATCTATGGCAAAGAATAACCTTGTGACAGCGTCGGCTTACAGGAGAAATACAACAGCAATTCAAAATGATGCGGCGGCCAAGAAGCCAAGAATCTGTGACATCTACGAACTTTACTCAGCTAAGTGCAAGCAGGCTGGTGTAATGGACTTTGACGACATCCTTCTGAATATGAATATCCTGCTCAGGGATAACCCTGTGGCGCTGGAGAGTATTGCGGGTCGTTTCAAGTACATAATGGTTGATGAGTATCAAGATACAAACTTTGCTCAGTATTTGATTCTCAGGAAGTTGGCACAGTTCCATCAGAACCTTTGTGTCGTGGGTGACGATTCGCAGTCCATCTACGCTTTCCGTGGTGCCAAGATTGAGAATATCCTGAATTTCAAGAAGGACTATCCGCAGCATAATATCTTCCGTCTGGAGCAGAATTATCGTTCGACAAAAGTAATTGTTGATGCTGCTAACTCTGTAATTGCAAAGAACTCTGCACGTATTCCGAAAGAGTGTTATTCGATGGGAGACGAGGGAGAGAAAATTAAATTGATCAAGGCTTATACGGAGCAGGAAGAAGCTGTTTTGATTGCCTCTGCTATTGCAAATAAGATATATTCTGATTCTGCTCAGTATCAGGATTTTGCAATATTGTATAGAACTAATGCTCAGTCGCGTTCTCTAGAGGAGGCTCTAAGGAAAAGGAATCTTCCATATATGATTTACTCCGGTAATTCATTCTTTGAGAGAGCGGAGGTAAAGGATATGATGGCTTACTTTAAGTTAGCTGTTAATCTTAATGATGATGAGTCTTTCAAAAGGGTGGTGAATAAACCTGCGCGAGGTATTGGAGATACTTCGATGGCTGCACTGGCAGCAGCTGCAGTTCAGCATGAGACATCTCTTTTTAAAGCTGCTTTTGCTGATGACCTGGAAACTTTCGGCCTCAAGGCCCCTGCAGTTAAGAAGATTCGTGAGTTTTGCGAAATGATGAATCGCCTCTGCCTCAGAGTTCAGAAGGAAGATGCGTATACTGTGGCAACTGCCTTGGCCATGGAGTCTGGTTTGTTGATGTTCTACAAGAGTGATACAAGCATTGAAGGACAGGCTCGAACTGCCAACGTTGAGGAACTTCTGAATAGTGTGAAGTCGTACATTGAGGAACGCCACAATGAGATGTTTGAAGAGATGCAGGCTGAGGGTGAAATTGCTGAGGGTGTGGAACTTACGGCTGCAGATCTTCCAATAGTGACCCTTGGAGATTATCTCGAAAATGTTTCGCTTTTGAGTGCTGTGGATGTTGAGGATGATGAGGAGGGGTCGAATAAGATTGCACTCATGACTGTGCATTCATCAAAAGGACTTGAGTTCCCTTATGTATTCGTTGCCGGACTCGAAGAAAATATCTTCCCATCAGGAGGTTGGATGGCAACGGAATCAGAGGTTGAGGAGGAAAGACGTTTGTTTTATGTTGCAATGACTCGTGCTAAGAAGGTGCTGCAGTTGTCATTTGCACAGACGCGTATGCGTAACGGAAAACATGAGTCCAATCAGCCAAGCCGATTTGTAAGGGAGGTTGATCCTAAATATATTTTGAATCCGATTACTAAAGAAGAGGCAATGGCTCGTTCAGAGGAAGACTCTTCATCAAGAAGTTGGAGTAGTGGACAGAGATTCTCGCGTACAGGAACAAATACATATGGTAGATCAGGTGCAGTAGTCACTCAGAAGAGGGTGCCGGAACCAGTGAGGAGACCAGAATCAATGCGAAGACCTGAGCCAATCAGAAGGACAGAGCCGGTGGTTGTGCGTAGAGTGCAGCCAGTACCTGCTAGAGTTTCCGATGCAGACTTTGAGCCTACTCCAATTCTTCAGCTTAAAGCAGGTCAGAGGATAGAGCATAACCGCTTTGGTTATGGACAGATTGTAGAAATTTCAGGAACTTCAGCTGATTTGAAGGCAAAAATTGCTTTTGATGAGCATGGAGAAAAGATATTGATACTTAAATATGCTAAAATTCGTGTGATTTAATCATTGTTATTTTGGTAGAAATAATTATATTTGCGTCGAAGTTTTTCATAGTTTAAGTTTAGGTTAAGTAGCGGTGCGGTCGCAGTGAGTGCGATTGCACCGTGAATTTTTTTATATGTGTCGCTGATGCTATAATATTTTTCCTGAAACTATGATTCAAAAAGAGAAAAATCGACATTAAAAAACAGAAAAAGTTGAAATTTCTTTTTTTTACCATGATTTCTTGCCTCTGACTTTACATTTGTCCCGTCGCAACGTCGCGACGCATTTAGATAAGTGGAGGTGAGATATGAAAATTTTTCGAGTCGTTGCAATTCTGCAACTAAGCTTGTTCTTCTCAGCGTGTAGTATGCTTGATGATGGAAGCAGGGGTATGGGACAGCTACGTGTGGCTTTTAATGATGCTGGTACAGCATTGACGCGAGCATCAGAGACCATACCGGATACAAGTGATTTTCTTTTAACAATTACTGATGCTTCTGGTAAAGTCGTTTATAATGGAGCTTTTGGAGCATGCCCGGAGAGTCTGGATGTTTCAGCTGGATCCTATGTTGTAAAAGCCTTGTCTGCTGAGTTCTCAAAACCTGCGTTTTCTTCGCCTCAGTATGGAGATGAAGTGTGCGTTGTGGTTCCTTCCGGGGGAGTGGCTGATGTTAAACTCACCTGCTCCTTAATGAATGCCGGGGTTCAGCTGAATGTCGATAAGAGTTTTCTAAGCGGGTGTCCGGATGGCTCTTTATTTCTTACGTCTGGTCAGGGGAAGTTGCTGTATTCCTATAGTGAGAAGCGTATTGCGTATTTTCAACCTGGGCAGGTCAGCTTGATGCTGAGCCAGGGAGGAAAAGACGAGGTACTTCTTACTCGTAATCTTCAGACACGACAAATACTTGTGCTGGGGGTTAGTGTGGCTCAAAATTCCTCAAGTTCTGCTTTCCAGGGAATAGGTGGAGTTACAGTTGCTGTAGATACTGCAAAGGTCTGGACTGATGATAGTTATGTCATTGGGGGTAGTACAGATAAGGGAACTTCCAGTGATGATGCTATGACGGTTTCATCTGCTCTGTCCAATGGCCCTCAAGAGAATGTGTGGGTCAGCGGATATATTGTTGGAGGAGACCTGACCAGTGCAGCTGCCTCGTTTGAGGGCCCGTTTAAGTCAAGGACCAATATTATTCTCGGCCCCAAGTCAAGTACCAAGGATAGAAATGCCTGTATAGCAGTGCAATTACCTTCCGGAAGTGTGCGCGACGCATTAAATCTCGTGGATAATCCCAATATGCTTGGACGAAAGGTGTGTCTGAGGGGTGATATTGTTGAGGCTTATTATGGGCTTGTAGGTCTTAAGTCGGTGGATGATTATTCTATGTAGAAGATTCGGATGGAAAAGGTGAGGAGAGTGGTTCTGGGATTGTTGTCCATGCTGTTCTTTATAAGCTGTGTTTCATATATTCCAGAGTTCAGTGAAGAAGGTGTAGAAGATGATGCCTGTCAAGAGGTTACTGTAAGGTTTGATCTCAAGGGTCGAAGTATGACAAAGAGCAGCATAGCCCCTAGTGAAGACTCTGTCAATGACCTGAACATTTATGCGTTTTGTGATGGAAAGTTAATCTCTCAGGGGTATTTTGAACGGGGAAGTCAGCTAGAGTTGAAACTCCTGTATGGGCATAGTTATAATTTATATGCTTTAGCTAATATGGGGCAGATCGAAGCACCGATAGATGAAGAGGATTTTACCCGAAGCTGCATATATGAGATTGCGGAGCATTGTGATATCGGGCAAGTACTTCCTATGTCGTGGAGTTGTGATGGCTTTCTTGTTGATTCATGGTCAGATCGTGTGATGATTGATCTGGAGAGGTTAGTTGCTAAAGTTGTTTTTTCTGTTGATAAGGCTGCATTAAAAGGTTTGGAAATCAATGCGGTAAGATTATGCCAGAGTGCGGCTGTCGTCTGGCCGTTTAAGTATGTGGATGGCAGTCATGTTGTCGGTTCGGATGAGGTTTTAGATGGAGATTATGCATCTGCTGAAGATCTGGATATCTTGAATGATGGCGGTCAGGTGTCATTTTATGTCCTTGAGAATTGTCATGGTAATCTTCTGCCTGGTAACGATGACCCGTGGGCTAAGGTCCCTGATAATATTGCAGAACAAAGTGCCCTATGCACCTATCTTGAGGTTGATTGTACCTTTCGTGAGGGGTATTTTTATTCCGGTGATGTAACCTATAGAATGTATCTTGGAACTGATGGTCTTTCGAATTTTGATGTTAGAAGGAATTCACTACTTAATGTTTTGTTATATCTGACGGATGATGCCTTAAGGGAAGTGTCTTGGAGAGTTGATGCTGAGGTTTCGGTGAATAGAGGATATGCCAATGGCTGGCAGTCTGAGGGACTCCATTCTGTTGATGATCTGTACGTGGGTGAGCGTTTTGTTTATAGTATCGCTCTTAAGGATGAGGTGCTTGATCATGTAAATGGAGATGTTGGGGCTTTGCGCTTATGTGTATTGGATGGTGAAGGAGAAATGATTGATAATCAGTTGTTTGATTGCGGTGAGCTTGTGTATGTGGATTACGATAATGGGTTGTCATGTTATGATGTTGATGTGCTTTGTTGTCGGCCTGGAGAAGGAAATTTAGGACTGCTTGATGGTAATGATGAGGTGCTCGCTCTATTAGATGAAGTTCTTGTACAGAAGCCGCGACTGCGTGCATCAGACTACCCTCTATATAATTGGGGTGATGTAGTCCAGACGGATGTCGGACTCTTGGTTCTTCCTATAAATGCTGCTGATAGAAAGTTCTATGTGTATCTGACAGATAATGATGGTTATAATCTGAATGTTTCAGATGGATGTGGATTTGAACTTTCATTATTTGAACTGTCCTGTACCTCAAATGGTGTCGATAGTCAAGCGGAGGGCTCTCTTGAGTTCTGGTCTATAAGAGGCGAGAACTCTAATGATGGTCCACTGGCAACAGTGAATGCGCGCAGCGTTAATGCTGGAGATTCTTCTGAGCTGAATAATGCTTTGATCAGGTGGATCCGGAATGCAGATACTGCTGAATTGATGTTGAAAGAGAATAATTTAGGGATTACCGGGGTGTTGGAATTTTGTGTGGAGAATCTACCGATAAAACTGACTTTAGTGGATAATGGCTGGGCTGGATATGCGGATTGTCAGTTGTCTATGCTTGTTGATAATCAGTCGAGACTTCCGGTTGATGTACAGTGTTGGCAGATAAATACTGGAAATGATGACTATAATGCAATATATAGAAATGAGATTGTGGGTCTCTATGGTGTTGAGTTTATAAGAAATACCTACGACTATGTATGTGGGTCATATCCTTCGGAATCAGGACCAATATATTGTAGTAAAATGGCTTTTACAGCAGCGGGAAGCGGGGTTTATCCATTGTGGGGATTGTCCACTATGAATATTCGGAATGCTCTTTTGTATGATTATATGGGGCAGGATGCCTTGTCTCATCATGTGGATGTGCAGTTTAGAGGAGGCGGGTATGTGCCTGGGCTCAGTATGAAGGATAACCTGTCTGACGGTTCAATGGAATATGAAATCATTTATGGCAATGATCCTGACAATGACGGTTGGAACAATCGAGGTGTATGGCTCTATAGTGCGGGAAGATCGGTGTCAAAATCTGGGACAGAATTTGACTCTTTACAGGGTGTGACGCCGGGCAGTTTAAGTGCCATCTCAAGTGGAAATGTGGGTTACATCAGTATTACTTATGATGCGAATACTCGGAATATGTGTGCATCTGTAAGTTCGGCGGATCTGGCAGGCGTAAAATTGAATGCGGAAATAGTGATAAATGCCTCTGGATATGTTCAGACTACGCCAAATGGAACATGGGGTAAGAAGGTGGATAATTATTGTACATCTAAAGTTACTAAACAAATGAAAGATATTACTTTAGGTACAAATTCAGTCGTAGTGGACGGCAACGCTGTCAAAGAGGCTATGAACGCGATCTATGCACAGTCTTTTTTCGATTCTTATAATTCGATAGGATCGTCAAACAGCTACCAGCATTGTGCTCATCCTACATCTTTGGAAGTATCTCTTCGCTTTTCGTTATCTGATGATAGTGCAATGAGAATGATACCGATAACAGTCTCATCGCCTGCTATGGTTAATTTTTATCACACACAGGAGGCTGTAACGTATTCTGTAACAGTTAATACGTCCAAAAAAATCAATAAGATGGCATTTGTTGCAAGTCTATAAAAATGATAGAAAAATATTAGATAAATCCAGGTTACGATTTGTTAAAGTTTTGAGTTAAAAAGGCCGAGTTCTATGACTTTAGGCCTTTATTGTTTTGGGAATCGCTTACAAATTGTAAGTAAATGTTCGTCCAGCGTTGTTTCGAGTTCGTTGAAATGATGCTTTTTAGCTCAAGAAATATTTTGTGTATTAGTCAGTTATTGTTATCTTTGCGCCCTTTGTGAAAAATATTATACAAAACATAACTGATGAGACATTTGAAGAACATTATCGTAACAATCGCTCTGGCAGTGCTAGGAGCAGGATTTGCGAGCGCTCAGACCAAGGTTGTGGTGAGCGGAATCGTGACTTCTGCCGAAGATAATCTGCCAATGATCGGTGTGGGAGTAATGGCTGGCCCAGGAGTGGGTGTCATTACCTCAATGGACGGTGAGTATTCGATCGAGGCAGCTCCAGGAACAACCTTGACTTTCTCAAGCATCGGATACGAGGATCAGACAGTTGTTGTCCCTCAGGCTGCTACTTTCACTCACAATGTTGTGATGCAGCCAGAGAGCATGAAACTGGATGATGTGGTAGTCATCGCCTATGGTGTCAGAAAGAAGGGAACTGTTGCCGGTTCTGTTTCGACTGTGAAGTCGGACAAATTGGAGAACACTCCTACTGCAGCATTCGATCAGGCGCTTCAGGGACAGGTAGCAGGTCTTACCGTCCTTTCTAATTCCGGTGAGCCAAGTGCATCTGCAACCCTCACAATCCGCGGTACAAACTCGATCAACTCGGGTACAGCTCCGCTTTACATCCTTGATGGTGTGGCTATTTCAGCTAACGACTTCAATACAATCAACCCAGCTGATATCGAGAGCATGTCAGTGCTTAAAGATGCATCATCGACTTCGATCTATGGTGCACGTGCTGCTAACGGTGTAATCGTGATTACTACAAAGCGTGGTCGTAACATGGATCAGCCAAACATCAACTATCGTATGCAGATGGGTTGGTCAGCAATTGCAGCTGGAAAGTGGGACTTGATGAATACTGCTGAGCGTATCCAGTATGAGAAGGAAATCGGTATGACTACCGGTCAGAACTACGATTATCTTTCCAAGACAGACATCAACTGGATGGACGTGGTGTTCAACGATAATGCTATGCTCCAGAGTCATGAGGTGTCAGTGTCAGGCGCTACAGACAAGACAAACTACTATCTTTCAGGTGGTTACTATGATCAGCAGGGAATTGCTCCTGGTTCGCTTTTCGAGCGTTACTCGATGAGATACAACTTCGAGCAGCAGATGGCTAAGTGGCTCAGAATGGGAACAAACACAATGTTCAACTATCAGAACATCCAGCAGGCTGACGAAGGAAGCTATGCTCTTGTTACTCCTATCTCTGCATCGCGTTTCATGCTTCCATACTGGAATCCATATAACGCAGATGGTTCACTTGCATCTATCAACAGAGGTGAGTGGAGCGGTCAGGGTCAGAATCCTATGGAGTGGATCGAGAATAATCCTCTCAGCTACAAGAAGTACAAGGTTATTTCAACTGTATTTGCTGAGTTCACTCTTTACAAGAACCTCGTGTTCAAGTCACAGTTCAGTGTTGACTTCTCACATGTGACAGGTTTCAGCCAGTCATTCCCAAGCTATCTCCCTAACCAGGGTGAGGGTTCTGCATCGAGAAACTCAAGTGATGGTCTTAACCTTCAGGTGACTAACACATTGACATATAGATTCAATGTTGATGACCTTCATGATTTCAACTTCCTCCTCGGACACGAGGGACAGAATTATCATTCTGAGGCATTCGGTGTTGGAACTGTAGGTCAGACAAATGATAAGTTGACAGATATTTCAATGGGTACTCGTGCCACTAGCTGGAGCAGTACTGCAACTTCTGACTACTCTCGTATGTCATTCTTCGGTCGCGCAGAGTACAACTACACTGACCGTTACTATGCTGACTTCTCTATCCGTACTGACGGTTCGTCACGTTTCGGTAAGAGCAACCGTTGGGGTGCGTTCTGGTCACTCGGTGCCATGTGGAATCTTCGCAATGAGGCATTCATGTCTCACACAAGAGATTGGCTTACATTTGCTCAGGTATCCCTCAGTACTGGTACATCAGGTAACTCGGAGATTCCTAATTATGAGCACCTTGCGCTCGTAGCCGGTGGACTTGACTATATTGGTAACTCAGGTATGGCTCCAATGCAGCCAGGTAATGAGAACCTTACATGGGAGAGCACATGGACTACTAACCTCGGTCTCCACTTCGGCTTCTGGAATCGTCTTAATGTTGACTTCGAACTTTACAACAAGAAGACTTCAGATATGTTGATGCAGGTTCCTCTTTCATACGCCCAGTCTAACGGATATGGTTATCAGTGGGACAATGTGGGTGCTATGGTGAACAGAGGTGCTGAGCTCAACCTTACTGGTACAGTAGTACAGTTCAAGGATTTCAGCTGGTCACTCAATGCTAACGTATCATACAACTTCAATAAGATCACTGAACTTTACAATGGTGTTCAGGAGTATGAGAATGCTAACACAAGTACTAAACTCGTAGTAGGTCATCCTCTTGGAGAGTTCTATATCAACCGTTACGCTGGCGTAAACCCTGCAAACGGAGATGCTCTCTGGTATGACAAGGATGGAAACATCACAAACGAGCTTCGTGATGAGGATAAGGTGCTTGTAGGCGAGAGCTACATCGCTCCATGGCAGGGTGGTTTCGGTACTGCACTTTCATGGAAGGGTCTTAGTCTTACGGCTCAGTTCAGCTGGGTTGCTGACCGTTGGATGCTCAACAACGACCGTTACTTCGATGAGTCAAACGGACGTTTCGCGACATACAACCAGTCACGCAGACTTCTCAACCGTTGGAAGCAGCCAGGTGATATCACAGATATCCCACGCCATGGTGAGTACACTGAGTTTGACAGCCGTCTTCTTGAGGATGCTTCATTCCTCCGTCTGAAGAACCTTCAGCTTTCTTACTCATTCCCAGCTCCGCTTCTTAAGAAGTCGAGAATCATCAGAGGCCTCAGAGTCTATGGACAGGCTCAGAACCTCTTGACATTCACCAATTTCTCCGGCCTTGATCCGGAAGGAACAACCAACCTTTATGCGGCACAGTATCCTATGTCGCGTCAGTTCACCTTCGGTCTTGACCTAATGTTCTAAACGAGAAATGATGATGAGAAATACATATAATATATTTGCTAAGGCAGTTGCTGTGATTGCAGCTGTACTTATGATGAACTCATGTCTGGAGAAGATGCCGGGCGACTACATCCCTGAAGAGGAGGCAATGGTCTCTCTCGATGGTGCTGAGCAGATCGTTACAGGTATCTACACTGCATACATGGGAGGTGGACTCTACAGTGGATATCTTACTATTCTTCCAGATATCCAGGCTGACCTTGTGATGGCCGTTGAGGGTAACTCAAACACATATGGTGAGATATATCAGTGGACATTCCGCCCTACTAATTCAGAGATTACCAGCGTTTACGCAGGTCTTTACAAGGTAATCGGACGATGCAACTTCTATCTTGATCAGGTAGAGGAGCTTCGTGCAAAACTTCAGAGCGACGACGCAATTAAGACTCTCGACCAGTATACTGGTGAGGTTTACTGTGCAAGAGCTCTTGCATACTCTGAGCTTATCAAGTGCTTCTGTGAAGCATATGATCCGGCAACTGCAGAGAACAAGCTTGGTGTAGTTCTACGTTCAAGCTACTTCAAGGATGAGCCGGTTAAGCGTGCTAACCTCAAGGATTCATACGAATTCGTAATCAAGGATCTTGACAAGGCAATGGAGCTTCTTGAGAATGAGGGCAACGGATACGACTCTCCATATTTCACTGAAGCTGCAGCTAGAGCGGTTCGCGCGCGCGTAGCATTATATATGAAGGATTGGAATACTGCCATTGAGTACGCTACAGGACTTATCAATGAGACAGATCATTTTGAACTTTCTTCTGCTGCATACACAGTGACATCAGATGGTATGAACGAGATCGACTATCTATGGCACTATGATTCAGGTTATGAGAACATCTGGAGAATCGGTTATACCCAGACTTCATACGGTGGAGCTCTTGGTCAGGTGTTCCTTAACTTCAATAACGACTATACTTATTATTATCCGGACTATGTGCCTGCACAGTCAGCGCTGAACCTTTACACATCAAATGATGCTCGTAACGGTGCGTACTTCGCAGACCTTTCAACAGGATATTCACACCAGCTTACTTGGCCACTTCTTATCAAGTACTATGGTAATGTAAGCATGTTGTCACTTTACATCTATCATGTGAATATGCCTAAGCCACTTCGTCTTGCAGAGCAGTATCTTATCCGTGCGGAGGCTTACTGCAACCTCGGAAACTATTCTGCAGGTTCTGCTGACCTTGCTGCATTGCGTAACTCACGTACACTCAGCGGTTCTGTGAATGTTAGTGTAAATGAGAGCAACTGGCTTGATGCAATCAGCGATGAGCGTGTTCGTGAGCTTTATATGGAAGGCCATCGTCTTCATGACCTCAAGCGTTGGGGTAGAGGATTCGAGCGTACTCCACAGGCTTCAGTGCAGTCTGAGGGAAGCAAGCTTAAGATTGAGGCTGACGACCCACGTTTCGTATGGCCAATCCCTAAGCATGAGATTGAGGCTCCTGGTTCTGAGATTGAGGGTAATGCAAGTAACAGACTTTAATCGGAGGATATGAATATGAAGAATATAATCAGATATATTGCCCTTTCATTCGTGATGATGGCTGCTCTTAACAGCTGTCATGAGAGATACGTTACATATGACGATGCGGAGTATGTGATGTTTGCTGATACGCTTGCGATTTATCCTGTTCAGGAGCATGCACAGACTTTCAATATTCCAGTTGTTTCAACAGTCGTTAAGGATTACGACAGAACATTCGGAATCGAAGTTATCGATGCAACCAGCAACGCAATTGAGTCCAAGCATTATAACCTTGAGTCCAACACTGTGACTATCAAGGCAGGTGAGACTAGAGCTGACGTAGTAGTACGTGGATATTTCGACTCTTTTGAGCCAGAGGATTCACTCGGATTCACACTTTCACTTGTGATGAACGACGCTCTTGAGATGCCTCTTTACGGAAGACAGACTAAGGCTGTCCTCATGAAGACAGGTCCATTCAACATTGAGAAGTTCTCAGGATACTGCGTATTGTCTTCTATGTTCCTTCAGGATTATAGCTCTAATGGCAGCTATAACCGTCTCGTATATACTGAGCCACATCCAACTATGAAGAATACCATCATCTGCCGTGGTTGGCTTAAGGATGGATATGATGTGGAGCTTACTTTTGATGATAGCGATCCGCTTATGCCGATCGTTACAATGCCAAAGAATCAGGTCGCATCTGACCAGGGAAGCTTCTTCGGTACTGTGTACGGCGAGTGGGGTGACAAGCTTCTCGTTACCAGCAGCAACCTTGCTCAGTCAATCTTCTATCCGCTTGGAGGTTACCTCTATTTGTGGGCTGAGATTTCTGTTGAGGAGTTCGGTGTTGTAGGACACTTCTACAATGTGATGCAGTGGGTAAGCGATGAGGAAGCAGAGCGCATCAAACGAGAGGGATTCTAAAAAGATAAATAAGAGAAATAATAACATATAACTCTATTTATTATAATCTAAATTAAGTGTTTAAAGTTATGAAAACAAACTTTTGGAAATTTGCAGCTGCTTTTGTAGTGGGGCTAGCTGCAGTGGTAGCCTGCGATAAGCCGGAGCCAGAGCCAGTAGTTGTTGACCCAGTATTCCCTGAGACTGTTCTTGAGGAGAATGTTGAGGCTGGTGCTACTGTTGAGGTTTCTTTCGAGGCTAACCTTGACTGGGAACTTTCTATCCCAGCTGCCGAGCAGAACAAGTACTGGCTTGACGATGCAGGTGTTCCTGCAAGCAAGGTGTCAGGAAAGGCTGGTTCTCAGACAGTATCTGTAGTGTTCTCAGAGGATGTGTATTACGACGCAAACGTACTTTGCGAGGTTACTCTTACAATGGGTGGACAGAGCAAGGTAATTGCTAAGCTTACTCGTCTTGCTATCAACAGAGCTCTCGAGGTTTATGTTGCTGAGAAGAGCGACTGGGCATTTAAGACTACTTACGGTACAGAGAAAGCAACAGCTCTTGAGCTTACAACTTTCACTGGTGATGTTACTTACACATTGCCTATCCAGGTGGTTGCTAACTATGATTGGAGTCTTGCATTGCCAGAGTGGTGTGCAGGTTCAATCAAGGATGCTGAGACTCTTTCTGGTAAGGCTGGTCAGGTAGTTGAGATTCTTCTTACTGGTAATGTTACTGAGAGCGTCAAGGCTGGTGCAACTGGTGCTGCTAAGTTTATCGACGCAACTGATAACAATCAGTCAGAGGAGCTTCCTCTTGCATTCCCAGCATTTGCTGACCGTATCGAGTGGTCAGAGCCTTCTTCAATGAACTTCGATCACACAGGTGTTTCTGCAATGCCAGCTATCGGTTATGTACTCGGTATGCAGGGTTATGTTATCAAGGCTCTTGAGTGGAAGGGTCAGTGGCATGATACAGCATATGCTGATTGGGTGACTGTTACTCCTGGTGAGGCAACAGAGGGTCTTCTTCAGCAGGCTGCTGTAACTCTCGGTGTTACTGCAAACGAGGGTCATGAGAGATATGCTGACCTGTTCCTTTTCCCAGCTTCTATGGCTAATGTAAAGGCTGAAGATATCTGCGAGGCTAACGATGCATGCAGCATCAAGGCTCAGTACGAGAAGTACTACATCGGTCGTCTTACTCAGGCTGGCGTTCCTATGCCGTTCATTGTTCCAGTATATCCATCTGACCAGCTTGAGGCAGAGGGTGTATACTTCACAGACCTTGAGCCTAAGGGAGAGGATAACATCATGCAGTGGGATATTGAGGGTGCTGAGTCATACCACAAGATTACTTATACAAGCCAGTGGTCATATGAGTCTGCTAACTTCTCAATCAACAAGCCATTTGCAACTTGCAAGTTCTACGAGGATACTCAGTATCCAGAGGGATTCTTCACTAAGGAGGTAACTCCTGACTGGATTGAGTTGTGGACTAATCCTGACAAGTCAATGGGTAAGTTCAACATGTTGTATACTCCTTCATCTCCAATCCACATCGCAGCAGTATTCTTCGATGAGAATGGTGGTAAGGTTGCTGCAGTATTGGTTGAGTATAACCCAGCTGGTGGCGGAGCATCTGCAGCTCTTGAGTTGAGCGTAATGCAGGGTGAGGCACAGATTTCAACATTGGCACCTGAGACAGAGTTGTATCAGATTCTTGCTGGTAACCTTGGTGTAACAACTGTATTCGAGGTTCAGGCTGCAGGAGATGCAATCTTCCAGCTCAGCCAGCCATTTGCAATGGCAAGTGTATTTGATATGACACTTAACACTTCAACTGCTGTTGCATGTGAGTGCTTCGATCAGAATTACGTTATGGTTTCTCCACAGCCTGGTGCAGAGGTAGTTATCATCTTGAAGAACGAGCAGTGGGTTAACGTTGCTGCTATCCACTATACTTGCTCTAATGGTGGTGGCTCATCAGCTCCAACAGTAAATCCAGAGGAATTCTTTGATTTTCTGAATATGTCAGGTAATCCAGTGATTACAGCGATGGACCCATCATCTGAATTATACAAGATGCTGGCAGGGAATGTTGGTTGTACTAATTTGATGGTAGTTAACGCGAATACGAATATCGTTCTTACTGGTACAGCTGCACATCCATACACAAGTGTGGATATCTACGACATGAATATGTCACCTACTACGACACCGAATAAAATGTTTCAACCGGTGAATAATGGTATGGTAATGATCTTTGCGCCTGCTGTTTCCGGAACTGAGTGTCTTCTTGTTTTCAAAAATGGTGAAGAGATAGTATCTATTTGTCATTATATTTATACTATATAGTTTTGGACTTCCCGGGTGGGAAAGACTTGCCCGGGAAAGTCTTATAACAAACAAGATTATAATAAAAGAGTTAAAAGATTACAGGACAATTTAATATGAAATTTTTAAGATTCACCATCTATCTTGCAATTGCAATGATGTCAGCGATGGCCTTCGGAAGCTGTTCGAAGGTTCAGGAGCCTGACTATCGTGAGCAGGATTATGGTCACGTCCAGTTCAAGCTCTACAAGGAAGCTTCGTATGACCAGACTAAGGCCGTTGTGTCTCAGCTTAGCTATCTTGCACAGGCTAAGAAGGTTATGGTCATCATGACTTCTGAGGACGGAAACCAGATTCGTCAGACACTTACTCTGACATCTACAAATGAGGCTTCTGCTGAGTTTGGACTAAGAAGTGACAAACTGAAACTTGTTAAGGGAACTTATACTATTGATGCCTTCACATTGTACGACATCGTAGATCAGGAGTTGTATAAGGGTGGTTCAGCAGGCTCGTTCACAGTGGTAAGCGGTGGACTGCAGGTTCATGACCTTCTTGCTAAGGTTACACCTAGAGGACATGTGCAGTTTACATTGGTAAAGGATATTCAGCCTGAGACCAAGGCTTCTACTGAAGCAGGTAGAGTCTTTACATTTGATGAGATCGAGAGAATCACTGTAACACTTCAGGATCAGTCTACACAGCTTAAATATACTTACTCATTGCCAGCTAAATTCTCAACTGGATTCGATGAATCTGGTGAGCATGATAAGGTGACAGGACTTGATGGCCTTCCACACGGATGGCAGAATTCATTCGCTGTCTGCGATACACTTATCAGCGTACCAGCAGGTGAGTACAAGGCTGTAGCGTATTCAGTTTTCAATGAGGATGGTGACCTTCTTGGACAGAATGACAAAATTGTCTCTGAGAAAAACAAAGTCTTCAAAGTTGAGGACAATGAGGTTACAAAGGCTGATATCCCGGTAGTTCTTTCAGAGTCAGCTCCTTATATCAAGGACTACTATGTGCTTAAGTCTATCTGGGAGGCTCTTGATGGTAAGAACTGGTACTATGTTGGAGAAAACTTCAACACTGGCGTAAACTGGGACTTCAACAAGGATGTAGATCTTTGGGGTGACCAGCCAGGTGTACAGCTTCACTCTAACGGCCGTGTCGCTTTGATCGATATCAGTAACTTCGGCTTCTCTGGTGAAATGCCTGAGACCCTCGGTAACCTTACTGAGCTTATCGAGCTCTATCTTGGTACACACGATGATACCAACCTATATACATATAATCCAGGTTCTAAGCTTTACAGCAAGGATAATTCTATGACACGTATGGAGCGTGGCAAGAAGTATCTTGAGAGCACTCATCCTGCAGTTCAGTTCTCTGAGCCAATTGCACGTGCAATGGCTGAGAAGGGTGTAAGCATCCGCGCTACAGAGATGTATAAGACTCTTACTGAGGACCAGATCATCGATAAGGCTACAGGTCTTATGAAGATTCGTCCTATGGATACAAACCCTGGAACTATTGTAAATGGTTTGACCAAGCTCCCTGAGTCTATGGCAAACCTTAAGAATCTTGAGAAGATCTGTATCGCAAACAGTGAGCTTGCTGAGCTCCCTGCAGGATTCGCTCAGATGGAATCTTGTACTGATGTTGAGATTTACAATCTTCCTAACATGAAGGACTTCCCTACAGTACTTGCAGATATGCCTAACCTTATTCAGGCAAACCTTTCTTGCAACCCACAGTGGGGTGAGACCTCTTCTACTTATGTACGTCATGATGGTAAGGCAGGTAACCAGGCTGACCTCGGTCTCCACCTCCTTGGCGCAAATGACGGTGATGACACTGATGGTAAGTGCCAGACATACAAGACTCTTCAGATGATCTACATGAACCAGTGCGGACTTTCTGAGGTGACACCTAACATCAGCAACATCAAGAGCCTTGGCCTTCTCAGCCTTTCATACAACAACATTGATAAGATCTATCCTTTCGGTAGCGATGTAATCATGGTGCAGCTTTACCTTGATCACAACCGTCTTACTGAGATTCCTGTTGATGCAAAGGGTGAGTTCTGCGGAATGGATGATGTTGAGAACCTTTCTTTCAGCCACAACCTTCTTACAGAACTTCCTGATATCTTCAGCGCCAAGTCTCTTTACACTATGGCAACTGTAGACTTCTCATCAAACAAGATCAACAAGGTTCAGAATGGTGAGAACTACAAGGGTATCAATGTTGAGACTTTCACTCTTTCTGACAATGCTTTCACAACTTATCCTGTAGAGCTTGCGAAATCTAAGTCAAAGATCAACTATGTAAACCTTCGTGGATGTAGAATCAATAACATCCCTAAGGAGGCATTTGAGGGTGAGACTATCAAGCATCTTGTATCCCTTGATCTTTCATACAACGATTTGACTGACCTTCCAAGTTCATTCAATGCAGTCAATATGCCTTACTTCTATGGTCTCGAACTTTCATACAATGAGTTCTCGAAGTTCCCATATGAGCCATTTGACTGTGCCGGACTTACTGTATATGGTATCCGTGGACAGCGTGATAAGGCAGGAGAAAGATGTCTTTCAGAGTGGCCTACAGGTGTATACCAGCACACTGGTCTAAGAGGTCTTTACATCGGTTCAAACAACCTTGGAAAGATCGAGGATACTATCTCGCCACTTATCTACTATCTGGAAATCAGTGATAATCCTAATATCATTTTCGATGCATCTGGTATATGCTACGAATACTCGATTGGAGCTTATTATCTGATCTTTGATAAGAGCCAGGATATCAGAGGATGTAGTTATATGCGTTAATGGAGGATGAATATGATGAAGAATATGATAAATAAGATATTGGTAATACTTGCAGTTCTTGCAGTATTCTCATCTTGTAAGAATGAGCCTGTTCTTGAACTGGCCATTGATACAGATGCAATCCAGATCGGTCCTGACGGTGGTGTAAGAACATTCAACGTGGAGTCATCTGGAAAATGGGTGGTTACTTCAAGCGTTCCTTGGATTTCAATCTCTCCAGCAAACGGTATCGGTTCTACTGAGTGTCAGGTTCGTATTGACTCTGCTCTTCTGGCTTCACGTGAGGCGCTTATCCGTGTCACAGAGGTTGCCACAGCAGGTGGTGAGCAGTCACGCCAGGACTTCAAGGTAGTTCAGGAGGGTTACAAGTACTCTCTTACTTTGGAGAAACCTGATATGGAGATTCCTAGCTATGAGGAGCTCGCTAAGAGAAACTTCGTGGTGAAGGTGAAGGCTAACTTCAACTTTGATGTAAAGATGCCTGAGGGTGTTGAGTGGTTGGAGAAGGAGAAATCAGTGATCGAGTTCGATGATAGAGTGGCTCGTCCACGTGAAGTTACTCTTAAGTTTACTTACGACATCAACTTTGAGGAGCAGCCACGTGAGGCATTGATTCAGTTCATTCCAAGAAAGTCTGACCTTGTGTGCGACAAGAAGGATGACCTTAATGTCACTCAGAGAGCTGCAGATAAGATTGAGGTTGGTGTAAAGGGTGACTCTTTGGCACTTATCGCAATTGCACGTTCACTCGGAATGATGTCATCTTGGGATCCAGCTGACAGAATGCGTGACTGGAGTGGAGTTTCAGTTTGGGAAACTAAGGATGAGAGAAATGGTCGTGTAAGATCAGCTGAGTTCGGAATGTTCTGGACAAAGGAGCCTATTCCGTTCCAGGTTAAGTATTTGACTGAGATTGAGTCTCTCAAGTTCTATGGTAATGCAAATACCTTCCTCTTGTATGATCTTGATTGCGGTGCACACATCTGTGAGTTGACACAGCTCAAGAGACTTACAATCGGAGCTTATGGTTTGACAGACCTTCACCCGAACTTTACTAATCTTAAGAATCTTGAGTATTTGAACTTGGGATCAAATAACTTCCAGAAGATCCCTGAGGTTATCAATGAGCAGAACTTCCCTAATCTGAAGGCTTTGGAGCTCAATACAAACAAGCGTTACACTATCGTTGACTTGAGTAATGATACAAGAAAGAACATTGGTGGTTTCGAGGATGAAGAGTCTTTGCCAATGCGACTCCTTACATGGAACAAACTTGATACTCTCCGCCTCTCAATGAACTATCTCCATGGAACACTTCCTTCGGATGAGCAGATGAGAGAGGTCGTGACAGGAAGATGGACTGACGCTGAGCTTCGCGACTCACTTGGAGTCAACTTCTTTGATGGAAGAGATATTCCTAAGGTTATGCCGACAATCAAGTTCTTCGCAATCAACGGAAACAGATTCCATGGTAATCTCCCTGAATGGCTCCTTTACCACCCACACCTTGACTTGTGGTATCCGGATCTCCTCGTCTTCCCACAGGAGGGTAGAGCAAAGGACGGAACAACAGCGAAGTTCGACAATGCGCCGACTAACTTGAATTACTACTACGACATTTTTGTTAATAAGAAATATAACCCTAAGAACTATACGGAGGAATAATAGATGAAGAAGAATTTCAGAATATTTGCTTTGGCTTCAGCCCTTGTTTTCGGGCTGGCAGCTTGCTCCGTGGAAGGACCTGGGGTGGCTGTTCTTGAGGATAACAAGACACCTCAGATGTCTGAGGATGTCATCTCAGGTGAGCTTCTCGTGCGTTTCGATGCAAGAGTAAGCACTATCCTTGAGAACGCAGGTGTGACTAAGTCCGGCATCGGTGCTCCTGCAACACGTTCTGGCGTGTTGAGCGTAGATGAGGTACTTTCACTTGTAGAAGGATATCAGATCGAGAGAGTATTCCCTGTGGATGTACGTACTGAGGATAAGGCTCGTGAGGCTGGACTCCACCTTTGGTATGTAGTGCGTTTCTCTGAGGATGCTTCAGTTGAGCAGGTGGCTGCAGACCTTTCTAAGCTTGGTGAGGTAAGCCGCGTTTCATTCAACCGTACACTTAAGAGAGCTTCGACTCAGAAGGCTAAGCCGCTTACAGCTGAGTTGGTTCGTCAGTTGGCAGCAACTAAGGCTGGTTCACAGGATCCTCTTTACGGATTCCAGTGGAACCTTAACAATGACGGTTCACTTCAGAATGTGCTTTCTGCAGATGCTCCTGCAAAGTTCCTCGCAGGCTCAGATATCAATGCTGAGAATGCATGGAAGAAGTGCGTAGGACGCCCTGAGATTATCGTGGCAGTTCTTGATGAGGGAGTTGATGTAAATCACCCGGACCTTGCAGCCAGCATGTGGGTTAACGAGGGTGAGACATTCGGCTCTACAGTAGATGCTGACGGTAACGGATATGCAGGTGACCTTCATGGATATAACTTCGTTAAGCAGACTGGTCATATCACTGTAAACAGCAGATATGACACAGGACACGGTAGCCACGTAGCTGGTGCTGTTGCTGCAAGAAATAACAATGGTCTTGGAATCCGTTCAATTGCCGGTGGTGACGGTAGCGCTGACAGCGGTGTAAGAATCATGTCTTGCCAGATTTTCGCTGGTGAGTATGTTGGTACTCTCCTAGATGAGGTACGTGCTATCAAGTATGCTGCTGATAATGGTGCAGTGGTTCTTCAGTGTAGCTGGGGTTATACTTCAGGTACTGCAAATCCATATGACTGGGGACAGCAGTTCGCTACTGATGAGGAGTGGGAACTTTATAATCCGCTTGAGAAGGTTGCTCTTGATTACTTCACTGAAACAGCCGGTTCACCAGAGGGTGTAATCGAGGGTGGTATTGCAGTCTTCGCTGGTGGAAACGAGTCAGCTCCTTCTGCTGGTTACCCTGGCGCTTATGGTAAGTTCGTATCTGTTGCAGCTACTGCAGGTGACTTCACTCCAGCTGTATATTCAAACTATGGCCCTGGTACAACAATTTCTGCCCCAGGTGGAGATCAGGACTATTACTTTGAGTATGCTCCAGTAGATGCAAATGGCAATGTGATCAGAGACTATATGGGTTCAGTAGGATGTATCCTTTCTACTATTCCTGAGTGGCATACAGATTCGCAGATCGGTGACCTTGATGGCGACTTCTATGGCTATGGTTATATGGAGGGAACTTCAATGGCTTGTCCACAGGTATCAGGTGTTGTTGCTCTTGGACTTTCATACGCTCTTGAGCAGAGAAAGCACTTCAAGGCTCAGGATTTCATTGCGCTTCTTCATTCAAGTGCTAAACCATTGCCTGAGACAGTATTTGAGGGTGAGAAACTTTGGTATAAGTATGTTATCGATATGGGAACTAACCACGCAAACCTTACTCCTTTGAAGAAGTATAAGGGTAAGATGGGAGCAGGTATGGTTGATGCTGCAGCCCTTCTTGCTGCAATTGACGGTACTGAGGCTCCAGCGATGACATTCCCTAACGTAACACTTGCTGAGGGCGCATCTCGTCAGATCAGCCCGGCTATCTACTTTGAGAATGGTTCTAAACTTACTTATACTGTGACAGTTGCTGATCAGTCAGTAGCTACAGCTAAAGTAGAGAATGGCAAGGTTGTTATTTCAGCAAAGGCTGTTGGTCAGACTACTGCTGTGGTCAAGGGTGGCTCTGTTGAGCAGAAGTTTGTGATTTCTGTACGCAAGTCAGATACAGGTAACGGCTGGCTCTAATGAGACTACTCAAGCTCATATTCCTTGTTGCAGCTATGGCGTTCAGCCATAGTGCAATGGCACAGATTAAGATTCTGCCAAAAGAGAGGATTGATAGCATCGCTAATCCACCTCTCGCTTCAAATGCCGCGCACGTGGTCTTTGAGAAGGATAGAATCAATGCTGAGTTTGCAGCAGGAGATGAGCAGCCTCGCACGTATGAATACAGGTTTATAAACAAGGGGAAGTCCCCGCTGGTGATTTCCCGACTTGTTTCCACCTGCTCTTGTGCAAAAGCAGAGTATGATAAAAGGGTTTTGGCTCCGGGAGAGAGGGGAGTAATCCGATTGACATATAGTCCGGAGGGACGTATCGGAACAAACATAAGACGAGTTTTTGTCTATACTGGTGAAAACACTCAGCCATCAGCTGTCCTCCGTCTCGAAGTAACCCATCGATAACTTAGAAAACAAAATAACAATGAAAAATATACTAAACAGAATATTCACAGTACTTGCAGCTGCAGCAATGATTCTTACAGTTTCTTGCTCTAAGGTCAATCCTACAACTCCGGATGAGATCTTGCTCGAGGTAAATGCAAGTAATCTCGACGGCAATTGGCAGCTTACTGCAATCAATGGCGAAGCGCTTGAGGAAGGTACATCTTTCTACATCAACTTCGACCGTTCTGGTGATAAGTTCAAGATTTGGGATACAATGACATCTATCCCTTCATCATACAACTATTCAGAAGGTACATTTGCCCTTTATACTGATCCAGAACTTGGAACTTACATCAGAGGTATCGACTCAGTTAAAGAGGAATGGTCGGATCTGTACGTAATTACTGGCCTGACAAAGAATCAGATGGTATGGACAGGTGTGAATAATCCATCTTTCATCCAGGTCTTCAACAGAGTTTCAACTATCCCGTTTGCTGAATAAATACGTGGCATAGCAGAATATTTACAAGAGCGTCCCAGAAAAATCCAAGTGATTTTCTGGGACGCCCTTCTTTTAAATCCACTTCTCCACGAAAATGCTCATTTGGTGGAGAACTATGTGTTCTGTCATGGGTTTCTCCACGAAATCACCGTTTTGGTGGAGAAACTAATGTTGGAGTCAGAATGTGCAAGGAAGAGCTTGGAGCTGGTAGTAGATGCATAGGGCCATGCGGCGATGTCCTTCAGCATTTGGATGGAGATTGTCATTGCCTCCCGGGACGTACATTGATTGCTCTGAGAGAGCTGGGAGTAGACCGCTTAATGAGTATAGGTCAATTACTGGGACGGACCATATAGATGAAGCTTCCTTAATAGAGTTGACATATGCGTCAATATACTCTCCGCAACCATTGCAATATTCCTCTGATGGCTGCACATTTTTTTCGCTGAACTGCGCGAAGCCACGATGGATCGGCGTCAGCATCACAATCTGCTTTGTCGGATACATCTTCTTCAGGCTGTCCAGAGCAATGTTGAGGCGTCCGCGGAATGTCGAATTATCAAATACATAGTCGCGACGCTTGCGCTCCACCATCTTTCCATTTGCGTTTACAACCTCTGTTGTCTCAGTGAACCATTCTCCGATAGGTGTGCCGCTGTTATAGTCATTTGTGCCCATGAAAATCATGATTGCATCCACTTCATCTCCGTGCTCAGCCTTGAGCTTATTAGCCTGGTCAAGTATATGTTTCCACTGACGTCCGCTGATACCATAGACATAGCTTTCTGTGCCAAGCATATCCTGAAGATAGCCCCAATAATGGGTGTCATCTGGCAGAACCTTAGCATCTGTAATGGAATCTCCCAGATATGCCACTCTTTTATTCTGCCATGGGTGTGATGCTGTCAGTGCAATTACTGCCAGGATGAGGAATGCAATCTTTTTCATATTATGTGCGTAAATAAAGTTGAACCCCGAAAGTTAGCAAAAACTTTCGGGGTTCGTATTGGTTTTAATGCTTAATCAGTGTTTTACTGCTCGTCAACGCCCTGGTCATCTGCACCGCCCTGAGGACCTGCCTGACCGTTGAATGGGCCCTGTGCACCTGGCTGAGGACCTGCCTGAGCAGCCTTCGCCATATCCTCTGAAGCTGCATGCCATGCTGCCTCGAGCTCTGAGTTATACTTGTCGATGTCAGAGATATTCTGAGCCTTGACTGCCTCCTTGAGTGAGTTCATAGCATTCTCGATAGCTGACTTCTTGTCTGCTGGAATCTTGTCGCCGTACTCCTTAAGGTTCTTCTCAGTCTGGAATACCATACCATCAGCGTTGTTGATCTTGTCGATGCGCTCCTTTTCAGCCTGGTCAGCAGCCTCGTTAGCCTTAGCCTCATCACGCATTCTCTTGATCTCCTCCTCAGAAAGTCCTGAAGAAGCCTCGATGCGGATGTTCTGCTCCTTACCTGTAGCCTTGTCCTTTGCTGAAACGTTAAGGATACCGTTAGCATCGATGTCGAATGTTACCTCGATCTGAGGAACACCTCTTGGTGCTGGAGCGATACCGTCAAGGATGAACTTGCCGATGAGCTTGTTGTCCTTAGCCATTGGACGCTCTCCCTGAAGAACGTGTACGTCTACTGCAGGCTGGTTGTCAGCAGCTGTAGAGAATACCTGTGACTTCTTTGTAGGGATAGTTGTGTTAGCCTCGATAAGCTTTGTCATCACACCACCGAGAGTCTCGATACCGAGTGAAAGTGGAGTTACGTCAAGAAGAAGCACGTCCTTCACGTCACCTGCAAGCACACCACCCTGGATAGCTGCACCCATAGCTACAACCTCATCTGGGTTAACGCTCTTGTTAGGAGCCTTTCCGAAGAACTTCTCAACTACAGCCTGGATAGCAGGGATACGAGTTGAACCACCTACGAGGAGAACTTCATTGATGTCAGATGCTGAAAGACCTGCATCCTGAAGTGCCTTGCGGCATGGCTCTACTGTTCTCTGGATGAGTGAGTCAGCGAGCTGCTCGAATTTAGCTCTTGTAAGAGTCTTTACAAGGTGCTTTGGAACACCGTCAACTGGCATGATGTAAGGAAGGTTGATCTCAGTTGAAGTCTGGCTAGAAAGCTCGATCTTAGCCTTCTCAGCAGCCTCCTTAAGTCTCTGGAGAGCCATAGGATCCTTCTTAAGGTCGATGCCGCCGTTCTCAGAAGCGAACTCAGCAGCAAGCCAATCGATGATAACCTGGTCGAAGTCATCACCACCGAGGTGAGTGTCACCGTTAGTTGAAAGTACCTCGAATACACCGTCTCCGAGCTCCATGATAGAGATATCGAATGTACCACCACCAAGGTCGTAGACAGCTACCTTCATATCCTTGTGCATCTTGTCAAGACCGTATGCAAGAGCAGCTGCAGTAGGCTCGTTGATGATACGCTTAACCTCAAGACCAGCGATCTTACCAGCCTCTTTTGTAGCCTGACGCTGTGAGTCAGAGAAGTATGCTGGAACTGTGATGACAGCCTCAGTAACCTCCTGGCCGAGATACTCCTCAGCAGTCTTCTTCATCTTCTGAAGAATCATAGCTGAAATCTCCTGTGGAGAGTAGAGACGTCCGTCGATATCTACACGTGGAGTGTCATTGTCACCCTTGACTACCTTGTAAGGTACGCGTGCGATATCGCCGCTTACCTGGCTATATTTCTCACCCATGAATCTCTTGATAGAGAAGATGGTCTTGTGAGGGTTTGTGATAGCCTGACGCTTTGCAGGGCTACCGATCTTTCTTTCTCCGCCGTCAGTGAATGCCACAACTGAAGGTGTTGTACGCTGTCCCTCGTTGTTGATGATTACTGTAGGCTCGTTACCTTCCATTACCGCCACGCATGAGTTGGTGGTTCCAAGGTCAATACCAATAATTTTTCCCATAATATTTATTGTTTTTAAAATTTATACTTCGAGTTGTGCCACCATTATATCGAAAGCTGTGCCATTGACATTTCATAAGAAATATATGCCAAAATGGCAGAAAATATCTGACAGTGTGCACTGAATTATGACAGAAATTCTTAAATTTGTATGTTTAGACATATGTGAGTAATGATATACCGTCAACTGACAAGCGAAGAGTTCAATGACCTTGCTTCGCGTATACTGTATGAGGATAACCACCTGCTTGTAGTGAATAAGAAGGTGGGTGAGATTGTGCAGGGAGATAAAACGTCTGATGAACCTCTTACAGAAACATATAAGGCATTTATCGCACAGCGTGATGCCAAACCGGGTCAGGTCTTCATGGGCCTTCCTCATCGTCTGGACCGCCCTGTAAGCGGTATTGTGGTCCTTGCGAAGACCTCAAAGGCACTCGAACGTCTGAACGCAATGTTCCGTGATTCTGACGTGCATAAATTCTATTGGGCACTTGTCTGTGCCGCTCCAGCTCCTGCCGAAGGCCACCTCGAGGATATGATGTGGCGCAATGAAAAGCAGAATAAATCATATATCTGCCGTCCTGGAGCAGCTCGTAAGGATGCCAAACTCGCAAAACTCAACTATAAGCAGATCGGTAAGACTGACAGATATTGGCTGGTGGAGGTTGAACTTCTGACAGGACGTCACCACCAGATACGTTGTCAGCTTTCGAATCTAGGCTGCCCGATCAAGGGTGACCTTAAATATGGCGCGCCTCGCTCAAATCCGGATGGTGGAATATCCCTTCATGCGCGCAGAATCACATTTACACATCCGGTAAAGAAGGAACCGCTGACTATTGAAGCCCCTGTGCCGGTTACCTGGAAAGGCGTTTCGCAATTATAACGGAAATAATAATCATTAAATAACACAACTATGAAACTCAGATCTTTCGTTTACGGAATGCTTGCGATAGCAGCGACCGTAGCTTGTAAGGAGATTGAATTGGAACCTGAACTTAATGTAAGCCGCGCAGAAATCGAGTATTTGGCAGAAGGTGGATCGGAAACAGTTGAGGTTACAGCAAATGTGAACTGGAGTGCTTCTACAGATGCTCAGTGGGTGGAGGGAATTTCTCCGTCTCAGGGTGAAGCAGCATCAGAAGCTTCTAAGGTTGTCATTTCTGTTGAGGCATACGAAGGTGCCGAGGATCGTGAGGCTGTGGTTACGTTCACAGCAGCTGATAAGACAAAGACTGTGAAAATCATTCAGAAGGCTAAGGAAGAGGAAAAACCTGAGCCTGAGAAAGGTGTAGATACGGATCTTTTCGTTGCTTGGGCTACATCTCCATTGATGAAGGAAATCAATAGAGATACAAGTAAGCCGAATTGCTTCTATCAGGACAAGAAGACAGACTTTGCCGAGGGATTCTCAACAGGTGTACTTGGCGCATCAGTCGGTAATGGCGAGATAAAGTACTGGCAGGTTGACAAGTCTTCTTTCAGCGGTGTCAATGGAATCGAGGTCGGAAGACATATCGGAAATAACGGTGAACCAATGGCTTACGGATGTTGGGAAGGTGACTACTTCCTTTTCGAGGCTAAGGGTGAGCTTCCAGAAAATGCAAATGTCAGCATTTCATTCGGATTCAGCGGAAAGGCAAGTAGTACCTCAAAGTATTGGTTGCTTGAATATAAGGATGGCAGCTCTTGGAAGCCAGCTATCGAGACCAGCGCATTGCAGGACATCGTCTATAATGTTGTATGTCCAAAAGATCCTGTTACAATCACAGCAGATGTTGTTCTAAGCAATGCTGCATCTTCCGTGCAGTTCAGACTTAAGTGTGTCTCTAAGGTTACAATCGGAGGAGACCCTGCAACTGCCCCTGCTCAGTATATCCGTATAGACCCGTCTGTGCCTATCATTATCAAAGGTAGTGCTATCACTGATGCTGACAGAAATGAGGTACTTAAGCCAGAATTCGCCCTTACAGGATCTGATGATAAGGCTATCACATCAATAGCAGCTGGTGTTGAGGCCGGAAGTGCAGTTGTCAAGGTGGCTACTAATATGGAATGGAAGGCGGTTTCTGACACAGACTGGGCAAGCGTACTTCCTGTAAGTGGTACTACATCGGCAGATGCTACTGTTTCATTCGAGGCAAATCCTACAGAGCAGACTCGTACTGCAACCTTGACATTCACTGCTGAGTATGGTAATGTGAAAGTTTCAAAGACTGTTACTGTTTCTCAGGAAGGTAAGGAACCTGCTCAGGTAGAAGGAACTGATTCTGATTTGTTCGTGGCATGGGCGTTCTCAGCAGATATGAGTCCGCTTTATAAGGCTACATTCGCTCAGGAGGCGCAGAGAGATGCTGCGCCAGGTGATGGTGGCAAGTATATGGCTTCGACACTCGGTTCAGGAAAGGTGTCATACGTACAGGTAGATAAGAGCCAGGTGTCAGGAGAATCTATTTACCGATTCATACATACTGCCAACTATCCGATGGTATATGGAGTATGGGAAGGTGATTATTTCCTCTTTGAGGCTACACCATCATCGGCTCTTCCAGCAAACAGCAATGTCGCTATATCATTCTATACTTGGGCAAGTAACAATAAGACTCTCAAATACTGGATGCTTGAGTACCTTGATGGCGGTGAGTGGAAACCAGCTATAGCTCCTACTACAGCGGACGGTGTTTCTCACAACGTTGCTATCTTGAACAGTGAGGCGAATACTCAGAACGTCAAGGCTCTTGTAGTGCTTAAGAACAGCACTTCTAAGGTCAGCTTCCGTATGAGATGTGTTTCGAACAAGCAGATTAATGGTGATACAGCTACTGCTGCACCAACATCAGCGATCCGTATCGACTCAAAATATCCTATCATCATCAAGGGTAGTGAGATTGATGGCAAGGAAGGCGTGATCGAGCCTGCTTTGACTCTTGATAAGGCTGAAGCAACAGCAGAGGCAGCCGGTGGCCAGGTGGCGGTTTCTGTGACATCGAATATGCAGTGGGCGGCTTCTTCGGATGCCTCTTGGGCTACAGTTTCTCCTGCATCCGGTTCTGCATCTGATGCAGCAGCTTCTGTTGCAGTGACAGTGGCTGAGAATACTTCAACTGAGGCACGTACAGCAACTGTTACATTTACAGCTACATATGGAAATGTGTCTATTCCAAAGACTCTTACAATTTCTCAGAGCGGTAAGACTGAAGTCGAGCCAGAGCCGGAACCGGAACCAGAGCCGGAGCCAGAACCAGATCCTGAGCAGCCTAAGCTCACAGCTAAGTGGGAGTGGAATGCAGCAGGAACAGGTGATACTCAGACAGATGAGGAAAAAGCTCTTCAGGCTGCCCATGAGGCTTCATTCCTGCAGACTGCAAATGATAAGAATGCCGGAGATGGTGGAAAATATATTGCAGCCACAACCGGAACAGGAAAACTTAGCTTTGTACAAGTAGATAAGACCGGATTTGATTTAGCATCTAAGACAGCATATCGTCATGTCGGTAAGAATGGTGAGCCTGTCATCTATGGTGTATTCGAAGGCGACTATTTCTTGTTTGAGGTGGATAGTGAGTCTGCTATAGCTGCTGGAGCAAAGTTCAATATCCAGCTCGGACTCTATGGTAGCGCAGATACGTCTATGAAGTACTGGATGCTTGAATATAAGGACGGCGACACTTGGAAACCGGCTATCGAGACCACTACAACTGACGGCGCGACATACAATGTCGTATCAGCAAACTCAGCGGTGACAGTATCAGGCGCCGCTGTTCTCTCACAGTCAACCAACAAGGTAATTGTTCGTCTTAGATGTGCATCGAATGTAATGCTTAATGGTAATACTGCTGCAGCACCTCAGAAGAAGTGGACACGCCTTGATCCTAAGACTCACGTTGTAATTTCACAAGAATAAATTATGAAGCGATACCTGCTTATATTACTATCTGTATTTTCCATCGCATTGAGTTCATGCCAGAAATGGGAAAAGCCTGTAACTCCAAAGGCTATCACTATTCTTTCGGTACCTCAGACTGGTGGAGAATCTGCCCTGGAGGGCACCAGAGGTGTTACCATCTCTGCAACCGCTGATTGGACAGCAACATCAGACAAGGGATGGCTATATGTGACTCCTTCTTCCGGAAAGAAGGGCATCCAGGAGGTTACAATTCATTTCAAGAAGAACACCACCAAGGAGCAGCGCATGGGAACCATAACCTTTACCTGCGGCAGTCGTAGCCAGACATATACGCTTACGCAGAACAGCTAACAGAATCATATATTTGAAGGACAATGAACTTACGAATACATAAAGTCGTCGGTGTCATAGCTGCAGTTTTCTTCGCATTTCTTTTCACATGCCATGATGTGTGTGCTCAAACTAGCAGAACAATCACTGGTAGAGTGTCGGATCAGAACGGAGAGGCTGTTGTCGGAGCAATGGTTATCCTCTCCGGCACTAATGTAGGTGCAGCCACTGATGAACAGGGTAACTATTCCATCAAGATTAAAAAGAATAATGCTGTGCTGGAATTTTCCAGCATAGGTTACGAGACCACCAGCATTACATTGAATGATCTTCAGGTAATTGCAGATGTTGTCATGCAGACAGAGGCAATCAATCTTGAAGAGGCCGTGATGATCGGATACGGTGTGCAGAATAAAAGGGATATCACTACAGCCATATCTTCAATAAAGGCTGAAGAGTTCCAGAATATGGCCACTCCGGATTTCCGTGATGCGATGGCAGCAAAGATGCCGGGTGTGCAGGTGCTTTCTCTCAGCGGATCACCAGAGGGAGATGTCAGCGTGCGAATCCGAGGAATCCAGTCTGCTACTGCTGGTAACGAGCCTCTCTATGTAATTGATGGAATCCCAAGCGATTCAAGAGCTTTTTCAAACCTTGAAAGCTCTGATATTGAGAGCCTTGAAGTGTTGAAGGATGCTTCTGCTGCAGCTATTTATGGATCGCGAGGTTCTTGCGGAGTAGTTATCGTGACCACCAAGGCCGGTAACTCAGACCGTCCGGTAGTGACATACAACGGATCTTTCAGCGTATCAAATGTGTCGAAGAAGATCGATCTTCTCAATGCATACGAATGGGCAGAGATGTTTACAGAGGCACGCAACGGAACCTATCTGGTGGATGTGCCTACTGGAACCATTAATGATCCTTACAATGACAGACCTAATGGTAAGCATCGTGTCAACCCTCTTGTAGTTGCGTATCTTGAGGATGAAACAGGAACTCTTCCTGATACAGACTGGCAGGATGCGATCTTCCGTACAGCAATAAGTCATAAGCACTCTGTGTCTGTGTCGGCTAAGACCAAAAATCTTAGTTACTATGTGGGAGCGAACTACCTGTATCGTGAGGGAACAATCATCGGTTCTGATTTCTCAAGATTCGGATTCAGATTCAACCTCGAGGGAAAAAGAAGAAAATTGACATACGGAATCCGTTTTGCTCCTTCACATTCTAAGACAAACCATGTATCGGCTGACACACAGTATGGTTCAGATGGAGTAGTAGCATCTGCTTTGATGGCTATTCCTATCTTCCCGGTTTACGATGTTGATGGAGACTATAACTGGGATATGAACGGTTATCTCAATAAGAAACCTTGGAATACATCAGTTACAGCTGTGCTTAACCCTGTTGCCCTTGCAACAGAAATCGATGACGTAAGGACTAAGTTCAATGTGACTGGAAGTGCATGGGTGGGTTATAAGATTACAAAGGGCCTGGACTATAAGTTGACAGTCGGCGGTGATTTCTATTCTTATGTGCGTAACTACTATCGTCCTTCATACATTCCGTATAATGGTCATGAGTATTGGTCTGAGGAGAACGGCTTCACTCCGTCAACTCCAACTGCCAAGAAGCAGAGCAATGCATTCTACCATTGGAACATTGCCAATCAGCTGACATATAAAAAGAAGATTAAAGGCCATTCAATCAATGCTTTGGCTGTGTTTGAGGCTGAGAAGGAAACATCTTCTACTACTTCTATCGTAGGTATCGGTACTCAGGGAGACGACAAGATTCGTTCAACAAAGGGTAAGACCATCATCATGGATGATACCTATGACAATCTTTATTCTTACACCTTTGCATCATGGCTTGTAAGAGCTCAGTACTCATACAAGGGACGTTATATGGCGTCTGTCTCGGTGCGTGGTGATGGATCATCTCGTTTTGCTCCTTCTACAAGATGGGGATATTTCCCTGCAGCATCATTCGGATGGCGTATCAGTGACGAGAAGTTCATGAGAAACGCTGACTGGATCAGCAGTCTTAAGCTCCGAGCATCTGTCGGTCAGACAGGAAATGCCCAGATCGGAAACAGCGAGTACCTTGCCTTGTACAACACAAGCACAGTGGACCTCGGAAGTGGAGTGCTAAATCAGTTCTATCCAAGTCAGATTGCAAACGATAACCTGGGTTGGGAGAAGAACACTCAGTTCAATATCGGTGTGGATTCAGATTTCTGGAATGGTTTGCTGAGCCTTAATGCTGACTTGTATTACACCAGAACTACCGACATGTTGTTTGATGTTCCGGTTTCATCTCTTACAGGAGTCACTTCAACTTACATGAATATCGGTTCTATGGAGAACAAGGGAGTTGAGGTGGTGGCTACCTCTCGTAAGAAGATTGGTGATTTCTATTATCAGGTTTCAGCAAACTGGACAATGAATAAGAACAAGGTTCTCAGCCTTGGACATGAGAATGCACCTATCATCAAGGAAGCATCTTACGAGGGAGCGTACTATATTACTAAGGTAGGTCATCCTGTGGGCTGTTACTATCTCCTTGTTCAGGATGGTGTTTTCCATGATCAGACAGAAATCGACAATTATCCGCACTTTGAATCAGCTCGTCCAGGTGACTTCAAGTTTGTAGATGCAGACGGAGACGGCGTGATGGAAAAGGATGAGGATAGAGTGATTGTCGGAAACTATATGCCGGAGTTCTACTATGGTTTCGGATTCGAACTTGGATACAAGGGATGGAGCCTTGATGCCAGTTTCCAGGGAGTCTATGGTAATGAGATTCTGAATCTTGAGAAGAGATACCTCAGCAATGTCACAGCATCATCCAATATGATGAGAGAGACTCTTCAGAGATGGCCACACGGCGAAATCAATAGAGCCAGCCGAAGCACTACAGGAGAGAATGGAGCATGTACATCGACCCATCATCTTGAGGATGGATCGTATCTACGTCTCCAGAACCTCTCATTGAGCTATACCTTCCCTAACAAGTGGCTTAAGAAGGCCAAGATCAGCAACATGAGACTTTATATTCAGGGAAGCAATCTGTTTACATTTACTAACTATTCCGGTTACAATCCGGAGGTTAATAAGCGTGCTGATGATGCATTGAGACCAGGTGAGGACTATTGTTCATATCCTCTGTCACGTACTTTCAGTATAGGCTTGAACTTTAATATGTAATGAGTATGAAGAGATATATCAAAAATATACTGATGCTGTCTTTTGCCGTGCTATGCCTTGCCGGATGTGAGAAATTCTTCACTCAGTATCCGACAAACAGCGTGACAAAAAACAATTTCTATCAGACTGATGATGATTTTAATCAGGCTGTAAGAGGCTGCTATGCAAGGTTGAAGTCCAATATGTCATTCCATCTCACAGCCTTGGCATATAGAGGTGATGAGTGTATCCAGACAGCAATGACCACTTCCAACCAGAACCAGTACTATCTTGACCGCTTCGAGGAGAATCCAAGCTGTGCTATCATGAGCGATATCTGGAACAGCTGGTATAGTGGAATCTACAGATGTAATGATGTACTAAATCAGATTGAAGGAAAGGAGATAACAAATGCTGCCAAGTATAAGGCTGAGGCTTTGTTCCTGAGATCGTGGTTCTATTTTACTCTTTATAGATGTTTTGGAGTAGTTCCATTGACTACAGTGGTGGTAACTCCTGAGGAGGCTGTCCTCGTGCCACGTTGTACAAAAGAACAGATGTTGCAGAGACTTGAAGAGGACCTGAATTTCTGTATCGAGAACCTTCCAAAGACTAGAAATGAAGAGGTTGCCAGAGTCACAACAATTGCTGCTCAGGCCCTTCTAGGCAAGGTTTATCTTACTTTCGGAATGTATCCTGAGGCTGAGCAGGTACTTGCTGATGCAATGGAGGATCCGGAGTATGGTCTTATGCCTACTACAGCTGATGTCTTTGACGTCAAGAATAAGATGAACAAGGAAATCATCTTTGCTCTCTATTACAATAAGACAAACGATCACGGACATTCATTCTGGTGGGATTCGACAAGTGAGTCTACAGACCGTACTAATCCGACTCAGAACCTTAGAGACCTTTATGACAAGGATGCTGATAACCGACTCTCGCTCATCCGTGATTGGATACAGTTGGAAAAGTCTGAGGTCTACACTGAGGACAGATATGTCTTGAAGAAGTGGTATGATAACTACGATCAGGTCTATATCGAGCAGGTGGGTAATGATTTTCCTCATCTGCGCTATGCTGATGTTGTTCTCATGATGGCAGAGGCACTTGCAATGCAGGATAGGATTGCCGAGGCTCATACCTATATGAACATGACCAGACAGAGAGCCGGACTCATCAGCCTTGACCTTACGAATATATCAGACAAGGATGCATTCATCAAGGAGTTGGCAAATGAGCGCGGTCGTGAGTTCGCCCTCGAGGGACAGAGATGGTTCGACCTGGTTCGTCTAGGATTGGCTATCAATCATTTCAAGAACTTGGTGGTTGATTATAAGGGAAGAGTAATCAAGTATGACAATATCTCAGAGAAGAACTTGGTTTTCCCTATTCCAAATGACCAGATCGAGATAGTTAACAATCCACAGATTCTGTGGCAGAATCCTGGATTTTAATAGACTGATATTATGAAACTTATCAAACATATTTTAATAATCTCAGCAGTCGTCTTCTCTATCCTTTCGTGCGAAAAGAATGAGGAGGGAATTGTTGCTTCCAGATTTGAAATCAGATTGGGCGCAGCAATCGGAGAGGATGGCACAAGTTCTACACGTGCGTGGGAAGCAGATGATCAGGTTGCCCTGATTCGTGTTGCTGGAGATAAGGTTGAGCATGTGGTGGCTTCGCCGCTTATGGAAGGCCGTAAGGATGGACTTTTCATGTTCAATTGGGAAGGCTATCAGGCAGGAGCAGAAATTATCGCATATTATCCTGCTGATGCTGCGGTGACATATCAGGATGGGGTTCTAGATGCTGTCGCACCTAAGACTCAGGATGGAAGTCTTAAGCATCTGTACATCGGAAAAGGTGTCAGCAATGGTTCATCATTCCTTGAGGAAGACTTGGTGCTCGAGTCTTATTGGCACACTTTCGCAGTCACAGTTAAAAAAGGAGATTACTCCATATCTAAAGCTGAATTTGTGTCTGAGCAGCAGACTGTTACAGTGGAGTTTGCAAATCCGATGGACTGTAGGAAAAAGGCAGGGAAGTTTTTCATTTCGCTCCTTCCAGCAACTTATGACAAAGGTTATACTCTCACATTCACGACTTCTGATGATGAAACATTTGTTGTGAGAGAGGATGATGAGACCCTCCTCGCAGCAGGAGAAATGACGCAGATTAATGAGGTGGGATTCCCATCTGAGCTGGTAGTGTGCGGTGACAATATGATTTACATCATCGACGCAGATAAGGCTTATCGTGATGGCTTCAGCGAGGGTATTACATGGCAGTGGGATGCTAATGCTGTGGCATCGACTGTGGGACCGTCTGATATGACCAGATTGGATGACTGCAAGGTGGTAGATAATGGAACAAAGATTCTTGCTACTTCATCATATAGCTGGGCAGTACTTCTTGATATTGCAACCAAGGAACTCCTCTGGTGGTCATATTCATCGAAGAATGCTCACTCTGCAGAACTTTTGCCTGGCGGTAGAATAGCTGTTGCTTGCTCCGGTTCTGATTATGGTAATGGTGACAGAGTGCAGATCTTTGATATCAACAAGCCAAACCAAGTGCTTTCGTATGCTGACCTTGCTTCTGCACATGGTGTAGTATGGAATGAGAGTACACAACGCCTATATGCAGTCGGTGGTTCTGTACTGAATATTTACACTCTTACAAATTGGGACAGCGCAACTCCTACATTGACCCTTGAGCGCAGTATCGATACCTCAAAATATGTCACAGGTCTTCACGATCTGACATTGGTGAATTCTTCGACATTGCTTCTTGCAGGAAGAAAGGCGGCTCTTTATGAACTTACAAACGGAACATTTACCGCATTACCTCATTTTAATGAAAGTAAGGGATTGAAGTCTGTAAACTATAATCCTGTCAGTGGTGACTGCTGGTACACAGACGCTACATCTGAGGCAAATCAGGTAGATTATGACTGGGCAACAAGAACGATATTCTATACATCGAATATAATTGGAAGTCAGGTTGACCGACAGATTACCATCCCTCAGAACTTCTTGGGATCCAAGGAGTTCCATATGTATAAAGTGAGAGTAAAGAATTGGTAGATATGAAACAGTTTTCTTGGATAATTTTAGTTCTTTTAATGTGTACAATGTGCTCATCTGGAGCTGAGTGGCAGGATGTCATTGACAAATCCCACTCAAATCCATCGGCTCCGGCAAATCCAGAGGAACCGACAGATTCAGAGGACCCTTCAACACCTGAAGACCCATCAAATCCTTCTGATCCAGCTGGGGAATCAGTAGTGACATTGGGTATCTTCACTGATGCTCACTACTCTGCGACTAAGAGTCCTTCAAATGAACGTTACTATCAGAACTCAAAGAAGAAGGTAGCTGATGCTGTTAGCGTCTTTAACGGAGCAGCTGTAGATATGGCAGTTTCACTTGGAGATATCGTCGATAATGAATATGACGATTATCAGGACATAGGTCAGGCATTGAAAACGCTAACTATGCCTTTCTATCAGATTCTTGGTAATCACGACTTTATAACTCCATTCTCAGAGGAGCAGCAGGCTGCTGCCCTTCAGGTATTGGGTATTTCAAACCGCTATTTCTCTATTGTCAAGGATGATTTCAGACTGATTTTCCTTGATGGAAGCGATATCGCAAAATATTCTAATGCTATTGGCTCTGCTGGTTATCGTGAGGCTGAGGATATCTATGCAACTCTAAGGGACGACCAGGAAGAGAATGCCAAGGCATACAATGGTGCAATCGGAGAGGCACAGATGGAATGGCTCGAGGATGAACTGGAGGAGGCGGCAGAGAAGTCGCAGGTCGTCATCTGTTTCTGCCATATTCCGCTTGCTGTGGATGGCGCAGGTAAGTATACGCTTTGGAACAGGGAGGATATGATTGATATGTTGGAGGAAGCGAAATGCGTAAAGGCTTTCATTGCAGGTCATCACCATGAGGGAGGATATGCCGACAATGGAGGATTCCACCATATTACCTTGAAGGGTATGGTTGTGGGTGAGAACACCACAAGCTACTCTGTAGTAAAGATTTATAAAGATAGACTTGTAATTGATGGTTACGGTCGCGAAGAAGATAAAGAGTATAAATTCAGATAATCATAAACACTATGAAACGATTAGCATTGATTTTAGTCTGCCTGATGGCAGCAATGGCTGTACATGCACAGACTACAAAGCAGGAAGTTATCGATAATCCGGTAGTTACCAGAGGCCATTATTCTACATATCCGGTTCCTGCTGAAACGCTTACTCCAGCACCGGAAGGATATGTTCCAGTGTACATGAGCCATTATGGAAGACATGGATCACGTTATCACACCAGCCGTTCAAATCATACTAATGCATACAAGATCCTTAAGGATGCGAAAGAGGCTGATCTTTTGACTTCATTCGGTAAGACTGTCTATAAGAGAGTCAGAACGATGAGAACTGATGCGAAGGGTAAGGATGGCGGCTTGACTGATGTTGGAGTTCAGGAGCATCGTGGCATTGCTGAGAGAATGTATAATAATTTCCCGGAGCTATTTGTTGGTAATGCAGTGATCGAGTGCCGCTCGACTGAGGCTCCTCGCTGTATTCTCAGTATGGCTGCAAATAACGAGCGTCTGAAGGAACTGAACCCTGGTCTGAACATTACTAGAACAGCTTATGAGGGTGATGAGTCATATCTTAGAAGAGAGAAATATCAGCACGATAACAAGAAGGATATGGGCACTGCAAGAAAGCAGTTGCTTGAGGAGTTGGATGCTACAGCTTTCATCAAGAGAATTTTTGAGAGCGGTATTGCTGATATCTTGGATGAGAAGGAACAGAAGAAGTTCATGAGAGAGATGTTTGCTCTCTATCAGATTGCGGGCTGTACTGCTTCATGCGGAGTTGAGTTTGATGATCTCTTCAATCCTGAGGAACTCTTCATCCTTTGGAGAGCCAATAATGCCGGTAACTATGCAAAATGTGGTAACTCAAAGAAGCATGGAAAGGGCGTTCTGAATGATGCAAAGCCTCTTTTGAAGGATATCGTAGAGAGAACAGATGATGCATTGGCTGGCAACGGAATCTCAGCTGACCTTCGTTTCGGACATGATATCGCTATAGCTCCTTTGGCAGCGTTGATCAATGTCAATCAGATCGGTGCTAAAGTTGATCCTATTGATGATGCATTCACAGTTTGGGCTGACTATAAGGTTATGCCTATGGGAGTGAACATCCAGTTTGTATTCTATCGTAATGCAGCGAATGATGTACTTGTAAAGGTGCTTTACTGCGAGAAGGAGGCTACGCTTCCTGCACTTAAACCAGTATCAGGACCTTATTATCAGTGGAAAGACGTTCGTACATATCTTCTTAGCCTGGTTAAATAATCATGAAACGTATTATCCTTGTTATTGCTGCCTTGGTATTAGGTACAGCATTATGGGCACAGAGTTCCAAGGTCGGAACATCTGTTAGTATCATCGGTGGATTGTTCCCTGAATCTCTTGCAGAGGTGAAGGATGCTGGAATTGATTATATCGAGGTGTCGATAAACGCTTTCTGGCGTAAAAAGCCTGAGAATGAGGTATATATCAAGGCCTATAATGCCTTGAAGATGATTCAGGATGCAGGCCTTAAAGTGTGGTCGGTTCATCTTCCGTTCAGCAGCGGTAGAGATATCTCAGTTATAGATCCAAAGAAGAGGGAAGAGACTCTTGAGTTCTTTGAGGAAATCATTCAGTTGTCTTCGATCTTTGAGCCTAAGTATCTTGTTCTTCATCCTGGAGCAGACACAATCAAGGATGGTGAGTCAAGAGAGGAACGTCTGAAATGTTCGCGTAATTCAATCGGACGCCTGGCAATTGCAGCACGCAATATCGGCGCTGTTCTCTGCATTGAGAACCTTCCGCGTACCTGTCCTGGAAGAACAGCTCAGGAAATGGATTATTTGACTGCAAACATTCCAAATGTCGCTATTTGCTTTGACACAAATCACCTTCTCCTAGGTTCTCACCAGGAGTTCATCGAACTTCTTGGAGATAGAATCAAGACACTCCATATTTCTGATTACGATGCTGTGGATGAAAAGCATTGGCTTCCATATCATGAGCAGGGAGTCGTAGATTGGAACGCGTTCTACAAAGGGATGAAAAAGGCAGGTTACAAGGGTTTGTTTATGTTTGAAGTTACCAAGAAACATGGTACTCCGAAGGATCTTGTAAGGGTATTTGAGCAGATGAAGAAAAAAGCTAAATAATGAATTATTATTCATACCTTTGTAGATTGATGAATAGTATTTACATTTTATGAGAGAATTCTGGAAAATTCTAAAACGTTATTCAGCGCCTTATAAATCGTGCATGGTTTGGGCGGTGGTTCTCAATATATTGTCAGCTGTATTCAATATTTTCTCGTTTACACTGATCATCCCTATTTTGAACATGCTTTTCAATGTTGATCCTGATACGCCTAAGTATGTGTTTTATGCGTGGGAATCAACAGATTATACATTCAAGGAGAAGTTAGTGAACAACGCGTACTATTATGTCCAGGACATGATTGCGTTCTATGGCCCGTCGACGACCTTGTTCCTTTTGGGTATCTTCCTTGGAGTGACAACCTTGCTCAAGACATCTTGCTATTTCGGCTCATCAGCAGTGATGATCCCTCTTAGAACGGGTGTTGTGCGTGACCTGAGAGTTCAGGTCTACAATAAGGTGCTCAGCCTTCCTATGGGCTTTTTCTCACAGCAGAAAAAAGGAGATATCATTGCACGAATGAGTGGTGACGTAGGTCAGATTGAGTTCTCGATCACAAGCTCATTGGATATGCTTATCAAGAATCCGATTCTTATCGTATTCTACTTCACGACTCTTCTTGTAACAAGCTGGCAGTTGACTCTATTCACTATTGCTGTAGTTCCTCTTATGGCATGGGGTATGAGTGCAATCGGAAAGAAACTTAAGAGTGAATCGCATGAGGCTCAGGTAAAATGGAGTGAGACCATGTCGCAGCTTGACGAGACTCTTGGCGGTCTACGAATCATCAAGGCTTTCATCGCTGAGGATAAGATGAAGGACAGATTCTTGAAGACTTGTAATGAGCACAGACAGTCAGTTCGCCGTGTTGCTACAAGACAGGCTTCTGCTCATCCGGTCAGCGAGTTCCTTGGAACTTGTATGATCATGGTTGTGCTTTGGTTCGGAGGTACTTTGATTCTAAGCAAGCAGTTTGCTCTTGATGCTCCGTCATTCATTTTCTACATGGTAATCCTTTACAGCGTTCTTCAGCCTCTTAAGGAGTTCTCAAGAGCCGGTTACAGCATCCCTCAGGGTATGGCATCGGTTGAGCGAGTTGACAAGATCATGAATGCTGTGAACAATATTGCTGATCCAGTCGAGCCTAAGCCACTTGCAGGATTCAATGATGTGATTGAGTTCAAGGGTGTAAGTTTCTGCTATGAAGGTGGCAAGGAGGTCCTCAAGGATATCAATATGACTATCCCTAAGGGTAAGATGGTCGCACTTGTAGGTCAGTCCGGATCAGGAAAGTCAACATTGGTAGACCTTATCCCACGTTATTACGATGTGACTGAAGGTGCTATCTGCATTGATGGTGTGGATATCCGCGACCACCGCGTGAAGGATCTTCGCAGCCTTATAGGAAACGTTAATCAGGAGGCTATCCTCTTCAACGATACTATTTTCAACAATATCTCATTTGGAGTTGAGGGTGCAACAATGGAGCAGGTAATCGAGGCTGCCAAGATTGCTAATGCCCACGACTTCATCATGGAGAAGGAAAAGGGATATGACACCAACATCGGTGATCGTGGAGCGAAACTCTCAGGAGGTCAGCGTCAGCGAATCAGTATCGCACGTGCCATCCTTAAGAATCCTCCGATCCTTATCCTTGACGAGGCTACTTCTGCTCTTGATACCGAGTCAGAGAAGATCGTTCAGGAGGCACTTGACAGACTTACAGGTTCCAGAACAACCATCGCAATTGCACACCGCCTTTCTACAATCAAGAATGCTGACGAAATCTGCGTAATGCACGAAGGTCGCATTGTGGAGCGCGGACGTCATGAGGAACTTCTCGAACTTAACGGATATTATAAGAGACTTAACGACATGCAGGCACTATGAGTAAGCTGTTGACGGTTCTCCATGTCTTCTATCACGAGCAGGTAGACTATTTCATTGATAAACTTTCGAATATCAATGGGATAGATTGGGATCTTGTTGTTACTTATTCGACATATTCTTCAGAAACTGAAGCAAAACTGAGGGATTTCAAGCCAGATGTGAAGATGGTTCAGGTGGGAAATGCAGGTTATGATGTATGGCCATTTATTCAGGTTATACAGAATGTGGATTTCTCTGAGTATGATTATGTCTTGAAACTCCACACCAAAGGTCAGTCAAAGCAGCGACTCAATGGTGTGAACTTCAAGGAGTGGCTTTGGAGAGACCTTCTTGTCAATGCGATTCTAAGATCCAGAAAGCGTTTCACCTCATGTATTGATATTCTTGAAAAACAGCAGGATGTCGGCATGATCTGTAGCTATGAATTGTTCAAAGATATGGATGGTGTCCTTCCAGAAGAATCTGATATGCTTCAGGAAGAGGCGGAGAGAATATCTATGGAGGTGTCTGACGGATATTTCTGCGCTGGCACAATGTTCTTAGCCCGATTGGATGCTTTCAAGAAACTAAAGGATGTTGAATTTACAGATGAGCTTTGGGGTAATCTGAATAAGTCCCATGGTAATGGAACCCTAGCTCATGTCTATGAAAGGATTCTTTGTCTGATGGTGGCCGATGCTGGCTATAAGATAGAGGTAAAACTAGGCAGCAAGAAAGCCAGCAGCTCAGTCTTTTTCAAGAAAAAAGTTTCTCCTGTCTTCAAGATCATATTCAACTTAGACAGAGATCCTAAAACATATGATAAGTATTTGACGTTGTTGGGCTTAAAGGTGAAGATTGAAGAAGGAAACCTTGAATACATGAAGAAGATTTGTAACGAGAATGAATGATAAATTATTAATGGTTACATCTCCTTTGCTTCCCAATCTTGAGGAATTTAGTTATCTGTTAAAGCAGATTTGGGAAAGTAAGTGGATAACCAATAACGGTCAGTTTCACAAAAGATTGGAAAAGGAACTTTCAGAATACCTGAAAGTACCTTTTTTGAGTTTGTTTACTAACGGAACTCTTCCTCTTATTACAGCATTACAAGCGCTGGATATCAAGAAAGGAGAGGTGATAACAACCCCATATAGCTTTGTCGCTACATCTCATTCGATCTGGTGGAATGGTCTGAAACCAGTCTTTGTTGATATTGATCCCTATACATGCAATATTGATCCGACTAAGATAGAGGCTGCCATTACTCCGGAGACAGTGGCAATTATGCCAGTCCATTGTTATGGAATGCCTTGCGATATAAAAGCCATCAAGCAGATTGCAGATAAGTATGGCCTCAAGGTGATTTATGATGCAGCACATGCTTTTGCTGTAGATATAAATGGAGAATCTCTTCTGAATGCAGGAGATATGTCGACTTTAAGTTTCCATGCAACAAAGGTTTATAATACGATTGAGGGGGGAGCTCTGGTAATTAACGATGAGGAGACAAAGCAAAAGATCGACTATCTGAAGAATTTCGGATTCCGTAATGAGGTTGAGGTGGTGGCTCCGGGCATTAACAGCAAGATGGACGAGATGCGTTCGGCATACGGCATCCTGGCCTTGCGTCAGGTTGATGATGCAATAGCAATAAGAAAATCTATAGCGGCTCAATATAGAGATGGGTTGAAGGACGTGCCAGGAGTAAGATTCCAGGACGATATTCCAGGAGTGAAGCACAACTATTCGTATTTCCCTGTATTCATTGATGCAGAGAAGTATGGAATGACGAGAGATCAGCTTTACTTTAAGATGAAGGAAGAAAATATTCTGGGGCGTCGTTATTTCTATCCTCTTATCAGTACTTTTGAACCATACGTTAATTTACCAAGTTCAGCTCCTGAGAATCTTCCGGTAGCAACACGTATTGCCAACGAAGTCATATGCCTTCCTATGCATCACGAACTAACGTGCGAGGATGTGGATAGGGTGATTGATTTGATAGTCAGATAAAATGAAGGTAGTTGTTTTAGCAGGCGGTGCTGATCAGATCGCTTTAATCAAAGAACTGAAGAAAAGAGGTTGCTATATAATTCTGGTGGATTATTTTCAAAATCCTCCTGCAAAGGAATATGCTGACCTCCACATAGTTGCAAGTACTTTAGATGATGCCAGAGTCAAGGAGATTGCTCAGGAATATCATGCTGACTTAATTTGTACAGCCTGCACAGATCAGGCTTTACTTACTGTTGCAAAAGTTTCGGAAGAGTTGAACCTTCCATGTTATATATCCTATCAGACTGCTTTGAATGTCACAAATAAGACATATATGAAGCAGAGAATGTCGCAGTGTTCTATTCCGACATCCAGGTACATGACCACCCGTGAAGTTGATTTGACTCAGTTTGCAGATTTTGAATTTCCTCTTGTCGTCAAGCCTGTAGACTGCAACTCGTCCAAGGGAGTGATAAAGGTTCATGACTCAGCTCAACTTCAGGAGAAACTCGCAGAAGCTATATCCTTCAGTCGAACTCAAACAGCAATAGTAGAGGAATTCAAAGAGGGAGTCGAGGTCTCTGCTGACTTTTATATTGAAGGCTCCGATGTCAAATATTTATCAGCGACATCTTCTATCAAGATACAGAACAGAGACTCTTTTACAATCAAGAGTAGCGTATATCCTGTGATTACACTTGAACAAAGGGCAAAGATCACATCTTTGGCGCAAGATATTGCAGATGCCTTTGAACTGACAGACTGTCCGTTGCTTATTCAGATGATTGTCAATGGTGATGAAATCAATGTGATTGAATTCAGTGCCAGAATGGGAGGTGGTTCCAAATATCATCTGATTGAAGTTCTGTCCGGAGTTGATATCATGTCAAAGTATGTTGATCTTGTTTTAGGACATAAACCTGATGTTCAGCCTGAAGACCAGGTGAAATATGCCAGGATGAATTATGTCTATTGCTACCCTGGAACACTTGATAGGGTTGAGGGATTTGAAGCCTTGAGCGCAGACAAGATAATTGATGAAAGCTTTATATATAAGACTCAAGGAATGACAATAACTGCAGCAGCTACCAGTGGAGATAGAGCTGCAGGTTATCTTATTACAGCAGATACTGAGGAGGAGTTGGCAAGGAAGGAGTCAATAGTGGAGTCCGTGTTGAAGGTCTTTTCTGCTGAAGGTCAAGATATAATGATTCATAATCTGGTATAGTATGAGGATCGCAATCATAGGAGCAGGCAACGGTGGGCAGGCTATAGCTGCCTATCTTGCACATAATGGAGCTGAGGTAAGGTTATATGATTATGACAAAAGCAAAGTAGATGAACTTAATCGTAAAGGAAATGTCATTGAACTTTGCGGTTCTGTTATATTGAAAGCGCGGATTCATCTGATTACCAATACGATTGCAGATGCTGTTCTTAATGCTGATATGATAATGATAACGACAGTTGCTGATGCACACCGTATAATTGCGCGTCAGCTGGCTGGTCTGTTAGAAGAAAATCAGATAGTTATATTGAGTCCGGGTAGAACCGGCGGTGCCTTGGAATTCAAGCAGATAATCATGCGAGAAGGGTGCAAGGTCCGAATATATATAGCTGAAGCTCAGACTCTTGTCTATGCCTGCAGGTTGATAGAAAATGGAAAGGTAAATATAATTGGAGTTAAGGATAAGGTCCTTTTATCTGCTTTACCGTCGTCGGATACTCAATATGTATTATCGCAGATCAATCCGTATTATGAGTGTTTCGTACCTGCAGAAAATGTGTTGAGAACATCCTTGGAAAATATCGGTGCCATATTTCACCCATGCGTCCTTATGCTGAACGCCGCAACCATTGAACGTCAAAGCGAGTTCTGGTTTTATAGGGATATGACTCCTCAGACAGCGAATTTCATTGAGCAATTTGATAACGAGAGACTTGCTGTGGGACAGATATATGGAATTGAATTGTTGGGGGTAAAAGAGTGGATCTCTTATGCATATCCAGGCACAGAAGGAGATACCTTATGCGAAAAGATGATAAATAATCCCGCATATAGGGATATTAAATCTCCTCCTACAATCTTTACTCGTCAGTTGACAGAAGATATACCTACAGGAGTCCTTCCAATTATGGAATTAGGTATGGCGGCAGGGCTTAAGATGCCTCTTATGAATTCTGTGTATTCTATATGTAGCGCACTTCTGGGAGTTGATTTTTCGCATGGTAGGACATTGGAGAATCTGGGCCTTAAGGGAATGTCAAAAGAGGAAATCCTAAAATATTTAGCATAATGAATAAAATGCATGTATATGGCTTGCTTAAGCCACAGGTGGATGTGCATACGATGGGAATGTGTACGATAGCCAATCTGTTGAAGGATTGTGGTTATAAGGTGTATATTGCCGGTGAGGATGTATGTATGGCACTTGAGGATTTGAGGAAGGTGAATAATTGGAGTTTGGTGAAGAAGTGGATTGAGGATAATGGAATCACCAGAGTCGGATTCAGTTATAGATTGGATCCTAAAGAGGGAACCGATTTATTCATGTCCTTATATGTCAGGCTTGTAGAAGAAAAGATGCTATCAGAGAACTGTGGCAATATTGATTTGGTTTCTTTTGCAGGTTTGCCGGATACATGTGAACTGGTCAATGGAAAAACTGCCGGTAAGGTGCTGTTATTTCCAGGAAATGAAACACCTGTTGAATCTTTGAAAAAATATGGGGTTCCGGATGAACTTCTGCCGGATTCCATAGTGAATGACAGTTCCTATGATACGATGTTGAAGGACTTTGCCAGGAAGTTGATAGAGTCTGGAAGATATATATATCAGGAACCTCTGGATCATTTCGGATATCATGAGTGTGGTAGACAGGACGATTCGTTTCTTGCAAGGAAATCCTATGCTGAGAGTCGACACTCCTTGCCTATCATCAGAACTCATTCCGGCCCATATAATCCTAACCGTTTAGAAGCTTTGAAGGAATATAATTCCTGGTGTCGTGAATTGTCAGCTTCAAGATTGCTAGATGTCTTGTCCATAGGAAGTTCTCAATTGACTCAATCACGTTTTGGGGAAGAATGGGATGGATTGGCAAACGGAGGAGGTGTTCCTGTAAATTCTGAGATTGAGTATAGGGTCATTAAGGAAAATGCCTCTCCTATGTTGGTGAGAACATATTCAGGGACTAAAAATGTACCTGAGCTGGCTAGAATACATGAAAGATCGCTCAATATTTCGTGGCATGCTTTTTCTTTCTGGTGGTTCAATCAGTTAGATGGCAGAGGAGACAATACTTTGTTGGATAATTTGAAGGAACATTTCGAGGCTATAAGATATGCTGCGTCAACCGGTAAACCGGTGGAGCCGAATGTGCCACATCACTTTGCGTTCCGCGGTGCAGATGATATTACTTATATCATTTCCGGATATCTTGCGGCAAAAGCATGTAAGCGCTTGGGAATCAGACATGTCGTGCTGCAGAATATGTTGAATACCCCAAAATATACATGGGGAGTGCAGGATCTCGCAAAAGGTCGGGCGATGCTGAAGCTTGTAAAGGAACTGGAGGGTGATGGGTTCTCAATAAGTCTTCAGACTAGAGCTGGCTTGGATTATTTTGTGCCAGATTTAGATGAAGCAAAGGTGCAGCTTGCTGCTGTGACATGTATGATGGATGACCTTGATCCCGGTAATGATAATTCACCGGAGATCATACATGTAGTGAATTATTCTGAGGCTGTCAGATTGGCTACGCCTCCTGTAATTGTTGAAAGTATCAAGATTACTTTACACGCCTTAGCAGAGTATCGTAGAGCACGCGCGTTGAAGCAAATTCCAGATATGAGATTTGATCTGGATGTAATCGAGAGGACCGATAAACTCTATGATGAGGCTTCAAGAGCGATAAGACTATTGGAAAATTCTTTTCCCGATCTATATTCCCCTGAAGGCTTTGCCAGAATATTTGAAGAGGGATTTCTTCCTGTCCCATATTTGATGGACCATGAAAGGAAATATCCAAAGGCAACTCAATACAGTACAGCAATCAAGGATGGAGGAATCAGAGTTGTTGATGATAAAGGAAATATTGTCGATACTGTTGAAAGGTATCATGAGATTCTGTCAAGCATTTTTTAATTCTAACCAATGGACGCATTTTCATACGAGTTAAAAAATAATGTCTTAAATGCTGTTCCTGAACCAATGGTCAGCATTCGTACGTCTGCATATAATCATGCGGGTTATATCCGTGAGTGTATTGAGGGGATCTTGAATCAAAAGACAGACTTCAAGTTCGAATATATCATTGGTGAAGATTTCAGTACAGACGGTACCAGAGAAATTGTCTTTGAGTATGCTGAGAAGTATCCAGATATAATCAGGGTAATTACTGCCGACCGTAATCTTGGTATGAAAATGAATGGCCAGAGATGTATTGATGCATGCCGAGGAAAGTATATAGCTATATGTGAGGGAGATGACTTTTGGATTGATTCATATAAGTTGCAGAAACAAGTTGACTATATGGAGTCTCATCCCGAGTGTGCGGTATGTGCGACAGAGGGCTATCGTCTTAATCAGGCAACAGGTGAAATGGCAGAACTCCCAACACTCGGACTAGAAACCTATACACCACAGGATTTTCTTGAAGGTAATCAGATATTTACGTTGACGACTCTTGCGCGCGCAAGCTGGGCTCGAGAGTTTTATACGGAGATTGAACCTATCGCACCTAGATTTATGATGGGTGACTATACGCTTTGGCTTTACATGCTTACCAGGGGTACAATTCATAAACTGTCGGATAAATGTGCGGTTTATCGTGAGCTTTCCCAGTCTGCATCTCATTATAAGGATCCATATAAGCAGTTGAGATTTGCAGCTTCATCTTATGACCTGAGACTGTTTTACAATAGATTGTATAAATTTTCAAGCTCATCCATGCTTTTCAGGAAGTTTAAGAATATCTATTTGTGGTGCCTGCATCTTGCACACGAGCATAATCTTAAGCGTCGTTCACTTCTATGGGAGGGATTTAAGTTATGTACGATTGAAGCAGCTTCACTGCCATCAAGAAAATTGAGATTGGCGTTCAAGCAACTTCAAAACAAAAAAGCCCTCAAATGATAATTTTACTATATTTGTAAGTCAATCTATTCGGATAAAACCTATGGAAGTAATAAAGACTGATATTGAAGGTGTTGTGATCATTGAACCAAAGGTGTTCGGTGATCATAGAGGCTATTTCTTTGAATCATTCTCAGAGAGAGATTTTAATGCTCAGGTACGTGAGGTGAAGTTTGTCCAGGATAATGAGAGCAAATCATGCTACGGTGTACTTCGTGGTCTGCATTTCCAGAAACCTCCTCATTGCCAGAGTAAACTTGTGAGAGTTGTCAAAGGTGCTGTTCTCGATGTTGCAGTTGATATCAGAAAGGGCTCTCCTACATTTGGAAAGCATGTGGCTGTTGAACTTACAGAGGATAATCACCGTCAGTTCTTTGTCCCTCGTGGATTTGCACACGGCTTTGTGGTGCTTACTGATGAGGTGGTATTCCAATACAAATGTGATAATTTCTATGCTCCGCAGCACGAGGGAGCAATTGCCTGGGATGATCCGGATCTTGGAATAGACTGGAAAGTTCCTGCAGATAAGATCATTCTATCTGCGAAAGATACATGCCATCCACGTCTGAAGGACGCTGAATGGTTGTTTGATTATAATGAAAACCTATACTAATCCATATACTTATGAAAGGTATTGTACTCGCAGGAGGTAGCGGCACCCGCCTTTACCCAATCACAAAGGGAGTCAGCAAGCAGATGCTCCCTGTTTATGACAAGCCTATGATCTATTATCCTATTTCGGTTCTTATGCGTGCTGGAATCAGGGATATCCTCATCATTTCCACTCCTTATGACCTTCCTGGATTCAGAAGGCTTCTCGGTGACGGAAGTGACTATGGCGTAAACTTCTCATATGCAGAGCAGCCTTCTCCAGACGGCCTTGCTCAGGCATTTATTATTGGAGAGGAGTTTATCGGAAACGACAGTGCTTGTCTTGTGCTCGGAGATAATATCTTCCATGGCAATGGCTTTACCAGCATGCTCAAGGATGCGGTGAAGGACGCAGAGGAGAATGGTAAGGCAACTGTGTTCGGCTATTGGGTGAGCGATCCTGAGAGATATGGAGTAGCTGAATTTGATGAGGATGGAAACTGCCTCTCAATTGAGGAAAAGCCTCTTAAGCCAAAGTCTAATTATGCAGTTGTAGGCCTTTATTTCTATCCGAATAAGGTTGTGGATATCGCAAAGAGCATCAAGCCATCAGCACGTGGTGAGCTTGAGATTACTACAGTAAACCAGGAGTTCCTCCAGGATGGTGAACTCAAGGTGAAGACTCTCGGTCGTGGTTTCGCATGGCTTGATACAGGTACACATGATTCGCTTTCTGAGGCTTCCACTTTCATTGAGGTTATCGAGAAACGACAGGGACTTAAGATAGCTTGTCTTGAGGGAATCGCATTCCGCCAGGGATGGATTACACCGGATAAGATGCGTGAGCTTGCTCAGCCAATGATCAAGAATCAGTATGGTCAGTATCTTCTGAGAGTGATCGATGAAGTTGCGCAGACAGGTAAACCAAATCTCGACTAAGGTATGACAGTATTAGTAACAGGTGCAAATGGTCAGCTCGGTAGCGAAATGAGGCTTGTAGCTGCAGAAAGTAAGGATAGATACATCTTTACTGATGTGGTTGAGCTTCCTGGTGTTGAGACTGTCAAACTTGATATTACAGATCTGGAGGCAGTTCGTACAATCGTAAAAGAGAACGATGTTAAGGCTATTGTAAACTGCGCTGCATATACTAATGTGGATAAGGCTGAGGAGGATCAGGAGTTTTGCGCTCTGCTTAACGCAAAGGCACCTGAGAACCTTGCTGTAGCGATGAAGGAAGTTGATGGCCTTCTTGTACATGTGTCCACAGATTATGTTTTTGGTGGTGATCCATACAACACTCCATGCCGTGAGGATCAGAAAGGTACCCCAACAGGAGTCTATGGACTTACAAAACTTCAGGGCGAGCAGGCTATTGAGGCTTCAGGTTGCCACCATGTGATCATCCGTACAGCATGGCTCTACAGCGAGTTTGGAAAGAACTTCGTGAAGACAATGCTTATGCTTACTTCTACAAAGCCGCAGCTTAGCGTTGTATTCGATCAGACAGGAACTCCAACTTATGCTTTAGATCTCGCAGAGGCTATTTACGACATAGTGGAGAATCGTAAATATGAGGGCAATGATGGTGTATATCACTTCTCTAATGAGGGTGTCTGCAGTTGGTTCGACTTCACAAAGATGATTGCAGAATATGCAGGTAACACAGAATGTGAAATCAAGCCATGCCACAGTGATGAGTTCCCAAGCAAGGTAAAGCGCCCAGCTTACTCTGTACTCGACAAGACTAAGATTAAAAATACATTCGGAATCAGCATTCCTTACTGGACTGACTCCTTGAAAAAATGCATAAAAAACCTACAGTAATGAATTTCAAGAGAAATATCATCGTGACTGGTGGTGCTGGATTTATCGGCAGCCACGTTGTCAGACTTTTTGTAAACAAGTATCCTGAGTACCGTATTATCAACGTAGATAAGTTGACTTATGCAGGTAACCTTGCAAATCTTAAGGATATTGAGGATAAGCCTAACTATGTCTTTGTAAAGGCAGATATATGTGATTTCGACGCGATGTACGAGCTCATGCAGAAGTATGCAGTGGATGGCATTATCCACCTTGCAGCAGAGTCGCATGTTGACCGTTCAATCAAGGATCCGTTCACTTTTGCCCGCACAAACGTAATGGGTACGCTCAGCCTTCTTCAGGCTGCTAAGCTTATGTGGGAAGCACAACCTGAGAAATATGAGGGCAAGCGTTTCTACCACATCTCGACAGACGAGGTGTATGGTGCACTTCAGATGAATCGTCCAGAGGGTATTGAGCCTCCTTTCAAGACAGTAGCTTCTTCAGAGGGACATAAGGCTTATGGTGATGATTTCTTCTATGAGACTACCAAGTATAATCCTCACTCTCCATATTCAGCATCAAAGGCTTCATCTGACCACTTTGTACGCGCATTCCACGACACATACGGCATGCCTACAATCGTGACCAACTGTTCTAACAACTACGGACCTTATCAGTTCCCAGAGAAGCTTATTCCGCTCTTCATCAATAATATCCGTAACCGTAAGCCGCTTCCAGTATACGGAAAGGGTGAGAACGTTCGCGACTGGCTCTTCGTTGAGGACCATGCCAGAGCAATCGACGTGATCTTCCATGAGGGTAAGATTGCCGAAACTTATAATATCGGTGGTTTCAATGAGTGGAAGAATATCGACCTTATCAAGGTTATGATCAAGACCGTGGACAAGATTCTCGGCAACCCTGAGGGACACAGCCTTGAGCTCATCACATATGTGACAGACCGCCTTGGACATGATGCACGTTACGCAATCGATTCGACAAAGCTTCAGAAGGAACTAGGATGGGAACCTTCACTCCAGTTTGAGGAGGGAATCGAGAAGACAGTAAGATGGTATCTTGATAATCAGGAGTGGATGGATAATATCACTTCTGGTGAGTATGAGAAGTACTATCAGGATATGTACAAAGGTCGCTAAGCTAGAGCATCTTCTCCAGCCAGTGATAAATAAGATAGATTCTCTTTTTGAGGATAGGATAGTTAAGACTCGCGGCTTTGTCGCGGGTCTTATTGTTATTCATGGTAATGCCTGATGTGAACATCACTGCCGGGATACCATGATCAATGAATACTCTCTGGTCAGAGAGTCTGTAGAACATGTTTGTGAAATTCTCACTTCCGTAATAACTATGCGCAATCTCCAGATTGAGATTATATAGTCTGTTACATGTGCTGATCTTCTCTTGTCTGCTGGAACTAAGTGAGTGATTGCCAAGCATTATGAGGTAGTCTTCGCGTCCAGATCTGAGAGGGGAGAGTGTGCAGCCGATCTGATCTATGTTAGCCATGAGAGTGATCATGCTCTTTCTGATTTTACCTCCTGTCACAGGGTCGGTAAGCTGACCTTTCTCAATCATTTTCCAGAATGCCTCTGAGCCTGCAAGGTCATGTCCGTTACCGTCAAATGCCACGAAAATAATATTGCTCTCCCATACTTTGCCACATGATCTCATGGCAGAGAACATCTCGGCAAGAGACATCAGTGCTGCAGTACCTGAAGCGTTGGCGTCTGCGCCAGGATAAATGGTGCCGTTAATCTTTCCGAGGTGATCGAAGTGAGCACCGACAATTACATATTTATTGCGAGAGGTTTTGGAACCGCCGGGAAGAAAACCGATGACATTAGTTCCACATACACCTTTGCTGGTTTTGAAACGATGGTGGTAGCTGCCCTTACTCTTTAAAAGCTTGATTTTCTCGAAATTTCTTCCGATCCATGTCGCAGCTTCAATAGCTCCTCTTGTACCTGTAGAGCGACCCTCGCACATATCATCGGTGAGAAACTCCACCTTATGTCTGATTGTGGATTCGCTGATCTTATTTCTGGCAGGGAGGTGACTGCTGACCCAGATGCTTTGTGCGCTAGAGGAGAATGCCAGTAGCATGGCGATGATGGTCATCATCGACAGCTTTACTGAACTTTTTGAAAAAAAACACCTCATACGCCTGAGAAATTCGTATATTTGTAAGTTGGCTTGTTTTGGCCTGGTGCCAATTGGGCGCCAAAATTAGAAAAAAATATAAAGAACAAGAAATAAATCTGATGCGTAACCAGCTTAAGCTCATAATCGTCGTTATAATCCTCCTTCTTAAGGTGGGATGTGCTGAACTGTGGGCGCAGTATGATAAGGATGTATTTTATGCTCGAGGCAGAATGGCCCTTTCCGAGGGTAAATATGCCAAGGCAATCGAAAACTTCAATATTCTGGCTCAGCTAGATACCTCTGATTATTGGAATTACTTCTTCCGTGGTATTGCAAAGTATAATCTTGGTGACCTTCGTGGAGCGAAACGTGATTTTGACCGTTCGGTAAGGGTGAACCCGGTATTTACAAACGGATATCATTACAGAGGTATTACTTCAAGTCGTTTCGGAGACTATGATGCGGCGCTTGAAGATATGCAGAAGGCCATTGAGCTCAGACCAGGATATATGGGCCTATACTTCAGCCGTGGAGTTACATACTTCCTTTCTCAGCAGTTCGCCAAAGCAGTTGCAGATTTTGATAAATATATCAAGAAGGAACCTAAGGACCCGTCGGCATATTTGAATCGTGGTGCATCGTACCTGTTCTTGGGTGATACTCTCAAGGCTCTGGCAGACTATGACAAGGCGATCAAACTTGATAGATTCGATCCGGAGGGATATGTCAGAAGAGGACGTCTGTATGCCTCGCAGAATCTGTATGATCAGGCTATTGCCGATATGGATAAAGCTATTGATCTTGATACTACAAATACCTTTGCTTACTTCAATAGAGCATTGATGTATTATGAGCAGGAAAGGTATGTGGAGTGTCTGGATGACCTCAATAAGGTGTTGGAACAGGAGCCGGGTAACGCACTGACCCTTTACAACCGAGGCTTGATCAGGGCTCAGTTGGGAGCGTATGACGAGGCCTTGGATGACTTGGATAGGGTGATCAATATCAATCCTGATAATGTCCTGGCTCATTTCAATCGTGCATCAATCTTTGTGGAGCTTGGACTTTACCAGAATGCATTGGAGGATTACGATAAGGCCATCGAACTATATCCTGATTTTGCAAAGGCTTACATGAACAGGTCTGTAGTGAAGTACATGCTCAAGCAGTATAAGGCTTCGAAGAAAGACTATGATCTGGCAATGAACAAGGTGAAGGAGTATCGTGCAAAGAATATGTCCGATGATGCCCTCAACTTTGCGGATACTACTAAGAAATATAGCTCGCTGTTGGCATTGGATGCAGAATTTGCAAAGAAAGACTTTAATGACGAGCTTCTCCAGCATAGAGATATTGATGTTCGTCTGCGCCCTATGTATCAGATGGTGTTTACGGGTGAAAAGGATGAAGTGACTTATGCTCTTGAGCATAAGTATGAGAATCCATTGCTGGCTCGCTTTGAGGATGCTTCACCTGTGGGCCTTGGTGTTCGTAACAGCTCTATTGCACTTTCTGAATCAGTACTCAAGGAAATAGAGGAGGCTGCATGGAAGACAGCAGAGTCGCCTTCTAGTCAGGAGATATTCCTTCGTGGACTCTATGATAATGAGCAGAACATGTTCAACTCTGCACAGAATTACTATACAGAGGCTATTGCCAAGGCAGAAGAAACCGCTGGCGTGGAAGGACTTTACAAAGTATTCTATCTGATGAACAGAGGAGTGCTCAGGGCTGAGATGATTGAGTTCATTGCCTCAATTGAAAACAGTGTGCAGGTACTCTCAATGGATGACAGTGGAAATACCCGCGCACGAGTAAAAGATCAGGTTACACGTCAGTATGACTATTCTGATGCAATACAGGATATGAAAGATGCTGCAACTGTGGTTACGAATATACCATATATATATTATAATCTAGGCAACCTATATTGCCTCTCGTCTGAGCATATCGCTTCTCTTGAGAACTACACCAAGGCCATTGAGCTATATCCTTATATGGGTGATGCATACTTCAATAGAGGTCTTGTGCTGATTTATCTTAAGGATAAGGAGAAAGGTTGTATTGACCTTTCACGTGCTGGAGAGCTTGGTGTGGCAGATGCCTACGGTGTGATTAAGAAGTATTGCGAGCAGTCGCAACAATAAAAGATTATGAAGAAAGCAATAATATTTGACATGGGTGGGGTCCTTGTTGATCTGGATCTTGAGGATTGCAAGAAGGCCTTCATTGAAAACCTTGGTTTTAATGAAATCAATGTGATTCTTGATCCTTGCCACCAGAAAGGAATCATCGGAGAATTGGAAGAGGGACTTGTCACTGCAGATGAGTTCCGAGCATACGTGCTTGAACGTTCTAATCCAGGTGCGCAGCCACATCTTGTTGATGAGTCTTTGTGGCGTATTCTTGTAAGCATTGAGCCAAAGAAGGTAGACCTCCTCAAGAAGCTCTCTCAGAAGTATGACCTGTATATGTTGAGCAACAATAATCCTATATGTGTACGTCGCGCGGAGGTTATTTTTGCTGAGGCTGGCTTCCCGATGTACGAGGGCTTTAAGAAATGCTATATATCTTCAGAGATGAAGGCATTGAAACCATCTGAGAAGTTCTATAAAGCAGTAGTCGAGGATATTGCATTGCCTGCAGAGGAAATGCTCTTTATCGATGACTCTCAGAGGAATGTAGATGGAGCTATAGCAGCAGGACTTCCAGCTGTGTACTACCAGCCTGGAACTGATTTGGCAAGCGTGCTTGCTGAGGCTTTGTGTGATTCGTCAATTCTTTAACAGGAGGTTGCCGAATGATAAAGTTCATGAGTTTTTCCAGTGGAAGTTGCGGTAACTGCTACTATCTTGGCAATGAGGAGAAGGGAATCCTTATTGATGCTGGAGTAAGTCTTAGACGCCTTAAAAAGACATTGATGGAGAATGGACTCGACTTGGATTCGTTCTCAGCTATCCTTGTTACCCATGATCATCTGGATCATATCCGTCATCTAGGCTCATTCTGCAAGAAGATTGCAAAGCCTGTATATACATCTGCAGATATCCATGCTGCCCTTGCAAAGCACACCTTTACCGCAGATCATATTGCTTCATGTAGAAAGGTCCTTGCAGAAGGGGAGTGGAATGATGTGGCAGGGATGAAGGTAAGATACTTTGTCGTACCTCATGACGCAACACAGACTGTTGGCTATGCCATAGAGCTTGAAGGACGCAGATTCGTCATTATGACTGATGTCGGTAGAATGACAGATGAGGCTGTAGAATATGCTCGTACAGCAGATACCGTTGTTGTCGAGTCAAACTACGATATGGATATGCTAATGAGTGGTCCATATACTTACGAGCTTAAGATGCGTATCGTTCAGGGATGCGGACACCTAAGCAATGATGAGTGTGCTTCTGCAATCAAGCGTTTTCATCATCCTGGCCTCAAGAATGTATTCCTCTGTCATTTGAGTGAGAATAACAACACTCGTGACCTTGCATTCAATTGCTCGCTCGCAGCGTTGCAGGAGCTTGGCGTAAAGAAAGGTGAACTTGCCCTTCGATGCCTCCCACGCCAGTATCCTTCGCCTCTATTCAATCTCTAATATAGAATAGCAGAACATCCCGACGGGGTGTTCTGCTGTTTTTATGTACGAAAGGTAAACGAAAAGGCAGCCACTGAAAAGTGACTGCCTTATATTTAATCTGTGATTGTTCAGATTAGAGAGCTGGACCAGCTGCTACGAGAGACTTACCGAGGTCGTTACCAGTGAACTTAGCGAAGTTCTTGATGAAGCGACCTGCGAGATCCTTAGCCTTCTCCTCCCACTGGCATGCGCATGCGTAAGTGTCGCGTGGGTCGAGGATAGCTGGGTCAACGCCAGGGAGTTCTGTAGGAACTGTGAAGTTGAAGTAAGGAATCTGCTTAGTAGGAGCCTTGTCGATAGAACCATCGAGAATTGCGTCGATAATTCCACGAGTATCCTTGATAGAGATACGCTTACCTGTACCGTTCCATCCTGTGTTTACGAGGTATGCCTTAGCACCAACCTTCTCCATTCTCTTAACGAGCTCCTCACCGTACTTAGTTGGGTGGAGTGAAAGGAATGCTGCACCGAAGCAAGCTGAGAAAGTAGGAG
>JAFYVM010000003.1 GCA_017549145.1 Bacteroidales bacterium
GGTTTTGGAGGCTTTGGCGGCGGAAGCTTCGGTGGTGGCGGAGCCGGCGGAAGCTGGTAGGACCTGTGTCAGGGCATTCGGGATACGATGCTCACTACACCTCGACCTCGTACATAAGATAATGACACTCAGACATGCCTAGCTTTTGATAGACTGTCTGAGCTTTTTTATTGTCCTTGTCTACGTATAAACGAACTTGCGAGACGCCTTCTGACGCTGCAAGCTCAAGCACTTTATTGTACATGCTCTTGAAGATACCATTTGAACGATACTCTGGAAGAACATATACACTTTGAATCCAAAGATACCAGCAGCAGTTCCAATCGCTCCATTCACGTGTGAGCATCAGTGAGCCAATAGGTCTCCCATCAATCATTGCCAGCACATATCTACCTTTGTTCTCGTCCTGTAAGACGGCTTGTACACCTTTTAGAGTGCGTTCGTACTCCAATTTAAATCCCTCTGATTCCATTGCCATATCAATCTGGAAACGTGTGATAGTCTCGGCATATGACAGGGCGCTCGGAGCAACCTCTATATGAATGCCTGTACACGGCACGACGGCTTTCTTTATATATGCTTCGCGAGGAGCGCCGTCATCGAGGTAGATGACTCCACAGTGAGTGAATCCGTATTTGGCCAGGATGTGCTGCATTATGCAGTTGTCCTTATGAGTGTCAATACGGATCACGTCATATCCCGACTTGCCAATATGCTCAAAGGCCCAGTCAAACATGGTTCGGGCTACATTGCGACCGGGTGCTGAGGTGGCGATACGGTGGATTACATAGTAAGGCTCATCATTAGTCCATTCGCCTTCGATATATGAATATGTGTGGTCAGGACCTTCAATCAGCGCCATTGTTCCTAAGATTTCAGAACCATCGCAGAGAACATAACAGTTACCATGGCTGATGTCATTGCGTACGACTTCGATAGTAGGGTAGCCATTGTCCCATTGGTGCATATTTCCGCTGGCACGCATGATGGCCTTTGCTCCCTCAAAGAGCTGCATCAACGAGTCCAGGTCTGAATATGTTGCGGGTCTGATTTCCATTGTAGCATTTGATCAAGGATTGTAAAGGTAGCTAAATTTTCTTAAATTTGAGGATTGGATATCTTAATGAAGAACACGATGGAAGACACTAATCATATAATTATCAATTATTATGACGAGATAGCTGAGAGCTATGATATTTCCCGTTTTGATAATACCTATGGTCAATATGTTGACTATCAAGAACGTCGTGTCTTAGATAATCTAAATATATCACCAGAAAACTCATTGGATTTACCATGTGGCACAGGACGTTTTCTGAACTATGCAGATTACGGATGTGATGCCAGCAAGAATATGGTAAAGATTGCCGCTTCTCATTGGAATGGAAAAAATCTGACATGTGCTGATGCGAGGAATCTTCCTTACGAGGATAGCAGTTTCGATACAGTGATCACTATGCATCTGCTGATGCATCTGGATGATGAGACCATTGGGCAGATAATGAAGGAAGTACATCGTGTTTTACGTTCCGGTGGAAGATGGATTGTGGACCTGTTGTCTGATAAGAGAAGAAAGTGGACAAATACCAAGCATAGCTGGCATTGTCATAAATCGATGAGTATAGCTGGTTTTAATCATTTTGTGGGAGACTATTTCCAAATGAATTCCGTGAGTGGTATAATGCTTTTCCCGGTGCATCGTATCCCGTCAGCTCTACGAATGCCATTGCGTCGAATAGATTATAGATTGGCTCAGACCTCACTTCTGAAAGAATATTCATCTTATCTGATTTACGAATTATGCAAACGCTGATTGCTATAAAGCGTAGTTTACGTCTGATGCAGCGCAAGGTCAGGGATTATAAAAATCGTACACGGTTCTGCGCAAAAAGAAAGTTTCCTGAACTGCCTTATAAACTGACCCTGGAGCAGCCGATATTACCTTCATCCACGATGGCTGAAAAATGCTACAATCTAAAATATGTAGCGAAGCAGATAGGGGATTATATTATTTATCCCGGAGAGATTCTGTCCTTTTGGGAGGTGGTTGGCAATCCAGATAAATTGAGGGAGTCGCGTTGCATTCGCAATGGTAAATTGGCTATAGAGAAGGGTGGTGGATTATGCCAGGCGGCTGGTATCATATATCATCTGTCCCTTATAGCCGGGTTGAATATCGTTGAAAGGTACAATCATTCAGTCGATCTGTATGGTGATGGTCCAAGGGCTTGTCCGATTGGATTTGATGCAACTGTGTTATACGGATATAAGGACTTGCGTGTCAGCAATATGACCAATGCTACTTTACGTTTTTCATTAACTGTCGATGAAGGTGTCCTTCGTGCTGAACTGTATAGTGATAAGCCTTTGATGCAACGTGAGATCGGTTCACAGAAAACAGAAACCTCGAACAATATCAACGTAAAGACATTCTATACGGATACTAATGAATTTATCGCTGATAATAATTACAGGACATTGTAACTGGAGCAAGAAATAATGCCAGATCTTCAGGAAAGAAGGTCTGGCATTATTCGTATCAGGTGAACTCTTTAGAGTTTCTTCAACCAAGGAGTAAGTCTTGCCTTCATTGGCTGTAGGTAAGTGGTTTCGTGCTCAGCGTTGCCGTGGTGCCATCCGTGCTTTGTTCCTACTAGCTCGAGAAGTTCTGCTCTTGCACCTGCTTTGATCATTGCATTGTAGAATGCTTTACCGTTTGATGCAGGTGGTACTACAGTCTCTGACATAGCATAAGTGATGAATGCCTTAGGTGTGTCTGAAGATACCCAGAGTTCGTTTGAGTAGAACATCATTTCTTCGTTTGATGCGTCTGCTCCGAGGAAGTTTGTGCGTGAACCAGCATGTGTTCCTGTTGACATTGTGGTTACAGGGTACACAAGAATCTGGAAGTCAGGACGGATCTCAGAAGAGTAGTCAGAAGCAGTTGCAGCGTAGCATGCAAGATGTCCGCCGGCTGAGAATCCCATAACACCGATCTTATTCTTGTCAATGAGCCACTTGTCTGCCATCTCGTTGAGAATTGTCAATGCAGTCTCCATATCGCCGATTGGCTTTGATGGATCGCCTGCCGGCAAGGTGTATTTAAGAACTGCGAAAGCAACTCCTAGCTCGTTGAAGTATGGTGCCCATACAGCGCCTTCGTGACTGGCGTGTGATGAGTATGAACCACCTGGGCATGCGATTACAGCGACCTTGATGTTAGTCTCTTCTGTTGGAAGATAAACCTCCATATCAATCCCGTCTTCAGCTTTAGTGTAGGTGTATTTTAACTCTCTGTTGTACTCTTCTTCAGGTGTTTCAGGAATCTGAGGATTCTCTGTAGTGCATGCAGGAATCATCATAAGGCATGCTACAACACCAAAAATCAGTTTCTTCATATCTTTTAGTTATTAAATGTGTGACTTAACCTGTTCCCAAATCTGGTCTGCCATTTCTTTCATACCAGCTACGTTAGGGTGAACGTTATCGTATGTGCTTGCACTTCTGCTTGCGAACTTAACCTCTGCGTATTTAACGTTGTAATGGTTGCAGACATCACGGATAACCTGTGCGTACTCTTTGTACTGAATGTCCATTACGCAGTCTCCTATGATGCAGAAGATCTTTGCCTTAGGATATTTCTCCTTCATAAGGCGGATGAGCTTGTCGTATGCCTGAGCGAACTGATATGTGTCGAGATCGTTTGTAGCAATGCTGAAGTCAAGTGTTCCCACAGGAAGCTTGAAGCTCCATGAGTCATTTGTTCCTCCGTTGATGAAGATCACATCAGGATTTCCAAGGTCTGCATATCTGTTAAGGAAGCCGTATCCTGGGTAACCGTTCTTCACTGTGTTCTGAACACATGTCGCTGTGTGTGAAGAGTTAGCCTCAAGGACAGCGTTTGTCATCTTGTCGTAGATGAGCTGGTACCAGTAAGTCTGGGTTACGCTTGTGAAGTCGCTGTAGTTGCTGTTCGGATACTGACCGTTGCTAGGGAAGAGGGTGTAGCCCTTATATGTGGTGATGGAGTCACCAAGGAGTGATACTCTCTTCTTTGAAGACGTAGCTGTGCTGCTTGCAATCGGACATCCGAAGACTACAGGATAACCATTGGTTCCCATTACCCATTCCTCAGCTCTTACGTCGAAGATCATAGCCTTGTTGTATTCGTCAGCGCCTGCGTTGAGTGCGTTGATAAAGCATGAGTATGCTGTGCCTGTTGATGGCATTGAGACAGCACCATTATTCTTCATCTGAGCGTCAGTGAGTGACTGCTCTTTCTTAGTATAGCTGAATGAACCGCTTGATGCACCTGCCTTGAAACCATCGATCCAATATACGTTAACGATAGTTCCGCTACTGCCTGTCGCGCCATTGTTACCTCTTAGCCAGCCATATATTGAACCACGTGAAGAGCCAGAAGCTGCTCCGTTGAAGTAGAATGCTGAAGCCGGAGTAGGGCAGTAGCAGTTGTTGATAGTAACTGTATTTGCATAACCTGCAATACCGGCTATGTTAGCATTGCTAGAACCAGTTGATACCTTAGTCGGGAATGCAGCGCAGTTTACGATTGCAGTGTTTGCAAGGCTGGATGCTGCGAATGAACCTACGATACCTGCAACTCCACCGTTTATGTTATTGTCATTTGTAAGTTCGTTACCGTAGTATATACAGTTGATCACGAGCAAGTTGTTTGAACTTACCCATCCGCCGATACCTCCTACGCATCCGCCTCCAGTACCAGTGTTGGCAACGTTGCAGTTTGCGCTACATTTATTTACAATACCATAGCCGTTTGCACCTCCGAATATACCTCCTGCGATTCCGTTAGCAGTTGCTGTTACAGTACCACCATAAACATTGCAATTCTCAATTCGTGCTGTCTGTGCATTTGTACAGTCGGCGATGTTTCCAACGATACCACCGGCAAGCTTGTGGTTAGTCTCAATTGTTGAGTTCTCAACGTTACACTGCGATACAAGACCTCCTTTATTGAAGTGTCCAGCAATACCGCCCACGTTAAGACTGGTTGCCTTGATTGTACTTCCTGCTACGTTACAGCTGGTCACGTAACCGGTTGCTGTAGTCGAACCTACAATACCTCCTACGTTCTGCTCACCGTTAATAGTCGCGTTATTTACTGAACATGATTTAACAGAACCAGTAGCGACGTAAGCTGCGATACCGGCAGCAGTATTTGTTCCGGTCAATTTTCCAGAGAATACGCTGTTGTTTACTCCACTAGCTTCAACAAGACCTACAATACCGCCTGTCCATTTCTTACCATTGATAGTACCGGTTACCGTACAACGGTCAATATTACCGCTTCCTCTCTGGTCTCCGCAGATACCACCGATACGGCTATATTTTGTGCTGGCTGCTCCGCTTGAGTTGAATGCTTCTGCTGAGTCGTCGTAGTCGCAATTGATGGTTCCGCTGAATGTACATCCGATGATTGCAAGACCTCTGTTGTGACCCGCAATACCTCCGGCGTCATAGTAGTGTGACTTGATAGTTCCTTCGCATATACAGTTAGATACCTGACCGCCTGTTGCGCTGTTGTTGACATATCCTACGATACCACCGACGTTGATACCGTTATCTGAGATTGAACCTCCCTCCACAACTGAAGTAGAAGTTACAGTACAGTTCTTGATTGTTGCACCTCCGTTGAGAGCTCCTGCAATACCACCGACGTTTCCGCAGGCACCCTTCACTGTACCGTTGAAGGTACATCCGTCGATAGTTGCACCAGCATTGCTGACCTGTCCTACGATACCACCTGCCTGGTGTTTTGCAGATGTTGTGGCAGTCACAGTTCCTTCGAACGAGCAGTTAAGAAGCTTACCTCCCATCAATTTACCGCAGAGACCTCCGTTGTCTGTGTTGGTACCTGTTACAGTACCATTCTTAACATGGCAGTTCTCGACAAGTCCAACTGTAGCTGTGCTCTGAAGGCAACCCACAATGATACCTGTATTCCATGTAGTGGAATTGATCGAGGCATTCTCGAATGTCATATTCTTGATATGGGCATCACCATCGAGGTAACCGAAGAATCCCTGAGCTTTGTTAGAATTAGGGTTTGCAATGACGACGTTCTTGATCTTGTAACCCTTTCCATCATATTTTCCGCAGAAGAAGCTGAAAGGAGCTGCGTCGTTGGTGTTACCGATAGAGTTATGTGTGCCTCCCTCAAAGTCGATATCAGCAGTCTGGATATAATACGCAGTTCTGAATGGAAGGAATTCGCTGTCCTTGCTTGCTACATAAGTCGCAAGTTCCTGAAGGTCTTCCTTAGTCGCAATTGCATAAGGGTTGCGCTCTGTTCCGTTACCGCCACTGAAGAAGGTAGGAACAAAGTTTACAGATGCTCTTGCAAGGTGCTTTGCATTGAATACTCCTTCGACCTCCTCAAATGTTGACACTCCGTCAGGGAAGATGGTTCTCACGTAAGAGTCTCCGTCCTCAAGATTGATTGTGAGTTTGAGTCCTGTGCTTGATGTGAAACGTCCGACAGGAAGCTGGATTGTCTGTGTCTTGCTCTGGTCAACAGTGACAGGGAGATTTACTTCAATCTTGTTGCTTGTACCATTTTCTGTCGCTGTGAGTGCGCGGGTTTCAGGGGCAATGGTACCATTGAATGAAAGATAACCATCGAAAACTGCATTTGCTGCAGGCTCAAGTGTAAATGACTTGATAGGACTATCTGACTCCTTACCTGTCGGGTCGATGAAAACCTCAAGTGTAGAGAATACGTTATGGAAGCCTATTGTTACGACTCCCTTGTCAGCCTTTGCCTCGATAGGGCTACCTATCATAGGAGCATGAGCCGGGCTAACAAAGTCCTCTCCTTCGTATGTTACAGTCTTTGAGGCTTCGATTCCTACGAGGTTTTCTTCTGCGATAAAGGCATTGTAGTAAGCTACAATCTCGCTTCCGTCATAGTCTGCGATACCGTTGTCACTCGAGAAATACACACTGTTGCCGCTGTCGCTTGCAGTGTAGGTATATAATTCTCCTTTGTAGATGAGCTCGATGACATCTCCTTTAACCCATGTGGTCTCACCTTCGTTATATTGAGTCTTGGTGAGAGGGGAACATTCGGCCTTGACTACAAGGAACTCAGATTGAGGGACATCTGGCTCTGGTGGGTCAATTTCCTTTTTACAGCCAACGCATAGAGTTGCAATGGCGGCAAGTGCGATTATCAGTTTCTTCATGTTATTGTGTGGTATAAATATTATTGCTTTCAGATTCCGCGTTCTTTGCAGATGGCTTCGTAGGCTTGAGATATTGTCTTGAATTTCTCTTCAGCAGCTTTCTGGACATCTTCACCGAGGGTCGCAACCTTGTCCGGATGATATTTTATAGCCATCTTTCGGTAGGCCTTCTTCACCTCCTCGTCGGTTGCGCTTGGGCTGATTCCAAGGATTCTGTAGTTGCTCTCACTGTTGCTATAGCTGCTGCTATTATCACTGCTGCTGCCCTGGCTGCCGCTATTGCTGTTATAGCGTCCGAACTGAGCAAAGATGGAGTCAATATCCTCTTTAGCAAGGCCGATATAGGTACCGATTACCTCAATGACATCAATCTCTCTCTGAATCAAACCGTCGCATACTCCGAGTTCTACAAGGTAGTGGTAGAGCTGGAGGCGCTGTGAGTAATCCATGCATGAGCGTACCTGTACGCAGACCTCATATAAGTTAAAGTCCTTGTTGATCAGCTCTTTTACGATCTCCTCAGCATCATTCGCCGCATTTGCACCGAAATTCTTGATGAAGAATCTCCTTAGAGTATTAAGCTCATGTGTTGTGGTTCTTCCGTCAGCTTTAATCACTGCTGCAGAAAGAACCAAAAGACTCATCAGGAAGCTGTTACGCTGTCCCTGATTCCATGACTGATTTTCATTATTTGTCTCAACCTCCTCAGAGAGTTGCTCTAACTTAGATGTGATATAATATCCAAGGATGCCTCCGATAGGGCCGAACATAGCCCATCCGAGTGCACCTACTATCCATTTTCCGAATCCCATTTGCAATCTATTTTCTGCAAATATAATATCTTTCTACATCATATTCCATATTGCACGCACTTTACCAAATATACAGGTAATATTAAATGTGAAGCGTGGAATGTAACTCCTTGATCCTTAGTGTATTACATGAAGTGCGTGCCGCCAAAGGGGAGCACGCACTTTGTGTATCTCATTGTGAATCAGTTGGTTATATTTGTACTGAGTGGTATTATTCTGCCATCTCAGTTGTGTAGGTGTTGAGGGAAAATTCTTTAGGACGCTTCATCACTTCTTTGCTGCTGTTAGCGTATTCGTCTTTTACTTCGATTACAAGTGTCGTGGTTGGGCTTGATGCCTGAACCCTGAATATAGTTCCTGAAAGTTGAGGGCCTGAGTCAGTCAGGCTTTTTTCGTACATTAACGTGAAGAGTGGGTCGTATGTTTCTACCTTGACTGCAGTGAGGTTTTTTTCGCTTCCATCAGCCATCTGTTCCTTGACTGTTATTCTCCATGATGGCTTATAGTCCCAGACGTTGATATATACGTAGTTGTTCTTGTCCTCGCCAACTATTTCACCAGTGATCTTCGATGTAGTCAGATTCATCTGGTTCCTGTCGTATGCTCGGAACATGTAGTCTGAATTTTTGCCTATGGCTTTATACCTTGAGGTGTATCTTCTATTCTGGAACGTCAGGATCCTATAGCCTCCCGGAGTGCCGTCGGTGCATAGATTCAAGCCTTTAAGGGCTGGAACCCAGAAATTACCGCTTATGGCACCGCTGTTCCATTCTGTTACTTTCAGACCACTTACATCATAATTTTCTATGTTGTAGAGGTAGTGTGTGTGACCGCTGATGAACAGTACATTCTTGAATTTCTTGAATGGGGCAGTGATTTCCTCGACTGACGCATTAACTGAGTCTGTGTTCCCTTTTTGTGGCTTGCCTCTGAAATTGAACAGAGGTATGTGGATGGAGACGATGACTGGAGTGTCCTCTGATACATAGGAAAGGTCTTCTTTAAGCCATTGCATATCGTACTTGGTTACTCCACGCATGTTTCCTCTGCTGTCTTTGCTTGTTATGTCTCCTTTATTTGTTGTGATCACATCATCCAGTGACACAAAGTGGACTCCGCTGATATTGTATGAGAAGCAGGTTGGGCCAAGTTTGCTGCGATATGCATCCATACATGTTCTGTCTTCACCTGTTGCCTGAAATTCGCTCAAAGAATCGAACTGCATGTCGTTGTCATGGTTTCCGACGGTATTGAATACTCTGAGCCCATTCAGTTTTCTCATGGTCAAGATATAATTTGTTATTCCGATCATATCACCATGATACCAGTACCAGTCCCATGTCATATCTCCCAGTGTCAGACCATAGACTGGCCACATATTGATACTTGGAAGATATTTGTTGATTTCACGAATAAATGTGTCATTGAATTCAGCAACGCTTTTCTCACTGAAAATCTGGATGTCGCCCATGACAATCATAGTGCTCTGAGCCTGATCTTCCTGGACTAATGAGAAGTCCACTCTTTCAGGTGTTGCCGATTTTGTTTTCAGACCTTTCCAGAATCCTGCTGAGGGCAGGGAAGCCTCAGCCATAGTGTAACCAGATGGAATAGAAATAAATACGTAACCATTTTCCTTGGCGGATTTGATATTATACACTCCGTCATTGCCTGTGCGGACAACGGTAACTCCATCAGACACAGATACGTTTTTGAGTGGGCGATCGCCGCACATTACTTTACCGTATATGTTGGCACCTTCCTGTGGTGTCAGTTCTTCAGCCGGTGTCTCCGGGATTTGCTGCTCACAAGAAACTGCTGTCACGACTGACAGCAGTAAAATGATTATTCTAGAAAGGCGTCTTGAAGTTTTCATGTTAAGTTAGGGTTGACTAGAAGATTGTGAAACCAATTCCGATTTCGAGCATTGCCATGTTCCTGCCAGTCTTGTATTGCTTAAAATATGAACAACCGACTCCTACATAAGGTGAGCTGCCTAGTCCATGGAATCCAAGGTTGATTGCAGCCTTTGCTTTAAAATAATTGATGTCGGAATTGATATATGTCGAGCCTCCTGATAGCACAAATTCTATTGCTGTGTGATCCTTCATAAGTACTGTGTATGAAGCACCTAATCCGAGAGTTCCCTGTTCGACATAGTTTTGTGTGCTCTGGCGGTTGACAAGAAGCAAATCAGCTGTGATTGGAACAAAGAGGGCCCAATTCTGATTGAAACGATATCCTGGGTTGATTGAGATTCCATATAATCCGAAATCTGGTTTGCCCCAGCCTTGGAATTCGCCGCCAGCCAAATTGAATTCTGCAGTTGTGTACAAGTGGGGTACTTTCTCCCTGTAGTTTATTGTCTCTTGAGCAAATGTACTTACAGTAGCGATTACCATCGCTGCAAGGATTACCATAATTCGTTTCATAGCATAATGGATTAAATGATTATTGTCCGAAAGTTAAGTAATTATTTAATTAGTCGGAAATGATTTCTATAAAATCTGTGATGATATTGAAGATAGGCTCGTAGTTAGTGAAGATTGAGTTTTTCCATGTGTCGTGTATGGTGTGGTAGAATTTGAATGCATCTCCATCCTCATTCATAAGGAAGATACATGGTACATTTCTCTGAGCGAAAGGGTAGTGGTCGCTGTTTCCGGCCAGCTCGCCTCTATGCAACTCCTTGAAGTAACCCTTCTCTGCATTGATCTTCTCGAATACGGCGAATCCATCCATTCCTTCGTTGCTCACCTCGCAGTACTGAACAGGATTATTGTCTGCAATCATATCAAGGTTAATCAGATATTTGATTTGATTTAGCGGAGCCACAGGATGCTCTGCATACCACTCAGAACCTCTGAGGTTTGCATCCTCTCCGGAGAAAGCGATGAAGTACATGTCATATTCTGGCTGGTTCTTAGCGTAATATGAAGCCAGAGTGATGATTGCAGCTGTGCCGGATGCATTGTCGTGTGCACCTGGATAATAAGTCTTTTTGCCAAGTTTGCCAAGGTGGTCGTAGTGTGCTGTAAAGACATAGCAGCTGTCATGTCTTTTGCCTTCTACCTTTGCGATTACATTGAAACACTCATAATCCTTGAGAAACTCATTCTCCATATCCACCTTGATGGTCTTTGCATCCATAGGGAAGTCTGGAGTTACCCAGATGATAGGTTTTTCTCTTACAACCTCTCCATAGGCCTTGTAGAATTTGAGAGGAGACTCCCAGGTGTAAATCAGACCGGAGTTGCTGCAGCCCTCTTTGCTCTGCAGTTTTCTGAAGTCTGCGCGATGCTTGAAGCTATACATGAAGTCGCATACGACATAGGCTCCCTTGTACTCTTCACTTGCAAGGTCTGCAAAGATCTTTTCAGAATTGTAATTGAGGGTGTCAATATAGTACAGCTTATATTCTCCCTTGCATGAAGGATTAAACTCTCTTAGAGTAAAGTCCACTCCCGGCACCTGCTTCTTGCCGTCAACGCTGAATTCCATCTTGCCAGGGAAGGTGTTGATGTCCAATTTGAAAGGCTGGCAGACAACCTCGTCGGCTCCAACCTTTTCAAACTCCTTGGCAATCCACTTTCCTGCCTTGTTTGCGCCGTCTTCAGCGTAGCCACGGCCCTGATATTTAGCAGAACTGAGTTCCTTTACAATCTTTTTGTAATGTGCCAGATCCTGTGCGCCAAGCTGTATTGAAACAGCTGCCACGATCAGAAGTAAGATTTTTTTCATAAGCTTTCCATATTAGTCAAGCGCTGCTTTCAAGTCAGCGATAAGGTCATCTACGTTTTCAATTCCTACGCTCAGACGGAGCATGTTTGGATAAACGCCTGCTGCAATCTTCTCTTCAGGACTGAGCTGTGAGTGCGTTGTGGATGCCGGGTGTACAATGAGTGATTTAGCATCTCCCACGCTTCCCACATGAAGGATGAGCTCGAGGCGGGTAACTAAGGCTGCAGCAGCTTCAAAGCCTCCTTTGACGCGGAATGTGAGCACGCCACCGAAGCCATGCTTGAGATATTTGCATCCTAGTTCATGGTATGGATTACTCTTCAGTCCCGGGTAATTGACACTCTCTACTGCAGGATGCTTCTCTAAGAACTCTGCTACTGCAAGGGTGTTGTCGCAACTGCGCTGGGCACGGAGTGAAAGAGTCTCAAGGCCCAGAAGCATAAGGAATGAATTGAATGGAGACTGAGCAGGGCCGATGTTCCTGAGTCCGTCTACACGTACTCTTCCGGCAAAGGCTGCGTTTCCGAATACTTCTTTATATACAAGTCCGTGGTAACTCTCAGATGGTGCTGCGAGCAGTGGATATTTTTCTGCTGTCCAGTCGAAGTTACCTCCGTCCACAACGACTCCTCCGAGTGCTGTACCATGTCCTCCGATCCACTTTGTGGCAGAGTGAACTGATACGTTTGCGCCCCATTCAAATGGTCTGAAGAGATAGCCTCCCATGCCGAATGTGTTGTCCACCATGACGCAGATGCCCTTGCGGCGAGCCATCTCAATTATAGGCTCATAGTCAGGAATGTTGAACGCCGGATTGCCCAGGTTTTCAAGGTAGATGGCCTTGGTACGACTGTCTACGAGTGATTCCAGGTCCTTGACGTTGTCACTCTTTGCAAAGCGCACCTGGATACCCATGTCGCGGAGTGTGATGGCGAACATTGTGAATGTGCCTCCATAAAGGAATGGCTGTGCTACGATGTTGTCACCTGGACCACAGATGTTGGTGATTGTGAGGAATACTGCAGACTGTCCTGAGGCTGTTGCAACTGCTGCTACACCACCTTCAAGTGCAGCCATCCTCTTTTCAAACACTTCTGTAGTCGTATTTGTGATACGTGTATAGATATTGCCGGCTCTCTTCAGTTCGAACAGCTCGGCACCATATTCCATGCTATCGAAGGTATAGGCTGTGCTTTGGTAGATAGGCACTGCTGTGCCCTTCGATACAGGATCGATTTCCTGTCCGGCCCTGACCTGCAATGTCTCAAATTTATAGTTCTTCTTTTCCATAAATTACATGATGATGTCGTTCAACACTCCGGATGCAGTCTGATATGCTCCTGCTCCAGCACCCTGGATCACGAGTGGAGAAGGGTAGAATTCAGTCTGGATGAGGGCGGCATTATCTGTTCCACAGAGGTTGTAGAGCGGGTGAGTGCTGTCGATAGATTCAAGACCGATTTTCGCCTTATAGCCGAACGGAGCCTCAGCATTCTTCACAAGTGATGCAACAAATCTCTGGCGAAGTCCCTTTGCCGCAGCCTCGTTATATCTGGTTGCGAACATTTCCTCATTTGCAGCGAGTTTAGCATAGAATGCGTCCACATCTCCTTCAAAGAACTCCTCAGGAAGTAGAGGTGATATGTTCACATCCTTTTCGTCGATACCGACTCCAGCCTCACGTGAGAGGATGAGAAGCTTACGGAGAACATCGCGTCCGCTGAGGTCCAGACGTGGATCCGGCTCTGTATAACCAGCATCCTGAGCTCTCTTGACTACTTCTGCAAAGGTACCCCCTTCGCCTCCAGCATAGTTGCTGAAGATATAATTGAGTGTACCGCTGAGTACTGCCTCGATGCGCAGAATCTCATCGCCGCTATGTACGCTTCGTGAGATGGACTCAAGGATTGGGAGTGCTGCGCCTACAGTGGTTTCGTAACGGAGAGTCGCTCCAATCTCGATTGCTGCCTCTTTGAGCGCTGAATAGTGCTTGTATGGTGCTGAGAACGTGATCTTGTTACATGCCACTACAGAGTAACCCTTCTTGAATAGGTTCATATATTTGAACGCGATGTCAGCTGAGGCTGTACAATCCACGAATACAGAGTTCTCAAGAGTAAGGGTCGCAAGCTGAGTGAAGTATGCCTCATCTGCCGCATTCTCTCCTGCAGCGAGCTGCTCGGCTATATTTTCGAGTGAAAGTCCGTTCTTGTCAAGGATGAACCTGCGGCTGTTTGCCAGTCCGCAAACATGAAGTCTTCTACCTGTGCGTTTCTCAATCTTTTCGCGATTCTTTCCGATAATGTCAACAAGAGCCTTTCCTACTACACCATAACCTGCGATGAAAAGGTGGATGTCCTTACCGCTACGGCAGTCGAAGAACTCATTGTGAATGGTGCGGATGGCTGCTTCAGTGTCTTTAGATGAGATGATCACTGACACATTACGCTCAGATGAACCCTGAGCTGTAGCGCGGACAGGGATACTGTTGTTGCCAAGAGCGGCAAGCATACGTCCAGTAGCTCCACTCTGATTAAGCACATCGTCTCCTACAAGGCATACGATTGAGAATCCTTTCTCTACTTTGAGCGGGTTGAGTTTGCCGAGAGAAATCTCGTAAGCAAAACATCTGTCTGCAGCCTCACGTGCCTTCTCTGCGTCCTTTTCAGAAACTGCGATACACATTGTGTGTACAGAAGAAGCCTGAGTGATGAGGATGATATTGATGTCGTTCTGGCTTAGAGTCTCGAAAAGACGGCTTGAGAAGCCAGGAATGCCGACCATGCCGCTGCCTTCCAATGAAAGCAGAGCGATATTGTCAGAATTTGATATACCGATAACAGAACCCTTTGTGCGTGGCGGATTTTTTTCGATAAGGGTTCCATGAGCCTCAGGATCGAAGGTGTTCTTTACATAGATCGGAATACCTTCTGCTACAACAGGCTGGATTGTAGGCGGATAGATGACCTTCGCTCCGAAGTGTGAGAGCTCGAGAGCAGCCTTGTATGAAATGTTGCTGATTGAACGTGCTGTCGGAACAACCTTAGGGTTTGATGTCATCATGCCCGGTACGTCTGTCCAGATCTCAAGATTGCGTGCCTTGCAGCCCACTGCATATAGCGATGCAGTGTAGTCTGAACCGCCACGACCGAGGGTTGTAGTACGTCCCTGCTTGTCAGAAGCGATGAACCCTGGAAGAACGAAAAGCTGAGTGATAGGGTTGTTCTCTATCATCTCATTCACCTTGGAATATGTCTTCTGTGCATCCACGATGTTCTTGTCACCCTTGGCTACAGTGCGGATAATCTGGCGTGAGTCAATCCACTTTGTTGCAATGCCGATAGTGGCAAGCTTGGTCGCGAGAATCTTGGTAGACCAAAGTTCTCCGAATGCCTGGATGGCATCCAGGCTGGCTGGGGAGAGCTCGCCGAGGAGGAATACTCCCTGTGCGATGCTTCTGAGTGAGTCGAACAGACCGTCGCATACTTCCATCGATTCTTCCTGCTTTTCGCGTGGAAGGAAGTCCTTGATGATGACATGATGCTTCTCCTGCAGCTCATCAATCAGCACCTTGTAGTTTTCGTCTCTCTGTGAAGCGAGGGTTCCGATTTTGATGAGAGTGTCTGTACATCCGCTGATTGCAGATGACACGAGGATTGTTCTGTCGCGGTCCACCGCCTTGGTGACGATGTCGACTACCAGTGACATATTTTGTGCGTTCGCAACTGACGATCCGCCGAATTTCAGTACTTGCATATATTATTACGGTAATAATGGTTCAATGATCTTAGTAAGCTGGTCGTTTTCCAGAAGGAAACCGTCGTGCCCGAACTTTGAGGTAATCTCATGGTATCTGGCTCCCGGGATGCATGATGCAATTAACTTCTGCTCCTCGACAGGGAAAAGACCGTCGCTGTCAATACCGATGATCGTGCAATCGGACTTGATTGTGCCGAGCGCCTTTTCAACTCCTCCGCGTCCTCTGCCCACATTGTTGCTGTCCACCGATCCGCAGAGATAGTAATATGAGTAGGCATCGAATCTGTCGGAAAGTTTCTTTCCCTGGTATCTCTGGTATGATCCGGCCTTGTCAGCAAACAGGCAGTCTTCATCCTTTTCCCGCTGCGTTGCGTTGTATCCTGCATAGCTTCTATATGAGATGAGACCGATGCTTCGGGCGCATCTGAGGCCGTTTTCTCCGCCTCGCAGACTTGAGCACTCACGGAAGGTCGGGTCTGTTTCAAGTGCCATTCGCATTGACTCATTGAATGCAGTCAGCCATGGAGTCACTCTTGCTCCGCAAGCGATGTAAATGGCAGTCTTGATGACTTCGGGCTCCATGATTGACCATTCGATGGATTGGAATCCTCCAATGGATCCGCCTACCATGAGGTCGATCTGTCCGATGCCAAGATGCCTGCGGACAAGGTCGTTTGCGCGCACTATGTCGCGGACTGTTACTGCTGGGAAATCAAAGTAATATGGCTTGCCTGTAGAAGGATTCTCGGTAGCCGGACCGGATGATCCGTATGCTGATCCGAGCATGTTCGCGCAGACTACAAAGTATTTTTCTGTATCGAAGAGTTTGCCGGGGCCAACGAGTTCCGGCCACCAATCTTCAGCATCTGAGTTTGCAGTGAGGGCATGGCAGATCCATATTACCTTGCGGTCGTCGTTTTTATGCCATTCGCGTTCCGAACAATGATACACTACCTTCAGACTGTCAACGCTTCCACCTGCCTCAAACTCAAATATATCGTTATGTATGTATTCTTTTCTAACCATGTTACAAGATCTTATCTTGTTAGACGCAACGATACAAATATAAGAAAAATTACCCACAAGAGCGAATAACAAAAGATTTATATAACTTTATGGTCAAAATTCTTGACCTATGAAGCTGTTAAAGGGCGCATTGATTTATGATGGAACTGGCTCAGAGCCGTTCAGAGGTGATATTCTGATCGAAAACGATAAGATTACAAAGGTAGAAGAGTCGATAAATCCCGAAGATGGTTGGGAGGTAATCGAACTTGATGGACTCTCTGTTTCTTCAGGTTTCATAGATGCTCATTCGCATAATGATTGGTTTGCTGTCAAGAAGGAACCAAAGAAGTATTTTGAGCCGTTCATCCGACAGGGAATTACTTCTTTTGTGACCGGTAACTGCGGATTGTCAGCAGTTGGTTTTGAGCCTGATACACAATATGTTGACAAAGTAGGTGGCGGCTTGTTTTCTTTCCAGAATACTACAGGAGTCTATCCGTCTGTGTCTGAATTCTTTACGGCTATCGATGGGAATACGCCTTGCAATATTGCAGTCCTGGCCGGACATTGTACTGCAAGGGCAAGCGTCGCAGGATATGAGAACAGGTCTCTGAATGAAGAAGAACGCAAGAGAATGCTCGATATCATGGAGACAGCCTTGAAGGAAGGAGCCTGCGGACTGTCCTTGGGCCTTATGTATGAGCCGGGAATTTATGCCGGTATTGACGAACTCAAGGAAGTGGCGGGATTGTGTGAGAAATATGACAGACCAATGACTGTCCATCCAAGAGCTTGTTCAGCTGTTTCAATGACTTATCCACTCTTAGGACGCCCACATCTGTTAAGGGCTTTAGACGAGCTCGTGGAGATTGCTGAGGGGACTCGAATGAAGCTTCATTATTCGCATGCAATCTTTGTCGGGAGACGCACTTTCCGATGCAAGGATGAGCTTCTTTCTATCCTCAATAATCTGCAGAAGAAGGGTGTTGATATAGGCTTTGACATATACAGCGAACTACTTGGAGTATCTGTAATTACCGTCGTTTTACCTGCATGGTACCAGTCTTTGTCTCGTAAAGAGAAACGTCATTGGTTCAATAAGTTAAAGCTTGGCATCTTAATAGATGCTTCAATTGCTCTTCTTGGCTTCGGATGGGATGATATTCAGATTGCATACATCGGTCCGGGCTATGAAAAATATGAGGGAAAGACCGTGTCTCAGATCGCTAAGGAGATGGGTAAATCTTGTCTTGATACCTACCTTGATCTGTGCGAGATCAGTGACTTCAAAGGTCGCGTGAACATGGGACCGTACAGCACTCCTGAAATTGTCAGCGAACTTTCAAAAGATGACAGATGTCTCTATATGACTGATGCGTGGGTCGAGGATTACGGAGTCCAGAATCCGGCAATCTATGACTGCTTCCCTAAGTTCCTTAAATTCTCACTGGAAGGTACAGGAGATACCATGCCTGCGACCATCAGGAAGATGACAGGTGGCGTTGCTGACAGATTCTCGATAAAGGAGAGGGGATATGTCAAGCCTGGTTATTATGCTGACATCACTGTCTTCAATGAGGAAAAACTTCGTAACGGGCAGCTTGATCAGGAGAAATCTTTCGGCATCGAAAAGGTCTTCATCAATGGAGTCAAGGTATTGGACAACGAAATGCTTGATGCAGAGGCAATCAAGCATTCCGGTAGGGCTATGAGATCATAAGCCTTTCTTTCTATACTCCTGAGGAGTGCATCCTTTGAACTTGCGGAAGGTGCGGTTTACATTCGCAAAGTCGCTGAATCCCGCTTCGTATGCCAGATCTATGAGTGGCTTGTCTGTGGTTTTAATCAGATAGGCGAAGTGTTCTATTCTGATTTTCAGCAAGTACTGGTATATCGTCATTCCTATAGCCTTTTTGAAATGCATCTCGACGCTTCTTCTGGACAATGGGATAAGCTGGAAAATGTCTTCCATGCTTATGTCGTACCTATAGTTCTCATCTATATATTTCACAATGGTCATTATGTGAGGATCCGAGATATTGAATGCTCTGGTAGAGTTACGCTCTTTAATCTCAGATGGACTGATGAAAACGTTGAATGGCTGACGATTCTTGTTAAGAATCTGCTGGTGCAGAAGTCTGCAGGTCTCGTAGCCACCATGCTCCACTTCAAGCTGTATGGATGATATGGTAGGATCTGAAATCTCGCAGAGCAGATCATCGCCATCAACTCCCAGTACAGCAATGTCTTCAGGTACGTTTATACCTGCCATCTTGCATGTCTCGGTAATGGTCAGCGCATGAGCATCGTCACAGCAGAACAGGGCAGTGCCTTTAGGTAATGATTTCAGCCAATCTGTCAGTTTCTGTCTTTCGTAAACTGTTTTAGCTTCCTCCTCAAATTGTGAGTACAACGAATTTTCCTTCATCACTTCCTCTCTGAATCCACGACCTTTTTCTGTTGACCAGATGACATCCTTGATTCCGAAAAATGCGAAGCTGGTGAAGAATTTCTTACGGAAATATTCTGCAGCCATCTGACCAGTCCTGATGTATTCACCTGTCAGGTTGGAGTAAATGTCAGATCGGCTTCTAGTATTCTGCAATACGATCGGTATATCCAGATTTGACAGAAGATCCAATTTTGACTCATCCCACCTTCCGATTATCGCATCCGCTTTCCACTCCTTTGCCCATTGTGCAACCCATTCTTCTCTACCTCCTTCGAATTGGTAAGCTGAAGGAGTTCTGAAGAAGAGCCATGGACCATTTTCCTTGGAATATTTCATCATTCCGCGAAGGAGCTTACGGTCAAATTCGCTTGTACAGTCGATAAGAAGGATGATTTTTATCATTTATTGCGCTTTTATGCCAACAAATATACTAAAACTTTCGTTATTTGAATGTAAAAATGCGTTATAACTATCTTATAATTTTTTGATGGATGTTAAATTTGCAAAGTACACAACTATATAACACTAAAACTGATGAAAAGAATACTGATTTTATTGACAGCGATAGCTGCAATTGTCTCTTGCCAGAGGGGGCAGACAATCAGTGTTGTGCCATATCCAAACGATATTCAGGTAAATCGTGGACATTTTGAGGCTGCAGGTGCAAGCATGAATTATGATGCTCAGATAGACCAACAGACCCTCAATGTGATCTTTCAGTTCGCTCAGCAGCTAAGCTTGGTTACTGGTGTTGAATCCAGCACGAATGCAGGCACGTCAGATAATGGCTTCGTCTTCATATTCGACTCTGAAGTCAATCCTGAAGCTTATACCTTGAAGGTGTCGCCAAATTGCGTTTCTGTGACTGCATCCGGACTTCGTGGATTCAACTATGCTGTTCAGACACTCAAGCAGCTTCTTCCTGTCGAGATCTACGCTAAGGTAAAGTCGGATAATGTCAACTGGACTATCCCTTGCGTCACTATCAATGATGCTCCTAGATTTGCATACCGCGGTCTCCATCTTGACGAGGCGAGACATTTCTTCGGTGTGGAGGAAGTCAAGAGATACATCGACATCATGGAGGTGCATAAGCTGAACACTTTGCACTGGCATCTTACAGACGATCAGGGCTGGAGAATCGAGATCAAGAAATATCCGAAGCTCACAGAGATCGGATCAGTCCGCAGCGGCACATGCATCAAAGGAGATGGCAGCACCACAGACGGCATTCCTTATGGTGAGGGAATGTGGTACACTCAGGACCAGATTCGTGAAATAGTTGCCTATGCTGCAGCAAAGGGAATTGACGTGCTTCCTGAGATTGACCTTCCTGGTCATATGCTCGCGGCTCTTGCCGCTTATCCTCAGCTCGGATGCAAGAAAACAAAATATCAGGTCTGGAGCAGTTGGGGAGTATCGAAGGATGTTCTCTGCGTGGGAAAGGGTGAGTCATATACTTTCCTCCAGAATGTTCTTGCAGAGGTGTGCGAGCTTTTCCCTTACAAGTATGTGCATATCGGTGGAGACGAATGTCCTAAGGATAGCTGGAAGACTTGTCCAAAGTGTCAGGCCAAGATAAAGAGCCTAGGTCTTAAGGCTGATGAGAAATATAGTGCGGAACATTATCTTCAGAGTCATGTGATGTCCCAGATGGAAGTCTTTCTTGCAAGCAAGGGTAAGAAGGTGATCGGATGGGATGAGATTCTTGAAGGAGATGTTTCCAAGAGTGCCACCATCATGTCGTGGAGAGGCGAGGAAGGAGGAATTGAGGCAGCCGGTCTCGGACACGATGTGATCATGTCTCCTTACACATACTACTATCTGGACTACTACCAGTCAATCGACGTTGAAAATGAGCCTTTCGGTATCGGCGGATATCTGCCGGTCGAGAGGTGTTATTCGTATGAGCCATGTCCTCAAACCATGACTGAGCAGGGCAAGAAACATATTATCGGAGTTCAGGCTAACCTATGGACAGAGTATGTTTCTACAAACGAGCATCTTGAGTATATGCTCCTTCCAAGATTGACCGCCCTCTGCGAGGTGCAGTGGTGTAATGCTGACAGAAAGGATTGGAACAGGTTCTTGGATTCGGCAGATGAATTCTGCAGGATCTACAAGACCATGGGATATACCTATGCACCACATCTCTTCGGAGTCAATGGTGAGGTTACATACAATCAGGACAAGAATTCAGCAATCGTAACGCTCTACACTCAGGGCGACAAGCCGATTTACTACACAGTTGATGGAAGTGAGCCTGATTGCAATTCATCAAGGTATAATGGACCTGTCGAGATCTGCCAGTCATGCACTTTCAAGGCTGTTGTAATCCGTGACGATTTCCCTGTCAAGCCATTCAGCTATCGAGTTCAGTTCCACAAGGCTGTAGGCCGTCCTGTAACTTTGATGGAAAATTCCAACACAGGTGATCTTCTTGTTGACGCCCTCAGAGGACCATTCATCCATAAGAGACATGAGTGGCTTCCGCTTACTGCTGAACCTTTGGTAGCTGTTATCGATATGGAGGACAGTGAGCCATATTCAAGCGTGACCGTGGGTGCAATCGTAATCAAGCCTAAGCAGCAGTTCAACCCTACATATCTTTCTGTAAGCGTCTCTGACGACGGATCAACATATACCGAGGTTGCGCGTGATGAATATGCAACGGAGGGACAGTTTGAGCCAAACGGACTCAAGGAGTACAAGGTGACATTCCCTGAGACAACAGCGAGATACATCAAGGTCTCTGTAGGATGCCTTCCTGCAGTTCCTCAATGGCACCATTATTTTGGCCGCCCTGGTTGCCTTTCAGTTGATGAAATAATTGTTGAGTAATAATATAGACATAATCACATAATGAAACAGACTAACCGACAATTCATTCTTTCCATGATTATGCTGGGCGCGTTGTTCTTTATCTTCGGCCTGGTTTCATGGGTTAATTCAATCCTTGTCCCTTATTTCAAGGTTGCATGTGAGCTTGAAGCAGGTGTTCAGACCTATCTGGTTACATTTGCCTTCTACATCGCGTATCTGCTTATGACCATCCCTGCGTCATTCCTTCTCAACAAGGTGGGATTCAAGAGGGGAGTGGAGCTCGGTCTATGGATTCTTGCTGCCGGTGCCATGTTGTTCTGGCCAGCTGCCATGACCCGTTCATACGAAATGTTCCTTGCAGCGTTGTTCACAATGGGTACTGCATTGGCAATTCTTCAGACAGCTGCCAATCCGTTCGTCACCATCATCGGTCCACGTGAAAGCGCAGCAAGACGTATCAGCATCATGGGTATCTGCAATAAGTTTGCAGGTGTCATCAGCCCGCTCGTCTTCGCAGCTGCTGTAATCCGCCCTCAGGATAAGGTTACAATGGAACTCGTACAGAAAGGTGAACTCACAGGTGCAGCTAAGGAACAGGCCCTCGATGCAATGATTCAGGGTGTGATCCTTCCTTATGTCATCCTTGCTGTAGTTCTCTTTATCTTTGGTTTCGTATTCTATAAGTCATCTATACAGGATATCGACCCTAACAAGGATAACAAGAGTGAGGTGGAAGGTGCCCAGGACAGAAAGTCCATTCTTTCTTATCCATACCTTGTTCTTGGTGTGCTTGCCTTGTTTGCTCACACCGGTTCACAGCAGATTTCTATCGCAACTATCATCGATTATGCACAGAGCATGGGCATTACAATGCTTGACGCAAAGGTGTTCCCATCATTCACCCTCGGATGCATCATGATCGGTTATCTTGCAGGTATCGTATGTATTCCTAAGTACCTTTCACAGCAGAAAGCATTGGTTGTATGTACAGTTACAGGTCTTGTACTATCAGCACTGGTACTCCTGACAAAGAACGTGTGGGTTGGCTGGTTCGGCATGGAGGCACGTCTTTCAATCTGGTTCCTCGTGCTTCTTGGAATTCCAAATTCCCTGATCTATGCCGGAATCTGGCCATTGGCAATCAAGAACCTTGGTAAATGGACAAATCTCGGATCATCAATTCTCGTCATGGCTCTTTGTGGTAACGCCGTGATGACACTTTCATATGGAGCTCTTGCAGATAAGGTGGGCCTTGACAATGCATACTGGTTGCTCATCCCATGCTTCGCCTATATGATCTACTACGCAACATGCGGATATAAAGTTGAATATTGGATAAAACGTAAATAATCATGAAGACAGTAATCAAAAATGGACGCGTCATCACTCCAAATGAAACAATTTCAGGTTATGTTCTTGTAGAGGATGGCGTTATTAAAGAGATTGGAGAAGGTGAATATGCAGCTGAGGCTGATAAGGTAATCGATGCTGAAGGATGCTATGTATCACCTGGATTTATCGACCTTCACACCCATGGCGCCGGTGGTGCAGACTTTATGGATGGTACAGTGGAGGCTTTTCTTGTTGCAGCTAAGATGCATGCAGCACACGGAGCTACACTTGTTTATCCTACAACATTGACAAGCTCAAACGAAGTGTTGTTTGATACATTCGTGACTTATGAGCAGGCTGTCGAGCAGAACACTGAGGGTGCTGCTTTTGGTGGACTTCATCTTGAGGGACCATATTTCAACCCGCTTCAGGCTGGTGCTCAGGATCCACGTTATCTCCGCAACCCAGATCCAGCGGATTATCTTGAAATCCTTTCACGCTCAAACAATATCGCCAGAGTAAGTTTCTCTCCAGAGCTTGAAGGAGCTCCTGAGTTTGCAGCAGAGCTTTCAAAGAGAGGTATCATTGCTTCGGCAGGTCATACAAATGCTACATTTGAGCAGTGTGACGAGGCTTTCAAGAGCGGCAGTTCGTTGATCACTCACTTCTTCTCATGCGTCAGCACAATCGTTCGTAAGAATTCATACAGAACAGCAGGTGTACTTGAGTATGGATATTATCAGGACGGAATGGCTGTAGAGATTATCGCTGATGGTTGCCATGTGCCAGAATCTCTCCTTAAACTTATCGTTAGAGTCAAGGGATTTGATAATGTTGTTCTCGTTACTGACTCTATGCGTGGTGCAGGTATGCCTGAGGGTCCAAGTATCTTGGGAGGCCTTGCAGACGGTCAGGCATGTATCATTGAGGACGGCGTAGCAAAACTCATGGACCGTTCAGGTTTTGCAGGTAGTGTATGTACTACTGACAGACTTATCAGAACTATGACTACTCTCGCAGGTGTTACTGTGGAGCAGGCAGTCAAGATGGCTTCTTACAATCCTGCCAGAGTAATGGGTATTGCAGATCGTAAGGGTAGTCTTGAGGTTGGTAAGGATGCTGATATCGTTATCTTCAATGACAATGTAGATGTTGCAGCTACAATCGTAGGCGGTCGAGTTGTGTACAGCAAATAATTAGAATAATAAATATCATGTTAAAGAAAGAATTTAACGTAGACAAACTTTTGGTTAAGGTCTTTGATAACAGACAGTCTATGGGACAGACTGCTGCTGATGAGGCTGTCGCGTATCTCAAGGAACTCCTTGCTAATCAGGATGAGGTGTGGGCAATCTTCGGTGCTGCACCTTCACAGAATGAAATTCTGGCAGGTCTTGTAGCTGCTGAGGGAGTTGATTGGACACGTGTACATGCTATCCACATGGATGAGTATGTAAACCTTGCATCTGATGCACCTCAGGGCTTCGGTAACTTCCTTCGCCGTGCAATCTTCGACAAGCTTCCGTTTGCAAGCATCGAGTATCTCGGTTCAGAAGGTGATCCACAGGAAAAGATTGACAGATACAACAGATTGCTCGAGGAGCATCCAATCGATATTGTATTCATGGGTATCGGCGAGAACGGACACATTGCATTCAATGATCCGCATGTAGCTGATTTCAATGACCCTGAGAAGATCAAGATCGTTGACCTTGACAGCAAGTGCCGTCAGCAGCAGGTGAACGACGGATGTTTCGCAAAGTTCGAGGATGTTCCTGAATACGCACTTACATTGACAGTTCCAACCTTGTTCTCAGGACGCAGACTTTTCTGTGTAGTTCCAGCTCCTACAAAGGCTGATGCCGTACGTGCAACTGTTCTGGGACCTGTTTCTGAGGTTTGCCCGGCAACAATAATGCGTCTGCACGACAATGCAACGCTTTATTGTGATTCGGATAGTGGAAAATATATCCTATAGTATATATGGAAAAGACTTGGAGATGGTTCGGTCGTAAAGACCGCATTACACTTGATATGCTGCGCCAGATAGGTGTGGAGGGCATAGTTACAGCCCTTCATGATGTCCCTAATGGCCAGGTATGGACTCGTGAAGCCATCCGTGACCTGCGTGAATATATTGAAAGCTTCGGCATGAGATGGTCAGTTGTCGAGTCCCTTCCTGTATGCGAGAGCATAAAGTATGGCGGACCAGACAGAGATCAGCTGATTGAAAATTATAAGGAGAGTCTTCGCAATCTTTCTGCTGAGGGTGTGCATACTATATGCTACAACTTCATGCCGGTTCTTGACTGGGCCAGAACAGATCTGGATCATCCAAATCCGAACGGAACAACCAATCTTTATTTCTCATATTCAGAGTTTGCTTACTTTGATATCTACATTGTAGGACGTGAGGGTGCACGTGAGGAATGGGCTTCGTTCAAGGTTCCTGGTATTGATGTAGAGCGTGATATTCTGGCTGAGGTAGATGAACTTCGACAGAAGATGACCCCAGAGGCTGAACACAAGCTTGTAGAGAATATCATTGTCAAGACTCAGGGCTTTGTAAGCGGAAATATCCGTGAGGATGATGAGCGTCCGGTTGAGCTTTTCAAGCAGCTTCTTTCTCTATATGATGGTATAACCAAGGACCAGCTGCGTGAGAATATGCGCTACTTCCTTTCGGCTATCATGCCTGTTTGTGAGGAGTGTGGAATGAACATGTGCGTTCATCCGGATGATCCTCCTTTCCCAGTGTTAGGACTTCCACGTATCGTTACATCTGAAGAGGATATCGAATGGTTCCTCAAAGCTGTGGATAATCCGCATAACAGACTTACATTCTGTGCAGGTTCTCTTTCTGCAGGTGCTCAGAACAATGTAGTGGAGATGGCAAGAAAGTTCGCTCCGCGTACGCATTTCATTCATTTGCGTTCGTGCCATATCTTCGATAATGGAGATTTTACAGAAGCTAGTCACCTTGGTGGTCGTGCAAATATTATTGAACTCGTAAGAATATTCGAAAAGCAGAACCCGGAACTTCCGATGCGTGTCGATCATGGTATGACGATGCTTGGAGATGAGTCGCGTGGTTACAATGCAGGATACTCTTTCTTGGGAAGAATGTTCGCTATGGGACAGGTGCAGGGAATCATGGCTACAGTAGATAATGAACTTAACCTTCAATATAAAATAACTGGATTCTATGAATAATCTATTTGACATTAATGGTAATGTTACTGTCATTACCGGTGGCACAGGAGTACTCGGACGTGCTATTGCCAAATATCTTGCTCTTAATGGTGCAAAGGTTATTATCCTTGGTCGTAAAGAGGATGTCGGAAATAAGATTGCTCTGGATATCTGTGCAGAGGGTGGCGTCTGTGAGTTTATGAAGACAGATGTCATGGATGCTGCTGTCGTAAAGAAGAATTGTGAGGATATTCTTGCAAAATACGGACGTATTGACACCCTTCTCAATGCAGCTGGTGGTAACATGCCTGGCGCTACTATTCCTCCTGACAAGAGCTTCTTCGATCTTCAGGTGGACCAGTTCCAGACCGTACTCAACCTTAATCTCACAGGTACCGTGATTCCGACTCAGGTCTTCCTTGAGCCAATGGTAAAGCAGGGCAAGGGAAGTATCATCAACTTCTCATCAATGGCGGCTTTCCGTCCTATGACAAGAGTTGCAGGATATGCAGCTGCAAAGGCTGGTATCTCAAACTTTACAGCATTCATGGCAACAGAGTGTGCAAAGAAGTTCGGAGAGGGAATCAGAGTGAATGCCATTGCTCCAGGATTCTTCCTTACAGAGCAGAACCGTTCGCTTCTGACCAATCCAGACGGTACATACACGCAGCGTGGCCAGGATGTGATCCGTCAGACTCCTTTCGGACGTATGGGAGAGCCTGAGGAACTTTGTGGAACCATCCACTATCTGATGTCAGATGCATCTAAGTTCGTTACAGGTACTGTGGCTGTGGTTGATGGCGGATTCAATGTCTTTGCTATGTAATCAATTGTTATATACGGCATAAAATGAAAGCGTATAAGTTAATAGCATTATTGTTAATCCTTTTGGGAGGGCCATTGTATGCTCAGAAGAAGGCAGTCTCCGGACTCGTTTCTGATGAACAGAATGTCCCACTGATTGGTGCGACAGTCATGGTCAAGGGTACCCAGAACGGTACAATTGCCGATGTCAATGGAACATATTCATTGACAGTCAAGGAAGGCGATGTCCTTCAAGCTATCTTTACCGGTTACATCACTGAAGAGGTGACTGTCGGAAAATCCGATAAGATCAATTTCATTCTTCGTGAGGACCGTACCCTTCTTGACGATGTTGTGGTTATCGGTTATGGTTCGACAAAGAAATCAGATCTTACCGGATCAGTGACCAGCGTCAAGATGAACGACATCAAGGATATGCCTGCATATTCTGTGGACAACGCGATGCAGGGTCGTGTTGCCGGAGCGGAAATCATGTCGACAACAGGTGAGCCTGGAGCGACTACAACTATCCGTATCCGCGGTACACGCTCTGTGGAGGCATCAAATGAGCCTTTGATCGTTGTTGATGGTGTTGTTGATGCGATTGCAGACCTTAATGATATCAATCCTGAGGATATTGAGTCAATCACAGTCCTCAAGGATGCTTCTTCAACAGCAATCTATGGTGCAAGAGGAGCAAACGGTGTCATTCTCGTAACAACACGTCAGGGAGGAGGAAGTCTCAAGCGTCCGAATGTTTCTTTGCATGTGAACCTTGGTTTCTCACAGCTTCCTAGAAAGCTTGATCTGATGAATGCTTCGGAGTTCGCAAGATATCGTAATGATATCTACTCGCTTGATAAGTATGATCCGAAGCCTGATACTCCAATTTCTGGCCTTATCTATAAGGATCCTCTTTCAATGACAGGAACAGACTGGATTGATGAGGTTACCAGAATCGGTATGTATCAGAACTATGCTTTGGGAGTGTCAGGACGTGATAAGGACAACAATTATCTTGTTTCCCTTGCGTACAATAATAATGAGGGTATCATGGATAACACCGGACAGCAGAGAATTTCCGGTCGTGTAAAATATACCCGTCAGCTTTATAAGTGGATGTCGTTTACATATAACGGTTTCTACACATGGAGAAAGCAGAATCCAGCAGTGACTCAGATCGGAGGAACAGCACAGTTCCGTTCGGCTCAGTATCTCAGCCCTATGATTGCTCCGAATGATCACTACAACCCGCTTGAAAGTGATGGAAGACGCTTTGATAACCCTCGTGCAGTGATCAACAATACGAATTACTATCGTCTTTTCAACACTGCTACGAACTCCTTGACTTTGGATATCAAGCCAATCAAGAACCTTGCAATCAAGAGCCAGTTCTCGTATACTGATCTTTCACGCAGTGAATTCAAATATGTTTCCAGCCAGCTTCCATCAAAGGCTGAGAACGACGGTGGTGATGCGACAAGAATCGAGATAGGTGAGACTTCTCTTTCAAATGAGACAACTATCACCTATACATATAAGAGCAAGAACAAACGTCATACTTTGATTCCTTTGCTTGGTTTTTCTGCGTATAAGAGAGTTTCAAATACTCTTGAGGCATCAGGAAAAGGATATACAGACGATAATGTTCAGTGGAACAATATGGTCGCCGTGCCTGATAAGAATACCTATAATATTTCGACATCTTATCTTGCCATGCAGAAAGTCTCTGCATTTGCACGACTTGACTATAACTATCGTTCACGTTACTACCTGACAGTGACAGGACGTTACGACGGAGCTTCCAACTTCGCTGCTAACAACAAATGGGCATTCTTCCCATCAGCAGCTTTCAGATGGACTATTTCTAAGGAGAAGTTCATGAACAGCGCTTGGTGGATTGATGATTTGTCTCTCCGTCTCAGTGCAGGTCGTACAGGAAACGATGCCATCACAGCGTATAGATCACTAGCTGCCCTTACTGCAAGCTCAAAGGGTTATCTTTTTGACGGATCTCAGCCAGCAGCTTTCTATCAGCACCGTGCGGCATCTCCTAACCTTACTTGGGAGAAGACTGATCAGTACAACGTCGGTATTGATGCGGCATTCCTTCAGAAGCGCCTCAATGTTACTGCAGAAGCATATTATTCGAAGACACGTGATCTCCTTCTTAAGGTGCAGATTCCTGTTCAGACAGGTTTCAGTTCACGTTATGAGAACATTGGTATTACATCCAACAAGGGTGTCGAGCTCTCTGTCGAAAGTGTGAACATCGATGGTAAGGATTTCCAGTGGTTGACTTCATTCACCATATCTCACAACGAGCAGATGGTAGAAGACATCGGAACAGCTGATTATGTTGAAGCTTATACTGCACCTACATCGAAGTATATGATGTACGGATATGTAAAAGGTTATCCGCTCAACTCATTGTGGGGATTCAAATATGCTGGTGTGTGGAAGAGCAATGAAGAGTTCGTGACCAACGAGCAGACCAAGGAGTATGCAGTGAATAAGAAGGACCTCGGAAGTCCAAGATATTATGACATCAATCATGATGGCTCATTGAACCAGAAGGATATCGTATATCTTGGTAATGCCGATCCAATCCTTTATGGAGGTTTGCAGAATACCTTCTATTGGAAAGGTCTTAAGGTAGGAGTTTACTTCGTGTATTCACTTGGAGGTAGTATCTATAACATCTCTGAGTTGTTCATGGCTGGATCGACAAGTACCAACCAGTACCGTTACATGCTTAATGCATGGCATCCTGTAAGAAATCCTGATTCTGATTATCCAATGGCAGGACAGCAGGCAGGAGCAGCGCTTCCAAGTGACTTCATGGTACACGATGCTTCTTATCTGCGCCTCAAGACTCTCTCAGTTGCCTATACATTTGATTTCAGAAAGAAGGAGTCATCACTCTTCCGCGAAATTACAGTGGGATTATCAGGAGATAACATCTACTTGTGGAAATATTATAATGGATTCGATCCGGATGTCAGCAGTGAAGGAACATCATCTGTTCTCCGTCGTGCGGACATCGGAGCATATCCTAAGGCAAGAACCGTAATGTTTAACCTGAATTTAAAGTTCTAAGATCATGAAGACATTGAAATATATTCTTGTGACTGCATTTGTCACACTTATGACCTCATGCTCTTTGAAAGAAGACAGGGTTTCAGTAACGGATCCGGAGAACTTCTTCCGTAACTACAGCGAATGTCAGTCAGTAATCAATGGCTGCTACATGCCGTTGAACACTATTCATAATGCTACATACTTTATAGTTACTGAATGTGTTACCGATCTTATGTACCTCGGTGGTTCAAACACCCAGGACGCATATCTTGACTTTTCACCTGCAACTCCAAGATACGGTGATACAGCTTGGCAGCAGGGTTATACAGGAGTTTCAAGAACTAATTATGCGGTATGGGGAATTGAGAACGCTCCTGAGGGTGCCCTCACTGAAGAGAACAGAATTCAGCTTCTTTGCGAGGCTAAGGCTCTGCGAGGATTCTACTATCTCTTTTTGACCAATATGTTTGGAGATGTTCCTTTCTATTTTGAGCCGATCTTGACGATGGAGGATCAGGATAGAGTCGCTGGACTAGGTCGTATGTCTGCAAAGGCTACACGTGATTCTGTCATTGTTGACCTTATGGAGATTGCTCCTTTGGCAGCACAGACACGTACCAGTGATAATGACGGAGCAAGAGTAGGTTCAGCATTGGCATATATGATCGTAGCAAAATGCGCGATGTGGAATGCTGCAGAGGATCCTGCATATTGGGACACAGCAATTGAGGCTATCGAGGCACTTGAGGCTATATATGGAGATTTCTCTCAGTATGATTATGAGGAGAATGTCCTGTTCCGCAATAAGAACACTCCAGAATCTATCCTTGAGATTCAGCACCTCTATCAGCAGGGAGGAGTTGCATATTACAGCAATCTGGCTCCAAGATGTATCCCTTCTCCATTGGAGGTAGTTGATGGTAAAGCTTACTTCGACGGAGTGGAGATTGCAGAGATCGGAATAAATGCAACAGTGAACACAGTTATCCGTCCTAACGAGTATTATGTAAAACTCCAGGCAAGAGGAAGTAGAGACAAGAGAGCTGTCGTGAATATGGCATGGGGTTATGGCGGCAAGGATTTCAAGAATGCCAAGGAGACAAAACCATACCTTGGTCCAAAATTCTGGTGCCCGGATATTCACTACACTTATGACGGTAATAACTATAAGGTCTATCGTTATGCTGATGCAATGCTTATGAAGGCTGAGTGTCTTTGCGGAAAGGGTGACTATGAAGGTGCTCTGAAGTACCTCAATAAGACCAGAGTACGTGCTGGACTTACCGAGTTTGTCGACCAGACTCCTGCAAACCTCATGGGTGAGATTATGATTGAGAGAGGAAAAGAACTTTTCGGAGAATTCCAGAGAAAATATGACCTTGTCAGATGGGGTGTTTTCTATGAGACAGTAAAGGAGACAACTTCATACAAGCCGATCATCAATGCGATCCAGCCTTGTCACAGATACTATCCGATCCCGGACTCAGAAGTTGCTAAGTCAAAATATGTACTTGATAATAAAGAATATGAGGAATATGGTTTCTAAATTATTGAATAAAGGTCTGCTTTTAATTGCAGCATTGCTCGTCTTTTCCGCATGTGATAAGCCTTTCGAGCTGGATCTGCCATTGGCTGTGGATTCGCATGAATATTCCCTGACCTCAAAAGCTGGTGAGGCTCGTATATTCTTTTACACAACCAATGATTGGACAATAACTTTTGAACCGGAAGATTGTATCTGGGCTACTCTCAACAGAACATCGGGAAATGGTCAGGAGCCTGTAGAGGAAATACTTTTCACATACGAAGAGAATGCTGATCCGGACAGACAGGTGATCCTTGTCATCAATGCCGGTGAACTTCAGGAGAGGATCACCATGTTCCAGAAAGGAATAGTCAGAGAATGGTGGGACGGTTCAACAGGAGTTGATGATCTGATTGTCAAACCTGCTCAATAGAAATAAATGAATAATAAATAATAACCAAAATCAACGAATTATGAAAAGTAATGAATTTTATGTCGCTCCAGACATTAAGATGGTTGACCTAGACCATGAAGGAGTGCTTTGCTCCTCACAATCAAACGGTGGCATCGACAATTTGACTCCAGGAAATGATTGGTCAGATGATTTGTGGAAATAGTAACTAATTAACCAATAGGAATAATCATGAAAAAGAATAATATATTTTATGCTTGCGCTGCAGCAGCGCTAGTGTTCGCTTCTTGCCAGAAAGAAAACACAGCAAATAATGTAGATAACGCGCTGGTACCATCATCTGAGATGGATGTTATCTCAGCAGTTGTACCACAGTCCAAGACTACTACACTCGATGGAGTAAATGTGCTCTGGGAGAATGGTGATCAGATCCACCTTTACACAAGAACATGGAATGAAAGTACTTCAAAATATGCTGCAGGTTGGTGTGATTATACCACATCTTTGGATGCTCCAAGTGCATCAGCTTCCTTTGTAAAGGATGAGACAAATACCGCTACAGTAGATAATACCAGCGGCAGATATCTTGCTGTACATTATAAGGGTGCGACAGTTAATACTCAGTCCAGAGATTATTATGCTGAGATTACTATCAACAAGGCTCAGGTTGCAAAAAATGGAGGAGATTTTGTTTCAAGCCTTCTTTATGCAACCAGCACTGATTCTCAGTTCACTTTCGCACACGCAGTATCGTACCTGAAGTTTACAGTCGATCAGAATACCACACCATTCACAAAACTTACAGTATCTGCAGTAAACGGCTCGGAGGTTGTAGTTTCACGAATCAGAATAGATTGGTCAACTGAGTCTGTTACAGCTGCTCCGTTTACCGGAAAGTCTCAGGATTCGAATAGCATGTCTGTTACTACAGATGACTCTGAAGCGTTCGCACCTGGAACATACTATCTCGCAATCAATCCTGGAACATATGCTGACGGTCTCCAGTTTGCGTTCAGCAATGGAGTTGTAGAAGATGTGGTCACTACTCCTGCAAATATTGAAATGAAAGCAGGTGATGTTGCCAACCTCGGCACTGTCGGTAGTTTGAATCTAGATGTTGAAGGTCCAGTTCTTCAGCTTACTAGTGTTTATGCTGAAGGTGGTGAAAATCAGGGAGTTGTGTTCTGGGTTGATCCTGCAAGCCCGTCTAAGGGTAAAATCGTATCAGGTGCGGTGACTAATGTAGCATGGGGCCCAGCTAAAGATTTGTCTGATGCAATGGATGAATATATTACATCTCATACTGTAGTAGAAAATCATGAATATGTAAAAAGTGCATCCGATTACAGTGAGGCAAATTATCCTGCTGTCTATTTCTGTGATAACCTTCCTGGTGGTGATTGGCGCCTTCCTTCACATGACGAGCAGATGCAGATGTTCCAGACATATTGGGGTCTCGATGCATTGAAAGAATCAACAAACTACAATACAGATGCTAACAGCGCAGCAATGAACAAGTTCGATTCTGCATTGGCTCAGTGCGTTGCAGACGATCCGGCAACAGATTATGTTGAAACCAAGCTTAACCTCGGATTAGAGGCATCTACTGGAAGTGTAATGTATTGGTCTGGTGAAGGTCGTGCAGAAGCTCTTCCTAATTCGAGAGTTTATAGAGTTGTTTTCGCTCCTAAATTCACTTTCGCATCTTACGGTAACCCATCGACTGTACATTATGTACGCTGTGTACGTGAAGTTGAGCTTCAGTAATTAAAACACTTATAATGAAAAAATCATTATCTATACTTCTGGCAGCTTCTCTTGCAGTCTGCATTTCCTGCTCAAAACAGGAGATACAGGCTGGGGGAGAACAGCCGGAAAACAACATTCCTACAACCGAATGTCTGGACTATATCACCGCTGTCAGTCCTGGTACTCCAGTGAAGACCACGACAGCTGACGGTGTGAAGGTGTTATGGACAGATAGTGATAAAATAGGAATGTATGCAGGAGGAACATCTACAGCTGTATATACTACATCGCTCTCAGCACCTTCGGCTCAGGCTAAATTTGGAAGAACTTCAGATGCCACTCCGGTCAAGGTCAACGATAGATATTATGCTGTATATCCTTCTTCTGCTATTGTAAAATGGAATTTAGAGACTGGTGGGAGCGAATCTTCAGCTCCTGTATGCTATGTAAACGTGCCTAAGCAGCAGACTGCTGAAGTTGGTGCGTGGGACAAAAAGGCTGCTGTTCTTATCGCCAATAGTGAAACAGAACAGTTTGTCTTCAAGCATGCTGTCTCGTATGTCCGTTTTGAGGTCACTGACCAGACTGGAGAATTTGTATCTGTAAGATTGTCTTCTGTAAACAAGGAGAAACTTTCTGATACGCAGGCGGGTATTCAATATCTTGCAACTGGCGGAGTCAAGATGGTTTCAAGTCTCACAGCTTCAGATTATGTCAGTCTGCGTAATTCAGAAAACGGTGTTCCTTTCGCAACTGGTGTTTACAATATTGCTATCATGCCAGGCGATTTCACAGGAGGTCTTGTACTTAGCTTTGAGAATGCTGAGGGCCTTGTAGCAGAAAAGAGTGTCGGACCGTTGACACTCAATGCCGGTGAGGTTTCTGATTGGGGCCAGGTGGAGAAGTTGACTTTCACAGAAGGAAACAATCCGCTTGAATTGGCTACCGTTTATAAGGAGAATGAAATCAACCAGGGAGTTGTATACTGGATTGATCCAGATAATCCATACAAGGGTAAGATCATTTCAGCTTCTTCAACTGAAGCTATGGATTGGTCAGAGAATATATCTGTAGAATTTCTCTGGACCGAAAAGATTGTCAGCTTGACTGATGGTCTTCTCAACTATCAGCAGTTCAACGCTTCTGAGGTTTATACAAGCCAGAAGGAGAAATTCTATGCACTGCAGTATTGTGAGAAGATGAGAGAAAGCCATGGTGGAAACTGGTATCTTCCTGCACCTCAGGAGTTGAGTACTCTCGTCCAAGTTTACTATGGTTTATCAGAACTCCCAGGATCAAGCTCAAATGAGATTGATTATCGCTTCGAGAATTCAGTACTCATTCCAAGTGTCATGAATGCAAAAGCTGAGTTTGATGCTGCTTTGAGACTTCTTGGAGAGACAACAACCGCAACCCTTGATGGTGATGCAGACTGTGATGGAGTATCTGATAATAATGGTTATGGAGATGCAAGGGGAGTAACCTATTGGACTTCCAAGGTAAATACTGGTGGTTCAGTTCAATATGTCAATATCGGAACATATTTCGTCAGTCATATCACTAAAGCCGCGACAAAGGGTTACGTACGTTGTGTCCGTGATGTAGAACTCAATAGTACTGGCGGAGGTAATGCTGGCGAGGATCCAGGTGAAGAACCGGGCGAAAACCCTGGTGAAAATCCTGGTGAGAATCCTGGTGAGAATCCTGGCGAAGAGCCAGGCGGAAACCCTGGAGAAAATCCTGGAGACGGTGGGGATGACACAGGTGGAGACAATACTGGTGAAGGAGGAACTGATGTGGGTCAGGTAAATCCTAGTATCGATCCTCTTAATCCATTTGACATCTTCAACCAGACCAAGCGTGTGAGCCTAGTGGGAGATTCAATCACCACTTATGAAGGTACTCTTGTGACAAACTTTGATTCTGAGAATGGCGGTGCATATTATCCGACGGGTAATGTAACTTCAGTTACAAACCAGTACTGGCATAAACTCATTTATAATAAAATGAGCGGCGCCGTTCTCGACGTAAATAACTCACTTAGAGGATCCTGTGTAGTCAGACGTAGCACTCATCCAGATCTTGACTATCCTGCACGTGTACAGTTACATGGTCTTGGAAATCCGGACATCATCTTCATCCATGGTGGTACAAATGACTGCTCGAAGCATAGTGCAGATTATGCTCCAAGACCTGGTTTCTATAGAGCTGATATGTATCCTGGTGATGCCTACGCCGGTATGGCACCTTCTACACTTCCTACAGCAGCTGAATTCAAGGCAGTCTATGATGCTGCCGAAGCTGCTGATACATGGGAGGAGATTCTGGCTTTGGAGGATGGCTATTTTGTGCATGCCTATGTAAAGCTTCTGAACATGATCCACTTCAAGCATCCGAATGCTAAAGTGGTCATGATCATTGGTGACGCTCTTACAAAGCGTGCACAGCAGGCAATTCTTGAGATAGCTGACCACTATGGCAAGCTCTATGGCTACAAATGTGTCAACTTTTTTGGATTGGCAGATAGTATCTCCAAGGCTTCTGGAGCACATCCGGATGATGCAGGATTTACTTATATGGCTGAAAAGATCTACCAGGAGGTAGGATCTTATATTGATCCGAGAAACTAAAAAATTAGTATGAAAAGAAATGTAATTTTGGCGATTGCCTTATGTCTGTCTTTGATTTCTTATGCGCAGAAGGCGCCCAAGAGGTCATTCCTGACTGAAACTGAACCAGCTGAGGTCAAATGGCAGAATGGGGAACTGGTCAACTTTTCAGATGCTTCTGACGGGCAAGGAGTAAATTATTACATTGATAAAGCCGACGGCAAGACCTTCTTCATGGGAAGAGGGGCTTGTCGCTCGGATGAAGGTGATTGGCTCGCTTTGTATCCTGCGGGAGCATTGAACTTCTGGGAAGGTAGTTGCATGCACTTCCTTATTCCTCACGAGCAGGTGGCGAATAAGACTGCTAATCCTATGTATAGCCGCACCCAGACTATTGCGATGGATTTCAAACCGCTTACAGCTTATCTGTCCTTTGAACTTGCACCTGGACAGCCGCCTGTAAAGGAGATCCGTTTCAAGACAAATAAGTTCATCTCAGGTACTTACAAGGTAGATTTCAGTATGAAGACTGTCTCAGTACAGTTGGATACTGGTGAGAACAGATACAGAGAGATCGTTCTTAAGCCGGGAGAAAGTGGAGTCATTGAACCTGGTACATATACAATGGCAATTTACGCACGTGTACTTCCTGATGGAATGACTGTGGAAATTGAGTCTGTAGATGGAAAGGTGGAAGTAAGGAAGATTGCAAGGGAACTTAAATTTGCATTGGGAAAGACAAGAGACTTCGGAGTTTTGACTAATCTTAAGTTCGATGCTGATTCTAAGTCTACAGTAGGAGAAAAGTATGGTGACGTTGGTGTAATCTTCTGGAACAATCCAGATGATCCGACCAGAGGTAAGGCCGTTGCTGCAACTGCTTCTTTAATGAACTGGTCTGCTGCCAACAGCTTGCACGGAATTCATACTTTCAAGGATAACTACGAGTTGGTTCATTCAACAGTTACTAATCTTCCTGCCTACAAGGCTTCTCCTGAGGACTATCCGGCTGTAAATGCATGTGAGGAAATGAGAAAGACTTATGGTGGAAACTGGCATGTGCCTTCTGCCCGTGAGATGAAGTATCTCTTCAATGCTTATTATGGCAAGTCTGATTTAGCTCTGCCTGAAAACGGCGAGGAATACACCGATGAAGCATCACAGCAGGCAGCAGCCCGTTTCGATGCTCAGCTTGTAGCCCTCGGTGGTGAGAAGTTGCTCGCCATGTCAAATCATTATTGGATCTGCGGCCAGAACTCAAGTGGCAATATGCAGTATGTCAATATGCGCAAGTTCTATCATTCTCATGCTGAACAGACACAGAAGAAATATGTTCGTTGCGTATGTGATTTCCATGGTACTGTAACTGGCGAGAACACGTCATCCCCTCAGACTGAGGTTGGTAAAACCTTAGAGAGCGATAAGTGTTCTAAAATCATTGACGTCCTCTGGGATACAACCTTCACAGTGACAAAGGGTCTGGAGTATTACCAGATGGAAATTCTTACAGAGTCTCATGAGAAGATGGATATCTATCTTCTTAGAGTAGATCAGTCTCAGGGACTTGATGTCAGAGCAGCTACATCTGGAAATGTCACATCATCTGAATGGGTGAGACAGGTCCCTTCTGAGATGGCTGTTCATATGGATTCACCTGAAAAGCCTCTTTACGCCCTAGTAAACGCCGATTTCTGTGAGAACAGAATTCCAATCAGACCTCGTGGACCTCATCACAGTGATGGTAAGATCTGGGTGTCATCATATAGTATCGACCCTAGACTTCCTCAGCAGGCTTTGAGCTACGTGGGTGTGACTTTCGATGGCAAGATGGTAATCGGTCCTAGTTCAGAATATCAGGGTGCCAAAAAGTCATTGAAGGAGTGTACTGGTGCTGGTGTGATCCTTCTCAAGGATTATGTCATCCAAGGTGGCTATGTCCTTGATCCTGGTAGAGATCCTCGTACTGCATTAGGATATACTGCTGATAACATCGTATGGATTCTTGCAGTTGACGGAAGACATAAGGGAACAAACGGTATGAACTATATGGAGATGGCTTCGTTGTTCCAGGCTCTAGGATGTATTGATGCCGTTAATCTTGATGGAGGTGGATCTACTCAGATGGTTGTAAGAGATCCCAATACCAATAAACTTGAGATGCGCAACTGGCCATCTGACCCTACCAATGGTTTCGGTGGTCGTGAAAGAGCACGACTCAACGGTTGGTGCATTATTAAACACTAGAAAATGCTAAGAAAAGAAAGCATATTCATAAGCCTTATTTTGTGTGCTATGACGTCATGTGTCAAGCCGGGACCGGAAAATGTTCCCGACGAGACACATGGCGCATTGTCGCACATGGCTGTCTATAGGAAGCACGGCACTGATTTAGGTGTCATCTTCCATGTTGATCCGAATGATGACCACAAAGGAAAGGCTGTTTCTGCTGTGGGCGGCCTTATGAAATGGGCCAATTCAAATGACTTATGGAGAATAGACTCCTATAATGACAATTACGATTACGTTCATACAGTAATCACAACAACAGAAAAGTACATTGAGACTCCAGAACATTTCCCTGCTGTCAAGTTCTGTGATGACCTGCGACGCGAGTACGGCGGAAACTGGCATCTCCCTTCTCAGGATGAGATCAATACACTATTCAACGCCTATACTGATAAATCGCATCGCTTTGATTCTCTGCTTGTATCACTAGGCGGAGACCCTTTGCTTGAAAAGAGTAGTAAATATTGGCTCTGCGCCCAGAACTTAAATGGTAACATGCAGTATGTCAATATGTCTAAAAATATGACCGGCGAAGATATTCAGATTACTGAAAACTATGTCCGCTGTGTCCTGGACATTGATAACACTGATTCTAAAGATAAAGTCGAATACCCTCAGACCAATATCGGAAAGCTTATCGAGGGCCCTTTGACCTCAAGGGTAGTTGACATTTTGTGGGATACAACCTACAATGTTACGAACGGCCTCGATTACTATCAGATGAAGTTGAAGACTGAAGCTGATGAGGTCATGGACACATATTTTCTAAGAGTAGATCTTTCAAAAGAACTCGATCTCAGAGTTGCAGTTGCAAGGGATACAGAGCCGCCTACATGGATCAGGGAGACTCTTACAGATATGGCAGCATATCTTAATCATCCGTTAAAGCCTGTTTATGCTATGGTCAATGGAGACTTCTGCGATAACAGAAGCCCGATCAGACCGCGTGGCCCAGTTCATTGTAACGGAGAGATGTTGTGTACTACATACAGTCTTGACCCCGATCTTCAAGATCAGGGCCTGACCTATGTCGGAGTTACATACGACGGAAAAATGATTATCGGTCTACGTGAGGAGTACGATGAAGTCAAGATGACTTTGAAAGATTGTACTGGTGGTGGCGTAGTGCTGGTAGATGATTCAAAGATTGCTGTCAGGGAATATACTTCAAGACATCCGCGAACAGCAATAGGACATACTTCCGGCAATATCGTGTGGATTCTTGCAGTTGACGGAAGACATAAAGGAACTCAAGGAATGACATATTCAGAGATGGCATCAATATTCTTCGGATTAGGTTGTGAGGCCGCTGTCAATCTCGATGGAGGAGGATCGACGGAGATGTTGGCTCGAAACCCTTTGAATGGCAAGCTGGAAATATGTAACTGGCCGTCAGACCCTACAGACGGTGGCGGTGGTGAGGAACGACCAAGGCCGAATGCTTGGGCAGTTGTAAAGAAATAATAAAAATACAGATACGATGAAAAGAACACTTTCTATGGCTATTGTAGCCGCTGCACTTCTTTTAATGAATTGCGTTGAATCTGCAGGATGGGGACAGATAGGACATTCAACTATCGCGCAGGTCGCTCAGGACCATCTTACTCCTAAGGCTCAGAAGGCCCTTAGCAAGTACCTTGACGGTCTTCCCCTTGCTATCATTGCTTCTGATGCTGATATATACAGAGGACAATGGACTGTGGACTTGGGATTCATTCCAACAAACCCTCAGGATGCACGAGTAAGTTTTGTGAGAAACTTTGACTTCTCGACTCCTTTGAACATTTCTCCATGGTCACATTCAATTACTGTGGATATGGATTTCAATTGCTATCCTACTGACAACCTCGATGGCGCGTACATCAACAACGCTGCATACTATATTGACAATCTGTCAAAGGAACTCAAGGAGAATGCAGAAAATATGGACCCGTTCGAGAGATATAAGGCCATTGCAATCATTGTCCACCTGATGGGTGACATGCATTGCCCTATGCACATCGTATATCTTCCGGATAATGTTGTAAAGGGACATTATTTTGTAGAGTATAAGGGAAAACAGCAGGATATGCACGTTATGTGGGATGGAAAGATCTTCGATGATTACTACAAGTGGAGCTTCTTGGATATGGCCTATCTTGTGGATACAGCAACTCCTAAGCAGATTGCTGAAATCATCAAGGGTGATGTCTATGACTATGCTGAGAGCAGTGCAAGAGACAGCTGGCCTGCAGTCAGTGCATACAAGGATGGAGATTCTCTTCCAAGATCTTATGCAACTGATATCCGTCCGATCCTTTTCCAGCAGCTTCGTAATGGCGGTTATCGTCTTGCAGCGATCTTTAACGAAATCTTCAAGTAACAGATTATGAAATCAAGATTAATATCTGTACTTATCCTGTTGCTGTTCACATGTTTTCTGAGTGCATCAGCGCAGAATAAAGTTGATTCGAACGAGTATGATGTGTTCCTGCTTATCGGTCAGTCCAATATGGCCGGCAGGGGATACATGACAGAGAAGGATAAGGAAGTCTTTGATAAGAATGTGTTTATCCTCAATGATGCAGGTGAGGTGGTGCCGGCAACTAATCCGTTGAACCAATATTCATCGATCAGAAAGGGAATGTCCATCCAGCGTATCAACCCTGGCTTCAGCTTCTCAAAGAAGATTGCGAAGAAGACCAAACGTAAGATTCTCTTGGTCGTGAATGCGCGTGGAGGAACAACTCTGTCTCAATGGACTAAAGGAGAAGGTGGAGAGGGTTACTATGAAGAAGCCGTACGACGCACAAAGCAGGCTATGCAATACGGTACCCTCAAGGCTATCCTCTGGCATCAGGGATGTGGTGATTCAAAGAAAACAGATGTGTATCTTGACAAGCTCGCAGTCTTTGTCCAGAATCTCAGAACTGACCTCGGAGCTGATGTGCCGTTCATCGCTGGTGAATTAGGACAGTGGCGCAGCAATGTTGCTGCATTCAATGAGATGATTCATTCCATCTCAGAATATATTCCAGATTCAGATTGGGTTTCAAGTGATGGCGGAGTGCCTATTGCATCTCCAGACCCTGAAGGAAAGCCAAATATGAAGGACCCTCATTTTGATCGCAAGAGCCTGATCATCATCGGTAAGAGATACGCTGACAAGGTCCTGAAGATGTGCTACTAAGCAATCAGTATAGCTCTGCAAGGGGAGCCATCGGCCCCGGATAGATTCAGTGGTGCTGCATTTAAGAAATACACGCCTTCTGATACATCAGCCAGACGAATTCCCTCAAGCAGAATGACATCTGCATTCAGCAGCGCAAGGTGAACAGCCATTGGCTCATCTGCTGGTCCGACTGTCTGAGATTCATTTTGTTACCTCAGCATCTCCATTGACGCTATCGTCGTTTTCTCTGGAGCTGGGTCACCGGGATAAACCTGGCAATTAAAGACTTCTTGAGAGATGTCGTATTATAATGAAAAATGCATCATTCATGGTGCATATTACCAAATCCATGGGATGACTTTATATTTAAGCATGATGCTGAAAGTAATGATATTCAGATATATTAGCAACTGACTGTTATGTTTTGAGGAAAAACGCAACTAAATGAGTATATTTGAGCCATGGAATATTTATCAAAACAACGATTTGACGAGTTACTGACTGAGTTGAATTACCTTATCGACGTGGTTTATCCCGAGGTGAGGGAGAATGTTGCAGAGACTAGTGCCCAGGGGGACCGTAGCGAGAATGCTGGATATCGTGAAGCTAGACGAATCCAGGCCAAGACCATCAGCCGTATCAAATTCCTGCAGAGGGTTTTGGAAAATTCCAGAGTTATAGATCCGGAGGCTCTTCCGAAAGATCGCGTTTGCCTTCTAAGTACGGTCGAATTCACGAACCTGGCGACAAATACCCGCATGAAGTTCCAGATAGTCAGCCCTCACGAGATGAACCTTGAAGCTGGCAAGATTTCTCTGAAATCACCGATTGGAGCAGCTCTAATGGGCAAGAAAGTTGGAGAAATAGCTGAGGCTCAGGTACCGTCCGGAACTCTTCGCCTTAAGATAGAAAGCATCACACTCGACTGAGTGCGATGCTTTATTCAATTGACTCTTCTTAATATATATTCAAAATCGCAATTAAAATATTCATAGGTTGAAAGGTCGGTCATTTGCTGATCTTCATATCGTATGACCCAAGTGTCTTCTGTAAGTGTGTATGGAAGACTATATTCTCCCACCACGGTCTCTAATGTTGCTGACCATCCATCACCAGCATCTTCAGAGGCTGACTGAAAGACCTGTTTCGGTATATATAGTTTACGATCAATAATGGAGTATTGAATGCATCCCGGATATGTGACAAACATGGAAATGAATATCGAACCCTTCTCTCCATGATACGGTTTGTGTCTACGAATATTTTAAGTTAAATTTGTGAGTGAATAATCCTCATTCTTAACGTATGAAAAAAGTCTTTCTGTCATTTATGTTCGCATTGGCTTTCTGTGCCACTTATGCTGACGACTACACAAAATATGTAAATCCTTTTATTGGTACACAGACCGATGACACAGGTTCGCTAAGTGGAAGTACCTTTCCAGGTGCAACTATGCCGCAAGGTATGGTTCAGCTCAGCCCAGAAACCGAGAACTACGTAACATGGGATCCTTGCTCAGGCTATGACTATAATAAGAATACGATATATGGCTTTACTCATACGCATCTGAGCGGTACCGGTTGTACTGACCTCATTGATGTGAGCTTGATGCCAGTTACTTGGGATGTTACTCCGAACCTATTGCAGGCTGGCGACTTTGGCCAGACTTATAGTCATGAGGCTGAGGCGGCAAAGCCAGGTTATTATATGGTGCATTTGCAGGAAAGTGGTGTCAAAGTTGAGCTTTCTGCTACAGTGCGTACTGGAATTCACCGCTACAACTTTCCAAAAGGAAAGCTGCAGACTGTAGTGCTCGACCTTAACCGAAGCACCTATAGGGGAGACGCTTACTATACAGGAAAACGTGCCTATGATATTATTCAAAGTCAGATCCGCATTGTGGACGACTATACTATTGAGGGTTATCGCATCATTACAGGTTGGGCCAAGATGCGCAAAGTGTATTTTCGTGCAGAGTTCTCACGTCCTTTCAAGTCTTATATGTTGATGGATGGTGGCCGCAATGTCGGAAAGAGCGATGTGGTCAACGGAAGAGCTTTGCGTGGCGCACTCACTTTTGATGCTGACGAAAGTCAGGAACTCACCGTAAAGGTGGCTATCTCTCCAGTTGATAGTGAAGGCGCACGCCTCAATATGAAAGCAGAAGCTTCTAGCTGGAATTTTGACTACTACGTGCAAGCAGCACACGATATATGGCAGAAGGAATTGGCATGCATTGACATTGAGGGTACAGACGAACAGAAAACAATTTTCTACACAGGACTCTACCATGTGCTAATGCAGCCAAATACTATGAGTGATGTGGACGGTCGCTATATGACCACTAATTACGAAATCAAGCAGATGCCGGAGGGACAGGTGTATCACAGCACATTCAGCTTGTGGGATACATTCCGCGCTGCACATCCTCTATATACACTCATTGCACCGGATGTGGCCGCTCAGTTCGTACGCGACATGCTGTTACATCATGATACATACGGCTATCTGCCTATCTGGGACCTCTGGGGCCAGGAAAACTACTGTATGATAGGAAACCACGCCATTCCAGTGATTTCTGATGCTATTTTTGCTGAAATACCTGGCATTGATGTAGAAAAGGCTTATAAGGCAATGGTAGAAAGCAGTACACGCAGCCACCGTAACTCGCCGTTCGAGGTATGGGAAGAGTATGGATACATGCCACAGAACCTGCAGAAAATGAGTGTGAGCATTACTCTTGAACAGGCTTTCGATGACTGGTGCGTAGCTGCCGTAGCAAAGAAGCTTGGCAAGACAGAAGATTATGAACGTTTCCACAAGCGTAGCGAATCATACCGCAACCTCTTCCATGAGGAGTCTGGTTTCTTCCGTCCAAAGGACGATAAGGGCGAATGGGTTGAGCCTTTTGATCCCCTCAGCTACGAAGAACCTTGCTTCATTGAAGGAAATGCCTGGCAGTATATGTGGTTCGTACCTCATAACCCTCAGGGTATGATTGACCTGTTTGGTGGCTCGGAGGGCTTCATCAAGAAACTTGACGAAAACTTTACCCTCACTGCGACCAGTGGAGAGCGCAATGGTAATGCCAGCGGATTCATAGGGCAGTACGCACATGGCAACGAGCCAAGCCATCATACCGTATACTTCTACAACTTTGCAGGAAAGCCTTCACGCACACAGGAACTTGTGGATCAGGTACGCAGAAGCTTCTATAACGCCACTCCATGCGGATATGCAGGTAACGATGACTGTGGACAGATGTCTGCATGGTATATTTTCTCAGCCCTCGGCTTCTATCCATTCAATGCCGGTTCTGCAGAATATGTAATCGGTACGCCGCTCTACACTAAAGCAACCCTCCACTTGGCTGACGGAAAGGACTTTGTCATAACTGCACCAAACAAGACTGACGAGCGCATTCATGTGAAGAAGGTGAAACTCAACGGTAAGACCATTACGGATTATAAACTCACTCACCAGCAGATTATGGAAGGTGGTACCCTCGACTTCCAGATGAAGTAGGGTAATCTTACATATTAGAAATAGCTAATGTATCTCTTCCTGCCTGAGTCATCAGGCCACGGTTTTCAAGATCTTGGCATCTCTGCTTATTAAGCTCTGTCCAGTGACTTTTCTTCCTTCTGGGAGATAGTCTCTGGGCAAGTCTTCCATCCGGGAGCCTTTTAAGGGTACTGTCAATCCATCCGAAGCAGAGAGCTTCTTCCACAACGTCAATATAGGGGAGGATTCCTGGTGGGGGAGTCTTGCTCCTGCTCATGACCACCCAGCATTCCTTCTCTTTGGCGTGATTTTCCTGCAACCACGCTCTAAGTTGTGAGCGCTCTGAGAATTCTAATAGCAGCGTGATTTCCATGGTCTATTAAATTTACCAGGATAAATTTAGGCAAATCTACCTCAGTTTGCCAAGAAATATCCCATCCAAAAGAGCTAAGTCTGCCGGTAGCCATTGTACAGAATTGAGCGTCTCCTTGGTGAGCCAAGCAGACGCTTCATGCTCATTAAGATGCATTGATTCGGAATTCAGCGAGCAAATGTAGCAATGCATGGTCAGATGAAAACTAGGGTAGTCCCATTCTACTGTTTCTAGCAGATCGCCAACGGAAATATCAGCATCAAGCTCCTCCTTGATTTCGCGTACTAATGCAGCTCGTGGCTCTTCGTCTGGCTCTATCTTACCACCAGGGAATTCCCACCAACCCTTCCAATCGCCATATCCACGCTGAGTCGCGAAGACTTTCCCTTCCTTTATGATTATTGCGGCTACTACTTCTATTGTCTTCATTATGCATTTCATTTAGCACGATAAAGTTAATAAAAGTAATATAATACTCGACTTTACTCCATTGGAATCTGAATAAGTACGAGTCAAGAGAAAAATTAATTTTTTTCAGATTTTAGGGTGATGACTGTAACTTCTGGGTTGACTCCTATGCGGAATGGGGCAGTGCAGCCTAGGCCGACATTGATGTATAATGTCTGATCTCCGTTGTCATACCTGCCTGCAATCTCATTGAATGACCATTTGGCGGGAGTCCAACCGAATATCTTGATCTGTGCGCTATGAGTGTGTCCGGACAGAGTAAGAGGAATATCTGTATCTGGCAGAACCTCTGCTTTCCAGTGGCTCGGGTCATGTGTGAGCAGGATTCGGAATCCGTCAGTTCCCTTCATCGCTTTCTTCAGATCGCCTCGATGAATGGTAGGGAAGCCTTGGTTGTTGTAGTTGGCATTGTCTACACCCAGGAAGGTGATCTTTGAGCCATCTTTAGCCTCTACTACAGCGTTTTCGTTCCTGAGAAGATTCCATCCGAGGATCTTTTCCTGGTATTCAGCGAGCTCCTCTACGGCTTTCTCTCTGTTATAGTTCTGCTTGAACCCGTAGATCATAAAGTCGTGATTTCCAAGTACTGAGAGGACTCCGTGAGCGGCGGATATCTTTCTTAGGATATCCGTGTAAGGTTCAGCCTCGCTTCTTCCGATAGTGACCATGTCGCCGGTAAAGCAGACTAGGTCTGGACAATGCTTATTTATCTCTTCGATAAATGTATTGAGGCGCTCAGGTGAGTCATCGAAAGTGGAAAGATGCAGGTCAGAAATATGCACAATCTTGAATCCGTCAAAGGCCTCGGGTATATCCTTATTAGTATATTCAAGCGCTACAGACTCTACTTCCCATCTTCCCCAGAAATATCCATATGCCAATAAACTCCAGAATAACGTAGCAATAGTAAGCGCTGCTATTCCGAAATATTTATAGCTGAGACCAACTCCTGCAATCTTACAACCCACCCATCCTAAAAACCAGAGGATGTGAGGAATCAGCGCCAGGATGAGTCCGGCTATTATGCATAGAATAATCAACATACTTCGATGGCTGTTCATGATATTACTGATTGATATACTCTATCAGTTTATCAATTTCAGCATCAGTGGTTGTCCATCCTGTTACGAAACGCACGACGCTTTCTGTTTCTCCTCGCGGTCCCCACATCTCGAAGCTGACATTTTCCTTCAACTTGTCAACCACATCGTTTGGCAGTCTGAAGAACTGCTGATTGGTAGGGGAGTCTACCTCTACGGTGTATCCTTTTGCAACAAATGCTTCTTTTAGGCGAACGGCCTTCTGGACTACTTCACGTGAGATTTCATAATACAATCCGTCAGTAAAAAGTGATTCGAACTGAACTCCTAGCAACCTGCCTTTAGCCATCAGTGCTCCATGCTGCTTGATGAGTGGCACTGGATGCTTCAGCAAGTCCGGATTAGTGATCACGACTGCCTCTCCGAAGAGTGCTCCGACTTTGGTACCACCAATATAGAATACATCACTAAGTCTTGCAATGTCAGCAAGAGTAACATCATTTTCCTTAGCAACAAGACCATATCCTAGACGAGCTCCGTCAATGAATAGGGGAATCCCTGCACCATGACACGCTTCGCTCAAATCCTCCAATTCCTTCAAGGAGTATAAGGTACCATATTCAGTCGGGAAAGATATATACAGCATTCCAGGAGCAACCATATGCTCGTATGTGTCATCGCTATAGAAGTTGGATATAAAGTTTCTGACATCTTCAGCCTTCACCTTGCCGCCATGTGATGGTAATGTGAGGACTTTATGCCCTGTAGCCTCTATGGCTCCGGATTCATGCACATTTATATGACCGCTTTCTGCTGCAAGAACTCCCTCATGACGTTCCAGTACTCCATCAATTACAGTGGAATTTGTCTGTGTGCCTCCCACAAGAAAATACACCCTCGCATCTGGAGCAGAACAAGCCTGCTTCACAAGTTCCTTTGCCCTTAGGGTATAATGGTCGCTACCATATCCAATAGTCTGCTCTGCATTTGTCTGCACGAGTCTCTCCATCACTTTGGGATGGGCTCCTGCCATGTAGTCTGTGTCGAAGTATATCATAATTTATTATTGTCTAAACTTATATTCTGGTCGTTATATGGAAGCATTGTTGCTTTACTTCTGCGAAAATACAAAGATATGTTAATCAAGGTTAATAACCATATGTTTCATAGGGTGTCCAAAGAACTCTTTATTATCAAGAGCACTGAATCCTAGTCGTGTATATAGGGCTTCTGCCTGTGGCTTATCTTCATCTACTATAAGTCCTACCGTTTTCAGCCCAAGAGATCTGGCTCGTTCTATTTGAGCTGCAAAAAGCTTGGATGCAATGCCTCTGCCTCTGTATCCCTCAAGCACTCCCACCGAGTCAATGTAAAATTCACCGGCTTCAGTTTCTTTTAGATGCGCAAACATAGAATCTTTGCCTAAGATGTCAACAATCGGTTGCTTTAATCTTTGATAGTCGGCTCCATTATATGCACACATTGCTCCGACAATCTTTCCGTCAGCTACAGCAATGTAAGTGTTCTCATAGCTATAGATTGTCTGCTCGCTTTTGGCAATCTGTGTTATGAATTTATGAAGCTGCTTATGGGAAATATTTATGTCTTTCAATATGTCTTCCACTGGCCACGCAAGCATGAAAAGCTTAGCAATCTTTGAAGCATTTTTCTTCTGTGCCTTTCTTATAACTAACTCTTTTATTATCTTTTTGTGTCCACCTACCATATTGCGGATCCTCACAAAAACTCTCCTAAGCCTAGATATAACCTTTTCTCTGATTTTTCTAGGAAGGAGGTGAAGTGCGATAATAAGGAGGATAGTAAGAATACTTATTATCATAAAATACAGATATTTTAAGTTAAATCGATTTCAGATATAATGAATCTGGACATGCGTCGCATGTCCACTTGATTTCTATGAATTCGCCTTCAGAAGCTGACTTTCTGTCAGTTGAAAGCGTCAGTTTGTTCTTCATCGATTGGTTTAGTTGTTTATATTATATGTGTGCAATTCTCTTGCCAAACAAACTATATCATGATATAACAAAAAAAGTCTTAGAGCATTCTCTAAGACTTTTTGAGCCGATGGAGGGAATCGAACCCACGACCCCGAGATTACAAATCACGTGCTCTGGCCAACTGAGCTACATCGGCAAAATGTTGCCTTTTCAAAAGGGAGTGCAAATATAGTAATTTTGATTAAAATACAATACGTCGGATATAAATTTATAATTCAAAGTTGTATTTTTGTATAATCAAACATTACATAATATTAATTAATAACGGATATGAAGATAATTAACGATACATATAAAGACTCAGTAAGGTATTTGGTTGCGCAGACAGAAGGTGTGTGCTCAAAGGCAATTGAACTGCTTATTGAGGGAGATACTATTCTTGATGTGGCATTCCATGGCGGATGCAGCGGTAACCTGAAAGGCATTGCTGCATTGGCAAAAGGAAATAAAATTTCTGATGTGCAGCAGAGACTTCAAGGTATCACTTGTGGCCCTAAGAATACATCATGTCCGGATCAGTTCGCACAACTACTATCAGCATTACTGAATAATTAGGGTCTTCATTTAGTAAGCGCCCTAAAAATAATATCCTAGACTGAAATAAAGATTAACCTTCTTTGAGATATTAGATGAACTGACATCAAAACTCAAAGGGCCTAATTTCGTGTCGATAGAATATCGTAGATCTGCGCCCCACCAGTTTGATGCATTGTAGTCATAAAGGTCGCCCCACAGAAGTTCTTCAGAACACTTAAAGAAATTTTTCATATCGACACTCGAGCGGGCATAGTTGACCATTGCTGTAAGATATTTGGGACGTGTTCTGACAGATGTTGAGTCTTGACTATATGATGTTATAGAGGTTGTAAATAGCAATAATGCACACAAACCCTTAATCAATGTTTTCATTGGGAGGTTATATGTTTAAGGGGACTGAGCTAAAAAAGATCCACTCGTTGGAAACGGGTGGACCTCTTCGTCTTTACTTATCTTATTGTAGAATTAATAGATCAGCATATAAGTGAATGCTGCAAGCAGACCGCCGAGAATTGGTCCTGCAACAGGAACCCAGCTGTAGTCCCATCCGTTTCCGCCTTTGTTCTTGATAGGCAGCACTGCATGTGCGATACGTGGGGCAAGGTCTCTTGCCGGATTGATTGCATATCCTGTAGTCGCTCCCAATGACATACCGATTGCGACGATAAGCATAGTCACAGGGAATGCTCCAAGTTCTCCCATGCCGACCTCTGGTAGGTTCTCTTTTGTTCCGAGAGCAAGGATAACAAATACCAAAAGCCAAGATGCAAGTGCTTCGCAGAAGAAGTTACGGCCTTTGTTCATGATAGCTGGCGCTGTGCAGAATACTCCGAGCTTGGTAGCCTGATCATCTGTTGCGTCGAAATGGTCTTTATAGAATATATACACCAGGACAGCGCCCGCAAATCCTCCAAGCATCTGTGCTGCTATATAAGGCAATACTGCACACCAGTCAAACTGACCGGCAATGGCGAATCCAAGGGTAACTGCTGGGTTGAGATGTGCTCCCGAATATGGTCCTGCGATAAAAACGCCGCACATTACTGCGAGTCCCCAGCCTAGTGTGATTACTGCCCATCCAGCTCCCTGAGCCTTGCTCTTGTTCAGACTTGTAGCACAGCATACGCCGTCGCCAAGGAGGATGAGTACAAGAGTTCCTAGGAACTCGAAGATACATTTGGTCAAGAGTGTCATAGTGCTATTATTTATCGGTGAGTGTTCTTCTGATTGCGTCAGCCCAACCTTTCTTAAGGGCTTCTACTGTTTCTGCGTCAGCCTGTGGAGTGAACTCTTTCTCCACGCCCCACTGGCTCTTGATGTGGTCAATGCTGTCCCAATATCCGACAGCAAGTCCTGCCAGGTAAGCCGCTCCGAGAGCTGTGGTCTCAGTTACCTGAGGTCTGATGACAGAAGTGCCCAGGATGTCTGCCTGGAACTGCATCATCAAGTTGTTTGCAGTGGCACCTCCGTCCACCTTCAGTTCCTTGAGAGGACAGCCGGCATCCTTTTCCATGGCCTGTACTATATCCATAGTCTGGAATGCTATTCCTTCAATTGCAGCGCGTGCTATGTGTCCTGCGGTTGTACCTCTGGTGATGCCGTATATGCTACCTTTTGCGTACTGGTCCCAATGTGGAGCGCCAAGGCCGGTCAGTGCTGGTACGAAGTAGACTCCGCCGTTGTCAGGTACGCTTGTGGCCAATTCTTCTACTTCTTTGGCGCTTCTGATGATTCCAAGTCCATCACGAAGCCACTGAACTACTGAACCAGCTACGAATATACTGCCTTCCAGTGCGTAGTTGACTGTGTCTCCAATCTTCCATGCAACGGTTGTCAGCAGATTGTTCGATGACATTATCGGTTTCTCACCGCTGTTCATGAGCAGGAAGCAGCCTGTTCCGTAGGTATTCTTTACTGATCCTGGCTCTGTACACATCTGGCCGAAGAGTGCCGCCTGCTGGTCTCCTGCCATACCTCCAATAGGAACTTCGCATGCTAAGATGGTTCCCTTGGTGTATCCATATACCTCACTTGAAGACTTAACTTCTGGCATCATGCTCTCTGGGATATCAAACAACTCTAAAAGCTCTTTGTCCCACTGAAGGGTGTGGATGTTAAAGAGCATAGTTCTGGATGCGTTGCTGACGTCGGTCACATGAACTTCACCACTTGTAAGCATCCAGACCAGCCATGTGTCGACTGTTCCGAATCTGAGCTTGCCATCCTGAGCTTTCTGTCTAGCACCTGGTACGTTTTCGAGGATCCAGTTAATCTTGGTTGCGCTGAAATATGCGTCAATGATAAGGCCAGTCTTGTTGCGTATGGTCTCTGTGAGGCCATCCTTTTTCTTCAGACTGTCGCAGAACTCTGAGGTTCTTCTGTCCTGCCATACGATGGCGTTGTATACTGGCTCTCCAGTCTCGGCATCCCATACGATGGTTGTCTCACGCTGGTTGGTGATACCAATCGCTGCGATGTTGTCTCCGTTGATACCGATTGATGTAATTGCTTCTGCAATGACAGATGCCTGAGAAGACCAGATCTCCATAGGATTGTGCTCTACCCAGCCTGGCTTAGGAAATATTTGGGTAAACTCTTTCTGTGAAGTTGCCTTAATCTTTCCCTGGTTATCAAAGATAATCGCTCTGGAACTGCTGGTTCCCTGATCAAGGGCAAGAATGTATTGTTTCATGATATTTATGTGGTTAGTCGATTCACCTACAATTTTAATAATTTTATCTCAGGTAGTCAAATATTATAGAATTTCGTGCTAATCCTATGTGTCGGACGTTTATTCATGGGGGTTGTGTGCACCCTTCTTTACTACGATTTTGTCAAATGCTGCAAGCAGTCCAGGCAGAACGAAGATTATGAGCAGGATGGCTGAAAGAGCTCCTACAGATATGCTGTGGAGGATCAGGGATATTGTAGGGTCCGTCAATAGCATTGACATGATGTATGGACACAGAATCAATATCAGTCCAGACGTCATGATCGAGTGGATGGTGTTCTTGTATGACTTGCGGAGAGCCTGCCATATCGGAAGCTTCATTCTCTTCTCGCGATAGTAGTCTGTGAACAAGATTGCGTAATCGATGGTGGCTCCCATCAGGATGCTCTGCATGACCAGATATGCGAGATAGTTCATTGGCTGTCCTCTCAGACCTCCCACGAAAACGCACACATAGACAGCTGACATTACTATAAGAAGCAGGAATACCGGCACAATCATCGATCGGAAAGTCAAAGCTACCGTTATGAAGATGACGATGATTGTGAGCAATGTCACCACCATCATTTCATGCGAGAACCCGTCTTTCATCTTCTTGTACATTACAGATTCTCCAATAAGGTAGCATTCTCCATCAAAAGTTTCGTCGCATTTTTCACTCAATCTTTCTATGAAGTCAAAGGTTTCCTGTGACTCTGTTTTGTAGTCCGATATGATGGTTGCGATTGAATATCCTTCGCCTCTCAGGTTGCCAAGCCCCTCTGTCATAGATTTTTTCATGGCAATAATGCTCTCTTTTGCAGATTCGTCGATGAATCGCTCATACATAGGGTCGTTGAGCATTGTTCCTGTCATGAAATCCATGAGGCCAGTTATCGACATCTTAAGACTGTCGGTGTCGCTGTTACGGCTTCCGTAGAACATGAACAGCAGGTCTACATCGCTTTGGGATACATTTATTCCAGCTTTGCGCAAAGTGCTGCCGATTTTTCCTGCAGAATATTTCCTGTTGGAACCGACCATGTCCAACAGAACTTCAACTGGGGTTCTCGTTGTGCGCTTCTCGACCTTCGGAGTTTCTGTTACAGTAGGGGACTTTATCTCTTTAACTGGCTCCGATACTTCAGGTGCAGGAGTTTCTGTTTTTGTTGTACTATCGGTCTGTGTGACAATTTCAACAGGTTGGATTGGTCCGGCAGCTACTGCCGAGTCAATCTGATGCCTTACTTCCGCCAGCTCTTTTTTCTGCTCGTCAGAAATCATTCTTGCGTAGGCCTTACGCGTAAGGATATTTTTATTGATGTATTGGATAAACTCCTGGGCCGTCATGCCAGATTTTGAACATCCTGCTAATCTGTAGATTATGGATGCCTGTGATTGATCAAAGCCAAGGAATTCGGCCATCTCGCGCGAGGTCATCCTCTGAGTAGAATTCTCGAATGTAAATCTCGACGCTGGAGTGATTTGTATGGTGGTGTCGCGTGAAGTTGGTTCACTGGAAACCGGTGCTTCCGGTTCAGCGACCGATGGGGAAGTGACATCTGCTGGCGTTTCTGTTATGACAGGAGCAGTATCTTCTATATGTTCTTCTTCCTTCATGAGCTTGTTCATCATATCCTGCATCATCCTGTCAATGTCAAAACCTGCAGCATATTCCGCAGGAAGCTCATTTACGAACTTCTCAATATCTGAGAAACTCATCTTTTCGTTCCTTTCCGGATATGCAGCTGCATAATATACGATCCCAAGAAGGTCAGACGACAGCAGGGTACTGTCGGTGGATTTTGCTCCTGCTGGAAGCATGGCGCTCATTTCCCTGATGAATCCGATCATCTCGTCAGCCGTGCGTTCCTTCAGCATAATTGACGGGTAGCTCATCGCATTCACCACATTTGAATCGCTTTTGAGTGAATCGATGAGAGGTATGATCTTCTCCTGCTCATTGGTCCTGTAAAGTAGCACTGTCTGATTCTGTGGAGGGAATTCACGTGTGATTTCTGTAGGCCAAGTGTTTGAGAATGAAATCTCTGTGCGTTTTGAGAGGAAGTATGAGGCTACAAAGAATATTGCAAAAAATACTGCTATGAGCATGCGATGGCGTACTTCGAACTTCGCAAGTTTGTATGTGTGCAGCAGCGGTACTTTTTTTACTGTATTCCTGATGAGTTTGTCGAAGGCGAGTATAAGTGATGGTAGTACGAAGTAGATGGATACTAGGCTTAGGAATACTCCCTTAGACAGGACAAGGCCCATATCCAGTCCGATTTTGAAGTCCATGAATGCCAGCATTGACATACCGAGAATCGTGGTCATCGCACTACTGAGGATTGGCGGAGTAGTGTCTGTGAGGGCTTGCGTCATAGCCTCGACTTTATCATGATTTCGTTCTCTTATCTGCCTGTATCGATTGGACAATATGATTGAATAATCCATGGACAGAATAAGCTGAAGAATGGCTGCAATGGCGCTTGTCACCACTGAGACTCCAGGAAGGAATGCATTGCTGCCCATGTTTATTGCCACAGCAATGCCTATTGCAATAAGAAATAATGCAGCCTCGATAAAGGATGCACACATTATCATCAGGATCAATGTCAACAGTCCGACACAGACGATGGCAATGAATACCATGTTGTCCGGGAGCAGATTCGTTGATGCAGTTTCCACTGTTACGCTGTCGCCATATCTGCTGCTTATTGACTTTGCCACTTCATCCGGAGATGCGCCCGGGTTCAATGCAAATTGGTAAAGCGTATATCGATCGTTGGAGCGATTGCCAATCATTGCAGCAATGCCGTCTAATCCCGTCAGTTCCGTAGCAAGAGAATCGTGTACGACCTCATTTGTGAACATGGCACTTACTCCTGCACCGTTTATGTCGATACCTCCGAATGAAGACTTCAGGCTGTCCAACCCATGTTTCATCCTGGAATCGTCTGGGAGATAAGTGGTCATGTCTGAGACGACCTTGACCTCTGGAAGCATACACACCCCTGCTACTCCTAATGCAATCATCAGGAATAACAGGAGATGCCTATATCTCATAAGAATCCGTGCGATACGTTTCATCTGTTTTACCAGATAACGACTCTTTCTTCTTCTGGAAGGAGCATTGCTCCGTCCTTTATGTCGAAGGCTTCGTAGAAGGTTGCGATATTGCGGAGGGTTGCGTTTACGCGGTTCTTGCCGAGGGAGTGAACATCAACCTTGGTCAGACGTGCTGCTTCCTCATCGCGTATATTCTGTCCCCAAATTGTTGCATATGATAAATAGAAGCGCTGAGCTGCTGTGAAACCGTCAATAGGTTCTGGTACGCCTGCAGTCTTGAATGAGTTCTGGAGAGCAGTATAAGCTACTCTAAGACCACCCTGGTCTGCGATGTTTTCTCCAAGGGAAAGAGCGCCGTCTGCCATAAGAGCAGGCTGATCGTCCTTGGCTGGAAGGATCACGATATTGTTGAACTGCTTCACAAGGATGTCTGTACGAGCCTTGAACGCCGCAGCATCAGCCTCTGTCCACCAATTTGCCATGTTACCGTCTTTGTCAAACTCACGACCCTGGTCGTCAAATCCATGAGTCATCTCATGACCGATAACCACTCCGATAGCACCATAGTTCACTGCGTCATCAGCAGACGAATTGTAGAATGGCGGCTGGAGGATCGCTGCAGGGAAACAGATCTCGTTGGTTGTCGGATTATAGTATGCATTGACTGTCTGAGGAGACATGAACCATCTCTCGCGATCTACCTCCTTGCCCAAGTCTGCAAGATTATCTGCTGTATACCAAGCGCTTGCACGTTTGATGTTCTCCCAATATGAAACCTTAGGATCGATGGTAAGGGTCGAATAATCCTTCCACTTGTCCGGATAGCCAATCTTCACAGTGAACGCAGCGAGCTTCTCATGAGCCTTAGCCTTTGTCTCATCCGACATCCATTCAAGGGCATCGATGTGCTGACCGAGCGCAACCTGTAGGTTCTCCACCATCTTGGTCATGCGTACCTTGTCGCTTTCTGGAAAATACTTCTTGACATATACCTGACCGATGGCATCCGAGAGCAATCTGTTAGGCACAGCCATCGCACGTTTCCAACGCGGACGCATCTCCTGCTGGCCTGACATCTGACGTCCGAAGAAATCGAAATTCGCAGCATAGAGCTCATCGCCGACGTAACCTGCTGCACTCGCTATTACACTTGCAGCCAGATATGTCTTCACTGTTTCGAGATCCTCGCCATTGTAAAGTGCGATTACAGCCTCAATTACCTCAGGCTGACCGACTACAACCTTGTCGAACTCGCCGATTCCCATCTGTCTGAAATATACATCCCAGTTGAAGTCAGGGTACTTAGCAAGTAGTTCTGCCTTTGTCATCGCTGTATAGTTAGCTGTCACATCACGAAGCTGTACATTGCTGCGAAATGACTTTGCCATCTTGGTCTCAAAGGCGAGAACCTTCTCTGCCGCTGCAGCTGCATCTTGCCAGCCCACTAGAGTGAACGCCTTGGTCAGCCACTGTACATAACCATCGCGAAGTGCCTGGTTCTGTGCGTCAAGATAATAGTCACGGTTGCCCATTCCAAGTCCACTCTGCTCAATGTAGAGCACATTCATAGTACTGTTCAGAAGGTCTGCACCTACGCCTGTACTGAATAGTGGATTGCCTGCACATGTATGGATGGTTGCAAGTGCGTAAGCAAGATTCTGAAGGTTATCCACAGACATGAGCATGTCGAGATCTGCCTTCAAAGGTGCCACACTTTCTGTGTTGAGACGCAACGAGTCCATACCCATATTATAAAGGTCTGCAATCTTCTGGTCCACAGTGCCCGGCTTATTCTTAGACTTGGCGATATCAGCAAAGAGGTCGTTAAGACGAACCTCATTAGTTTCGCGCAATTTGTCAAACGTACCGTAGCGAGCAAATTCAGGCTTTAGCGGATTAGCTGCCTGCCATCCACCGGTAGCGTACTGGTAAAAGTCATCATTGAGAGCCACGCTCTCGTCAAAGTTACTACGATCGATCGCAGGTACATCTTCTGCCTGCTTCACATTACATCCTGCAATAAGTGCCATGGTAGAGAATGTTAACACTAATTTTTTCATATGTTTTCTTCTTTTAGATAAATTCATATTTGTCAGTGTAAAGTTATATGATGTTGTATGAAATTGCAAGTATTGTGGGTGTGTGCGCTTCCGCCCTAAGGTACGAGTCAAGAGGAATGTAAATATAATTATCTATAATAATATTAATATTACTAATTATATATATAATAATATATGTAGATATTAATATGAAATATATTATGCATATCTATTAATATTTGGCGAAAAACTTCTTGAAATACAATAGGTTACGATGTTTTAGTTTTAAAATCTGCTCTATACTTTTGCCGCATGAAAAAGTTGAAAATTTACTTTAAGTTATGTGTGATATGAAGAACGATGTTGTAATTTATCAGTCAGCTGATGGACTTGTGAAAATTGAGGCGATGATAGATCCCTCTAATGAAACTATCTGGGCTACGCAGAAGGCGATGGCGGAGTTGTTTGGAGTAACAGTACCGAATATCTCTTATCATTTTAAGAGAATCTTTACAAGTGGAGAATTAGAACCTGAAATGGTAATTAAAGAAATTTTAATTACCGCACAGAGTGGCGTGAGAGGCCTTTCTGAGGAGAAAGTTAAGTATTATAATCTGGATGCAATTCTGTCCCTTGGGTATAGAGTTAATTCGGTTCAAGCAACAGCCTTCAGGAAGTGGGCGACCTCTGTCTTAAAGCAATATATGCTTAAAGGTTACGCCGTGAATCAGAATGCAGTTTCAGAACAGAAGTATGAAGATCTGAAGCGTGCACTTGGCTTGTTGGAGAATGTGTTCAGCCAGAATTTCATCATGGCTGAACAACAGGCAAAAGAGCTGTTTGCTGTTGTAAAGGATTACAC
>JAFYVM010000024.1 GCA_017549145.1 Bacteroidales bacterium
GTTTGGTGTACGGATACCTGCAACAACGTCCTCACCCTGAGCGTTGATAAGCCACTCACCGTAGAACTTGTTGTCACCGTTAGCTGGGTTACGTGAGAATGCAACACCTGTTGCAGAGTTGTCACCCATGTTACCGAATACCATTGACTGTACGTTTACAGCTGTACCCCACTCATCAGGAATACCCTCGATACGACGATATGCGATAGCGCGCTTTCCGTTCCATGACTTGAACACACCACCGATTGAACCCCAAAGCTGAGCCTCAGCTGAATCAGGGAACTCTGTTCCAAGAACCTCCTTTACGCGAACCTTGAACTTCTCGCAAAGGTCCTGGAGCTCCTCAGCTGTGATGTCTGTATCAGACTCATAGCCCTTAGCCTGCTTGAGCTCTTCCATCATTCTGTCGAGCTGCTGGCGGATACCCTGGCCATCAGCTGGCTCGATACCCTCAGCCTTCTCCATCACAACGTCAGAGTACATCATGATAAGACGACGATATGCGTCATATACGAAACGTGGATTACCTGTCTTAGCGATAAGGCCTGGGAGAGTCTCAGAGCAGAGACCGATGTTAAGGATAGTATCCATCATACCAGGCATTGAGCTACGAGCACCTGAACGGCAAGAAACGAGGAGCGGATTCTCCTTGTCACCGAACTTCATACCCATAACTTCCTCAGTCTTCTTGAGGGCCTCAGCAACCTCTGCCTTGAGGGCGTCGTTGTAACCACCACCAAGCTCGTAGTACTCAGTACAGCACTCAGTTGTGATTGTGAAACCTGCAGGAACAGGAATGTTGAGAGTACACATCTCAGCGAGGTTAGCACCCTTACCACCGAGAAGCTCACGCATAGTGCCATTACCCTCGGCAGTTTTACCACCGAAGCTATACACTCTTTTCTTGTTAGTTTCCATAAAACTTTATAAGTATTTGATTATTAATGAATAAATTTCTTTTCGTTTAAAATTGGGAAATTTTCCGGCGCGAATTTAGTGATTTTTCTTCATATATGAAAAGAAAATCTTAGTCTTCGCCTTCAGTTGCCTGGTCTAAAAGACTGGCAAGAATGTCCGCAACTCCCTTTCGGGTTTTTTCTGCAAATCTAAGGCCTTTGAAATCAGTGTTCGGACGACCGATAGGGTAGTAAGCTACATCTTGTAGAAGTAGCTGAGAATCAACGTAATCGAAGTCGTTGTCGCTGATCTGTATAAGGACTCCAGGTATTTCACCAAAGAGGATTTTTGTAGGCTCCTTTTCACCGTATGATGACATGATTCCAGAGGTGTCGATTTCCAGCCCGACCTCGCAGCACATCTTCTCTGCGGCAGCAGCTAATCCACCATCTGTAACGCTATGCCCGGCTTTGATTATTCCGTCCTCTGTGAGCTCGCGGATTACCTCGTAGCAGTCGATGAAATAGTCTGGATCATTGACGTGTGGTTCATGTCCTCCGTTAAGCCCGTTTGTCTGAGCCAGAAGGGAACCTCCAAGCCTGAATGGACAGGTGTCAAAAGGAATATAAATTATCCAACTTTGAGGGTCTGGTTGAACTGTAGCAGGACATTTGCGCTTGTTTCCGATCCATGGGTGGCTACTTTCAAATGGAGATTTGAACAGCGTGTGCTCTGCGTCACCTTTGCAGTCCTCTTCAGGGTCAATGTCATCTTCTGGAAGCCATGCAAAGAATTTTGCGCTGCATCTCTCGTCGCTTTCTATAAATAGGTAGTCTGTGAGCTTTACTCCAAGACCGAAAATGTAGTCTGCGCTGGCCTGTGTGCTCTTGTAGAATGAGGCCATATTGCCAAGTGGCCTTGTGTTCCACTCCCATTGAGCCCATAGTCTTAGGTTGTATAGACGGAAGTGGCCTTCGCTCCAAAGTCTGTTCAGTAGTGCTTGAGCAATCTGAAGTCTGGTGAAGTGCTCGGGATATAGCAGACTGAAAGGCCTGTCTGGAGTGATTTTTTCTGAAATCTGCTTGATGTATTCAGATGTTTTGGATGCGTCAAAGGCGAATTCCGTCAGAGGTGGCTCTGTGGATTCGTCAATGATGTCGTCAAACTCGGTAGAATCTTCGTCCATCCCATCAGGAAATTCGAGGCATTCCTCAAGCAGTTCTGCTGGTGTGGCGTCGCATCTTATACCGTCGATGATGTACTGAGAATAAAGAGCTGATTCTTTTTCCTTCATAAATCGATTATTGTTGGCAATAAAGTTTGTAAAATTACGTAAATTTGTGATGAAATCAAAGATTTGTATGCAAGAACATTTTAGTGAGGCTCAATATGAGCAGATGATTGATGCTCTGTTTCATCGTTTTCCGTCTTTTCAGAAGGTGGGTGCAGGAGCGTATAAGCCCGGAATCGGTAATATGGAGTTTATTGATCAGCTCCTGGGCCATCCTCATAAAAATTATAAAATCATCCATGTTGCAGGTACAAATGGAAAGGGCTCGGTGTCAAATATGCTGACTTCTGCCCTTGCTGCATCGGGCTACAAGGTGGGTCTTTATACTTCTCCTCATATTCTTGATTTCCGTGAAAGAATTCGAATTTGTCATCCAGAGCAAAGCGAAGGATCCCCTGAATTGATCTCCAGACAAGACGTCTGGAACTTTATTCTTCAGTGGCAAGACACCTTCGACCATTTGGATATGTCGTTCTTTGAAATCACTACGGCGATGGCACTGAACTGGTTTGCTGAACAGAAGGTGGATTATGTTGTGCTTGAGACAGGATTGGGCGGAAGACTTGATAGTACGAATATCGTAAATCCGGTGCTTAGTGTGATTACCAATATCGGTCTTGATCATTGTGATCTGCTCGGTGAGACTCTTCCTGAAATTGCTTTTGAAAAAGCTGGAATCATTAAGCCACGAGTGCCTGTGGTTGTGGGAGAAAGCTGTCCGGAAATTAATGAGGTATTTGAGCGTAAAGTGTTGTATACCAATCTGTCGGAGCCGGTGTTTATGGGCAATCGTTCGGCAATTATGTCGCTTCTTACCTATGCTGATAAAGCGGAACCGGCGTTGTGGTCGGAGCATGAAAAAATCCTTGCAGAAATGGATTTACGAGGAGAGTATCAGCGTAAAAATCTTCGAACTGCTCTAACGGCGTTGGACGTTTTGGGGGTGAAGTGTGATGAGCGTATTCGTGAGGCTATTGTGCATACGGCTAAGCGTACTGGCTTCAGAGGACGCTGGGATCAGGTGTCTGAAAATCCTCGAGTAATCTGCGATATCGGACATAATGAACATGGCTTGAAATACAACTTTGCGCAGCTTGCGAAAATGCAGGAGTCTGGAGAGGTGACGGATCTTGTAATTGTCTATGGATCAGTGGCTGACAAGGATGTGGATGCTGCAGTTAGATTGCTTCCGGAGAAGGCAATATATGTATTTACGAATGCTCAGGGAAAGAGGGCGCTCCCGGCATCTGAAGTATTGGAGAAATATAAGGCTTTTTGTCGTGAGGCAGGAAGAGAAGTAGGGGAGGTACATTGTGTTTCGACTGTGGCAGAGGCAAAGGAGAAGGCATATTCGATAGTGGATGCCATTTCTACAGAAAAATCAGGGGCTTCTATATTAATATATGTCGGTGGAAGTACATACGTCGTGTCGGAATTTGTCTCTTTGATATAATTTTATTATATTTGCCTTCACGATGATTTTTATAGGGAACATATTTGTCCGACTTTAGGAGGAGCTATTGTGGCACCTCCCTCCCTATCTATGTTTCTCGTTGTGAGATCAATCCCTCTGTGTAAAAATTGTTTTTCGTTTTAGACGAAGTGTATTTCCGTGACATTTAATGTGTCGGAATGATTAGTTATTAAGTTAGATATGAATATCGAAGTAGTAGTGGCGGACGAGAGTCACGCAGTGTATGCAGACGAAATATGCGAAGAAGTTTTCATTTCGGCTAGAGAAAGAGGAACTGGTATCGCGCGCAGAACTCCAGAGTATGTTATTGAGAAGATGACGGCTGGTAAGGCTGTCATAGCTATCGCAGAAGATGGACGTTTTGCGGGTTTTTCTTATATAGAAACGTGGGGCCACAAGCAGTTTGTTGCTAATTCAGGACTTATCGTGGCTCATGCTTTCAGAGGGCTTGGTCTAGCAATGAGGATCAAGAGACGTATTTTTCAACTTTCTCAGGAACTTTTCCCAGAATCAAAAATCTTTAGCATCACAACAGGTGCTGCTGTGATGAAGATGAATTATGAACTTGGATTCCGTCCGGTTCCATTTTCTTTTTTGACTGATGACCCTGAATTCTGGAAGGGCTGTCAGGGTTGCCGTAACTATCCTATTCTTGAGTCAAATAACTTTAAGATGTGTCTCTGCACAGGATTGCTTTATGATCCTGCAGAGCATGTCAAGGTTGAAAATCCAGTGAATAAGAAATAATAAAAACACTATAATTATGAATAACAAGGTTGTACTCGCTTTCAGTGGCGGTTTGGACACATCTTTCTGTGTCCCTTATCTTAAAGAAAAAGGTTACGAGGTTCATACCATCATGGTTAATACAGGTGGTTTCTCTGCAGAGGAAGAGAAGGCTATCGAAAATAGAGCTCTTACCTTGGGTGCCGCTTCCCATGTAAATGTAAATGCTGTAGATACATATTACAATAAGGGAATCAAGTACCTTATTTATGGTAATATCCTTAAGAATGCAACATACCCTCTTTCTGTAAGCTCGGAGCGAGTGTTCCAGGCGCTTGAGGTTCTTAATCATGTACAGAAGATCGGTGCTGGTGCAGTAGCTCATGGAAGTACTGGAGCGGGTAACGATCAGGTTCGTTTCGATATAGTATTTGAGATTCTTTCTCCTGAGACAAAGATTATTGCACCTGTCCGTGATGAGGGATTCTCGCGTCAGTTCGAGATTGACTTCCTTCAGAAACATGGTTTTGATTTTTCATGGGAGAAGTCAAAATATTCTATCAATCAGGGACTTTGGGGAACCAGTATCGGAGGAGTTGAGACTCTTTCTTCTGACGGATATCTCCCAGAGGAGGCATATCCTACAAAGGTAACCAAGTCTGAGCCAGAGCACATCAAGATCGGTTTTGAGAAGGGTGAGCCTGTTTCATTCAATGGTAAGAAGATGTCCCCAGTTGAGGTTATCAAGGCTGTGCGTGCAGCGGCAGCTCCTTACGGAATTGGTCGTGATATCCATATCGGAGATACTATTATCGGTATCAAGGGTCGTGTTGGTTTTGAGGCTGCGGCTCCGCTTATCCTTGTCAAGGCACACCACCTTCTTGAGAAGCATACCCTCACTAAGGGACAGCTTTATTGGAAGGATCAGATCGCTGGTTGGTATGGACAGCAGATGCATGAGGCTATGTACCTTGATCCTGTTTGCCGTGATATGGAGGCTATGATGGATAGCATCGAGAAGTATGTTACTGGTGAGGTAGAGGTAAGATTGATGCCTTATCATTTTGCAGTTCTTGGATGTACTAGTGAGCATGATCTTATGAGTTCTAAGTTTGGAGCTTATGGTGAGGAGAATAAGTCGTATACTGGTCGTGATGTTATCGGATTCACTAAGGTTATTGCTAATCCATTGAAGATATATTATTCAGTTAATAATTCAGAGGAATAGCAGTATAGGTAGAAGAAAACTAGATCCCTCCCACTCCTTCGGAGCGGGCCCCTCCCGTTCACGAGGCCACGGGCGGCCACGGTTTTCTTCCACCTATACTGCATTCCGGCATCATATTGATTATATGAAAAAAATTAAAGTAGCGATTGCGGGAGGAACAGGTTATACCGGTGGTGAGCTGTTCAGAATCTTGCTGAATCATCCGAATGTGGAGATTGTGGCGGCTACAACGACCTCATCTGAGGGAGTGCGCGTGGATTCTGTGCACCGTGACCTTATCGGTGAGACTGATCTCTGTTTTGGCTATGAGCTTAATGATCCTGATGTGATCTTCCTTTGTCTCGGACATGGAATTTCGAGACAGTTTGTGGATTCACATGATATTAAGCCTGAGTGCCGTATCATTGACCTTGGAAATGATTTCAGACTTGATGGTGATTATGCTGGAAGACATTTCGTTTATGGTCTTTGTGAGAGTGCACGTGAGGATGTCCGTAAGGCTCATGATGTAGCCAATCCGGGATGTTTTGCTACAGCGATCCAGCTTGCAACATTGCCTTTGGCTGCTGCAGGGCTTATCAATGATGAGATTCATGTAACAGCGATTACGGGTTCAACTGGAGCTGGTAAGAAGCCTGGTGAAACTACTCATTTCAGCTATCGTTCTGATAATATTTCAATTTATAAACTCTTTACTCATCAGCATCTTGCTGAGATCAGGCAGAATCTTGTGAGAGTTGCTGGTAAGGAGGAGAGCCCGGTGGTTAACTTCGTTCCTCTTCGTGGTGATTTCACCAGAGGAATCTTCGCAAGTGTTTATACACGCGCGGCAGAGGGAATGACTCAGGAGGACTATAGAAAGCTATATGAGGAGTATTATGCTAAGTCTCCGTTTGTTTTCCATAGCAATGAGGGTATCTCCATGAAAGAGGTTGTAAATACCAATAAGGGACTTGTGCATGTCGAGCTGCACGATGGTTATGTGCATATTGCTTCGTGTATTGATAACCTTGTCAAGGGTGCAGCCGGTCAGGCGGTTCAGAATATGAATCTAATGTTTGGCCTTCCAGAAGACACCGGTCTTCGTCTCAAACCTTCTGCATTTTAGGGATATTAAAGTTGTTAAAGTATTCCGGTGACCCCCGCCCTCTTCGAGGGCACCCCCTAGCCGGGGGTGGCATGTCACCTCCATACAATTAACAACTTTATGCAAAGAAGGATTTGATACAAAAACCTTAAAACGGCATTATTATGAATTTATTTGATGTGTATCCTTTATGGGATATTGAGCCTGTAAAGGGATTGGATACAACTCTTTGGGATAAGAACGGAGAGGTATATACAGATTTGTACGGTGGTCATGCTGTTATTTCAGTTGGCCATTGTCATCCTTATTATGTGCAGATGCTTTCTGAGCAGCTCGGTAAGCTCGGATTCTATTCAAATGCGGTTCAGAACTCTCTTCAGAAGGAGTTGGCAACTAAACTTGGTAGAGTAAGCGGCTATGATGATTATGCTCTTTTCCTTTGTAACAGTGGTGCAGAGGCAAATGAGAATGCACTTAAGGTGGCATCTTTCCACACAGGAAAAGCTAAGGTTCTTGCGTTTCGTAAGGCTTTCCATGGCAGAACCTCTGGTGCTGTCGCTGCGACTGATAATCCAAAGATTCAGGCGCCGTTCAATGCAACTCAAAACATTGTGTTTGCTCCTCTTAATGATCTTGAGGCTGTTGATACAGAGCTCTCTAGAGGTGGCTTTGCTGCAGTAATCATTGAGGGAATACAGGGAGTTGCCGGTATCTATGAGCCTACAAATGAGTTCATAAATGGACTACGTACTCTTTGCGACAAGTACGGCTGCTTGCTTATTCTTGATGAGATTCAGTCTGGATACGGAAGAACAGGTAAATTCTTTGCTCATCAGCATTATGGTGTGCGTGCGGATATCGTTACTACAGCTAAAGGAATGGCAAATGGTTTCCCTATCGGAGGCGTGCTGATCAGTCCTGAAATCAAGCCTGGCTATGGAATGCTCGGTACTACATTCGGAGGAAATCATCTTGCATGTACTGCTGCTATTGCAGTATTGGATATTATTGAGAAGGAGAATCTTGTTGAGAATGCAGCTAAGATCGGTGAGTATTTCAAGGAGGCATTTGCTGGGGATCCTGCAGTTAAGGAATACAGAGGTAAGGGATTGATGATTGGTCTTGAGCTAAACGAAGAGTATGTAGGTTTGAGAAATAAACTGCTTTTTGAGAAGCATTTCTTTACTGGAGCTGCGGGAGCAGGCGTCATCAGACTTCTTCCGTCGCTTACCATTTCTCAGGAGACAGCCGAGTCATTTGTGGCTGCATGGAGAGAATTGACAAAGTAATATTGAGATTATGAAACATTTTACATCGATTAAACAGTTGGAAGACCTCGGAGCAACTCTTGAGGCCGCAAAATATGTAAAGGAAAATCCATTTGCAGATCAGGAGCTCGGAAAGAATAAGACTTTGCTCATGATTTTCTTTAACTCTAGTCTACGTACCAGACTCAGCACACAGAAGGCTGCGCTTAACCTTGGAATGAATGTTATCGTTCTTGATGTCAATCAGGGTGCATGGAAACTTGAGACTGAGCGCGGAGTGATTATGGATGGAGATAAGCCGGAGCATTTGCTGGAGGCTATTCCTGTAATGGGAAGCTACTGCGATGTAATTGGAGTACGTGCTTTTGCTGGTCTTCAGGACAGAGATTACGACTACAGCGAGACTATTATAAATCAGTTCATTAAATATTCAGGCAAGCCTGTGTTCAGCATGGAGGCTGCAACAAGACATCCTCTCCAGACATTGGCTGACCTTCTTACTATTGAGGAGCATAAGAAGACTGCCAAGCCAAAGGTGGTTCTTACATGGGCTCCACATCCAAAGGCTCTTCCACAGGCAGTTCCAAACTCTTTTGCAGAGGGTATCAATATGACAGATTATGAGTTTGTGATAACTCATCCTCATGGCTATGAGCTCGATCCTGAGTTTGTAGGCAATGCTAAGGTGGAATATGACCAGAGAAAGGCATTTGAGGGAGCAGACTTTATCTACGCTAAGAACTGGTCTGCATATGCTGGTGAGAACTATGGCAAGATTCTCTGTGATGATCGCGACTGGACTGTGGATGAGGAGAAGATGGCGCTTACCAATAATGCGTTCTTCATGCATTGTCTTCCTGTGCGTAGAAATATGATTGTTACTGATGGAGTGATCGAGAGCCCTCAGTCTCTAGTTATTCCTGAGGCTGCAAACCGTGTGGTTTCTGCTCAGACAATCTTGAAGGAAATTTTGCGTGAACTGTAAGTGGTTGGTGTTTAGGGGATTATAAGAACTGCGTGCTCCCCATTGGCGGCACGCACTTTGGGTAAAATGTTGAATATCAGGAAGTTGTATTTTACGCTAAAATGATTCGAGTAGTAAAAATAGGTGGAAACGTAGTGGATAATCCCGAGCTTCTGAAGAAGTTTGTTGAGGATTTCGCACAGATGCCGGGTATGAAGATACTTGTGCATGGTGGTGGTGTGATGGCAAGCCAGATGCAGAAATCAATGGGAATGGTTCCACAGATGATCGAGGGACGCAGAGTTACAGACGAGGAGACACTCCGTGTTGTAACAATGGTTTATGCCGGATGGTGTAATAAGAACATCACTGCGCTTCTTCAGGCCCAGGGCTGCAATGCGATCGGACTTACTGGTGCTGACGGAAATGCTATCAAGGCGAGAAAAAGACCGCCTGTGCACGTAGAAAGTTTGAATCAGGAGGTTGACTATGGCTTTGTCGGTGATGTTTCTGCTGAGAGCGTGAATGCAAAATTTATCTACTCGCTTCTAGAGAAGGGTATCGTACCTGTCTTCAATGCAATCAATCACGATGGCGAGGGTAATCTCTTGAATACCAACGCAGATACTATCGCTTCATCTGTGGCGACAGCAATGGCTAACTATCAGTATCGTACACGTCGTGATGTGTGCTGCCGTTGTGAGGAATGTACTCACTGCAGTGATGATGGCAGGTTGACACATATTGTGGAGCTGCTGTATTGCTTTGAGAAAGATGGAGTCCTTTATGATAAGGATGACGACAGTAGCGTAATTCCTGAGATTGACCGTGAGAAATTTGCTCAGCTTAAAGGGGAGGGACGCGTTGCTGATGGTATGATTCCAAAGCTGACAAATTCATTCAAGGCTATTGATAACGGAGTAAAGAGAGTGGTTATCAAACATGCTAGCAATCTACTTAATCCATTAGGAACTATATTGAAATAACGCTCTATATAAGGGTATGGAGAACAAGCTGAATATATTGACATCTGAGGCAGTCGCGCTTTTGAAGGAGATGGTTGCAATACCGTCGCCTTCATTTCGTGAAGATGCGGCATGTAGTCACATCAGTGAGTGGATGACCGCTAAAGGAATTCAGCATGAACGTATCGGTAATAATCTAGTTGCTGAGCATATTGTTGATTCTAGTTTGCCGACATTGATGCTATGTGCACATATTGATACAGTTGAGCCATGCGAGGGTTATAGTTTTAATCCATACAATCCTGAGAATTGTCCAGAGGATATGGTTCAGGGGCTTGGCAGCAATGATGATGGGGCTTCTGTGGTCAGTATGTTGGCGGTCTTTAGATCCTTCGCTGGCGCTCAGGATGACAGAGAGAACGCTCTGGATGACAAAGAGAATGCTCAGGATGACAAAGAGAACGCTTGGGATGACAAAGAGAACGCTCGGGATGGCAAGGTGGATGCGAAGGTGAATCTGATTCTGGTGCTGACATGTGAGGAGGAACGTTCTGGTGTTGGTGGAATGACAGGACTCTGGTCTCAGCTTCAACCTAAAGTTGATTATGCAATAGTCGGCGAGCCGACAGGAATGAAGGCTGCTGTTTCGGAAAGGGGATTGCTGGTAATTGATGCTACAGCTCACGGAGTCAGCGGACATGCTGCAAGAAATGAAGGAAAAAATGCTCTTTATATAGCGCTGGAGGATATTGACATACTTCGCAAGTACGAGTTTGCGAAGGTCTCTCCTAAAATGGGCAAGGTTAACCTGAATGTGACTCAGATCAATGCTGGTAGTGCGCACAATGTCATTCCTGACAGATGCGATTTTGTAATTGATATCCGTCCTACGGAGCAATATAGCAATCTGGAGATTCTTGAGGACCTTCAGAAGGTCTGCAAAAGCGAACTGAAGGCCAGGAATCTGGCAAATAAGTCAAGTGCGACCTACGAGGAGTCGAAACTTCAGGCTGCGGCGGAAAAACTGGGCATTGAGACATTCTCTTCAGCTACAACGTCGGATTGGATGAGAATCAGCTGCGATGCCATCAAGATGGGCCCGGGAGACTCTACCAGGTCACATAGAAAGGATGAATTCGTCTATATTGATGAGATTCGTAATGCAATAGAAACATACATAGAATTTATAAATACACTATGAGTACACTTTGGAGCAAGGGAACACAGGCGACAGAACTAGTAGAGGATTTTACAGTAGGTAATGATAGAATCCTTGATATGCGTCTTGCTAAATATGATGTAATCGGATCTTTGGCGCATATTAAGATGCTCGAGTCAATCGGATTGTTGACATCTGAGGAACTGGAGACGCTTACAGCTGCGCTGAATGTAATTCTTAAGGAAATCGAGGAAGGTGATTTTGTGCTAGAGGACGATGTTGAGGATATTCACTCTCAGGTGGAGTTGCTTCTGACACGTAGACTCGGAGATATTGGAAAGAAGATTCATTCCGGACGTTCTAGAAACGACCAGGTGCTCGTGGATGTGAAGCTTTTCCTTAAGGATGAGGTGCTTAAGATGCGTGAAGAGGTGCTTGCCTTGTTTGCGACACTTCAGAGTCTAAGTGAAAAGCATAAGGATGTGCTTCTTCCAGGATATACACATGGTCAGGTGGCTATGCCTTCATCTTTCGGACTTTGGTTCGGTGCGTATGCAGAGGGCCTGGCAGATGATATGTATATGCTGGCAGGTGCATATAATGTGACAGATCAGAACCCGCTTGGTTCTGCTGCTGGTTATGGTAGTTCGTTCCCGCTTGACAGACAGATGACTACAGATCTTCTCGGCTTTGGAAGCCTTGACTATAACGTGGTAGCAGCTCAGTTGAGCCGTGGAAAGTCTGAGAGAGCTGTGGCTTCTGCGATGGGTGCTGTTGCGCTTACACTTAATAAGCTTGCTGCTGACTGCTGTATGTATATGAGTCCTAACTATGGATTCATCAAGTTCCCGGATGAGCTTACAACAGGTTCCAGCATTATGCCTCACAAGAAGAATCCTGATGTGTGGGAAATCATGAGAGGTAACTGCAACCGTATCATGGCTACTGAGACTCAGATCAGCATGCTTTGCAGCAATATGCCTCATGGATATCATAGAGAGTTCCAGCTTCTTAAGGATATTCTCTTCCCATCGTTGGAACTTATCCATAAATGCCTTCAGATGGCAGATTATATGCTTCAGCATATCACAATCAATACCGGTATCTTAAATGCTCCTATTTATGACTATTTATTCACTGTAGAGGAGGTAAATCGTCGCACTCTTGAGGGAATGCCATTCAGAGATGCTTATAAGACTGTCGGTATTGAAGTAAATGAAGGAAAATTCCGTTACCAGGGAGCCTCAGGAAAGGCTAATGGTGAGCTTACTCCTGCAGACCTTAACCATACTTCGCTCGGAAGTCTCGGAAATCTCTGCATAGAGCAGATCAACCAGAAGATGCAGAAAGCTGCAGATTGGAAATAGGGTAGAAATACTATAATTGAAGTATTTTGGGCGCTGGTTCTAGAATATTGCTCCCAAAATCGGGATCAAGTGAAATTTCCAGTTGAAATGTTTTACTGGGAGGATTGATTCGAGCATAGTTAAGGCAACTCCTGGAAGGACTGGGTAGCCCCTTGGCCGACCGACCAATATATCGGGTTCCTATCCGTAAAACGGGCCAAATCACGGATGGCACACATCTAGAACAACCTTCCATCCGTAAAATCGGCCAAATCACGGATGGAGAACCTGTACTAAGGGTAGCCATTGGTTGAGAGGAGCATGGCACCGCAGCTTGCAAATACGCAAGCAAGCTGCTCAAAACAACCGGGATTTTCCGTTGAGCCCAAAATCGTTTCAGGGGTGTGTTTACAACGAAAAAAGCCTTAGATTTCTCTAAGGCTTCTTGTGGGAGCAGAGGGAGTCGAACCCCCGACCCTCTGCTTGTAAGGCAGATGCTCTAAACCAACTGAGCTATGCTCCCTTTGGCGGTGCGGACGGGACTCGAACCCGCGACCCCCGGCGTGACAGGCCGGTATTCTAACCAGCTGAACTACCGCACCA
>JAFYVM010000025.1 GCA_017549145.1 Bacteroidales bacterium
AGCTGTAGTCCTGACAGTCCTAACTTATATGCAGCCTGATCTCCGTAAGGAATGATTCTCACTCGTTCTTTGGCTGCCAGAGCATCTGCTATACTTTCTGCTGTCGGCATTATGAATCCTGAGTATTCGCCATGGATTTTAGGATAGCAATAGATTCCTCTGGCTGGCCGCAGGATCAAACCTTCCTTCTTGAGTTCCATCAGGGCCAATCTGACTGAGCCAAGACTGCCTAATTCGATGAAATCATCTATGAAAAAGATGGTTCCTCGAGGCATTTTCCTGATTTTTTCTAAAACCAATGTCTTTATCCCAATCATTTCTATCCCTATTTTTTAACAAATATAGTAACTTTTTGTTAGGAGATAACAGAAAGAATAAAAGTATTTAGAAAAATTGTCCAATTCATAGCAAAAGAACAAATTTCAATGCAGGATTCTGCGAAATAACATATCTTTGTAGAGTATGGACCTATTCACAAATGTTAACTCGCCTGAGAGCATGATCCAGGCTATAAAGGAGATCGGTATAATACCTTTCTCCAAGAATTGCATACCCGGCTGGTCCATTCAGGAAATTACGGATCCTGACTTCTGGTTCACGACCTCCGATCAGCTCGGACCATGGGACTGGAAAGTGGAAGCCGTTCGCGAAGGAATTGTCTATGGAAAATTTGTCGGACGCAAATCCGCATTCGCTACCGAGGAATGTTACCGCCATCTGATGAACTGGAGAAGGAGTCTTCCCAAATATCAGATTCTACTCGGCGCGAAGTTCAAGCCGAAGACCCTTGATGATAAACTGATGATGCACCTCTCCCCTACCCTACTCCAGTTGATCCGGGAAAGAGAGTCGCTTGACTCAGCTGAAATCAGAACACTACTCGATGAGTGCGTTCCAACAGAGGTCAGAAAGAAAGTCGGCGGTCACCTTGAGAAATATCTGATCCCCAACATAAAGAAACAGGCGGTCGACTTCCTGCTTCAGTTCCTTGATATGGGAACCTGGACCATAGTCGGTGACATCACCCGAGTATATCGAGGACCGAACTGCGAATACAAGGGATGGCAGAAAAACTCAGTCACTACTCCGGATCTTCTTTTTCAGGAATTTTCTCAACCCTCTGAGAATCCGTTCTGGGCAAAACATCTGGAGCCATGTACAGAAAACGCGATTCTCGTGAACTGCTCACCGGAAGAATCGCGCGATATTCTTATTGATCAGGTAGAGAAATTTTATCCTGGCTCTAGAAGTAAGTTGGAAAAGATTTTCTAAAGGATCTTGATATAGGTAATATTTCTGCCACACTCTATACCCTCCTTCCTTGCAGAGTATAAGAGATGATTATCTTCGTATGTGCAGAGATCGGTAATCTGGATGTTCTCATTCTTCAGACCAGACTCTACAAGGGTCTGACGGCACGCCTCCTTAAGATCTATATGATGACCTCCTTCCATACCCTTTCCTGTCTTAGGTCCACGAAACGACCAAAGTGAATTTATTTCAAAGCCTGCTTCTTTGAAATTCAATGCCACTTCCTCCCCTACTTGAAAGCAGTCCGCACAAATGCCAGGTCCGATTACCGCAAGTACATCTGACGGTATAGTACCATAAGTACCTGACATCTTGTTAATTACATTATAAAGAATCTTTGCGACAGTACCCCTCCAACCACTATGCACCACAGCAGCTGCCTTCTTTACCGGATCATACAGAAGAACAGGTATGCAATCTGCTGACCTGACTCCTATGGCAACGCCTGGAAGATCAGTAATCATAGCATCATATCCTTCCAGCTCATCTTTGGTCAGGTCTCCCCTATCCACGACAGCCACCTTCACGTCATGAACCTGATGCATCTGAACTATTGGACACGGTAAAGCCTCATCCTTTCCGACTGTTCCTGCACAAACATCCGGATGAATCTTAAAAGTTATTTTATTAGTTGATAGTTCCACTATTGTTCGTCTACACCAAAAATATCCTTTAAAGAGGTTGGCTCCTTCTTTGTCACAGTTGCCTTCTTGGCAATATTTTTATCCTGAAGAATGATACCATCCTCAATGAGGATTCCATGATGCTCACTGAGATGTTTCTTAATTGCATTTATAACGTAACCCTGTGGCTTTACAGCTCTGAGTGCCTTAGGAGCAATCTGCTGCAGGAAAGTATATAGGTCAAACTCCTTGGATGCGATATCAAAAAGAGAAATGTTCGCCTTGATTCCTGACCAGTCGAACTCGAACTTGTTTCTGAGGATGTCTGTCACTTCCCTATCGAGCATCATTGACGGATCAACGCTCTTTCTCACAGCATCTGTTGATTCATTATTCAGACGATGCTTAGGGAAGAAGGTAACTGATGTTATTGCAGGTCTACCCTTTCGTCCCTTGTTCACTTCAGCTGACTTGGCAGAATTCAATGCATACTCAAAAGAATATGGACTCACCTTATCAAGCTCCTCCTTGGCAGCAACGATTGTATTCTTGATGAAGTCATCGACCTTCTTATATTTATCGGTTAGTCCCCACATCTTCCTGAGATCCTCAATCAGATATGTGATAGGTTGTGTCTGCTTGCTGACAAGCTTATAAATACGGAGAGAATATTTTCCTCTCAGC
>JAFYVM010000026.1 GCA_017549145.1 Bacteroidales bacterium
GGTGCCACCAGGAATCGAACCGGGGACCCAAGGATTGTCAGTCCTTTGCTCTACCAACTGAGCGATGGCACCAGATTTAGTTTAGAACTACCCTATCTTTCGATTGGGATTGCAAAGGTAGACATTTTTTCTGAACCTGCAAATTTTTCTTTACAATTTTTCAAAAAAAATATCAAAAAGGACTTTTTTGCCCTGTAAATTTGTATCTTCGCAAAGATATGGATGGAGGAAGATATATTTCTGTAATTCTCCCGCTCAAATTAGAGTGGGAGCCTTGCTATTATATTGATTCATCTGACGTCATCGAGGTTGGAAAAAGAGTCCGCGTGAAGTTCGCAGGAAAGGAATATGTGGGAGTTGTCAGCGGAGTTGATATTACACCTGACATCGCTGCATCCAAAATTCAGAGTATCATTTCCGTTGAAGCAACGATGGAAAAGATTCGCACTGAAGAGATTCAATTATGGCGTAGAGTAGCAGAATATTATCTCTGCACTGTAGGTGAAGTCTATAAAGCAGCCTACCCTAGCAGCAAGATCAACCTCGAGGAGGCACGAGCTGAGGCTAAGAAGAAAGCAATCCAGAGAAGAATAAAACTTGTCGGTCTCATCACCAAGCGTATCCTGACACTTCAAGACAGACTCCTGAAAAAGGAATCACAGCTGAAGAAATCCCAGGCAACTGGCAAAATCAATAAGACTCAGGTAAAACTGCAAGCTGATATTGAAAGGATATCAGAGGATATAAACAAAGCACAGATTGCACTCGAAGCAGCACAGAGAAATGCAGAAGCCGCCAAGGCGGGACTAAACCTCAACGAAATTCCACTACCTAAATGCTTGGTTCAGCTCACTGAAGCACAGCAGAACGCATACGGAAATATCATCAAGGGATTTGAGAGAGGGAAACCTGTAATGCTTCACGGCGCAACTGGATCAGGAAAGACAGAAATCTACATCAAGGCTGCCCACAAAGCATTATCAGAAGGCAAGAATGTCCTATATCTTGTACCTGAAATTGCTCTAAGCCGTCAACTCGAAGACAGGCTTTATGAGCATTTCGAGGACAGACTTATGATTTTCCATTCCGGAGAATCTGCTGCATCAAAGCGCAATATCGCAGAAATCATCCGCACACAGGAAGGCTCAAACGGCAATTACATCCTTCTCGGAACACGCTCATCACTATTCCTGCCGCATCATAACCTCGGACTGATCATTGTCGATGAGGAGCATGATAGTTCATATAAACAAGACTCCCCTGCTCCACGCTATAACGGTAGGGATACAGCATTGATCCTGCACCAGATCCAAGGAGCCGACATCCTGCTTGGATCTGCAACGCCATCACTTGAAGAAATATATAACTGCCTTAGCGGCAGACATATAAAAGTAGATCTCACAGAACGATACCATGGTTCTGAGGATGCCGAAATTGAAATCATTGATACTAAGGCTGAAAGACGCAAGAATGGAATGATAGGCAACTTCTCGCGCATTTTGATCGGCCATATCAATGACGCGCTGACAAGCGGAGGTCAAGTTCTGATTCTACGTGCGCGAAGAGCATGGGCAACAGCCTTGCAATGCGAAAACTGTGGAGAAATCCAGAAATGTCCTCGCTGCAATGTAAGTCTAAGTTTCCATAAGGCAACCGGACAGCAGAAATGCCATTATTGCGGACAAACCATTACCCATAGTGGTAACTGCAACAAATGCGGCGGCACATTGATACCTCTCGGGGCAGGAACACAGAAGATTGAGGAAGAGGCAGCGCAGCTCTTCCCTAATGCGCGTATAGCAAGACTTGACAGCGACACAGCCCAAAACAAGACATACGAAAAGCAGACAATCCGAAACTTTGCCAAAGGCGAAATCGACATCTTGATAGGAACTCAAATTGTCACAAAAGGCTTTGATTTCGAGAACCTTAACCTGGTTGCTGTGATTGCAGCTGACTCACTTTTGGGCATACAGGATTTCCGTGCAGATGAGAAGACTCTGCAGCTGCTGGAACAGTTCCGTGGAAGAAGCGGAAGACGTTCAGAAAAGGGCACGTTCATCATCCAGACTGCCCAACCGGAACATCCTATATATCAAAATCTTAAGACAAACAGTTCAAAAGACTATAGCCTGCAGCTACTTGAAGAGAGGAAAGACTTTAACTTCCCGCCATTCTGCAGAATCATTGAATTAACTTTAAGAGACAGCAATGAAAAGAGAGCGTATGCTATGTCCTTCAAGCTAGCAGAACAGCTCAGTAACATTTTCTCGTTAGAAACACTTACAGGACCATACCAACCTGCAATTGATAAGATTGAGAATGAGCATATATGGAAATTTAGAGTAAATTTGCCGAAGAATAAGGTTCTCAACGCGAATAAGCAAAAACTAACACAGGCAATCAGCGACTTCGAAAAGAACAACAGATACACCGGACACATTACCCTTAATGTCGATCCGATATAATATTGAATTACAATAAAATAACATGAAAATTAAAGAAGGATTCGTACTTCGCCAGATGTGCGGAGAAAACATTGTAGCAGGCGAAGGCCTCCAGAACATAAACTTTAACAAACTGCTATCGCTAAACGAAAGCGCAGCATACCTCTGGCAAGAACTTGTGGGTAAAGAATTCACCCAGGAAGAAATGGCAGAGCTGCTCATCGCACGCTATGGTATCGACAAGCAGCTCGCAATGACTGACTCAGGCAACCTTATGAATGCCTGGGTAAACGCTGGAGTAGCAGAATAATTATCTCGCCTTCTTTTCCTTCACTCCCATCTGATGAAGGACCTGACGTACAAGTAGAGGATTATCCGTGGTGATCTGGTCAACGCCAAGCTCAACCATCTTACGGATGTCCTCTTCTTTATTTACTGTCCAGGTATTGATACTCATACCATTAGCACGAGCTCGTTCGATCATCTTACGATTGTGTTTCAAAACAGTATATCTGATATCGATACCATTTATACCACTTTTGATGAGATCATCCGGATTTGCATCTCTCTCAAGATACTGGATTGTAAAACCTGGAGCAAGTCTAGCAAACTCATTACACACATGTCTGCTGAATGCAATGAACATTACTCTCTGAGGATCGAAAAGGCCAAACTCCTTCAACTTCTTGATACTAGCTTTGACAGCCTTGGTCTCAACTTTACGAGTTGTATGAGACTTTAACTCATACACCAACATTGTCTCTGGTGACTTCAAAGCCTGCTCCAAATACTCGTCAATAGTAGGAATTGACTCACCATTACTCAAGCGATAGTATTCAAGATCTTTAGCGCGAGTATTCTCAATATATCTTCCATTGATCTTTCTATCATGAAAAACGAGAAGCACGCCATCCTTTGTCATATTGACATCAAACTCAGTTCCCCAGAAATCATTCTTCTGAGCCTGTTCAATCGATGCAATTGAATTCTTCGCTCCAGCCTCTCCACAATTCCAGAAACCTCTGTGAGCTACGATAGCCACTTCTCTTTCCTGTGCAAAAGCATCAGCGATTGACAAACTTGCCAATACTGCGAGAGTAAATAAAATCTTTCTCATATCATTAATTATTTGATTAGTCTTAAGCCTATTCTTCCGCGTTCCATATCCACTGAAACCACAGCCACCTTCACCTGTTGGTGCAATTTCACCACCTTTGACGGATCCGCCATACCTTTCACACCCATCTGAGATGCATGGATTAGTCCGTTCTGCTTGATTCCGATGTCAACAAACGCACCGAAAGCAGTAATATTCGTAACTATACCAGGAAGTTCCATACCTGTAACCAAGTCCTCCATAGACTTGATATCCTGGCAGAACTCAAACTCCTGTGCAGACTCTCGAGGATCGCGACCTGGTTTCTTCAACTCGTTGATGATGTCATTGATGGTTGGAAGTCCAAATTCCTTGGTAACATATTTTGACGGCTCAATCTTCTGGCACATATCTGCATTTCCCACAAGATCCTTAGTCGATATCCCAAGATCCTTTGCCATGGCTGCAACGATATGATATGACTCAGGATGCACTGCAGAATTATCCAATGGGTCTGCTGCATCTGTAATTCTGAGGAAGCCCGCACACTGTTCGAAAGCCTTTCCACCAAGTCTCTTTACCTTCAACAGATCCTTACGGGACTTATATGGACCATTCTCTGAACGGTACTCTACAATATTCTCAGCAAGTGCCGGTCCGATACCGGAAACATAGCTTAGAAGATAGCTGCTGGCCGTATTAAGATTCACACCGACACTATTCACGCAGCTCTCCACTGTCGTATCAAGTTTCTCTTTAAGGAGAGTCTGATCCACATCATGCTGATACTGTCCCACTCCGAGAGATTTAGGATCAATCTTCACAAGTTCTGCAAGAGGGTCCATCAGACGACGGCCGATCGACACTGCACCGCGCACTGTAACGTCATACTCCGGGAACTCTGCACGAGCAACATCTGAAGCAGAATATATAGAAGCGCCATCCTCGCTGACAGTAAACACACGCACTCCTTTAGGCAGCGGAACCCTTTTGATAAAGTCCTCTGTCTCCCTGCTTGCAGTACCATTTCCAATAGCGATTACCTCTATTTTGTATTTATTTACGAGGTTCGAAACAGTCTGGATTGACTTCACTTTCTCGCTTACAGGCGGATGCGGGAAGATAGCCTCGTTATAGAGAAGGTTACCCTGCTCATCAAGACAAACCACCTTACATCCAGTTCTGAATCCCGGGTCAATTGCAAGGGTTCTTTTCTGTCCTACCGGTGGAGCAAGAAGCAGCTGACGAAGATTCTCACCGAAGATTCTGATAGACTCAATATCAGCCTTTTCCTTAGCCTCTTTCAACACCTCATTCGAGATAGAAGGCTCAATCAGACGCTTGAATGCATCATCAAAAGCCATGTGCATCTGCTCAGCCAATGGAGCTGCCGGATAACGTCTTTCCTGACAGAAATCGTAATATATCTTCTTTCCGCATTTCTCTGGGTCAGCATCGATCTTTAGAGTGATGTAACCCTCCTCCTCTGCTCTTAAAGCAGCAAGAAGTCTGTGCGGTGCTACCCTGTCTATAGAGTCTGAAAAATCGAAGTAGTTCCTATACTTTGCAGCCTCAGGCTCATTGGCTTTCTTTGTCGTCTTAGCCACTACCCTTCTGGTCTTGAAGATCTGCCTTACTGTCTCACGAACTGATGCAGTCTCACTAAGACGCTCGGCAATAATATCTCGCGCACCTGCAAGGGCCTCATCAACTGAGGTCACCTTATCGTTGAGATACTTCTTAGCCTCCTGAGCAGGATCCACCAGCTGCACATCGAACATCCTGTCAGCAAGTGGCTGAAGTCCAGCCTCCTTTGCAACTGTTGCACGAGTGCGACGCTTTGGCTTATACGGAAGGTAGATATCTTCCAGTTCCCTTGCCTCAACGCAATTCTCAATCTGCTTTTTAAGCTGATCAGTAAGAGCTCCTGCTGCTGAAATATTCTCAATAACCGTGGATTTTCTTTTCTCCATTTCAGAGAACACGTCAGACCAATGGCGAATCTCTGCGATTGCCACCTCATCCAAACCCCCTGTGCGTTCTTTACGATATCTGCTGATAAAAGGAATTGTTGCCCCGTCTTCAAAAAGATTTATACAATTTTCCACCTGCCAATCCTTGATCTGCAGGCGCTGGGCTATACTTTTGATATAGATTTGATTCATAATGAATTAGTCGTGTGATACCTGCTTAAGCTGGGTACGATAAGCAGAGAATATCTTAGATTTTGAGACAAAACCAAGGTAGGTTCTGTCATGCTCCACAACCGGCAGGTTCCACGCTCCCGTGATTTCAAACTTCTTCATCACACTATCCATCTTTTCGTCAACGTAGACGTAGGCTGGAGCGGATTTCATATAATTGTACACATGCTGAGTGTTGTAGAGTTCCACTGTAAACATATCACGGCGTATGTCCTCCAGAGAAACATACCCCTGGAAGTGTTTGCGTGAATCCACCACTGGGAAGATATTTCTGTTGGATTCTGCGACTACCTGCACCAACTCCCCAAGGGTTGCATCGATTCGGATGGTACCGAAGTCGGCCTCCACAAGATCATTTGTCTTAAGCAGAGTAAGCACAGCCTGGTCACTGTCGTGAGTCAGGAGTTCACCCTTCTTGGCAATTCGTTTAGTATAGATAGAATATGGCTCCACCATACGGGTTACTCCGTAAGAAATGGTAGAGGTAAGGATAAGAGGAATAAGAAGTTCATATCCTCCAGAAATCTCTGCTATCAGGAAGATCGCAGTCATTGGCGCCTGCATCACACCAGCCATCAGACCAGCCATTCCAACTAGCACAAAGTTCTGTTCAGGCACGAGAGAAGGGCCACCAATAAGATTAATAGTGCGGGAAATTACAAATCCGGCAATTGCACCGATGAAAAGCGTTGGACCAAAAGTTCCTCCGACACCTCCTCCTGCATTAGTAAAGGACATTGAGAACACCTTCAACAACAGAATCATCAAGAAGAAAATAGGAACTGACCACGAACTGTTCATAAAGAAAGCCAGAACTGTCTGTCCTTCAAAATCTATGACTCCACCATTCAGGAGTTCATGCAGATGACCATATCCTTCACCATAAAGAGGTGGAAAAAGGAAGATCAGAAGACCTAGGCAGAAAGCAGAAAGTGCCCATCTGACAAGAGGTCTTTGTATACTGCGAATCTTATCTTCAAGCCAAAGAGTGGTTCTGGTAAAGTACACCGAAAATGCAGCACAAAACAAGCCAAGAATCACATAGAACGGCATATTTCCCATCGAAAACGGAGAAAGCGTACATTCAAACGGAAGTTCCTGTCCCAGGAAAATGTACGATACCACTGTTGCCGAAATAGTAGAAAGCAAGAGTGGAAGAATTGATGACATCGAGATGTTAAAGAGAAGGATCTCCAATGTAAAGAGAACTCCCGCCAGAGGAGCCTTGAAGATTCCTGCCACCGCACCGGCTGCTCCACATCCAAGAAGGATGGTCATATTCTTATACGAAAGTCCCATGTATCTTGCTACATTGGAACCGATTGCTGCACCAGTGTATACAATCGGGGCCTCTGCTCCCACCGAACCTCCGAATCCGATGGTCACTGACGATGCTGCGACTGATGACCACATATTATGTGGCTTGATCTTGGACTCATTCTTAGAGACTGCCACCAGCACCTTAGTCACTCCGTGTCCAATGTTGTCCTTGATGACATATTTGACCAAAAGCATCGCTATGAGCATACCGATGCCGGGATAGATAAGGTACAGGTAGTTGTATGCCTCTGAATCGAACCACGAAATCAGTCCGTGATGAATGAATTCTACTGCAGATTTAAGAATAACCGCAGCGAATCCGCATGCCACACCCACGAAAAGTGAAAGGATGAGCACCACATTCTTCTCAGGCAACATCTTTAAAAGATGCCTGAGAGGAGCGAGGATATCCTTGACTATAAATCGTCTTTTCATAGATGCGCAAAAACCGACCGGAAGAAATCCGATCGGCTATATAATGATTAGGTTAGATTATTCTCCGTCGACTGAATCGTCATCTCCGTTTGAATACTGAGAAATGTTGTCGTCTGGAAGGCTGTCACCATCAGAGCCGTCAGAATCGTCATCTCCACCATCAAGCCAACGCTCCAAATCCTCTGCATCATCTGTCTTAACCTGAATCTTAACAAGATAGATTGCATCTGGAATTTCAACAGTCACTGCATAAAAACTTGTTCCATCTGGCTTATCATACTTTATTAGATCTGGGAAATAGTCTGAATATCCCTTTGGATACTTCTCAGAGAATGCAGCAGCAACCTCATCTGACATATTCTCAAAGCTACAAACAGCTCTTCTTTTTATTGTTGACATATTCTATTTTTATTTATTCTTGTTTCACTTAAATCTGGGTGCAAGTGTAGGACATTTTTTTTAATTGAGCAACACTGACAGCAGATTTTTTACAGAAAATTTATCACTTTCCGCGACGGAAGAAAAAGGACTTTTGTTCCTTCTTTTTCTGCAAATCTCTTTCTACAAACACTTTCTGTAATCCCTTAGGGTCAAGACCAGTGTAGAACATCACAGAAGATGTAGTCATAGGAGTTGGTGTAAAATCCTGTACCTGGTCCATATAAAGGCCTCTAAGAGCCGGATTTGATGCAAGAGAACGCATCTCACGCATTCCACATCCAGGGTGGGCAGATATAAAATATGGCACAAGTTCACACTTTCGACCACTAGTACGGACAATATTATCGAACTCTATTCTCAGTCTTTCAAAAAGCTTGAACGATGGCTTGGCCATAAGCTTAAGAACTGAATCCTCAGTATGCTCAGGAGCGACTTTTAATCTTCCGGAAGTATGCTCAAGGATAAGTTCCTTCAAATATGGATACGATGTCTCATCCACAAATCCCTTTTCATCCAGGAAGAGGTCATATCTGATTCCGCTACCGATGTAGGCATGACGAATACCTTTGACTGCGGCTATCTGCTCGTATAATTTAAGGAGACGCGCGTGAGAACGGTCCATATTCTTGCATGGCGACGGGAAGAGGCATGACTTGCGACGACATTTTCCACAAAGTTCAGGATCCTTTCCATGCATTCCATACATGTTTGCTGTAGGGGCTCCCACATCCGATATATTGCCTGCGAAACCAGGAAGGTCATTCAAGCCCTTGATTTCCTTCAATATTGATTCCTCACTTCTCTCCTGGATAAACTTACCCTGATGCGCTGCTATCGTACAGAAATTACATCCTCCAAAACATCCGCGATGGGTATTTACTGAGAATTTGATCATCTCAAAGGCAGGGATATGTTTGCCTTTATAACGAGGGTGAGGAAGTTTGGTAAATGGTAGATCCCAGAATGAGTCCATCTCCGCTTGTGAGGCTGGCGGGTAGGTCGGATTGATCTGGACATATCCATTTCCTACCGGCTCGACAAGCACAGGAGGGTGCATCATATTGGCATAGGTCTCAACCACATGGAAATTTTCCGCAAATGCCACCTTATCCTTGCAGCAACGTTCGTATGAATTCAGAATAACAGCATCCTTAGTGCGGCATCTTCCATCCATATAGAATCCGAGCTGAGGAATTCTTCTTATATCATTTATATTACGACCGGCTTCAATAGCCTTTGTAAGTTCAAGGATTGGTCTCTCTCCCATTCCATAACATAGCCAGTCAGCTCCGCTATCAACGAGGATAGACGGTTTGAGAGCATCCTGCCAATAATCATAATGGGTAACGCGTCTTAGAGAGGCCTCGATTCCACCAATCACCACAGGCACCTCAGGCCAAAGTTGCTTGAGAATCTTTGTATACACTGTCACAGCATAGTCAGGACGCTGTCCTGCCCTACCCTCCGGAGTATATGCATCATCGCTGCGTAAACGCTTTGCAGCTGTGTAATGGTTTACCATGGAGTCCATAGCTCCGGCATTCACACCGAAATACAGTCTCGGCGCGCCAAGCTTCTTGAAGTCTCTGAGGTCATCCCTCCAGTTTGGCTGAGGAACGACAGCCACACGGTATCCGTGCTTCTGCAGCCATCGTGCTATGACGGCAGTACCGAAAGAAGGGTGGTCTATAAAAGCATCTCCAGTAAAGAGGATGACGTCAATATAGTCCCATCCAAGAGCCTTAACCTCTTTGATCGAGGTTGGAATCATATATATATTGTTCTCCATAGCGTCTTAATCAGAAAAAGGCCTCCGAATTCGGAAGCCTTTTCATACCTTATTGTCTTGGAAGAATTACTTCTTCTTTGCGTATCTCTGATAGAATTTATCAACACGACCTGCTGTGTCAACAAGCTTCATCTTACCTGTGTAGAATGGGTGTGAAGTGTTAGAGATTTCGAGCTTGATTACAGGGTACTCAACGCCCTCGATCTCGATTGTCTCCTTAGTGTTCGCGCATGAGCGAGTGATGAACACCTGATCGTTTGACATATCCTTGAAAGCTACAAGACGGTAGGTTTCGGGATGTATACCTTTTTTCATAATGCTTAAAATATTTAGTTAACTAATTTTGCGCGGCAAAAGTAGGAAATTATTTTCAAACTGCAAAACTTTTTTAAAGATCCTTCACTAACGTTCAGGATGACAGTTATTTCATTCTGTATGGGAGGTCATCGTACAGAGCAAATTTCTTGGCTTTGCGAATCCATTTCTGTTCTTCAAGCTTAACATGTTCGCGCATTTGGTCTGTTGAAATCACACCATTGATGTAATCCATGAGCACAGGATCAGACAACTTAGCCTCGAATCCTTCATCCAAAGCGAACTCGCTATAATTTTCCTTGAAATAACGGATAAGCTGAAGAGTATGGATCAATGAGTGGTACTCCGCACCTGGTACAAGCATGATCTGATATCCGGAGCATTTTCTACCCGCATATTTACCACATGAAGGAGTAAACGAACATGGCCTCATCAGAGCTCCTGGAACAGATGGAAGTTCCTCTGTTATAACGTTTTTCACGTATGGGGCACCAATATACTCGTATGGACGTGCAGTACCGATACCCGGAGAGATGTTGGTATTATTCCATAATCCTCCTCCACTATACATATCACATGTGAATAGTCCCGGGATATCAGATGCCGGGGCTATTGTCCAAGGCATTAGCTGATGATTGGAATCTGTAGCAAGAGCAGAGATCACATGCAGGGCATATTTTGCTCCAATCTCATGATAATACAGATTGGCAAGCTCACCCAGAGTCAATCCATGACGATGAGCCACCTTAGGGACATTCACTTCCTGTATTGTAGACGGCATAGTACCTTCCACTACCCTACCGGCAGGGTTGATATGATCTACTATATATAAGGAAGGAGCATCATCCTTCATCTGCTTAAGGACGTCCATCAGGTTGAAGACATCCTTAGTATAGTTGAAATAACGAGTTCCCACATCCTGTATCTCCACCACAACAGCATTCAGCCCGGCAAGATCCTCCGGTGCAAATTCAATATGGTTAGTATCAGGAGTAAGCTCGGTATCTCTAGGAGAAAATATCACTTGAAGGTTTCCTCTTTCGCGGAATATGTCATACATATACCTTCCACGCTGAGTATCCCAACAGTTCTGGGTACAAAAACAACCGACCCTGCCTTCCAGCAGGGCACGGTCGAGTTGTTCTTCAAGTGATGTTGTTCTAAACGAAAACATCCTTATTTGATAATATTATTAGCAATTTCAATAATCTGCTGTGCAAGAGCGTCAGCTGCCTCCTGAGTTGCAGCCTCAGCGTAGATACGGATGATTGGCTCAGTGTTAGAGCGACGGAGGTGTACCCATTCCTTGCGAGCCTCGAATGAAATCTTAACACCGTCGATAGTGTTGACATCCTCAGCTGCGTAAACAGTCTTAACCTCATCCAAAATCTTATCGATCAAAGCGCTGTCAGAAAGCTCGATCTTATTCTTAGCGATAACGTACTCTGGGTATGTAGCGCGAAGCTCAGACACCTTCATCTTCTTGTATGCAAGATTAGTAAGGAAGAGAGCTACACCGACCATTGCATCACGTCCGTAGTGAAGTGCAGGATAGATGACACCTCCATTACCCTCACCACCGATGATAGCGCCACACTCTCTCATCTTAGTTGTAACGTTAACCTCACCTACAGCTGCAGCGAAATACTCACCACCATACTGCTCAGTTACGTCACGAAGAGCGCGTGAAGAAGAAAGGTTAGAAGCAGTTGTCATCTGATATGGAGCTGCAAGTTCCTCGATTGACTTACCAGTCTGAAGAGCCTCGTTGTAAACTCTACCAAGAAGGTAATCAGCGATACTTACCAATGTGTACTCCTCACCGAATGGCTTGCCATCCTCGCAGATAAGTGCAAGACGGTCAACGTCTGGGTCAACAGAAACTCCGAAGTCAGCGTTATTGCTTACAACAGCCTCGCAAAGCTCAACAAGATTTGATGGAAGTGGCTCAGGGTTGTGAGCGAACTGACCAGTTGGATCACAGTTTACGCAGATGCACTCAACGCCCATACGCTCAAGAAGACGTGGCATGATGATACCACCAACTGAGTTAACGGCATCAAGAACTACCTTGAAACCAGCCTTACGAACAGCCTCTACGTCTACTGTAGGAAGCTCAAGAACTGCATCGAGGTGTGCATCAGTAAAGTCTCTTTCCTCTACAACACCAAGATTATCTACGTCAGCAAATGAGAAGTTCTCACTCTCAGCGCACTCAAGAATTGCTGCACCCTCAGCTGCATTAAGGAACTCACCCTTCTCGTTGAGAAGCTTAAGAGCGTTCCACTGCTTAGGGTTGTGAGATGCTGTAAGGATGATACCACCATCAGCCTCCTCAAAAACAACAGCCATCTCAGTAGTCGGAGTAGAAGCAAGGCCTGCCTTAACTACGTCAACGCCACATGAAATCGCTGTTCCACATACTAGCTGCTCAACCATATCTCCTGAAAGACGAGCATCCTTACCAACTACGATCTTATATCGCTCGCCTGCTGGCTTTGGACGACGCTCCTTCATTTTCTCGCAGTAAGCATAGGTAAATTTTACAACATCAATAGGTGAAAGGCCCTCGCCTGGTGCACCGCCGATTGTTCCGCGGATTCCTGAAATTGATTTAATAAGAGTCATATCTTAAGCTTTTAAAGTAGTTTACTGATTAGGTCAGTTATCAATCGTGCAAATTTAAGATTTTATAAAGCATTTACAAATTAAATATTACTTTTGCACCCACAAAATTTCGACACTATGAAAGCAGTCTGGACAATACTACTTCTTATAGCATCAAATGTCTTCATGACATTCGCGTGGTACGGTCATCTGAAACTTCAGGAAATGAAGATTTCATCTAGTTGGCCACTCATACTTGTGATTCTTTTTTCATGGGGCGTAGCCTTCCTTGAATATTGCGCACAGGTACCTGCAAACCGAATCGGATTCATCGAAAATGGAGGTCCATTCAATTTGATGCAGCTAAAAATTATTCAGGAAGTGATTTCTTTGACGGTTTTCACCCTTATGGTTACCCTTATGTTTAAGGGTCAGACCCTACAATGGAACCATTTTGCAGCATTTTTCTGCCTGATCATGGCCGTTTTCTTCGTATTTTTGAAGTAAAACGACAAAAAAATGCATTTTTTCGCAAAAAAGTGAAAAAAAATTTGGAGGTAATAAAAAAAGTCGTACCTTTGCAATCCCAAACAACAACGCTCGGTTCGTATAACGGTTAGTACTCAAGATTCTCAATCTTGCAATAGGGGTTCGATTCCCCTACCGAGTACAAGAAAAAGCTCGACAGATTGTCGAGCTTTTTTCGTTTGGTACACACTGCTAGGCAAAAACACAAATCACTCACACTCAAACACTTACAGAAAGTGCGTGCTCCCCATTGGCGGCACGCACTTTCTGTATCACGATGATAGTCAATGAGTTACATTTCACGCTAACTACAATTTCAAGACATTGATCTGGGGCCCCATGATCTCCAGGCACACTGGAGCCGTTCCGATAACCTCACCGTCCACCTCAACATGAGGATGTCCACCCTCAGGAATCACCACAATACTTTTGCTTCGACAGACTATCAATTCCTTGATTTTGGTAAAAGATCCGGTAAAGAGTTTCGGAGCTTCCTTTGCAATCTTCAAGGCGCCCAATTCCGGGATAAGGGTCATATCCAGATACCCATCATCCATCACTGCACCGGCAGTCTGTCTCATACCTCCACCAGAGTACTGTCCCACTCCGAATGCAATAGAAAAATACTTGCCATTAAAGACCTCGACGCCATCACAGACAACGCGTGCAACCACAGGCACACGATTCATCAGGCACTGGATCAAAGCCTTGACATACAAAATCTTACCCTTCATACCCATCTTCTTGTTAACGTTCACTATTCTGCAGACATCCGCATCAATTCCCACTCCCCCGACATTGGCCATATACGAAACTGACTTAGTATCACCAGCCTCATCCAATATGCTCACCTTCACTACATCCTGCTTACCAAAAGAGCCATCAGCCATCAACTCTACAATTCCTTTCACATCCTTAGGAATTCCGAGAGACTTCACCCAATCATTACCAGATCCCATCGGCAGCACCGACAGATAAAAATCCTCCAGTCGTACGGTATGTTCAGGAGAATCAACAAAAGCCATGATACCATTGAGAACGTCGTGAACAGTTCCGTCGCCACCAACTGCAACAAACTTACGATAACCCTCACGAGATGCATCCTGAGCTATACGGCAGGCGTTTCCACTATCTCCCGTATAACGGCATTCATAAGAAATGCCTTTGTATTTCAGCATACTTTCAGCACGTCGCCATAGTTCGCCAGCCTTTTTCGAAGCAGCAAAAACATTGACAACTATAAGCCATATATCTTTCTTCTGTTTCATAGTCATTGATTTATATCAAAACCGGAACAAAAGTAGGCATTTCGAGGAACGAATGAAATTTTTTTTGTAATTTTGCACCGATTATGTCCTTAATAAAAAGAGAATGGGAAAAATAATTGCTATAGCCAATCAGAAGGGAGGAGTCGGCAAGACAACAACAGCCATCAATCTGGCTGCATCTCTCGCTGTACTTGAAAAGAAAGTGCTCATCATTGACGCTGACCCTCAGGCAAATACAACTTCTGGACTTAACTTTTCTCCAGAAAACGACGAAAAGAGAACATTGTACGAAGTGATGATCGGAAAGATTGATGTTCACGACGCACTTATACAGACCGAAATAGCATCAATGCATATGATTCCGTCACACATCAACCTTGTGGGAGCGGAAATAGAAATGCTTGAGACAAACGATAGAGAATCAGTTCTAAAAAATGCTCTTGCTCCACTCAGACAGGAGTATGACTTCATCATCATTGACTGTTCTCCATCACTCGGACTTATTACAGTCAATTCACTTACAGCAGCAGATTCAGTTATCATACCTGTTCAGCCAGAGTTCTTCGCACTCGAGGGTTTAGGCAAACTTCTTCAGACAATCAGACTTGTTCAGGGAGGCCCTAACCCATCGCTTACAATCGAGGGATTCGTAGTAACGATGTTTGATGGTAGAACAAAGGTTCACAATCAGGTTCTTGGAGAGCTCAGAGAGCATTTCAAGGATATGGTATTCAACACAATCATTCAGAGAAACATCAGATTGAGCGAGGCTCCTTCACACGGAAAGCCTATCATTCTTTACGATGTGATCTGTAATGGAACATCAAACTACCTCAACCTCGCCAAGGAGGTTCTTGAGAAGAACGGCTATCAGGTAAGCAACGACTAAAACGCAGAAAATGAGCAAACAGCAGAGAGGACTTGGAAAAGGTCTCGGCGCACTTCTAGGAGGCGACGCAGACTTCAGCCAGATAAGAAAGCCGGTAGGCTACGTAAATAAGCAGGTGGTAAGTCAGGCAGAAGAGCCGAAGGACACATCTGACATCTTGAGGATTCCGGTAGATATGATCGAGCCGAATCCTTATCAGCCTCGTATGACCTTCGATCAGGAGGCACTTGAGGAACTTTCGGAGTCAATCAAGACACTTGGTCTCATCCAGCCTATCACAGTAAGAAGAAAGCAGGATGGCATCTACCAGATCATCAGCGGTGAAAGACGTTTCAGAGCAAGCCGCTTGGCTGGACTCACCATGATTCCTGCATATATCCGCGATGCAAATGACCAGGGAATGCTGGAAATGGCCATTGTGGAGAACATCCAGAGAGAGAACCTCGACCCTATCGAGGTAGCCATGAGCTACCAGAGACTCATCGAGGAGTGCAACCTCACTCAGGAGCAGATGGCAATCAGAGTCGGTAAGAAGAGAGCTTCTGTAACCAACTTCCTACGTCTTCTTAAACTTCCCGCAAAGATTCAGCACGATCTTAAGGTGGGACTTCTCAGCGTAGGTCACGCCAAGGTTCTCCTCGGAGTTGAGGACAAGAACCTTCAGGAGCATCTATGCGACCTCGTAATCAAGGAGGGACTTTCTGTAAGACAGCTTGAGGAGAAGATCGCCAAACTTTGCGAGCCTAAGAAGAAGGTGCAGGAAGAAGCGCAGGATCTTCCAGATGAGTACTTCAGAGTACTTGAAATCGTCGGTAAATATTTTGAGAATAACATCAGCCTCAAGCGTTCCAATACAGGAAAGGGCTCGATGACCATTCACTTCAACTCAGACCAAGAGGTTCAGAAGTTCCTCAAGGCCTTGGAAGATTCTGATTTTTAATGCATAAAATCCTAAAATACATAGTTGTAAGCGTTCTCTTCTTTGCTGGCTTTGCTGTAACAAGTAAGGCTCAGTTCAAAGAGGATGCGTTCTCGCAGACTTACAACGACCAGGCTGACACAACAGGCAGGTCAGACACCACCGACAAGCTGTTCTCATTCAAGGAATTCTTTGGAGGACTATCTCACAAGCACGACTTGAAGATCGGAACAATGTTCGCCGGTTCTGTAATCATGCCTGGTACAGCTCAGATTTACAACAAACAGTATTGGAAGCTTCCAATAGTATATGGAGGAATCGGAGCATTAGCAGGCACAGGAGGTTATTATCTTCACCAATACAAAAAATCCGGAAACATGGATCTTCAGGCCAAGAATACAGGAACCTGGCTGATGGTAGGAGCCGGCATGGTGTATTGGGGATCTTTGATGGATGGTGTAGCTAGCTATAAAAGTGCAAGAGAACCCAATCCTGGTAGAGCCGCGTTATATTCTGCCCTACTCCCTGGACTAGGACAGATCTACAATGGAGAGTACTTCAAAGTACCGATTTATTGGGGCTGTCTGTTGGGAGCAACACACTTCCTGATGAACAACAACACTAATTACAAACGATTCAAGCGTATACATAACGAAGCAACCACTGACCCAAATTACTCACAGTCTATCTCAGCAGAAACAGCAAAGTGGTATAGAGATGAGTATCGACGCTACCGAGACTATTCTATTGTAGCCACCGCTCTATTCTATTTCCTTCAGGTGATAGACGCCAACGTCTTTGCATACATGCATGATTTTGAGGTCACTGATGACATCACGATGAACATTGAACCATCAGTCATCGCACCAGACAATGTCTACGCTATGCATACAAGTACTCATTTAGGCCAAAATGCAGTAGGACTGCGCCTTGGCATAAGATTTTAACCAACTATCAAGATGAACTTTAAAAAAGCTCTAGCGATCGCAGGTACCCTGCTTGTGATCTTATCAACTACGACACCAGCATCAGCAGGACCACGCAAAGTAAACAAGAAGCAATTACTTACTGAGAACACAGCTCTCCAGAGCAGAATCGACTCACTAAAACAGGAACTAGGTAATTACCAGAAGCAGCTTAATGCTGCTGATAGCATCAATCAGGAACTCACAAGAGCATTCGAGGCTTCAAAGAAGCATAAACCATTCTCAATCGTCGTTCCTAAAGTGTACACTGAGAACACATCAGACAGCCTTTTGGATCTTTGGTATGTTCACAATCAGGTAAAGCAGTTTAAGTTCGATCCCAACATCGGAAAGAATCACCTTCAGAGCAATATTCCGGATTCGGTGTATATCAAGCGTCTGAAGGACATGAATATTTTCTTCCAGCTTCCGTATAACGACATCGTCAAGGATTACCTTATCTCATACTCAGAGAAGAGAAAGAAAGGCATGGCTAAGATTATGGGACTCTGCGAGTACTATATGCCATACTTTGAGGAAATCTTCCACAACGCAGGTGTGCCACAGGAGATTAAGGCATTGGCAATTGTTGAGTCAGCTCTTAATCCGACTGCGGTATCATGGGCAAACGCCAAAGGTACATGGCAGTTCCTATATAATACAGCCAAGGCATACGACCTTCACATCGACTCGTTTGTAGACGAGCGATTTGACCCTATCAAGTCTGCCGGCGCAGCTGCTGAGTATCTAAAGGATGCATATAAGATCTTTGGAGACTGGAACCTTGCCATCGCATCTTATAACTGCGGTGCAGGTAACATCCAGAAAGCAATCAAGAAAGCAGGCAGCAGAAAGTTCTGGGATATCTGGCCGTACCTCCCAGAGGAAACAAGAGGATATGTGCCAGCTCTCATCGGAGTAATGTATGCAATGCACTACCACAACGAGTATGGTATTGAGCCTGTCGCTATCCAGATGCCTGCACAGACTGATACATTCAAGATCAACAAGAAGCTCCACTTCAAGCAGATCAGCGAGATGGTCGGTATCTCAATTGAAGATTTGAAGAAATATAATCCACAGTACATCCACGAGATTATCCCTGGTAACGACAGAGAATACATCCTCAGAATGCCGCACAAATACACTAATGCATTCATTGAGAAGGAGGATACAATCTACAAGCACAAAGCTGCCGAACTCTTTGATCCACTCACAATCAAGAAGATTGTAGAGATGCCAAAGGAAGAGGGTAAGATCACGTACACTGTAAAGAAGGGTGACTGCCTTGGAACTATTGCAGCCAAGTATAAGAATGTAACTGTAGAAAAAATCAAAAAGTGGAACAAGCTCAAGTCAGACAATCTTTCTATCGGACAGAAGCTTATAATCCACACAAGTGGAGTTGTAAAGAAAGAGACCACAAAGAGCACATCTGGCAGCAAGACAAACAGTTCATCATCCGGCAGTAAATCAAGCAACTCTGGATCAAGCAACCAGCCAAAGAAGAACTCTGCTGCAGGTGCAAAGGGTCATACAACATACACTGTAAAAGAGGGTGACTCATTCTACTCAATCGCTAAAAACTACCCTGGAGTAAGCGCTGAGAACATCATGGATTACAACAAGAGAACCAGCACTAACCTTAGACCAGGAGAAGTGCTCAAGATTCCTAAGTTCTAAAACTTAAATACAGTTTGAAGTTTAAGCTCGGCTTTGCCGGGCTTTTTCTTTTCTACGGACATTAAAGGATAGCAAATGTACGAACCACGAACGTAAAGCCTCAGGACACTCGATAATTTCCAAGAAAGAACAGATGCCGTCCATATTCCCCTACCATAATAAGCCGGCACATTAAAACTTCCGGGGGCATCGTATTCATACACATAAATACGGTCATCCCAACTATCAACGCAGAATAGTCCTGCACGCAAATGTAAAGTGATGGGAGAAGTCTTATAAGATGCATCTACATAAGCTAAAGCAGAATGGTTTCTACTTTTAAGCACATGCACTCGAGTATGCAACAGCCATGATTTCAAAGGCACAGACGCTTCCATACGCAGTTCAGTCCTATGTCGCAGTCCCCAAGTCCTGAAGCGGTCGGATAATCGTATTCTGAGGGTCAGTTGCTCCAAAACCTTATATTCCCATCGTAGTTGAGATTTAAGCTGGATACTATACCGGGCTGATTCGTCCTTTGGTGTAAGATGATATAAAAATTCAGATGCAAAACTCAGCGAACCTTTATGTTGATTACTATAAAGCCAATCGCCACTGAATGCTGCCTGCCATTGCTTAGTCTGCGCCCAACTCAGAAGTGAAGCGACACGAAGATCTTCATGTGGGGAGAAGTCAGTTCCGGCAACAAAGGCAGCAGAATATTCATTCCAATCATAGGCGGTCTCGCCGAAGAAATTAACTCCTTTAATGCTTATTGCAGCATCAACTGCTGACTTCCACACCTCATCATGCACAGTGGTCAATCCTACAGAGCCCAATCTTCCCAATCGTCTGACATTTGCTAACTTTTGTCCGGATAGAGCATAGGCTGCAGTAATGGAAAAACGTCCGACAGAGAATTCGGATGCAATTCCAGTATTTGCAACGGAACCGGTAAAAGAACGCACAGGAGTAATTCCAGATAGCTTTTTCATAAAACCCGAAGGTGAAGTAAGAGGATTCATAAAGGAGCCATTCCATGCTAATAATCCTTGTCCGAATCTGGCATTATAATCCCCAAGAATCACCCTCGCATCAATCCTCTTGAAGTCGTATGAAAACGACCCTGTATAATAAGATGGAGCCCCTGTCTTGGCAGTACGACTTCGCGAAGCACCAAAAGAAAGCCTGAAGCGACTTGCATCCAGACCATATTTAAGACCATATTGCCAATCCTGCTCATCAACCGCATACCTATACCCCCCTCTTATGGAGAGTTCATTATATACTTTTTTCATTCCTGCAGCAGATAGGGCGTCCTGTCCTCCAATGTCAAGACTGATAAATGGCTTCAGCACCTCGACATAATGCTGACCGAAGCCATCTACCATAGCTAATTCAGCAAACGACAGCACATTCCCGAAACGACGTCTATAATCAATTAAAGATGCAGCTTGATATGCAGTCAACAGACCTGAAGACACCAAACGGGATCTTGATAAGAGATTCACTTTTAGCGGATGTCTCAATGCATCCTGAAGAAGTTCAAACTCTTCACTAGAAATTTCCTCCTCTGAAGACCCACCAGAGAATGCCGCTATCTTATCAATTTCATCCTCACTCTGAGCACTAGTCACATAAGGCAAAAACAGACAAATCATCATTACACAAATCCCCCTCCTCATAGCTTTCTAAATTATTTGCAACCAAAAGTATAGCAGAGTTGAAGAAATATTGTTGTTTTTGTTAAAAAACAACGTGAGATTTTTCTTTTTTTTAATGGTTTTATGTTATTTTTGTCTTTTGTGTAACAACCATTGTTATGAAAAAGATAACACTAAAAGACAAAACATTCAGGATTTCTATTCCTTACGAGAAAATCAGTCAGGCGATAGATCAGGTTGCAGATAAAATCAACGCAGATTTCAGAGGTTGTGAAGACATTCCAATCCTTCTTTGCGTACTCAACGGCTCTATCATGTTCATGGGAGAACTCATGAAGCGTCTTGATTTCAACTGCCAGATCGTTTCGACAAAACTCACATCATACGAAGGCACATCAACTACTGGTCGAGTTAAGCAGGCAATGGGCCTCACAGCAGATATCACAGGCAGACGAGTAATCATCGTCGAGGATATCGTTGACACAGGCAACACCATCGTAGAATTGCAGGGTATTCTCAAGGATGCCGGAGCTACAGAGACTAAGATATGTACACTACTCTATAAGCCTGAGGCATACACTAAGGATGTTGCTCTGGATTATGTAGCGATGGAGATTCCTAACGAATTCATCGTAGGATTCGGTCTTGACTATGACGAGCTTGGTCGCAACTTCAAAGACATTTACGTACTGGACATCTAGATATTATGAAATATTACGTACTCTTTGGCCCTCCGGGTGCAGGTAAAGGCACTCAGGCCACAGCAATGGTTGAAAAATACAACCTTCATCACATTTCTACAGGCGCCCTGCTCCGCAAGGAAATTGCAGCTGGCTCAGAACTCGGAAAGCTAGCAAAAGACTTGATCGAGAAAGGTAATCTCGTACCAGACGAAGTTGTGGAAGGAATGATCGAGAATGAATTCCAGACTGTAACTGGAGTTGATGGTTTCCTTTTGGATGGTTTTCCAAGAACACTTCCACAGGCTGAGGCATTGGATCAGATCATTGCAAAGACTGGAGAATCAGTTACTGCAACCGTTTCAATCATGATTCCTGATGCAATGATTATGGAGCGCATCAAGGGACGTGCTCTCAAGGAAGGCAGAGCAGATGATGCTAGCGAGGAGATTATCAATACTCGCATAGAGACTTATCACAATCAGACTGAGCCTTTGATTGAGTACTACACAAAGGCAGAAAAGTACCACGAAATTGACGGTATCGGCACTATCGACGAGGTTCGTGACCGTATTTTCAGCGTAATGGATAAATTCTAATGCGTCTGCTTAGAAAAATATCAGCTATTTCATTAAAAACTGTCATCTCCATAATTCTTATTGCAGTTCTTGCTGTAATAATCACGAGTGTCAGTCCGATATATCGTTTCAAGGCCCCTGAACCATTCAGTGGGCCTGACGTTTTTAATCCATATCGCAATCTTGACACAGCAATCTGCTGGAAAAGAGCGAATTTCCATACCCATACCAAAGTTGAGGGACTACTAAACGAATGTGCCCACACCCCTGAAGAAGTCCATCAGGCCCTTAGTGATTTTGGATATGACATTGTAACATTCTCCAATCACAATGCCCTTACAGATCATCCGTTTGACAGCGCACTGCAGGTAAATGTGTATGAGCATGGCTATAATTTGTTCAAGTACCATAAGCTAGTGTTCGGATGCAAGGATGTAAATCACTTTGACCACCTTGTGCCGTTCATGCCATCTCAGAAGCAGTTCCAGCTGGATTTATTGAGCAAAGAGAGTGATTTCATAACTATGAATCACCCGCTCAGAACCAGAGGAACATCAAAAGAACTGATGGAAAGAATTAACGGTTACGAACTCATTGAACTAGACGGCATCAACACAGAGCAGGAGTATTGGGATTGGGCTCTGAGCGCTGGACATTATTCATTTGCACTTTCTAACGATGACCTGCACTACCCAGACAGATCGCATTGTATTGCCGTTCGTTGCAATTTCCTATGCTGTCCTTCAGGAAGCTATGAAGACATCAAGAACACCCTGCTCGAAGGATGCAGTTACGCCATGAGAGTTCCAGATTATGGTTGCGGAGACTGGGAGACCAAACTTCAAGGCAACAAGGAGCTACCAGCGATTAAGAATATAGGGCTTTGCGACAGTACAATCTATATTTCTCTTACCCAGAAAGCAGACAGTATACGCGTAATCGGGCAAAATCACACTACCCTAGCCCTCGCCACACAATGCGATAGTCTCAACTACACATTAAAGCATAGTGACCCGTACGCTCGAATTACGGCATATTTCCCAAAGGGAGAGGTCATTTATACGAATGCATTTGCCAGATATGACGCATCTATCAGTGCTGGTCCATTCAATGAAGGTGACCATGAGATAAATTTCGTTCTTACAATTTTGTTTAATCTGATGCTGCTCCTGCTTGCCGCCGGTGACATCACATTACTATATACTCTTTTCAAGAAATGAAGATTCCAGATATATTCAAGAAGAAGGTAAGCCTTACAATATTCTGCCTCGTGCTCAGCGTATTCACGATGGTGGCCTTTCATATTCCATTCTTCCGCCTTGTTCTCAACAACATCGAGGGTGGGTTCAACGGTGTACTTATCACAGGAGGCCTAGGCATTATAATGCTTGCACTAAACTTTTTCATTTACTATCTGCTGCTCTTTGCAGGACGCATTGTCGGAAAGATAATCCTTGCAATCACATTCATTGGAAATGCCATAACTCTTTACTTCATCAACACATACGAAGTGCTGGTTACAGACCAGATGATGGGCAACGTTTTCAACACCCAGTTTTCTGAAGCATCCGGATTCTTTTCATTTGCATTTATCCTATATATCCTGCTGCTCGGAGTGCCACCATGCCTCTATATTTTCCTCAGGAAGTTTGACTACGGCAAAGGAAAACAGTGTCTCAGCAGAATCGGAATCGCACTAGGAATCATTCTCAGCGTAGTTGCAATCAATATCAAGAACACAACATGGATTGACAGAAACTCTACAGAGCTGGGAAGTCTGCTCATGCCGTGGTCGTACATTGTGAACTCCGTAAGATTCTGGAACGCAGAGCGCAAGCGCAATGCTGAAGAAATCAAGCTCCCAGATGCAGAGCTCGCAGATTCGAGCAGACAGGTGTGTGTATTGATTATCGGAGAATCTGCCAGAAGAGACCGTTTCTCACTCTATGGATACGAAAGAGAGACCAATCCACTACTTGCCAAGGACACTGTAACAGCGCTTATTGCAAATGCTGCAGCCACCTACACTACAGCAGGAGTCAAGGCTATTCTGGATAATGCAGAGACCAACAAGCTTTACGAGATTCTACCTAATTACCTATATCGCAATGGCGTAGATGTACTTTGGCGCACCACCAACTGGGGCGAGCCACCTGTACATATCGAGAAATACCATCAGGTTGAGCAGATCAAAGAAAGATATCCGGAAGCAAACACAGAATACGATGAGGTTCTGCTAACTGGTCTCAAGGAGGAAATCAACAATTCCACAAACAACAAGGTATTTGTAGTACTTCATACAAGTACCAGCCACGGCCCGACCTACAACAAGAAGTACCCTGCAGAGTTCGAGAAATTTACTCCGGTCTGCAACACTGTGGAGATGTCAAAGGCCGACCCAGCAGAGCTCAACAATGCATACGACAATAGCATATTATACACTGACTATCTGATTCACAGCACAATTGAAGTTTTAAGAGAAGTGACAGACAGGAGTTGCTGTGTACTATTTGTGTCTGACCACGGAGAGTCATTGGGAGAGAACAATCTATATATGCACGGAGTACCTATGTCAATGGCACCTAGGGAGCAGATAGAGATTCCGTTCATCGTATGGACTTCAGACAAGAGCATCAAGATCAAGAATCAGGAAGTTGGACAGTATCACACTTTCCATAGTGTACTTGACTTCTTTGGAATAAAAAGTCCTATTTTTGACGAAAACAAGACTATATTTGAGTAATGCTATTCATTGTTAACCCCATATCTGGTACTCTTACCAAGAAGTTGATTATTACCACTCTTAAAAAGAGAGGCTTTAAGGTGGTCAGTACTGAATACGCCGGACATGCAGAGCAGATTGCCCGCAATGCATCTGAGCGTATAATCGTGGCCGTAGGTGGTGACGGAACAGTAAATGAGGTAGCAAGAGGCATTCTTGGAACCGACAAGGTACTTGGTATCATTCCTTGTGGAAGCGGAGACGGTCTTGCTCTACACTTAGGAATAAGCAGATACTTCAAGTTGGCCTTGAAAACCATTTTGAATGGTAAAATCCAGCAAATTGACTCTGGATTTATCAATGAGAGACCATTCTTTTCAGTGTGTGGAATCGGTTTCGACGCAATAGTCAGTGAGAAGTTCGCGAATTCTGGCAAGAGAGGTATACTAAATTATATCGAAATCGGTCTGAAGACCTGGAACGAATATACACCTGAAAAATATAAGGTTGAGATTGATAACGAGTCTTTTGAAATAGAGGCATCAATCATTACGGTGGGTAACTCCAGTCAATGGGGCAACCACGCCAAGATAGCCCCTCGAGCCAACATCAGCGATGGAATGTTGGATATAACTGCCGTGGATAGATTCAGTAGCATAGAGATTCCATCTCTTGCTGTACTGCTCATGACAGGAACCTTAGATAAAAACCATCATGTACATTGCTATCGTGGACGCAACATAAAGATTACACGTTCTGTCGCAGGTCCGGCCCATGCAGACGGAGATTGGTTCAGCGCTGACAAGGAAATCAACATCCGTATCCGCCCACATTCGCTAAATGTCATAATTCCTTAAAGAAAATATTTAACCATTTATATTATGAAACACACATTGATTGCCGCTGCAGGACTTCTTCTAGCAGTTTCCTGCACAAACACACCTAAAACGCGAATCTACCTTGATGAGAGTCAGCCACTCGAAGTAAGAGTCGAAGACGCTCTTTCACGCATGACCCTTGAGGAAAAGGTAGGCATTCTTCATGCACAGTCTAAGTTCTCTTCTGCAGGTGTTCCACGCTTGGGTATTCCTGAGCTATGGACTACAGATGGTCCTCACGGTATCCGTCCAGAGGTAAAATGGGACGAGTGGGATCAGGCTGGATGGACTAATGACTCATGTACAGCATACCCTGCCCTTACTTGCTTGGCAGCCAGCTGGTCAGAGGAAATGTCTGCGCTTTATGGAAAATCAATCGGAGAAGAGGCACGCTACCGCGAGAAGGATGTGCTCCTCGGACCAGGAGTAAACATTTACCGTACACCGCTTTGTGGACGTAACTTTGAGTATATGGGAGAGGATCCGTTCCTTGCAGGAAAGATGTGCGTTCCATATATCCAGGAGGTTCAGAAGAATGGTGTAGCTGTCTGCGTCAAGCACTATGCACTTAACAACCAGGAGGCTAACCGTCACCACTACAATGCTGTTGTAGATGACAGGGCTCTCTATGAGATTTATCTGCCTGCATTCAAGGCTGCTGTTCAGGAAGGTGGAGCATGGTCAATCATGGGTGCATATAACCTCTTTGAGGGTGAGCATCTTTGCCACAACGACAGAATCCTCAACAAGATTCTTAAGGAGGAGTGGGGCTTTGATGGAGCTGTCATTTCTGACTGGGGTGGTACTCATGTAACTGAGGAGGCTATCACAAATGGTCTTGACCTTGAGATGGGTACTGGTACTAACGGACTTGACTCTAAGTATGGTAACAGCTACGACGCTTATCACCTTGCAATGCCATATCTCGAGAGACTTCGTGATGGCAGAGCATCAATGGATGTTCTCAACGACAAAGTTCGTCGCGTTCTCAGACTTAACTTCCGCACTGCGATGAACTCTAACAAGCCATACGGTTCACTCAACTCTCCAGAGCACAATGAGGCCGCTCGTAAGATTGCTGGCGAGGGTATTGTTCTTCTTAAGAATGAGAACAACATTCTCCCTCTTGATCTTGAGAAGACATCTAAGATTCTCGTAGTTGGAGAGAATGCTATCAAGAAGATGACTGTGGGTGGTGGTTCTTCATCACTTAAGGCTCAGAACGAGTGCACACCAATCGTAGGTCTTCAGGAGGCTATTGGTGACAAGGCACAGATCACATATCAGAGAGGATATGTAGGAGATCTTCTCCGTACATACAATAGCGTAGATACAGGAATCGATCTTACTGACCCACGTACTGAGGAGGAGCTTATCGCTGACGCAGTAGCTGCTGCCAAGGAGGCTGACATCGTTCTTTTCTTCGGTGGTCTTAACAAGTCTAAGGGTCAGGATGCAGAGGGTCGCGACCGTGCAGCTATGGCACTTCCATATGCTCAGGATAAGGTTATTGATGCTATTACTGAAGTGAATAAGAATGTAGTTGTACTCATCGTTTCAGGTAATGCTGTTGAGATGCCTTGGATTGATAAGGTTGACGGAGTTGTAGAGACATGGTTCCTTGGTTCACAGGCTGGTCACGCTATTGCTGACGTTCTTCTTGGCAAGGTAAACCCATCTGGTAAGCTTCCATTCACATTCCCAGTGAAGCTTGAGGACAATGGTGCACATGCTCTCAATGCATATCACAAGGATAGCCTTTCTGTTGAGTATAAGGAGGGAATCTACGTGGGTTACCGCTGGGCTGAGAAGCAGAACATCAAGCCTCTCTTTGCATTCGGACATGGTCTCAGCTACACTACATTCGAATATGGCGAGGCTAAGTGCAGCAAGTCAGGTTCTGGTTACAAGGTTACTTTGAATGTCACTAATACCGGTGCACGTGAGGGTAAGGAAATCGTTCAGCTTTATATCAGCGACGAGGAATCTTCACTTGAGCGTCCGGTTAAGGAGCTTAAGGGCTTCAAGAAGGTGACTCTTGCTGCTGGTGAGACCAAGAAGGTTACATTCGAGATTACTGAGGATATGCTTAAGTTCTATGATCCTGAGAAGGGTTGGGTGCTTGAGAAGGGTAAGTTTACAGCGCACGTAGGTGCAGCTTCTGACGATATCCGCACAACAGTTGATTTCACTAAATAATTATACTGTTTCTTTTAGCGTCCTACTGACTCAGATCAGTTTGGGATCAATAGGCCTTAATGAAAGCGTCGCACAGAGTTTTGACGAATTCTCTGTGCGACGTTATTTTGGTCAGGTGCTGAAAGTAGTACCTCTATATCTTATTTCAAATATGCGTTCTCAACGACTTTGGCACTGCGGGCGATAAAATCGCTTAGGTCTTTACCCTTTAACATTCCGTTGGCAAGAAGGGCAAGGTCAGTGATCTGTCTGAGTGCGTCATTGTCTTTTGCAAATGCCTCAACCTCTGACTTCTCTGCAGGTTTTGCTCCCATGATCTTCTCTACAAGAGGGTTCTCCATGTTGACTGTAATATTGTACATTTCAGGCATCTCTCCGTAGAAGTTCATTCCTCCGCCGAGAGCTGACATCTCACGATAACGACGCATGAACTCACTCTGAGTGATAAGGATCGGAGCAGCATCTGCACCAAGGTTATCAGCATGTACATTATACTCGTTTCCTGCAGGAAGGACTGCCTTGAACATTGTTGTGAGGTCTTCCTGATCTGACTCAGAGAGCTCAGGACGGATCTTATCCTCTGTTGGAATCAAGTTGTCAATGCTGTCTGAATCCACGCGTGCAAAGCGCACGTTCTCAAGCTTAGCCTCAAGGAGGTTCACGAAGTGGCTATCAAGATGGCAATCCATCAAAAGCACATCATATCCCTTATTCTTAGCTGCCTCAATGAATGAATATTGAGCATCTGTGTCAGTTGCATAAAGGAAGACAACCTTCTTATCCTTGTCAGTCTGGCCTCCCTCAATTGCCTTCTTGTAATCCTCGATGCTGAAATACTTATTCTCTGTGTTCTTCAAAAGGCAGAACTTCATTGCTCTGTCGCAGAACTTGTCATCTGAAAGCATTCCGAACTCAATAAAGAGCTTTAGATTATCCCACTTCTCTTCAAGCTGAGCACGCTCGTTTCTAAAGATTTCATCAAGACGATCTGCAACCTTCTTTGTAATATATGTAGAGATCTTCTTTACATTAGAATCGCTCTGGAGGTAGCTTCTTGATACATTCAACGGAATGTCTGGTGAGTCAATCACACCATGAAGCAGTGTCAAGAAGTCTGGTACGATGTTGTCAACCGAATCTGTTACGAACATCTGGTTGCAATAGAGCTGAATCTTATTGCGAGAAATCTCGACGTTATTCTTGATCTTAGGGAAATAGAGGATACCAGTTAGATTAAACGGATAATCTACGTTAAGATGAATATGGAACAACGGCTCGTCTGCCATTGGATAAAGAGCCTTGTAGAACTCCTTGTAATCCTCATCCTTAAGGTCTGCTGGCTTGCGTGCCCAAAGAGGCTCAATCTTATTGATTACATTGTCCTTGTCAGTATCAACATACTTTCCATCTTTCCACTCCTGTTCCTTACCAAAGATAACAGGAACCGGCATGAACTTACAATACTTGTTCAATAGGCTTGAAATACGGTTCTTCTGAGCAAACTCCTTCTCATCCTCCGCGATATAAAGAGTAATTACAGTTCCTCTCTCTGCTTTCTCACACTCCTCCATCTGATACTCTGGAGATCCATCACATGTCCATTTCACGGCCTTAGCACCATCCTTCCACGAAAGAGTCTCGATGGTTACCTTCTCTGCCACCATGAACGCAGAATAGAAACCGAGTCCAAAGTGACCGATAATGCTGCTGAGCTGGTCCTTATATTTCTCAAGGAACTCCCCTGCTGAAGAGAACGCAATCTGGTTGATGTATTTATCTACCTCCTCTGCAGTCATACCGATACCATTATCTACAATCTTGAGGGTCTTTGCAGCCTCATCAAGTTCGATACGTACAGCTAGTTCTCCTAGCTCTGCATTATATTCTCCAGATGCAGCAAGCGCCTTCATCTTCTGTGTTGCATCCACAGCATTAGCAACCAGCTCTCTAAGGAAAATCTCATGATCTGAATAAAGGAACTTCTTAATCACCGGAAAGATATTCTCGGTGGTTACTCCAATTTTACCGTTTGTTGCCATAATATTATATTCTTTGATTAATTCTAATAAAAAAGCTGCCCCGAAGGACAGCTCTTTATAGTCAAATTATGTTCCAAGCAGTTTTAACTGACTATTTGTCAGTCATGACTGACATTACTTGTACATAAATCTCTTGATACTCATCTTTGGAGTCTTCTCAAATGGCTGATCCATAACCTCAACCTTTGAAATCTTGCTGTATGCAGGCATCTCAGCATTAACTGCAGTTCTCATAAGAGCCATCTGCTCGTCAAGGTTAAGACCGTCAGTTGTAAGCTTATCACCGTCAACATATACAAGAGCAACAAGGCTTGCACCTCTGTCAACTACAACTGACTCGATTACATAATCCTGGTTGTTGATTACTGCCTCGATCTCCTCTGGATAGATGTTCTGACCATTTGCAGAAAGAATCATATTCTTGCTACGGCCACGGATGAAGATATTTCCTGCTGCGTCGATAACTCCAAGGTCACCAGTACGCATCCAACCATCCTCAGTGAATGCAGCTGCAGTAGCCTCCTCATTCTTGTAGTAACCGCTCATGATGCTGTTACCCTTAGCCTGAATCTCACCTACCTTATTTCTTGGATCCTCTGAATCAATACGAACCTCTACGCTGTCAACAGCCTTACCGCATGACTTAGAAGCGAAATCCCACCAATCCTCGTATGCGAGAAGAGGAGCAGCCTCTGTCATACCATAACCAACTGTGAAAGGAAGCTTGAATCTCTTGAACCACTTCTCAACATCTGGGTTGAGAGCAGCACCACCCATCACGATCTCACGTACGTTACCACCGAATGCGTTAAGCAAAGTAGTGCGGATCTTCTTGAAGATAACCTGGTTAAGCCCAGGAATCTTGCAGATGACCTTCATTACTGGCTTGTTGATGACAGGAGCAACCTTGCTCTTGAAGATCTTCTCCATTACAAGTGGAACTGTGATTACGAGGTAAGGCTTGATCTGAGCCATTGCACCAAGAAGAAGTGCTGGAGTAGGAGTCTTACCAAGATAGTATACGGAAGCACCACCACAGATCGGATAGATAAGCTCGAACATCATACCATACATATGTGCCATTGGGAGCATAGATACGATAGTATCACCAGGATATGAAGGAAGTCTCTTCTGACCGAATGCCACGTTCTCAGTCACGCACTCATATCGAAGCATTACACCCTTAGGAGTACTTGTAGTACCTGAAGTATAGTTGATGATTGCAAGATCCTTATCGTTGTCTGTAGGATAGTTTACATCAGCTGCTGTGAATCCGTTAGGATACTTCTCTGCGAAAAGAGTATCAAGCCCGTCATTAGCTTTCTGGATCTTCTCGTCAGCTGTGTAAAGAATTCTGAAATCTGCTGTTGAAACCACAGCCTTTACTGTAGGCATCTTTGTAATATCGAGTTTCTTCCAGATGTCAGTATCAGTGAAAAGAACAAGGCTCTCAGAATGGTCAACAAGAGAGTTCACGCTCTCTGGATGGAAGTCAGCAAGGATAGGAACGATTACTGCCTCATAAGTGTTAACTGAGAAGAATGCTACACCCCAACGTGCAGAGTTCTTTGCACAAAGAGCCACCTTGTCTCCCTTCTTGAGACCTATCTTCTCATAAAGAAGATGAAGCTTAGCGATATTAGTAGCAAAGTCACCATAAGTGAACTCTTCACCCTTGAAATTGCAAAGGCATGGACGATCCCAGTTAGCATTGATCGATTCTTGAAGTCTTGTAAAATAGTGTTTAGTCATTGTTGTACTCGTTTTTTCAAAATTCGGCAGCAAAAGTATAAAAATAAGGATTGCAAGGCATTATATTTATTATATTTGTGGCGAAACCGCCGATTAGGGGGTGATTTTACGTACTAATACACGTTTATTATGAGAAAATATCCAGTAGTTGCTCTCATTTATGATTTTGACGGAACCCTATCTCCTGGTAACATGCAGGAATTTGGCTTTATCCAGGCAATCGGAAAAGACGCAAAAGAGTTCTGGCAAGAAAGTGACAACATCGCTCTAGGCCAGGATGCCAGCAACATCTTAAGCTATATGAAGCTGATGTTTGATGAGGCCCGCAACTCTGGTATCAAACTCCGCCGAGAGGATTTCAGAAAGTTCGGTGCAGCAGTCGAGCTCTTCCCTGGAGTTGTCGAATGGTTCGGACTGATAAACGCCTACGGCAAAAGCAAGGGCGTAAGAATTGAGCATTACATCAACTCATCCGGACTCGCAGAGATGATTGAAGGCACATCCATCGCCAAAGAGTTCAAGCGTATCTTCGCATGTTCTTTCCTATATAATAAAGAAGGTGAAGCCGAGTGGCCAGGAGTAGCCGTCGACTATACAGCCAAGACTCAGTTCCTATTCAAGATCAACAAAGGTATCCTAAGCGTCAGAGACAACAAGAAGGTCAACGAAAGCCAGATGGAGGAGAATAAGAGAATTCCATTCCCTCATATGATTTATTTCGGAGATGGAGAGACTGACGTGCCTTGTATGAAGATCGTGAAGATGTTCGGCGGTAATTCCATTGCGGTTTACAACCCTAATATCCCACGCAAGAAGAATATGGCCCGCCGCCTTCTCAGACAGCAGAGAGTAAACTTCATCACCCCTGCTAACTATACAAAAGAGAGCAGAACCTATGAAGTGGTCTGCTCTATCATTGATAAGATCAAGATCGATTTCGATCTCGCTAAGTTGTCCAAATTCAAATAAGCCTTAGTAAACTTTCACCTGAAGTTTCTCGTATGCTCTTTCAACCTTTGCAAGGGCACCTGCAACTGATTCATCTGTTGCAAGGATTACTCCTACTCTTCTGTGTCCTGCAATCTCTGGTTTACCGAAGAGACGGATCTGTACACCTGGCTCCTCAAGTACCTGCTCAAGATTACAGAACTCATACTCTGTTGTATTTCCCTCAACTACGATAGCCTTTGATGCTGAAGGTCCGTAGAACTTAACCTCCGGGATAGGAAGACCAAGGATAGCACGTGCGTGAAGGCCGAACTCTGACATATCCTGAGAGATCATTGTAACCATACCTGTATCATGCGGACGTGGAGAAACCTCACTGAAGATTACCTCATCTCCCTTAACAAAGAGCTCCACACCAAAGATACCATATCCGCCAAGTGCATCTGTAATTGACTTAGCAATAGCCTCTGCGAGCTCCAATGCCTGCTGCGACATTGCCTGCGGCTGCCAAGACTCACGGTAATCACCATTTACCTGATGATGTCCGATTGGCTGAAGGAATGTAGTACCTGCACAATGACGGACAGTAAGAAGGGTAATCTCATAGTCAAACTTGACAAATCCCTCCACGATGACCTTTCCGCTACCTGCACGGCCGCCTTCCTGAGATACAGTCCATGCCTTGTCGATATCAGCAGGGCTCTTGATAGTAGTCTGTCCATGGCCAGAAGAGCTCATGACAGGCTTAACCACACAAGGAATACCGATCTCAGCTACAGCCTTATCAAACTCTTCGCGAGTCTGAGCAAAACGATATGGAGAAGTAGGGATTTCAAGGGTCTCAGCAGCAAGTCTGCGGATTCCCTCACGATTCATTGTAATCTTTGTTGCCTGAGCAGTCGGAACTACATTAAATCCATCTGCCTCAAGCTTTACAAGACGATCTGTCGCTATGGCTTCGATTTCAGGAATCACATAATCCGGTTTCTCCTCTCTGATCACACTTTCCAATGCATCACCGTCAAGCATAGAAAGTACATGACTTCTGTGAGCCACATGCATTGCAGGCGCATTAGCATACTTATCAAGAGCAACTACCTCCACTCCATATCTCTGAAGCTCAAGAGCCACTTCTTTTCCAAGTTCACCAGATCCACAGAGAACCGCCTTTTTTCCTGACTTTGTAAATGTTGTACCAATGTTTGCCATAGCTTTTTCATTAAAATTTTAGATATCACACAAAGATAAAAACCTCTTTTGAATATGCCAAATTAAAAATAGCCACTAAAGAAAAAGCGCAGCAAAAACGCTGCGCTTCTCATAATTCAAACTCTTGTCTTTTAGAATGAAAGTATCACCGCACGACTCATTTCAGGTTTTTCTGTTGCCTTTACAACCTCCGATTTCATCACGAGTCTGTCTGGGGAAATACCATATTTCTGAGTCAGCAGATCATATACATACTGAGATCTTGCCTGGCTGATCATCTGATTTCTAGCCATCGTACCTGTATTACTATCAGCACTACCCATTAGAGTAACATTCAGTTTGGTAAGTTTATCTGCCTGAGTCAAAAGGCTTTGTGCAAAGAAATCCAGATGCTTGAGTTCTTTCTCGCCCAACTCTGTCTTACCGATTTCAAAGAACAAGACTGCAGGCTCCATTGCATTAAAGAAATCTGTATAACTTGGACGTGTAGCCAAAGTGTCCTTCAAATTGGTATTTTCCTTCTGAAGAGCCTTATTCTTTTTGCTTAGCTTCTGAGTATCATTTGCCAGAGCAATATTAGCTATTTCCAAAGCTGCCATTGCGGTCTCAAGCGCATCAACACGCTCAGCATTCACGAGTTCAATGCCTTCTATTACAGTTGCAGCACGAGCAAAGCCCGGCAGTCCGAGATTCACTGCAAGTCCGGCTGTTACTGATGGAACGACAGCTGCTCCATTAAGTCCCACTGCCCTGCCATTTACTACGATAGCCTTCATGTCAATAAAGAGATCCAGACGATTGGATAGCCTTAGATTGTGCAAAAGACCTGCACCTGCTGCTATTTCATTATCGAGAAAGTCGCTGTCCTGCATACCATAAGACCTATAATATCCAGCATGCAGATATGGAACAAAATCCCAGAATCGTGTCTGTTTATAGCCACTAACAGCATCCGAAAAGTTCCAGAGGAAATCACCATGAACATACATATATCCGAACCTCTGGTTCTCAAAGTTGGTGAAGATTCCCTGGTAACCGGCCCTCATACCGATTGAAGGTGTGAACCATTTACCGAAGTTTGCATCGATGCTCGGACCGATTGCTGGAGTGTATTGGTCAAGAAGTAAAAGATTTATACCGCCACCGACTCCTATAAACCAATTATCTCCGAATCTGTTAGTCATGTATGGGCCTCTGACAATTCTGCCGATTTCATCCCTGTTATTGTCTTCCTGAGCTTTCGCTTCAGGTGCTGTCATCATCACAACAGCCATGAGAGTCAATGCTCCCAAATAAAAATTTAGACGTTTCATAACCACTAATATTTAATGTGTCCGAAGCGACTAATACAAATTTGGAAGAAAACTGACTTTGAGAAACAGAAATCAAAGAGTATATTTGCAAAATTAGATTTAACTGTATGGAAAATACTATTTTACACAGCAATTCAAAACGAGAAGTATGGATTGACTGGATGAGAGTTGCAGCTTGTTTCATGGTCTTGCTGGTACACAGCACAGAGCCTTTTTATCTTGGAGGAGACGGCTCGCAGATTCTGACTGAAGTGGACGCATTCTGGTCTGCATTCTTTGACTCTTTCGTACGTGCTTGCGTGCCTCTTTTCATCGTAGCATCAAGCTACCTGCAGTTCCCTCTACACTACTCGACAGGAGAATTCTTCCGCCGCAGATGCGTCAGAATCCTTATTCCATTCATAATCTGGACAGTAGTCTATGCCTTCGTATGGGGTGAGCCAGTAGAGAATTTCCGTAATCTGATCTTCAACTTCAACTATGCAGCCGGCCATCTTTGGTTCGTATACATGCTGGTGGGTGTATATATGATCATGCCACTTCTTTCAGCGTGGGCGGAAAAAGTGAGCAAAAGAGAACTCCAGGTTTATCTTGGAATCTGCCTTTTCACCACATTCATCCCATTGATCAGAGACTGGATGACAGGTGGTGTCACAGTAATCTATGGTCCATCAGGACTTCCGCGTCAGGCTCTTTATCCTCTTTGGGGCGAGGCAAGCTGGAATACCTATGGTCTATTCTACTACCTCAGCGGATTTATCGGCTATATATTCCTCGGCCTATACCTACGTAAATTTGTCGGCACACTTTCATGGGGCAAGACCTTGGCTATTTCAATCCCTTCTTATCTTGCTGGATTTGCAATCGTTTTCGGCGGCTTCCTACGCAGAGTCTACGAAAGTTGCGGAGGAGAGTTCCCTGCAACTGGCCTTGTGGAGAAGGCTGTATGGTGGGAAACCACATGGTGCAATGACACAATTGGAGTAGCGCTGATGACAGTTGCATGGATTCTTGTATTCAGAAAAATCACTTCAAGCGGATGCTTCTACAATAAGGTTCTTCTCCCTGTATCAAAGGCCAGCTACGGAATGTACCTCTGCCACCTCCTCATCCTTGTGCCTGTATGCGGATGGATGCGCGGAATGCTTGGAAGCGCAGATGAAGGAGTACTTGGATTCTGGACAACTCCGGTGGAGATTGTTGTATCAGCTGTAGTAGCATTCATATTGACTGCTATTGTTTCTGTGATTCTCCAGAGAATCCCTAAGATCGGTAAATATATAATCGGATAAATAACGTCATGGACACACTTCTAGGAGCAGGTAAGGACCCTATGGGCGCTGCCATATATGATTTTCACAAAACTGGCAAGGCTGGAAAACTCATTGTTCACTCATCTATGTTTGATGATGATGAGATTCCCGTTGCAGATCTGTTCAGAAAGTTCGACAAGATGCCTGCACTAGAGCAGAAAGCCTTGGAATGCGCTACAGGAAACATCCTTGACGTAGGAGCCGGCAGCGGATGCCACTCGGTTGCACTTCAAGAAATGGGAAAGAAGTGCCTCGCCATTGACATTTCTGAACTGTCCGTAAAAGTGATGCAGGAAAGAGGTGTTGACGCACGCCTTGTAAACCTGTACGATGAGTCATTCGTAGGTCAGTTCGATACTATCCTCATGCTTATGAACGGAACTGGTATCATCGGAAGACTCGAAAACATGCAGAAATTCTTCAATCGCATCAAGTATCTTCTTGCACCAGGCGGACGAGTTATCGTAGATTCCAGCGACCTGCGTTATCTATACGAAGAGGAAGACGGAAGTCTGATGATTGACCTTGCAGACGAGTACTACGGACTTCTTGACTATCAGATGGAATATAAAGGTATTCTAGGAGAGCCATTCGATTGGATATACGTTGACTTTGAAACACTTAGTTACTATGCTGAGCAGAACGGATTCAAAGCGGAAATGATCGCAGAAGGCGAACACTACGACTACCTTGCAGCACTTTCTATTAAATAACTATGGCAAAACTAATAGACAACTCATACAAGCTAAGAAACCAGGAGTTTCTCCAGGAATACGCCAAGCAGCCAGGCGTAAACATCATGTTCAACGGTGTAATGTACCGAGTAATCAGCAAAGGAAATGGTCCTAAGCCATCTCCAAAGAGCTTTGTGACTGTACATTATTCTGGACGTCTGATCAACGGAAAGGTATTCGACCAGACTCAGAAAGGCCGTCCTGCCACCTTCCGTCTCAACGAACTCATCACAGGATGGATTACAGCTCTTCGCGAAATGCCGGTCGGTTCACGCTGGGAAATCGTCATCCCTTACAACCTCGGATACGGTTCGCGCCCTTCCGGCCCAATCAAAGCCTTCTCAACCCTAATTTTTGACATCACCCTAATGGACATAAGATAATCATGACTTACGCACCATCACTTAAGCCAAACACTAGAATCGACGTTGCTGATATTCTCAGAGGTATCGCTATCGCTGGAATCATCCTGATTCACTTCATCGAGCATTTGAATTTCTTCCTTTTCCCAGAACCAAAGAATGAACTGTGGAATACTATCAACACTGCCGTCTGGGATTCTACATTCTTCCTGCTTGCAGGAAAGATGTATGCTATATTCGCTATGCTCTTCGGTCTGAGTTTCTTCATTCAGCACGACAACCAGGCACAGAAAGGTATTGATTTCCGCCCAAGATTCGCATGGAGAATGGTTCTATTGATGCTCTTCGGCTTGTTTGACCTGCTTTTCTACAATGGTGACATCCTGACTGTATATGCAGCCTGCGGACTAATGATTATCCCGCTCATCAGAGCAAGCAATAAGGTGATCATCGCCTTCATCATCTTGATGGCACTACAGCCAATTGAGCTTGTATACCTTGTACGCGGCATTATCGACCCTGCCACTCCAATCCTTGACCTTGGCAGCGGACAACTCTTCGAAAATATCATTCCAGCACAGTCACAGGGCAGCATCATCGATGTAGCTGTTGCTGGTATCAAATATGGTTTTCCTGTAAACTTCCTTTGGGCAATTGAAAATGGTAGATTCACACAGACTATCCTCTTCTTCCTTATAGGTATAATGCTCGGTAGAACCCGTCTGTTCTACAATGAGGGTAACAACCTTGCTGTTTGGAAAAAGGTACTTATCAGCTCTATCTTCGCATTTGTCATCCTCCTTCCGCTATACAAGTATGCACCTAAGGCAACAGCAGATATCGCATGCGTCTCAAAGAGCCTCAAAGTAGCTCTCAATATGTGGAAGAATGTAGCTATGATGGCCTTTATCGTATCCGGCACTACCCTTCTCTACTATTGCACATCAGCGAAAAACTGGATGATCAAGATTGCCCCATACGGCAAGATGAGTCTCACTAACTACATCGGACAGTCAGTCATCGGAGCCATTCTTTTCTACAACTGGGGATTCGGTCTTTATGACAAATGCGGCCACGCAGCCAGCTTCCTTATGGGAATAGGCTGTATAGCTCTTCAGTTTGTGTTCTGTACATGGTGGATGAAACACCACAAGAGAGGTCCGCTAGAGCAGCTCTGGTGCTCAGCGACGTGGTTTGGAAAGAAGAAGTGATTTTACCTTTCCATCCTTCCAAGATAGATCAACCACTTCACCGGTACGAGTTCGTACACCCTTGATATAACCTTCCGGCCAAGCAGACGGGAGGGCAGGCAGTGCGTCCACACCATCCTCGGTAGACTGAACCAACATCTCGATTACACCGGCGCAGCCTCCGAAATTGCCATCAATCTGGAATGGAGAATGTGCATCAAAGAGATTCGGATAAGTACCACCTCCGCGACGCGCATCCTCACCCTGATAATTATCAGGACTTACGTATTGAAGCAATCTTCTATACATCTTATATGCGCCTTCTGCATCGCCGAGGCGTGCGTAGAGATTAACTCTCCATCCGCAGCTCCATCCTGTTGTGTTGAAGCCCTTGATTTCAAGAGTCTTCAATGCCGCATTGCCGAGTTCTGTGCCAGCCTTTATCTGATGTCCGGGATATGCGCCGATAAGGTGCGACTGATGGCGATGGCTAGGATCGCTGTCTCTCCAATCATGATACCACTCCTGCAGTGCTCCATCCTCTCCTATCCTATATCCATGAAGCCTTCTAAGCACGTCTGAGGCCTCAACCACAAAGTCAACATCACCGAGCAGTTCAGCTGCAGAAGTTGCATCAATCAAGCACTCACGGATAATGGCAAGATCTGCTGTCGAGCCATACAATGTGCTGCCTCTGTAGCCCTCAGGAGTTACATATATATTCTCAGGAGACGTAGTCGGAGAAGGTACAAGTTCATCATTCTTCTCCACCAGATAATCAATGCAGAACTCAGCAGCGCCCTTTAATGCCGGATAATCTCTCTTCAGAGCATCCATATCTCTATTGAAAAGCCAATGTTCCCAGATATGGGTAGCAAGCCATGCTCCGCCAAATGACCAGTTTGCCCAGCATGGATCTCCAGTACCAAGGCCCACCGGACAAGTCATTGCCCAGATATCTGAGTTATGAGCAAGGCACCAGCCTCTATCAATTCCATAGAAGTTCTTAGCTGTAGCATTACCGTTTTGAGAAAGATTCCTTACAAAGCCGAGCAGCACCTCATGCATCTCAGGAAGACCGGCAGCCTCCGCAGCCCAATAGTTTTCCTCAAGATTGATATTTACAGTGTAGTTAGAGCTCCATGGAGGTAGCATGTACTCGTTCCATATTCCCTGAAGATTGGCAGGAACACCAATTGTACGTGAAGACGAGATCAACAGATAACGGCCATACTGGAAGTATAATGCCTCCAATTCAGGATTAGCCTCCCCATCAGCATAACGAAGAAGCTGCTGATCTGTAGGCAGAGCCTTAATCTCCTCTTCCGTATCTCCCAGCCAGATATTAACTCTGTCAAAAAGTTCCTTATAGTCCTTCAAATGATTGGCCATCAACCTTTTCCAACCCTTCTTAACTGCCTCATCCGAGTTTCTCTGAGCCTCCTGCTTATATTCCTTTCCTTCCTTGACCGGGTCCTTATCAAATCCTGCAAAACTTGTGGAGTTAGTCACATAGATCACAGCCTCATTAACTCCAGACACCTTCAAAACCTCACCTTCAGCCACAGCATCCTCGCAACGCACAACTGTGCTATAATGAATTCCCCTATCAGGGTCATACATAAACTTCTCCTGTGCGGCATGATAGTAAACCGGATAAGAATGGTATGCTGTGTAGCCCTCACTCACGATTGATGAGCCTTCAACCTTTGAATCATGAGGAAGACGGGAACAGAGTTTGATTTCCGCCTCTATCGGAGTTTCTCCTGTCAAACGTATAACTACAACCGAGTCTGGCGATGACACCATATATTCTGCCTTGAATGCCTTTCCATCTCTCTTATACTGAACGGTTGCCACAGCTCTAGAAAGATCAAGTTCGCGGTAGTAGTCAGCAATCTCACCTTCCGGATATACTAGTTCAAGCCAACCAAGAGGCTGATAGTTCTCACTAAAATGGCCCTGCAGGCGTCTCTGAAGTTTATCTGCAGTCGCATAATCTTCTTCATCCAATGCCTTACGGATCTGCTCCACCCACTGCGACGCTTCACCCCAGGGAGTCAAGCTTTCAATGAGTTTATAATCTGGATGCTCACCTTCCTTATCGGGCTCACCAGTCCATAAAGTAATATCATTCAATGAGATTCTATCCATGCTGGTTCCACCATATACCATGGCTCCCAAACGACCATTTCCAAGTGGCAAAGCCTCCTCAAAATACTCTGCAGGTTTGTCATAATGCAATTTCAGAGGAGTTCTGCTTTCTGAAGCACAAGAGCACAATAATATAGTACAGATTATAAGGGGAAATATGTTTTTCATCATGATTCTGAATTAGTATGGCAAAGATAAAATTTTTAATGTAGGATAATGCGAAATGTTTTGTAAGTTTGCGGGAGATGTAAAATTTAGAAGGACATGGAGAAGGACGAAATTTTTGAGATGGCGGAGAGGTATGTGAAGGCCACGGGGAGATCAGTGTTTTTGACGGGAAAGGCCGGGACGGGAAAAACGACGTTCCTGAAATATGTTACACAGACTACGAGCAAACGATTCGTAGTACTAGCCCCGACAGGAGTGGCGGCTATCAACGCCGGGGGCAGCACAATCCACTCATTTTTCCAGCTCCCGCTCTGTCCATACCTTCCAGATGTGAAGGAACTCGTGACAGAGTATCAGATGCCGGAGCGTTACAGAAGCCTTAGAAAAGAAAGAGTAAAGATCATCCGCACCTTGGATCTATTGATTATTGACGAGATTTCAATGGTGAGAGCAGACCTGCTGGATGCCGTGGATATGACACTCAGGAGATACAGGCATAGCGACAAACCGTTTGGTGGAGTGCAGCTCCTGATGATTGGAGATGCCCAGCAGCTCTCCCCTGTAGTAAAGGAAAATGAGAGGCAATACATCTCTCAGGTGTATCAGTCACCGTATTTCTTCCATTCGAAAGCACTGCAGAAACTGTCATATGTAACCATAGAGCTACAGAAGGTACATCGTCAGCAGGACCAGGAATTCGTTGATATATTGAATGGTATCCGAGAAAACCGCCCGTCTGCAAAGATTCTGCAGTCGCTTAATTCAAGGGTGAAGGCATATGAAGATTGTGACGACGTAATCCGTCTGACCACCCACAACGCTCAAGCGGACAAGGTGAATACTATGAAGCTGGACGCGCTTCCTGGAGATATTGTAACCTTCGGAGCTGAGATAGATGGAGAATTTCCTGAAAACAGCTACCCTGCGGATGAGATGCTTTCGTTAAAGAAAGGAGCACAGGTAATGTTCATCAGAAATGACTCTGAGGCCGGATTCTATAATGGTAAGATCGGTAAGGTCTCTGAAATCGGAGCCAATGGCGTGGTGAGCGTAACTGACTCTGACGGATTGACAATCTCTGTAACTCCGACTGAATGGGCCAACTCACAATATGTCCTGAACGATGAATCTGGAGAGATTGAACAAAGCGTGGTAGGTACGTTCAAACAACTCCCACTGAGGATTGCATGGGCAATCACCATTCACAAAAGCCAAGGTCTGACCTTTGACAAAGTAATAATTGATGCAGGTGCTGCGTTTGCCTTCGGACAGGTGTATGTGGCACTATCACGTTGCCGCACACTTGAGGGAATATCTCTTGACTCACCTATCAGAACTTCCACCATATATTCTGATATCCATGTCTCTGATTTCAATGAATTCATTCAGGCAGGAGCACAGACTGCACGTGAGAAACTTGAATGCGAGGAGAGAGGCTACACCTATGATATCTATCGCGAGATCTTTGATTTCGAACAGATTGGTAGCGGACTCGGATGGATAAGAAAGGTCTGGAGGGAGAAGCTGCTCAATATCTATGAATCTGAATATACCGGACTACTGAAACGCGGCGATGCACTGGACCAGGCAAAGAAAGTGGCTGAGACATTCAGAGCACAGCTTTCACATATTGAGGCATCTAGAATGTCTGATGACACCTTCTTGAACGAGAGACTTACCAAAGCCTCTGGGTACTTTCTTCCTATTCTTGAAGACATTCGAGATTTCTGTTCTAAGCTTGGAACCTTAGAGGTTGACAATAAGGAGGTTGCCAAGAAGGCTAAAGAAGCATTGGATGAGTTGCTTCCACGCCTTGAGATTGCGTGCAATGCAATGGATATGATTCAGAACGAGAGGTTTACACTTGAAGCATATAACAAGACCAAGACCGAATGTCTGCTCGAGGAGCGCAAGGTCACAAAGACACGTCGTCTGAAAAAACTTGTAAAGGCAGAAGATGAACCTGGTATTGTAAATGAAGAGCTGAGAGAGAGACTCCAGCAGTGGAGAAGCGAGCGTTTCAAGAAGGATAATGTGCCAGCCTTTATGATCATGCACCAAAGCACACTTATGGAGATTGCAGCTCGCGCCCCAAAAACAAAGGCTGACCTTCTTAGAATCAAAGGTTTCGGAGAGGAGAGGTTCAAGAAATATGGTGAGGAAATTCTGGCTATTACAATAGATTGGTCATAATTTTCATGTATATTTGTAGGGAAGAAGCATATAACTTAAAACTAGTTCATATATGAAAACTTTACTTAATACAGTTCTTACATTAATGATTGCATTGTGTTGCATTAGTGTAGATGCATCAGGACAAGGAATAAATCCATATGTCAATAGTAAGACGACCTTTATCAACCTAAATCTGGACGAGTATGACCTCGGACCTTTAAGCGATGGTATAGTCACAATCCGCAAAAATGGAAAATACGCATTTTATCGTCTTAATGGAACTAGGCTATATGGCCCTAACTGGGAGTCTACCAACTATGACTTCCCTAAGTTTTCAAACGGAGCATGCATAGCGATAGACATGAACTCCAACAACAAAGTCGTCTTGTATTCTAACAGAACGATTAAAGACCTACCTCAAGAATTTAGCGAAATCAAAGGGTTTGAAGATAGCGTTGCCATTGTAAAGACATTCGCACCTAGCGGAAAAACAGCAACCTCCTATGTCAATACTAATCTCGAAAAGATCTATCCAGATCTATATGAAGAATTCAATTCTTTTAGCACTGAACTGGAGATCAGACCTGTGTCATGTGGCCTAAGAGCATATTATAGTAACATAAATCGCGCATGGGGTTATGTTGACACTGATGGCAATATAGTTATCGAGCCCAAATTCCAATATGTAAGGGACTTTGCAAACGGCTATGCAATTGTCAAAAATAAAAAGGAAGATGACACATATTATTTGTCAATTATCGACACAAAGGGTAATGAAGTCTGCATTATCGAAATGGAAGTCGATAGATATGACAAACTACCTCAATATAACAAACTTTCAGATGTTTCATCTGATGGTATTTATATGTGCATTCCGAGCTATGGTTCACTAACAAAATATTACTCAGTAAATCCTCATAAAAAACTATATGAGGAGTATAAGGGATCTGAGTTTTATAATGGAAATGCATTCCTAATTACAACAGAAGAGCAATATGAACTTCCATATGTCATAAACGGGCAATTTGAAAAAGTTGGTCGATGGAAGGAAGACTATGGAGATACATATAACGGATTTCCACGATTCTCGTCCCAAGGATTAATGACACTTAAGGAAAAAGTTGTCCTTAACGCAAAGGGCGACGAAGTCATCAGAATGCCAGATAGCTACGAATATAGAATAGGTACTTTTTCTGATGAAGGCTATGCCAAAGTAAGTGGATATACTAGAATGTCAGTAGTAGATACTGTTTTCGTCAAAAAATATCTAAATGATAAAGGAGGTATAATAAGAACAGTGAAGACATATAAATATAAAACCTTTAATGTAAAATATGTTGGCTACTGCAAAACAAATGGTCATGTTGCAATTGCTTTTGGTATTCGTCCTAAGCATCAAAGCACTACCATAACCAAAACTATTCCTATACCTGGAAAGAAGCCACAGATTCCACAGGAAGAGGAGGAGGAATCTGATGAGCAAGAGGTAGAAATACCTGAATTTAAAGAAGAAAATGATACAACTGGACTTCCTGATTCCATTAGAGTAGTTCCAATATACACGATTAAAATAGAACACAAATATCTAGATGAACCTGAACAGGATGTAACTTATGAATTTAGATATAAACATGACACAACATTTATTACATTCTGCCCACCTGCTCCACCTTTCGACACGGAGCCAGGAGAAGAAGTAGAGCTTGTTCATGTAGAACCGGTTAAAGTCTGTGTGCGTACAGATAAACCTAACGAATACAAAGTAAAGGGTGATGATTCGATCAAGTTCTGTTGGAGGAAAAAGACGATTGATCCCCTACCAGCTGGAATTTATAAAGGTAGAGTCGGACTAAGAGGAGCCGTGGACAAAAATTGGTCTGTCCCTGTGTGGCTGGAAATCAGTGACAAGAAATCAATAAAAACACCTTACTCAGACAAAGGTGACTATGGTTATCTCACAATAGGCTTTAATCCAGACGAACAGGTACAAATTGCCTCGAATCCAGAAACAACTACAAAAGGCCTGACTGGAGTTGGAACAGCTAATCTCTTTATGAATCCAATGAGAGTTATGGGTTTGATGACAGACAAAAAGACTGGCAAGACATATCTGCGTGTAGATGGAGGAGAACTTCAGTATAGTAAGTTCAATTTTAAATCAGACAGCGGTAGCGACACTAGCAAAAAAGGAAAAGATCTCTTTATGAATCTACTAATTAAAATGAATAGCTTTAATGTAGGAGATCTTGTCCCTGGTGAATATAGGATAGAAATCATATCTGGAAAGATTGGAGAGCCAGAGTTTACATTCGGAAAACTTGAGCGATTCTCTCTTATTCATGGTTGGCTTGACGCACATAGTGAAGAGTTCTCAAAAACAGATTGGGGCTTTATCATGGGTATAGAAGAAAAGGGACTTCCTGATGATTTATATGACGGCGCTATCATGCGACGTGTTACTGAAACTCCTAAAGTCCAATGGTATCCTTCGAAAAACTTCTTTGAGGTTCCGATTGATGACGCTATGTATGAAAAGATTAAAGAAGCATATATGCTCAAATATCAAAACTTCAAAACAGACGTTGAGCAACAGAAAGCAGCGATTGGCGTTTGTGTAAGACCGAACTAGAATAGTGCACAATAAAGCTAAGTATATACGGATATTAAATAATATGGAAAATATTAACTTCTGCCCGTCATGCGGCACAAAGATCGAAGGTCGTCCAAATTTTTGCCCTACTTGCGGCACTAAAATCTATGGAAGCGATTCTAGTTCAACAGTGCCAAAACAGTCCTTAAAGGACATCGGCGAAAAGGTAACGAAAACTGTCGGTGATGTAACTGAAAAAGTCACTACGAAAGCAAAGGATATTTCCGAGAAGATTAACACAGATGAACAAGCTAACAAATTTGCTGATTCTGCAAACGCTTTGATCAGCAAGCTTGGATACAACATCAAAAAGCTTCGCCCAACCACTATTATCGCACTCATAGCCGGCATAGCTGCAGTGCTTTTGATAATGTTTATCCTTATGATATCAGCTGTAGCCGGTGACTCTGAGGACAATTATAGTTCAGATAGTTATGAGTACTCTTACGGACAAGAAAGCGACTCATACAAATGGATATACGGCACATGGGTACTCACAATAGACGGAGAGCAACAAAAAATAGCATTTTACGACAACGGAAATTATCTGATGTTCTTTAACAGCCGATTTGGAGTCACTACTGAACATGGCTCATTCACAATCAAAGGTAACTCCATAAGACTTCAAGCTTACAATGACAAATATCCTTCATATATCGAGATACAAGGCAAACGTCTCAAGAGCGATGGACATTACTACAGAAAGCAGTAATAGCCACCAGCTATAATATTTTGTCAATGATTTCCAGGACGGCAAGTGAGGTATCAAGAGAATTTGATTCCGACTCTGTCTTTCCTGCTTCGATAAGGTCTGCAAACTCTTTGAATTCATAATAGTATTCATTGAGAGGCAGGCCTTCATTGATTATAGTACGTCCTGGTTTAGGACCTTGACCTGATGTAGGTGCAGCATGAGGCACTATTTCAGCCCTACGCGCAATATGTATCTCATCCAAGATAAGGTTGCCGTTCTCGCCACCAAAGACTAACATGAAGCATTAGCCTTCCATTAGTCCCAATACTCGATTGTATAAATTATCAGTTCTTCATCCCTCACCTCACGGATGATATTGCCACGGTCATCGTATTGACGTTGAGATGACTGAGGACGGCTGAAGTCCATTGAGATTGGTTTACCGTCTTCATCCAATACATTACCTTTATCATCATAACTATACGTTGCACTTTCAATCGCGAAACTGTTTGCAGGACAATCCTTCCTGATTAATCGTCCCATATCATCATAGAAGTATTTTATATGTATCTTCTCCTTCTTCCAATCAGCATACTGATTTACACTCACACAATAATCAATACGTCCATGGACATCATAATGGTATGTTGTCTCGATCTCACTTAAATCAGCCGCAGCCCAAGTATTAACTATTCGGCCATCTTTGTCATAATTAGCGCCCAAATACATGCAAAACTCATCATAGCACACCTCAATTGACTTGATCTTTCCTTTCAAAGTGGAACCTATAACATATGCCTCGTTTTCAACAATCAACCTGAGATTCACCCGATGTATTTTTTCAGCAATCTCATGCTCCTTATTCTGACTGAATTCCTGCAACTGAGTCAACGTATTTCCCTGAACAAAAATTTCCTGACGGCCGTCGGGATATGTCAGTACACCATCACGATAAAGTTCCGCCGAAGGCAATTCCGAGCTATCCTTGATTTTTGTGAAGAAGTCAGTCACAGACTCATAACCTTCTTTTGCCCTAAGTACACCGTAAAACTTTCGTCCATCAGGATATTCTATCAAAAGGCATTTGAGTTTTTTAGAACTAACCTTCATTTCTGGAGCATACTTGATCCTATCCAATGCTTCCTGGGTTTCTGCTGTAAAATACTCCTTGAAAGCATCCTTAAAGTTATTCAAGTATGACTTTGCTGCATCAAAAGCAAGATCTTCATTATTGTTATACGAAATCAAGCCATTGTCAAACACCTTTTTCAAGATTATATCCTTTGTATCCCACAAAAGGTAATTCTTAGAATTCAACAGTTCATACCTGTTGTCTTTTTTAAGGATATACGCTCCGTTAGGCAAATCAAATCTATTGCATGTATAATACCCATCTTCACGCACCACAATATCTTGTCCTTTGAATTCAATCTCTCGCTCATATGTCTGGGCAATTCCTGAGCACTCCTCTATTCCTTCAGCCAATTCATAGACTCTCTGAAGTTTTGTTTTTTGATGAAGCGGTATATTCTTGAGATTATTAGAATATTCTCGTGCGTAACCAGTCACTACGGAGCTTAAAGTAAGCGAAGAAAAAGAGAAGCCGTTGTATGCTCTCGTAATTGTTGTCGGTTCAGTTATTTCTATTCTAAAATAAGCCTTTTGTGATTCTCTGAAAAATACACCCTTCAACCTACCTTTAAGCAACGTATATACAACACAGTTCTCCTTCACCTCATACATTAATTCGCCATCGAAAATTGGTCCGTTATCATGACTAAATTGTAACCTCGCATCACTGATCTTATTTCCATCAAACTCACCGGAGAGAACATCCTTTTTAGAAAGGTCACCCATATTGTACACGTATAACTTTCCCGATCCGCTCGGAGTCTTCTTGACAACATACCCTGAATATGCCACATGGGAAGAAAGTTTCACTTCTTTCATTTTTGGTTTTGGTGCAGCATAAACTGATGCAGTCATCACTAATGACAATACGAACGAAATTAATACTCTGATATTCATGGCTATTTTTATTTAATCATTTAACGATTTCCAACCTTACAAAGATACATTTTTTGCAATACCTTACCTATTCCTTAAATCAGTTTCTTATACAACATTAACGAATTCCTGTCTTGAAGATTCCCTAAACGCGAAATGACTATAAATTGATTAAAGTTTCAATGATCTCTAGAACGTTAAGACATCGTAACTTTCTAAAAGTTTGAAACTTTGCTAAATGCTGAAGAAGATAAAAAGATTCATTATACTAACGGTTATAGCATTTTGCTCAATCAGCATTGCGTGGGTACTGGTTTATAAATGGACACCTGTGCAGTGGACTCCTCTGATGCTCAAGAGAACCGTGCAGAACATTGGCGTGAAAGAGTACGAAAACACTCTCACTTGGGTTGATATTGAAGATATTTCCCAAGTCATGGTTCGCGCTGTGATAGCTTCAGAAGATTGTCGATTCATGGAACACCATGGATTTGACATCAAGGAGATCATGAAAATGAAGAAAGAGCATGAGGAGAATGGGAAAAAGTTGCGTGGTTGCAGCACCATCAGCCAGCAAGTGGCCAAGAACTGTTTCACCTTCTGCGGTCAGAGCTGGTGGCGAAAAGGTTTCGAGGCTTACTACACAGTCCTCATAGAACTTTTATGGAGCAAGGAAAGAATAATGGAGGTGTATCTTAACATTGTAGAGACAGGTGAAGGAACTTTTGGCATAGAAGCGGCTGCTCAAAAGTACTTCAAACGAAGTGCGTCCAAACTCAACACCCATCAGGCCGTATCCATTGCATGCATCCTTCCAAATCCCCTTCAGCGAAACCCACAAACCGTGAGTCAGAAGCATCGACGCAGATACAACTCCACTTACAAGAGGACTGCACAAACTGCATATCCATTCTGAAATAATTAAAATCAGTTTTCTAAATTTAAAGTTGAACTATATATAAATAATTTAAAAGAAACGTTATGCGTAGAACTATTATTCTTATTGCTGCTGCGTTAATGACAGTATTTTCTGCATCCGCACAGAAGAAAGGGGCTGATGAAATCAATCAACTTAAAATTCGCGAGGCTGCCATGCAACGCCAGATTGATTCACTATGTGCAGTAAACCAGAGCAATCAAGTGCTGATCAAGGAACTCGGGACAATGATTGAGGCTTTTACTGCGTTAAAGAACACATACAAGTCAAATTCTGATGACGTAAAGAAACTCTTGGAACAGGTTAGCTCATTAAATGATAAAGTAACTGAATTGGCCAGCGCAGAAAAAGCTCAGGCAGAGCAGGCACCAGCAGAAACAGCTAATGCCGAGTATGAAATCGTAGGAGACCTTTGTCATGGTCTGGCCTTGGTGAAGGAAGGTCTTTTGTATGGATACGTTAATGCAAAAGGAGGATATGTAATTCCTGCCCAATACGAGCAGGCATCCTCTTTCTGCGAAGGTCTTGCCAGAATCAAGATCAATAACAAATGGGGCTTTATTGACCCAACTGGCAAGGTTGTCATCCAGCCACAGTTCGAGTATGCAGATGACTTCGGCACTTACAATTATAATGACATGGTGAGAGTCAAGATCAACGGCAAATGGGGAATGATCAACAAGAAGGGGGCATATGTTGTTTCAGCTCAATATGCTAGTATCCATGTGAGACAAGATGGTTCTCTTTATATTTATTACATGGTTCTACCTTATAGTAATGGTAAATGTTGGCGCGTATATAGAGATGGAACCATTGAGGAGTACTAAAAATCACAACCCTCAATAAGAAAGTCAATCACGTCAATGCGTGTCAATAGAAGCAATCAAAGTTTCAATAATCTCCAGAACAGCCAACGATGTCTGCAAAGAATTGTTGGCTGATTCTTTTTTTCCTTGCTCTAGCAGGTCTGCAAACTCCTTGAATTCGTAATAATATATGTATTGGAGCGATTTCATCAACTCTTGCTGCGACCGCCTGAAAATTCGGATTCAAGGTTGAAATCATCGCCTCCATCAAAAGACGGCCACTCTTGCGTGCAGCCTCAACCATACGCGAGCACACAGCAGTTACTTTTATTCTAGGGTCTTGAGGAGCTCCTTTCAGCACCCAGTCACTGATTCTTCCTGTACCTACAATTCCAAATCTTACCATATCTGCAATATTACATGTGTAAAATTTAAATATTTATTGAAGATTTCTGTAGTAAATTGATAAATTGCGCGTCTAATGTGCAAAACTTAAGAGATGAAAGAGTTAGAAATTGAATTCGCACAAATTGCTCGAGAGCATAAAGGCACTATATATACAGTCTGCTATATGTTCTCAAACAATGAAGATGACGTAGCAGACCTCTACCAGGAGATCCTCGTCAACCTATGGAAAGGCTTTACCAAATTTCGAGGTGAAAGCAATATCAGGACATGGATATATCGTATCAGCCTGAATACGTGTATCTCTTTTGAGAGAAAGAAACATCGTAAGGTAGATACTATTCCGTTAACAATGGACATCAATCTATTCGAAGATTCCGATGATGACACAAAACAGGTGCAGTTACTCAAAAACCGCATCAACAAGCTCGGTCCCTTTGATCGCGCCATCGTACTACTCTGGCTGGAAAACCTTAGCTACGATGAAATCGGAAACATCGTAGGTATAACTGCCAAAAATGTTTCTGTACGCCTTGTCCGCATCAAGGAACAACTCAAAAACATGTCAAACGAATAAATAGCATTACAATGGAAAACGAAAGAATATATTCACAGGAGCTCGAAGAAATGCGTTCTCAGATTGAGATTCTCAAAGGTAAAATAAGTAAACAGGATATCATCAATGAGAAGCACATCACCAGATCAATCAAGACTAATATGTCGGAGATCAAGCGTACAGTTACCGTTTCTATAATTGCTGGCTCATTGTCATTACCTTACTGCACATGGATATTCTATAAGTTTGGGTTTTCTCTTTACTTTACCATTGCAACGTGTATTATGCTGGCTGTATGCCTCATCATTACAATCAGACAGCAATACACACTCAAAAATCTTGACATTTCACAAGGTAACCTCATTGAGGTGGCTGAGAAACTCAATAAATTCAAGAAGCATTATCATGAATGGATCAAGATTGCCCTTCCGATTATCGTTATCTGGGTATCGTGGTTAACATACGAGGGACTAACCTATATGGAAAGTGGTCCGATTCAGACAGGCTTCATCACCGGAACAATAGTCGGATGTGTCATCGGTGGCATCATCGGAGGTAGAATCAACCGTAAGATTGTCAAGAAATCAACAGATATTCTAAATCAGATTGACGAGCTACTCCTTACTGACAAACCTGTCAAATAAGAACAGACATAGATTCACAATCAACAACACTATCATACCTGCCAATCCGGTCGCACCATAAAGAAGATCGTTGGCAGGTGTTATTATCATCAGGGTCAGACCTGCCACAGCATTGAATGTACCATGCATAATCGCAGGAACAATCACAGATCCACTTTTCTGTCTGAAATACATCAATATCGGAGTCATCAGCACGCAGAATACAACCATAAGAAAGACTCCAACTACCGGGTGTTGAGGATAATTATGACCATTGAGAATGATTGGGGCATGCCATAATCCCCAGATAATACCAGTACATAGGGCAACTTTCCAGAACTTTTTGCCACTGAACATATTCAACAGGAATCCTCTCCATGCAATCTCTTCACCAAGAGCAAATACTGCATTTATAGTCACTCCTGAAAGCAATCCGCTTAGCATTGTCACTCCGATGAATCCCCAAACTCCTAAACCCTCAGGCATAGCTTGAAGGACCATCTTCATTGTCTCGTTATCAGGTGTCCACTTTGCTCCTGGCATAAGTAGAGTCATACCGACAATGGCAAGGGCAATTATAGGAATCAGCAACCAACCTATTACCCACCAGCGATTGAATTTGAAAGAGATTCCCACTCCGTTCAATATCGGTTCCTTGCAAAGTACTTGCGTTATAATGACTGCAAGGGTTGGAATGAACATAACTCCAGCGCTAAGCACATATTTGAGAATAGGGGCACTGAAATGCATAGCCACCCCTACTCCAATCATTGGAAGGAAGGCGGCAAGAATAAATATTATAAGTTTCTTTCTGTCCATGAAAGCAAAATTAGCAAAAACTATGACACCATAAAGAATAAATTCCTAAATTTGAAGGGTATGTGAAACCGACTTAATCAGATTGTATTATGAAGAAACTTCTTAACGTTTTTACATTATGCCTTAGCCTATTCCTAGGTATATCCTGCAAATACGACGATTCGGAATTATGGACAGCTGTAAACGATCATGAGGAAAGAATAGCCAAACTGGAGATACTATGCAATCAGCTAAATACCAATATTTTATCTCTTAAGACAATCGTAACCGTCCTTAATGAAAAAGATTTTGTAACTGGTTTTGCTCCCATCAATGAGAATGGAACAGAAATAGGTTACACAATCATTTTTGCATCCGGAAAATCTATAACTATCTATCATGGTAAAGATGGACGTACTCCTGTCATTGGAATCAGAAAAGATTCTGATGGGATATACTATTGGACACTAAATGGAGAATGGCTGCTAGATGACTCCAATCAAAAAATACCAGCATACGATAATGATTATAAAAATGGTGTCACTCCTCAACTCAAGATAGAAGATGATGAGTGGTACGTTTCATATGACAAAGGTGAATCATGGGAGAAATTGGAAAATATACCAGATGACGCTGACACTGAAACAGAAATAACATACGACTCAGAAAACATCTATATCACTTTGCCAGATGATACAATCTTAGAAATTCCGCGTTATCCGGTATACAATGAAACCACCATCTACTTGAAGACTATATCTGAACAGACTGTGACTTTTGCCGGTACACTGAAACTAGATTCGAGCAATTATGAATATGGTGTAATCATATCAGAAGAATCTACATTAGACTTTACTTCCGCGAGATTGGTTCCAATCATTGAATGGGATGAAAAAGGAGAATTCACAAAGATTGTAGACGGGCTTAAAAGCGCTAAACAATATTACTATGCTTCATATATTATGTCAGACGGAGCATATGATATCAGCAGCATCAAATCTTTTGTCACAAAAGCTATCAAAATAACTACTACTTCAGCTATCACTGAAATCGGAACCAACAGTGCCAAAATATTGTTGAACTGGGACATGTCTGCATTTGATCCTGACATCAAAATCGGGCTTAAATTTCGCAATGCTAGTACCAATGAACCTTGGCAAAATTATAATGCAGAAACTAATGAGGCAAAAGGATCTCATATATTTAGTATGAACTCTCTAGACATCGATGCCACATACGAGTATGGGCCATATTATGAAGTTGCAGGCACAGAACATATCGGAGATATCGGATATTTTGATTTTGTATCAGATCCTACTGAATTTATAGGTCTCATAGTCAAGGTTGACAAGAATGTCATCAAAGCTGACGGCACAGATGCAGCAACAATATCAGTGTTTTTGGGTGGTGCCAACAAGACCAATGAGGCAACATTCTACAATAAAACGACTTATGAAGACATTACATTGACTGATGGCAAGTTCAAAACCGATGTTTCAGGAATCCATCATATTATCGTACGACATGGCTCTCTGTCTGAAGATATTCAGATTCAAGCCATTAAACACGATATTCCTGACATAATCACAGATAATCATGTAGGAAGAACCAACTTTAAAAACAGAGCATTTCTTCTCAATCATACTGGACTAGAGTGTATGTTCAGCTATTATATGGAACAACTGCTTGATTCACTTTACCAGGCAGGAACTATTCCAGATAAAGCAATACTTGTTGCAGCCCATTCTTATATGAAAAATAATACAACATATATTGCAGCACCAACTGTAGATGGATATCCAAGTTTACGACTCAATACGGGACCCCTTTACTGGAGTTCTGGCAGCAATCCAGATAATGTAGTAAACCATATTGATGATATCACTGCCTATGATGCATCAGCCGGTCTCTCAGTCAGTTCCGTTCTTTACAACAATTCTACAATTGTTGTCAAAGTAAGGGTAAAGGCTGGAACCGAAGGAAATTATAAAGCTGGAATCTATCTGTTAGAGAGTGGTGTAGCCGGTATTATGTCTGCCTATATTGATGGCGTACAAGTATATAAAACTTCTCATAATAATTGCGCCAGATATATCAGCGACATATGTGTTGACTCCGGTATCAACTTAGGCAAACTAAGCAAAGGAGAAACCGGGGACGCAGTCTTTGTAATAAACATCGACCCTAAATGGCAAGTAAACGCCCTGAATCTGGCTGCAACCGCATCAATGAAAGGAGACGATAGGGAATACACTACATGTAATGCAGTATACTGTCCTGTCAACGGCTCCGTTCCGTTTGAATATAACCAATAGTTGTATTGTAAACCCTAAGTGGATATTCTCTGAAAGTATAGCATCAGATTCACGGATTAATAAATCCCCATACATAATTGATTGCTAATGCACTCTGACGAAAAAACAGCCATTTCTTTGTCAGAGTGATTATATAAAATCCCAGAGCTGAAGTTATTTATTCTTAAGTCGTTTGAGAATTAGTATAAAAACAAGAATAAGGCCCCTGTCTACATTCTTACTCCAATGCGAACTATCAGTCACACATAATTCATCCATCTCATTTGTGGTCGCTGCAGACAATTCTTCACTAAAGCGGCCATGATGAGTATACATATCCCATCATGATGCCCCACGACTTAGATTATTCTCTGATTTCGATTCTGCAATAGCCGGCAAATCCACCTTTACAATCTTAGTAAGATTATTCGGATCTCTTGCTAAATCATGATGAGAAGTGTGAATTACAAATGCAATAGCAGCGATCAAGCTAGAAGCCATCACTATTACCCATGTCCATCCGTAGATTCGTAATGCTTTCTTCATATCATTAAATATTTATGCGTCTTTCAATATCTTAATGTCATAATGAAGAAAAGGTAATCATTCCCTGTTCTTTATTTCCCTCTGCAGCAGTTCAAGAAACATGGCGCCATGCCCACCGTCCATCTGTACGTGATGAAACTGGAAGGAGATCGGGAGAGTGGTCTTAAGCCACCCTTTGCGGTACTTACCCCACATTACCATCGGATTGCAGAACTTGTCTGTGTACTGGTTAACTATACAATCAAGCTCAGTCTGCACCATTGCAGAAGTTCCAACTATCATGGAGTCCTCTATGAAAGAGCTTTTACACTCTTCCGCTGCCTGTCTTGTTAAATTATTGTACGAATGAACAAACTTTGCAATATCCTCGGTAAACGGAATGTCGCATGAGTTGATTCCTCCCTCGCTATTATTGACAATGACATTTACTGCAATGGCATCATAATGATATAGTTTGTCCTGCTCAGGAAGAAGATAGAACTCCTTAACCTGGGTTGCAGCCTTACCTATACACCAACAAAGAAGAGCATTGAACTTCACACCCGACTTCTTGCCTACTTTTAGCAAATTGCTCACATCAAAGGTTTTGGTAAGGGTAACCATCGGCATAGGAGATGTCATCCACATTTCAAATGCCTCTGACCTGACCGTATCTTTTGGATTTACTTCTGTTTTCATGCTGTAAAGTTATACAAAAAAGAGACATCCCCGCCCTTTCAACTTCACTCAGGGCAAAAAGATCAGGATGCCTGTTTACAAATTACCTATTAAGTGCACAACCCACCTTTGTCCCTCCGCCACACCAACAATCCATCCACGGAATTGAGCTTTTGGTGGACAAACCATGCCTTCAACCTATGTCCATCCACGAAATTGGCCTTTTGGTGGACAAACCATGCCTTCAACCTATGTCCATCCACGAAATTGAGCTTTTGGTGGACATCCCCCCTGATTGGTAACAAAAAAAGAGATACCCCACCCGGAGTATCTCTATGTCCCAACGCAGTTGGGAGGGATTTAGTTTTTCAACCGTCCCTCCCTGCGATTACTTATTAAGTGCAGTAGCAACGTCAACAGCACAAGCTACAGTACAACCTACCATTGGGTTGTTACCGATGCCGAGGAATCCCATCATTTCAACGTGTGCTGGAACTGATGAAGATCCTGCGAACTGAGCGTCTGAGTGCATACGACCCATTGTGTCAGTCATACCGTATGAAGCTGGACCAGCAGCCATGTTATCTGGGTGAAGTGTACGGCCTGTACCACCACCTGAAGCTACTGAGAAGTAAGGCTTACCTGCAAGTACGCGCTCCTTCTTGTAAGTACCAGCTGTTGGATGCTGGAAACGTGTAGGGTTTGTTGAGTTACCAGTGATTGATACGTCAACACCCTCGTGCCACATGATTGCAACACCCTCGCGAAC
>JAFYVM010000027.1 GCA_017549145.1 Bacteroidales bacterium
GTTCCGTCGGCAAACTTCTCATAATGGGAATTATCGTCACCACGGAAAATGATTGATTCGTTCTTATCTTTCTTGATTTTCTTCTCCTTTACAAGGCGTGCCTTCTCTTCACGAATACGCTCAAGCAGAACTGATGCGGGTTCGTCATTAGGATCCTGCGGTACAAGTTTTCCTTGTATCGCCCATTGTAGGATACTATTTTTTAGTTGCTTACCGTTCATCGTTCAATTTCAATGCCTAAAAGTTTCTGAATCTCTGCAAGAGTCTTGTCTATTTCGTGGTCCAATGCAGCACGCTTCTTGAAGTAATCAGCAAGGAGCTCTGCAGGTGGCAACACCTCTTCATCATCTTTCGGGAATTTACACTGGTCAAAGTTGCAATCCAATGCGAGCAACTCTTCAGCTGTAAACTTCTTTGATTTGATATTACCTTCCTCTACAACTATCTCCTCACGATTATTCCACCAATCCTCAATAGGTTTGCAGTGCTCTAACTTCATTGGCTTGGTCTTCGAGAAATGCTTGTATCCCTCGGGCATATCCAAGCGGTAGAACCAGGTCTCCTTTGTGTGGCACTCTTCGGTCGCACCCTCTGCCTGCTCATTATTGAAGAACAGAATGTTGGTAGCAATACTGGTATATGGAGCAAAGATGCTACCCGGCAAACGAAGTACAGTGTGGAGGTTGAACTCTTTAAGTAGTTTCGTTTTGATAGCGAGTTTTGCACCGTCAACACCAAACAAGAATCCATCTGGAACGATGACAGCAGCACGACCATCGGCCTTCAAGCGGTACATAATAAGTACCATAAAGAGGTCTGCAGTCTCGCTACTACGCATATCAAGAGGGAAATTTCCCTTAACACTTGCCTCGGTGCTACCACCATAAGGTGGGTTCATTGCGACAACATCAACCTTATCAGAATCCTTGAAATCACTCATCTTTGTTCCCAAAGAGTCGCAGTGAAGGATGTTAGGAGCTTCTACATCGTGCACCAATAGATTAGTGATTGACAATAGATATGGAAGAGGTTTCCACTCCTGGCCGATTACTGCATTCTGGAAGAGAGCAAAATCATCTGTGGTTTTAACCTGCTCCTTCAAATAGTTCAGGGCTGAGGTTAAGAAGCCACCTGTTCCCGATGTGAAGTCACCAAAAGTCTCACCAAGTTTAGGTTGGAGAATCTTAACCATAAAGTCGGTAAGAGCACGAGGCGTGTAAAATTCTCCCGCATTACCAGCAGACTGAAGATCCTTCAAGATGCCCTCATATATATCGCCAAATGTATGGCGGTCCTCGGCGTCAGAGAAGTCAATCTCATCGATGACATTTGTTACCTGACGAAGAAGGATTCCATTCTTCATATACTGGTTAAGGTCTTCGAATACTTCCTTAACAATGCTCTGAGAGCGAGGAGTGTCGTGCGTTACTACAATGCCTTTTATCTCTTCTCCATTGTAAGTAACCGTAGACCCTTTCAAAACAGGGAATAGCACAGTATTGATAAACTCCAACAATTTATCACCTGTAAGAGCATTACCATCGGCATTATCAACAGCCCAATTTCTCCATCTGAGAGGCTCGGGAATTATAGACTCAAAGTCTCTTTTCTCCTTATATGCCTTATACTCCCAGACCTCTTCCTGTGCATCGTACACTTTAAGGAAGAACATCCACACCATCTGTTCTATGCGCTGAGCATCGCCACTGATACCAGCGTCTTGGCGCATAATATTTTGAAGTCTCTTAATCAGGTTGTTAACTGCCATATTCCACTATGCTGCTTTATACAATTCGTTTTCGAGTTCTTCGAGTGCCTTAAAGAATCCTGCAGGGCCACCGAAGAATTTACATATCTTACTTGGTTTGCCAATCTTATCAAATGGAGGCAACTCCAAGATGTTTTCATTTTCAAGTTCAAGGATACCATTGTCGGCATACTTATCCAACAATACCTCCAAGATGCGCCTTGCTTCGCCCTCGTATTTTGCGAGGTAGTTGCGCTTCTTGACATTATTAGCACGCTCACGACGAGTCAGAGGTTTCTTATCAAATGCCACATGGCATATAATGTCGAAGATGTCGGCCTCAGCAAGGCTTGGATTCTGCTCACGAACAGCATCTATAAGCACATTGTACTCTTTGAGCTCATCCACAATAGCCTGCTTACGCTCTGATGCAGACCAATTCTGGATAAAGTCATCAAGCGAAGCATACTTTCCACGAATATTCTTTCGAGTAAAGTCCTTCAAACTCTCTGTTACGAGCGTATGTCCATCTGCTCCGAGGTACGATACCTTTTCGTGAGTAATCTGAATATCGTGTCCACCTACGATGTACTTAGGAGGTCTCGGCTCACCGCCACCGCCACCTGGAGGAGTTCCGCCTCCTCCGCCACCAGGTGTACCACCACCAGGACCTTCTCCACCGCCTTGCGGAGGTTCTGGGTCGCCGTCAAACTCAGGGTCTTTGAATAGTTGGGTGGCGTTTCTGAAATCAAGGATTTCAAAATGCCACTTGCCCTTATCAGTGCGAAGACGGGTACCACGACCAACAATCTGCTTAAACTCAGTCATAGAGCCAATCTCCTTATCAATCACGATAAGTCCACAAGTCTTACAATCGACACCGGTGGATAGCATTTCGGATGTGGTTACAACACAAGGATATTTCTGGTCGACATCAATGAAGTTGTCTAACTGTTTCTTGCCAACGGTATCGTCACCCGTAATGCGCATTACATATCTTGGATCCTTCTTGCAAAGGTCGGAATTCATATTAACCAGCAACTGGCGCATAGCTTCTGCCTCATCGATGTCAGTGCAGAACACAATCGTCTTGGTCATTCGCCCAATCTGATGAAGCATCTTTGTAATACGACGGGCTACTATTTCACGGCGTTTAAGCAATGCTATATTGCGGCCAAAATCTTTGCGACTGAAATAGCCTTGTTCTATCAGATATCCGTGAATATCTCTCTCGTCTTCTTCTGGGCTCCATCCCTCCAAGTCAACATTAAGGAAGGAATTGGTAACACGGTATGGTGCCAAGAAACCGTCCTCGATACCTTGCTTAAGCGAATATGTGTAGAGAGGCTCCTTATACTCTCCCTCATTGAAATAATCAAGATTGTTTGCTCCCTCTTTTACCTTTGGGGTTGCTGTCATTCCTATCTGGGTTGCAGATGAGAAGTACTCCAAAATCTTACGCCAAGCAGAATCATCACGAGCACTACCTCTATGACACTCATCAACAAGAATTAAGTCAAAGAATGTAGGAGCAAATTCTGTGAATGGGTCTTTCACTCCTTCATCATACGACACCAACTGCTGATACAGTGCCATATAGATTTCATAGGATGGATCAAGATTCTTATTCTGAATCTTGGTCATCACCTTCTTGAATGGTCTAAAATCCTGCACCATAGTTTGGTCTATAAGCACATTCCTATCTGCAAGATATAGGACCTTCTTCTTTGCACCAGACTTTGTCAGACGGTGAATAATCTGGAATGCAGTAAAAGTTTTACCAGTACCTGTTGCCATTACCAGCAGCATCCTATTTCGACCTTGTGCAACAGCCTCGATTGTTCGATTTATGGCTATACGCTGGTAGTATCGTGGCTCATTTGTGTATTGGTCAAAGTAGTATGGTTGCTCAACAATCTTTAATTGTTCTGCGTCGTATGGCTTGGCAGCGTGAATACGAGAAAGCAATTCTTCGGTAGATGGGAAAGCGTTAAGTGCAATCTCGCGCTCTTGTCCCGTGATAAAATCGTGCTCAATGAAGCAATCACCGTTTGAACTATAAGCGAAGGGCAAATCAAGAATTTGAGCATAATCCATTGCTTGTTGAAGACCGTGTCCGGCAGATTTATTATTATCTTTTGCTTCAACAATGGCAATCGGATGATTAGGTGCTGCAAAAAGCAGATAATCGGCTTTCTTACCCTCCTTGCGTGCATGATGTTGCCCTTGGATTAAAACTCTACCTGCAGTAAAGTAATATTCCATTCGGATATGCTTGTTATCCCACCCAGCGGCATTGATAGCCGGGGTTATATAACGCAACTTTATATCCTCCTCGGATAACTGCTTTTTGTCTTCCATATTACACCTTGCTTATCTGATTACGGTCTATTCACTTCCTGATAATATTGTATTATGAGAAGTTAATCACGCAAAATTAAGGAAAATTTGCCAAGTGGAGGCATAAAGAGGTGAGAAAATGTACTTTATAGGCTATTAGCTATAGTATTAGTTGTTATACTTCTTGATTATTTCCCATGATTTTTCGTAACTTTATAAGAAAAATCATGGGGTTATTTGAGGAATATAAGAATCATCCTGATAAGGATGTTAGAGAAAGGGCGAACAATTGGGGTGCAGCAATAGGTTTGCAGAATGTAGATGGGCTTAGCGTGTCTGAATTTTTGATTCAACTTGCTCGACAACAAATTGAGGGTGAGATCACTATGGATGAAGTTACGCAAAGGCTCAACGAGCATTATGAGCATAGCAAACCTTATAGTTCTACTTATGAGATTATTCCTCCTAACTCAGAGATGATTCAGAAAATGAAAGAGGAAAACGAACTCAGACGCCCAAAGATGTATGAACAGGATTCAGCCATCTGAAATTCTTGACTGTTGATGTAATTATTTCAGTTGACTACAAAATGTTGCCAACTGAACTCGTGAGCCACACTCACGAGTTGAATTATTCTACTTTTGCAAATAGTTATCTCATAATTTTGCCGAATAAGAAAGGTGTATTATATTTGCAGTTGCGAAACCGCTGTTTCGGAAATGGA
>JAFYVM010000028.1 GCA_017549145.1 Bacteroidales bacterium
ATTAGATATATACACTATTACAACAATGATAGAATCAAACTGAGGCTAAATGGAAAAAGCCCGGTACAATACCGAGCTTTATTCCAATCTAAGAGCGCCTCTTAATAATGTTAAACCGTCCAACTTTTGGGGGTCACATCAAAGTCGGTCTTTTTTATTTCATAGTCTCTATTTTTATTTTCTGGCGTCAATTCGTTTGCGAAGTCCGGGAGAGACAAGAAGGTCTGCGTTTTCATCTGCATAATCAAGCCACCTGGTGGCTAATTCGTAATCCCCCATCATATAACTTGCAGTCGCCATGTTATACGCAGCGCATGCACTCTTCAGTTGATCCTTGACCTTTAGAAATTGCATCCAGATATCCATTGCTGCCTTCCAATCAAAGGCTTGAGCCTTTTCCAGAGCAGTATACCATTCTGGAGATTCAAAATAATAAAGAGAATACTGCTCATGCTTCCACTGAGGCTCAAACGCTGTGGCTACTTCCTTTCCAGCTTCCCATCCTTGAGCCACCACCTCTTCAGTGTTACTCATAGACTCAGCCACACTGCTACCAGTAAAGAGTTGAACTTTATCTTTCTGATTCATAGCATCATAGCACCTCATAACGAAAGAAAAAGATGAAGACTGCAGATTAACCTTATCAAGCAAGAACACTACATCTGCTCCAGTCTGAACAAGGAGATTAAGCAGCGAATCTCTATTAGCATAGTCAGATGCTGACTTCAGATTACTTACTTTTACTTTGCCGATAGAACTCTGATATCTATCCCTTAGATTCCAGGCAAATCCCTCGGCCATTGATTTAAGGAAAGGATCGTTCGGATATATACCATCCTGTCCATATGCAATGGTCACATTCTTGTCTGTAAGATCCACCTCGGCACGCGGAGCATACCTCATCTCAACATCAAGAACATATCTGGCTGGAGCACATGAGATAAGCATCAAGACTCCAAGCAACGCAGTCAGTATATATCTTCCTTTTATCATCAGACTAAATTTCTACAAGTTCTGCTATAAGGTCGTATTCATCAGCGCCTGTGATCTGCACAGTCACAAACTCTCCTATCAGAGAATATGGATCTACAGGTCCCATCACCTGAGCATCATACTTAACAAGAATCTCTCCATCAACCTCAGGAGTCTCGAACTCACTGCGGCATACAAAGACTCCATCAACGAAGTCATCCACCACAACCTTTACTTGAGTTCCAACGCGTGACTGATTGAAATCCAACGAGATACTACTCTGTAAAGTCATAAGCTGATCGAGTCTCTCCTGCTTTACTTTTGCAGATATGCTATCCTTGAAATTCTCAGCTCCGTATGTACCCTCTTCCTCAGAATACTTAAAGGCACCGAGTCTCTCAAAACGAGCCTCCTTGGCAAACTCAAGGAGCTCATTGAAATCTCTCTTACCCTCACCAGGATGTCCGACAATCATAGTTGTACGAAGCACCACCCCCGGCACTCTTTCGCGCATCTTGCTGATAAGTTCACGTGTCCATGCACCGGTAACGTGGCGATGCATGTTGTCAAGCACCTTATCAGAAATATGCTGAAGAGGAATATCCATATAACGGCATACCTTAGGATTATTGGCCATCTGATCAAGCACATCCTCTGGGAATGCAGCTGGATATGAATAATGGATTCTGATCCACTCAATTCCTTCAACTTCAGAAAGCTTCTGTAGAAGTTCTGCTAGAGCTCTACGACGATAAAGATCTAAGCCATAATAAGTTGTATCCTGAGCAATAATAATAAGCTCCTTAACACCCTTATCAGCCAGCTGAGTAGCTTCCTCCACCAGCTTCTCCATAGGAACAGACTTGTGCGCACCTCTGATGAAAGGTATAGCACAGTATGAACATCTACGGTCACAGCCCTCTGAAATCTTCAGATAGGCATAATGAGATGGTGTTGTAAGGTATCTGCCAGTAACAATATCATCAGAAGGCTCACCGCCCAAAGCCTTTACAACCGGGCCAAACTCTCTTGCCCCGAACCATCCATCAACTTCAGGAATCAATTCAGGCAATTCTGAGCCGTATCTCTGCGACAAACAGCCAAATACAATAACCTTACCCACTTCTCCCCTGTTTTTGCGCTCTACACCCTCTAGAACAGCCTGTACAGACTCTTCCTTGGCATCACCGATAAATCCGCATGTATTTATCAGAAGCACATCAACGGAAACATCCTCTCCCTCGGGAATAATCTCATAGAGAGACTCCACCTGGGAAAGGATATGTTCTGTATCGACCTTGTTCTTAGAACATCCCAAGGTCAAAGTTTGTAGTTTCATCATATTGAATTACTCCTGCTCAGCAGCTACTTCCTCATCGAGATCTACGAAATCCAGAGAAGCATACTTCTTAAGACAGTTGTACCAATCAACAACCTTCTTCATGTGTGATACATAGAAACGATCACGGTCATAAGCTGGAAGAGCTTTCTCGAAAAGAGCCTTGAGCTCATCAGCAGAAGCCTTAGAAGTTGGAGCATCAGCCTCACCGAGAACCTCGTGCAAGTTAACGAAAACCTCCTGAAGTTTTACCTCCTCCTCATCAGTATAGATAGAGATATCAGCAAGTGAAGTAATCTTGCTGCTCATGCCAAATGCGCTTCTCTTCTTGTCTACCAAAGACTCAGCAATCACACCGTTTCTAGCGTGTGAAACGTACAAAAACAGGCCGCTCTGACCTGAAACAGACAAAATTTTAGAAAGATCTGTCTTCATAAGTATTAAATTTGTTAAATTATTAATATTCAATTCGCGAAACAAATTTGTTTTAGGTTATAACATTTTTGTTAACCCTGTTTTTCCACAAATTCGCTCAATTTTTCTCTCAACTCATCGGTTGTTCCGGCGTTTTCACAGACCTCAAAAGGCACACTGCAAAACTGCTCTAGTTGGTCAAGGGAGTTCATCATTTTCTGCTTCTGAATCCTCGCTCTCACCTGCTCTTCAGATGAAGAATCACGCTCCATTGCTCGACGGATCCTTACTTCAAAAGGTGCTGTAACAACCAGGGCAAAATCGCCGAATCCCTTGAAATATTCCTTCTCTAAAATCGTTGCCGACTCTAGAATATGGACCTTAGCCGGATGCTCATTCATCCATTTCTCCAGGTCCTCTTTCAATGCAGGAAACACCAAGGCCTCGACCTTATCCAATGCTTCCCCATCTGAAAAAATCTTGCGAGCTAAAGCAGCTGGCATAAATAATCCAGACTCATCTCGCAAATCACATCCTAATTCCCTCTCAATATCACAAAGAAGAGTCGGATGCTCTTCATACAATTCCTTCACTCTTTTATCCGCGCAATAAACCGGAAAGCCATACATTTCATTAAGCATTCCAGCTGCAACGGATTTACCGCTGCCTATTCCGCCTGAAAGAATCAGTATCATTTCTCCACCACAATACACTCTACATACGGAGGGTCAACCTCATAAACGATGACGCCATCGCGTGGAGCAGTCAATTTAACGCGACATTTGCCGCTAAGTGACTCCTGAAACTCATTATAATCCACTACAAGACTTACATCCTCTGTGAATCCGGCAACAGGAGGAAATTCATATTTAAGTTTAATCTTTGCTACAGACGGATACACTGACAATGTCTTACCTGCAGGCACATTCACAGTCTTGATAGGAGCAACTGATTGAAGTTCAGTAAAGCGCACCACATCAATCGAATATCTCACCTCAGGTTCAGACATTCTCACGCCCTTAATTGTCTCCAGTTTGACGTTTCCGCTCACATTAGTGTGTAGGTCAGAACGTCTGATAGGCTCAGTCTTAACGACATCAAGTCCATCAATCCTGAATGGCTCACCATAAACTATCACCGAATCAGGCTCTACCACTACTCCACTATCAGACATATACTGCTGTCTGTAGGAAATAGAAAGAATCGGCTCAATCGGCAATTTCTTATGATGCTCGAACGGGAATCGATAAAAGAGCGTATCTGCATTAAAGTACTCCACAGATATGTTATTGTTGAATATCTGGCCAGAGTACTCCATAAGATCTGTCGAGAGAATATAGTACTCATCTCCAGACTTATGCTTCATTGCTGAAGCTGGGAATGTAACCTCTACGCGCTGATTCTTATCCTTCAGATTATACATCAAGAGCTTGTATCCTGTAGCTCTGCACTTTGCTGTAACCTGACACTCATTGATTGACTTAGGAGCGTGTCCGTCTATATTGGAAACTGCCACAATAGAAGCCTGTAAGTTGTCATTGTACTTCAAGGCCATATTGTGGATAATCCATATACTAAAAGCCAACAGGAGAGCAAGCAGAAGTACTGCCCAATCTCTCCCGTCGAAATTCAAAGAGTTAAAGATTCTCTTAAAGAAATCCTTCATCTTATAAGATGTAAATTACTGCTGTACAGAGAAATCCTTTACAATAGCCTGCTTGCTTACGCGGATCTTTACATTGTTGTCAACCTCGATAAGCACGCTATCTTCCTTAACCTCACATACAGTTCCGTAGATACCTCCGATAGTAACCACCTTATCACCTTTCTTAAGGCTGTCGCGGAAATTCTGAAGTTCCTTCTGCTGCTTTCTCTGTGGACGGATCATAAAGAACCACATTACTCCGAAGATAAGAGCAAGCATAATCCACATCTGCCATCCACCGCCTTGCTGTCCTGCAGCAGCCTGTAAAATTGTAAACATAGTCATATTCAATTATTTGGTTTGTGTTATATAATGTCTTTAATTACATAAGTCCCTTGCCTTCCTTAGCAACCTGACCCTCATCTGCAAGCTTCTGGATCAGTCTGTCAAGAAGACCATTCACAAATGAGCGGCTCTTTGGAGTGCCATAGAACTTAGAAATCTCTACATACTCGTTAATAGTGACCTTCACTGGAATTGTAGGGAATGAAGCTGCCTCTGCAAGTCCCATCACGATAAGAACCATATCCGTAGAGAACAATCTGTCTTTCTCCCAACCAGTCACAGACTCAGATACCATAGCCGAGTATCTCTCATAAGCAGCGAAAGAAGACTGAAGAAGCTTTCTTACAAATGCAAGATCGCTCTCAACATCGCTTCCGGCCATCATCTCACTCTGGTAAAGAGGAAGAAGGCTCCAGCTTTCACCCTTCGCAAAACCCTTGAGAGTCTTGCAGCACCAAGTCAACGAGTATGCCAAATCATCATTCCAGTACAATGACTTATCCTCGAGAATCTGATCAAGTTCCTCACTATCAACGAACTCTTCCTCATAGATACGAGTGAAAAGCTTGCAGTCCTCAGCAAGAGAACGTTTCTCAGATGCCATATATTCAGCATAATACTCCTTGCTCTGAACAGAGTTCAATACCTTCTTGAGGAACAAGTCATACTGGTCCCAAGAGAATTTCTTCTTCTTGAACACCTTCTGGAAGTCTACATCTTCATCAAGAAGCTTTGCAAGAGCATTTTCAGCAAACTTAGTGTTAGGATTGCGCTCCTCCTCTGTAGGGTTGAACTTAGCCTTGGCAGCATCGATTCTTGCCTGAGCCAACTTGGTCAAAGGAGACACGATGCCGAGCATATAAACATAAAGGTCTCTTGTGGCTTCACAAGACAAATCAAGCTGTGAAAGAGCCTGAGAAAGAGACATATTGTCAGAGAGCACGCTGCTATACAAGACTTTAAAAGCCTTAAGTCTTAATATTCGTCTATTAAGCATAATTTTAATCGAAATTTTACGCAAATATACACCGATTTTCAGAAAAAACTCTAACTTTGTAGAGATTTACATTAAAAAATACATATTATGTACAGTGAGGATTATGATGGAGCAAATGCTCAGGAGCGTTCTGGTGAGGATGTATTCTCAAAACCAGTGAGAGCCGGTAAACGTACTTATTTCTTTGACGTTAAGGCTACAAAGGGAAATGATTACTATTTGACCATCACGGAGAGTAAGCGCAAGGTTGATGCGAATGGTCATTTCTCATATGACAAGCACAAGATTTTCCTTTATAAGGAGGATTTTGAAAAGTTCACAGAGGGTCTTGAGGAAGTTATCGGATATATCAAGAATAACTGTCTTAAGAATGGAGGTCAGCCTTCAGCAGAGAATTTCTCAGATGTAAATTTTGAAGAACTTTAAATGAAAAATTACGGTTTCATCCGTGTTGCGGCTGCTGTTCCGACAATCAAGGTCGCAAACACAATATTTAATACGGAGGAAATAAGCAGAATTACAAGCGAAGCATTCGACAAGAAGGTTTCGCTTGTTGTGTTTCCAGAGTTATCCATCACAGGCAGCACCTGTGGCGATCTTATCGGCATGTCCACCATGCTGGAACAGGCAGAGCAAGGAGTACGAGACATCGTAGAGTTTAGCCGCGGTAAAGCCACTGCAATCGTTGTCGGTACCCCGGTAAGACATCTGGGACGCATCTACAATTGCGCAGCTGTCATCCGTAACGGAGAGCTCAAAGGACTTGTACCTAAGATTCACATTCCAAACGGAGGATTTGCCTTCGCTTCCGGAAGCGAACTTCTTCCTGGTTCACAGATCAGATATGCAGGACTTCAATGTCCGATCTCCCCTAACCTGCTCTTTGAATTCAAGGGATTCACATTTGCAGTTGAGATAGGAGAAGACATCAACAGTCCGACACCTCCATCCGCATTCAGCACACTTGCAGGAGCACAGATAATCGCACATCCAGCAGCTGATAGCGAAGTGGTTGTCAAGGACTTACGCAGAAGACAGACTCTTTCTGAGAATAGTGCTAAATGCGTCTGCGGATACATCCACGCCGGTGCAGGATTCGGAGAATCAACTCAGGATCTTGCCTTTGCCGGAGCAACAGGAATTTATGAAGCCGGTCAGGCACTCGAAGAAAACGAAAGATTCCAGATGGAGTCATCTCTCACTATAGCGGATCTCGATATTGAAAGGATTTCAAATATGAGAGCCCGCAGCAGCAGTTTCAAAAGCTACTGTCCTGACGGAAAATCAAACGCTGCATTCAACAGTCTGTTCACAGTTGTCCCTATGGGCAACCTCAGCACAACAGATTTCGAGGAGGATCTTTACAGATTTGTCGAGCCACATCCGTTCACTCCGTTCGGTCAGGAAGAAGACATCTGCAGAGAGGCTGTCGACATTCAGGTAAGCGCTCTTGCCAAGAGACTTTCGCACATCAACTGCAAGACCGCAGTCATCGGTATTTCAGGAGGTCTGGACAGCACCCTGGCTCTTCTTTCTACAGCTCTTACGTTTGATAGACTCGGCTGGTCAAGAGACCGCATCATCGGCATCACAATGCCTGGTTACGGAACAACTTCCAGAACCAAGAACAACGCATCAGAATTGATGGATGCCTTGGGTATCACATCTCGCGAAATCCCCATTGCAGCTGCATGTGACCAGCATTTTGCTGACATTCAGCACGATCCGACAGTTCGCGACGCAACATACGAGAACACCCAGGCTCGCGAAAGAACTCAGATCCTTATGGACGTAGCGAACCAGACTGGCGGAATCGTTATCGGTACCGGTGACCTTTCTGAGCTTGCACTTGGTTGGGCGACTTACAATGGAGACCACATGTCAATGTACGGACTTAATGCCGGCATCCCTAAGACAATGGTTCGCAGTATGGTCGAGTGGATTGCAGAAAACAGATTCTTCAAGGTAAGATCTATCTTGATGGACATCATCGACACTCCAATCAGCCCAGAGCTTCTCCCTGCTGCAGAAACCGGAGAGATCAAACAGGTAACAGAAGACCTCGTGGGACCATACGAACTCCACGACTTCTTCCTCTACCACTTCATGGGCCATGGCTATACTCCAGAGAAGGTGTACTTCCTTGCACGCAGGGCACTTCCGACCTACGATGACAAGACCATAAAGAAATGGCTAAAGACCTTTATCAGAAGGTTCTTCAGCCAGCAGTTCAAACGTTCATGTCTTCCAGACGGTCCACAGGTAGTTTCCATCTCCCTCTCCCCTCGCGGAGGCTGGGCGATGCCTTCCGACGCCTACAGCGACGCGTTCCTAAATACCTTGTAGCCGTTTTACGTAACTGATTATGAATCAACAACATAAAAGTGCGATGGTGGGCAAAATTGCCCACCATCGCACTTTTATATAATTCACTATCAACACATTACATAAAACGGCCGCGTTATAGTGAACGAATAATCTCAGTAAACAGGAGCGTCATTCGGTCTGCAGCGGCATTGGCAGCTATGACCACGTCGTCTCCATCGTTAAAGTAATCTTCGGCGTAATCATCGTGTGCCTCGTTGGTAATCACCGACATACCGAAAACTGGAATATCTGAGTGGCGTGCTACAATAACCTCAGGAATAGTGGACATTCCCACTGCATCTGCACCGATCAGGCGGAAATACTTATACTCGGCTGGTGTCTCGTATGAAGGACCAGTACCAGCAAAGTAAACACCCTGATGCAACTGGATTCCAAGCTCCGCTGCCCTCTCCTTAGCCAATGCGATAAGCTTCAGATCGTATGGGCGGGTCATATCTGGGAAGCGAGGTCCGAACTCCTCAAGATTTGGTCCGATAAGAGGATTAGGAAGATGGCTGATATGATCTCTGATGATCATGAGATCGCCAACCTTGAAATCGAAGTTCACTCCACCTGCAGCATTCGACACGAAGAGATACTGAATACCCAGAACCTTCATCACTCGAATAGGCAAAGTCACGAGTTCCATAGGATAACCTTCATAATAATGGAAGCGTCCCTGCATCGCAATCACGAACTTGCCACCAAGCTCTCCAGCGATGAAATTTCCCTTGTGTCCGATAGCTGTTGAAACAGGGAATCCAGGGATCTCCTTATAAGGAATAACTATCTTATTTTCAATATGTTCAGCAAGTTTACCTAAACCACTTCCTAAAACTATTCCAGCAACTGGTTTAGCACCTCCTAGCTTAGCAGCCACATACTCAGCTGCAGTCATGATTCTTTCAACTCTTGGATCCATTACAATTCAAGTTTTTTCAAAATATTTCTAGCCTCCTTCAAGATTTCCTTCTCTCCTGGAACCACTCGATTTCTCATAACGAAGCGACCCTGACAGATAACGGAATCAACACAATCACTATGTGCTGAGTACAACAGATTTGCCAGGAACGAACCTGGTGAAAGGAAGCTGTAATTATCTGTATCAATGATAAGAATATCAGCCAAAGCACCCTCTTCAAGCTTACCGATATTAAGTCCAAGACCCTTTCCTGCATTTTCAGTGGCCATCGCAAGAACATCCTCCATATGCATAGCAGTAGGATCGTTTCTCCATGCTTTCTGAATCATGGCAGAAGTCTTCATCGTCTCAAGCATATCGAGATTATTAGATGAAGCACAACCGTCAGTACCAAGACAGATATTGGCGCCCGCCTCCTTCAACTCATTATAAAGGAATTTATATCCAGAAGAGAGTTTAAGATTTGAGTTCACATTGTGAACACATGTAACTCCCCTCTTACCAAGAATCTCGATATCCTTCGGAGAAAGCCAAAGTGTATGAGCAGCGATCACATCAGGACCAAGAACTCCCAACGAATCAAGGTACTCAACCGGCGACATACCGCCATGAAGCGCCTTGCAATCCTCGATTTCCTTCTCAGTCTCAGATAAATGGATATGAATCTTCAAGCCTCTTTCGCGAGCGAAATCCACAGCCCAAAGCATCATAGGCTCGCTCACAGAATAGATAGCATGGATCGCGATTGCGAACATTGATTTCTCCGGCCAGTTCTGAGCTTCCTCATACATTTCAAGACACTGAACTTTCTGTCTCTCAGACTCTTCCGGAGTATTTCTATCACAGATAACATATGCAAGAACAGGTCTGAGTCCCATCTCAAGGGCCGCCTTTCTGGCCATAGGCATATGCCAATAATGGTCATTGAAAGTAGTGGTTCCCGTCTTGATCATCTCAAGGCAAGCCACCTTCGTACCATAGTAAACATACTCCTCATCAATCTTCTCCTCTATATGCCATATACGGTCCAACCACTCATGGAAAGCGATATCCTCACCCACTCCACGCATCAATGACATAGCTGCATGCGTATGCATATTAACAAATCCAGGAATGGCGGTCTTACCCTCACAATCCACGACTTCCACATCGGCTCCAACCTCCTTAAACTCACCACCAGCCGGCATTATAGAACGTATAACGCCATTGGAAATGAATATATCAGAAAGCTGACCATTCAAGAATATATTTCTCAAATATATCTTTCCCATTACAATCCTAAATTAAATGTCTTCAAAGTTATAAACTATTTTCAAAAAATTGACCGGATTCCAATTGTTTTGATTATTTTTGAATGTTTTTAGAAAAACTACATAAACTTAACATAAAACAGACATGGCATTCAAAGGAGCTATCGAAGTTGACACTCAGAAATGTAAGGGATGTTCTGTATGTGTCGAAAATTGCCCGACCAAAAGCATTCAGCTTTCTAAATTGGTCAACAGCAAGGGTTATCACTACGCGGAAATGGTTGGAGACGCCTGCATAGGTTGTTCAAACTGTGCAATCGTCTGCCCAGATTCGGTAATTACAGTCTACAGAGTAAAAATTTAACGGTATGGCAGAGAAAATTCTAATGAAAGGAAACGAGGCGATTGCCATATCGGCAATTCGCAACGGCGTGGACGGATATTTCGGATATCCGATTACTCCACAGTCTGAAGTTATGGAAACTCTCATGAAGGAGAGACCTTGGCTTACTACAGGAATGGTTGTCCTTCAGGCAGAGAGTGAGACATCTTCAATCAACATGGTATATGGTGGCGCAAGCTGTGGAAAGAAGGTAATGACTTCTTCAAGCTCACCTGGTATCAGCCTTATGTGTGAGGGTCTCAGCTACCTCGCAGGAGCAGAGCTCCCATGCGTTATCGTAAACTGCCAGCGTGGCGGTCCTGGTCTTGGAACTATCCAGCCTAGCCAGAGTGACTATAACCAGTGCGTAAAGGGTGGAGGACACGGAGACTACAACGCTATCGTGCTTGCACCAGCTTCAGGACAGGATATGTACGACTTCGTTGACTGGGGATTCGACCTCGCATTCAAGTATCGTACTCCTGTCATCATTCTTGCTGACGGTATCGTTGGTCAGATGATGGAGAAGGTTGAACTTCGTCCTGAGAAGCCACGCATGACTAAGGAAGAGCTTCTCGCAGCTGCACCTTGGGCAACTACAGGAAAGACTGCAGACAGACCATATAATGTAATCACTTCCCTCGCCCTTGAATCTGATGTTCAGGAGAGATTTAACAGAAAGCTCGCGGCCAAGTACGAGGTAATCAAGGAGAAGGAGGTAAAATATGAGGAGTATCAGACTGAAGATGCTGAGTATCTCTTCGTAGCATTCGGATGTTCATCACGTATCTGCGAGGCAGTTGTTGATCAGCTTCGTGAGGAAGGCGTGAAAGCCGGCTTGCTCAGACCAGTTACACTTTTCCCATTCCCGACAAAGAGACTCCAGGAACTTTCCGGACAGGTGAAGAGCATGATGAGTATCGAGCTCAACCTTGGCCAGATGGTAGACGACGTAAGACTTGCTGTCAACGGCGCTTGCCCAGTGGGATTCTACGGAAGACAGGGTGGTATCATCTACACACCTGATGAAATTGTAGAGGAGTTCAAGAAGTTCAACAATCTGAAATAAGCACAACTATGAATATCGAAGATATCAAGAAACCCGAGAACATCGTCTACAAGAAGACTCCTATTCTTACAGACAATGTAATGCATTACTGCCCAGGATGTTCTCACGGTACAGTACATAAGCTCGTCGCTGAGGTTATCGAGGAGATGGGCATCCAGGAAGAAGTAATCGGAGTAAGCCCGGTAGGTTGCTCTGTATTCGCATACAACTACCTTAATATCGACTGGCAGCAGGCTGCTCACGGACGTGCTCCAGCTCTTGCTACAGCAGCTAAGAGATTGATGCCTGAGAAGTATGTATTCACATATCAGGGTGACGGTGACCTTGCATCAATCGGAACAGCAGAAATCATCCACGCTTGCAGCCGCGGTGAGAATATCGTAGTAATCTTCATCAATAATGGTATTTATGGCATGACTGGTGGTCAGATGGCCCCTACTACCCTCCTTGGCATGAAGACATCTACAACTCCATACGGACGTGATGCGAAGCTCAACGGATTCCCGCTTGTTCTTGCACCTATGATTGCTCAGCTCGATGGTACTGCATTCATCACAAGACAGTCAGTACACACAGCAGTAGCAGCACGCAAGGCAAAGGCTGCAATCCGCAAGGCTTTCGAGTACAGCCAGAAAGGTATCGGTCTTTCATTCGTAGAGATTGTTTCAACTTGTAACTCTGGTTGGAAACTCAGCCCTACAGCAGCTAACAAGTGGATGGTAGAGAACATGTTCCCTAAGTATCCGCTCGGCGACATTAAGGATGTATTAAAAAACGAGTAATCATGAAAGAAGAAATCATTATAGCTGGATTTGGAGGACAGGGCGTCCTTTCAATGGGAAAGATTCTCGCATATTCTGCAATCATGCAGGATATGGAGGTAACCTGGATGCCATCTTACGGTCCTGAGATGCGTGGAGGTACAGCAAACGTCTGCGTTATCCTTAGCGACAAGAAGATCAGCTCCCCTATCGTAACAAAATACGACACTGCTATCATTTTGAATCAGCAGTCACTTGATAAATTTGAGAGTTCAGTAAAACCTGGCGGACTTTTGCTTTACGATCCAAACGGAATCGTTCGTCATCCTGAAAGAACTGACATCACAGTATGCCGCATCAATGCAGTTGATGTTGCAGCAAAAGTCGGTAACTCAAAGGTTTACAACATGGCAGTACTCGGAGGCTACCTCAAGATGAAGCCAGTTGTAGAAATGGAGAACGTGGACAAAGGCCTTGCTAAATCAATTCCTGCAAGATACAGCGACCTTATTGCGCTCAATAAAGCAGCAATTGAAGAAGGTATGAAGTCCGTAGAAACTCTTTGATAATTCAACTTAATTTTCTATATTTGCGAAGTTGGTTAAAATCGTTTTGATATGCTTGACACACTAAAGCAACCCATAGTTAAACTAATTGCAGCCTACGAATCTGAGAAATCAGAGCGTGAAAGGCTCGCTAAGGAGCTTGAAGCAGCGAGTGTTCAGAACGAGACCTACAAGAAGCAGATTATAGAGTTAGAAAGACAGATTGATAACCTTAAATTGTCTGAGGCATTCAAAGGCACCGCCGGCAACGGTACAGAAGCCAAGAAGAAAGTCAACGCACTGCTTAAGGAAATCGACAAATGCATAAAGCTTATTGAGGGATAATATGGAACAGAGCATTAAGATAAAGATTGCGGGTTACACATTCCCTCTTAAAGTGACATCTCAGGAGCAGGAGGAGAATATCCGTAAGTCTGCCCTAGAGATCAACAGACAGATTACAGCATTCCAGAGCAAGTATCCTAACAAGAGCTTGATCGAGATTCTGTCGATTATGTCACTTAATGTGTGCGTAACAAATTTGTCGCTTGCAAAGCAGGTAAAGGAGATGAAGGATGCCGAAGAGAGCCTTGCGAAAGAGCTCAATGGTTATCTCGAAAATATTGATAAAAACAGCCGTTAGTTACATTTTTTGCTGAAATCAACGTTAATAATGTAACCGGGTGACTTGGATGGCAATGATGGACCTATGTTACCCTCTTTAGGGGATTCCACTTTTGGGACGGAGGATATCAGACCCACGATCCAGAGCCCAAATCTTATTTATTTAAGATTTTCTGACAAACCAGCTAACGGCTTTATATAAACTCTGACCAGTCAGCTTCCGATAGGTATGCCGACCGGTCAGTTTTTTATTGGACAACTAAAACTATAATATATATATGAACACTGTTTTAATTTACATTGTGGTAGCCGTCCTGAGTGCAATTGGTGCACTTAGCGCATACATAGTGATCCGAAAGGTACTTCTTAAGGGTCAGAAAGAAGAGATTATCAGAAAGGCTGAGATTGAGGCTGAGAGCATCAAGAAGGAGAAGATTTTCCAGGCGAAGGAGAAGTTCCTCCAGCTCAAGAGCGAGCACGAGCAGTATATCAATGAAAAGAACAAACACATCAATGATATTGAGAATCGTCTGAAGCAGAAGGAGAATAACCTCAATCAGCAGAACGCAGAGCTTGGACGCAAGCAGAAGGAAGCAGATGCAATCAGAGAGAACCTTAAGACTCAGGTTGAGATTGCGACTAAGAAGAGCGAGGAGTATGAGCAGCTTAAGGTTGAAGCTACTCGTCAGATCGAGGCTATTGCAGGAATGACAGCTGCAGAGGCTAAGAACCAGCTTATGGAGAATATGAAGGCTGAGGCTAAGACTCAGGCACAGTCATATATCAATGATGTGATGGATGAGGCTCGTCTTACTGCAAGCAAGGAGGCTAAGCGCATCGTTATCAACACAATCCAGCGCACAGCATCTGAGACAGCCATTGAGAATGCCGTTACAGTATTCCACATCGAGAGCGACGAAATCAAGGGTCGTATCATCGGACGTGAGGGACGTAACATCCGCGCACTTGAGGCTGCAACAGGAGTTGAGATTGTAGTGGATGACACTCCAGAGGCAATTCTTCTTTCAGCATTCGATCCAGTCAGAAGAGAGGTTGCACGTCTTGCTCTTCATCAGCTCGTTGTTGACGGACGTATCCACCCAGCTCGTATCGAGGAGGTTGTTGCTAAGGTTAAGAAGCAGCTCGAGGAGGAGATTATGGAGACTGGTAAGAGAACATGTATCGACCTTGGAATCCACGGACTTCACATTGAACTTGTTAAGCTTATCGGTAGAATGAAGTATCGTTCATCATATGGCCAGAACCTTCTTCAGCACGCTCGCGAGGTAGCAAATATCTGTGCTACAATGGCTTCTGAACTCGGACTTAATCCGAAGATCGCTAAGAGAGCAGGACTTCTCCACGATATCGGAAAGGTTTCAGATGAAGATCCAGAGCTTCCACATGCAATTCTCGGTATGAAGCTTGCCGAGAAGTATAAGGAGAAACCAGAGATCTGTAACGCGATCGGAGCTCACCACGAGGAAATCGAAATGACTTCTATCATCTCCCCTCTCGTAATGGTTGGTGACGCAATTTCAGGAGCACGTCCTGGTGCACGCCGCGAGGTGATCGAGTCATACATCAAGAGACTTAAGGATATGGAGAATATCGCTAAGTCATACAACGGAGTTACTAAGACATACGCTATTCAGGCTGGTCGTGAGCTTCGTGTGATTGTTGGAGCAGATCAGGTAACAGATCAGGATGCTGAGACTTTGTCAATCGAGATTGCAAAGAAGATTCAGGACGAGATGGTTTACCCTGGACAGGTGAAAATCACTGTTATCCGCGAGACAAGATCAGTTGCATTTGCAAAATAATAAAAGATGAAACTTATCAGAAATATTATGATTCTTGCGGCACTTCTTATGGGTGCCGTAAGTTATGCTCAGCCAGGTTTGGCTGAGAAGATCAACTGGAAATCTTCAGTTGTAGAAAAAGGTGATGGAGTATATCAGATACTGTTTACAGGTCGCATCGCTGCAGGATATTACACTTATGCTCTTGATGATCAGTATTCTGCGACTTCTATCAATGATCTTTCTATTACAGGAGGAGAGTTGGTTGGAGTACCATATGAGGTAAGTGAACCTAAGGTGGAAGCTGATGGCGCCAAGCATTTTTATGGCAGCATCGTTATCGCGCAGGATGTGAAGCCTACTGAGGAGGAAGCAAATGTCAGTGGAGTTATTTTCGCTAACATCTGCTCTGACACTACTTGTTCTGCCGAGTACTTTGACTTCAATGTCAAGGTAGGAGAAAAGTCAGTCGTTGCAACACCTGAAGCAGAGGCGGAAGTAAAGCAAGCTACTGAGGCCGCTGACGCAGAGGAAACTGAAGGTAAAGCTCTTTGGGCACTCGTTATCGAGGCAATCCTATGGGGATTGGCAATGCTCCTTACACCATGTGTCTTCCCTATGGTTCCTATGACCGTTTCATTCTTCATGAAAGGTTCTGAGAATCAGGCTGCAGGCCGTTTCAAGGCAGCGATGTACGGTTTATTCATCGTCCTGCTTTACACTGTGCCTATCTCAATAATCATCATGCTTACTCGCTGGATTGGTGGCGATGCAGTTACTGCTGACATCTTTAACTGGTTGTCGACACACTGGATTCCAAACATTATCTTCTTCGTGGTATTTATGATTTTTGCAGCTTCATTCTTCGGAGCATTTGAGATCACAATGCCACAGTCACTCGTCAACAAAAGCGACCAGGGTTCTGACAAGAAAGGCCTTGCAGGAGTATTCTTCATGGCACTCACACTTGTACTTGTATCATTCTCATGTACAGGTCCTATTGTAGGTACAGTTCTCATCGAGTCAACTCAGGGTAAGTTCTGGGCTCCGATGGTGACTATGCTCGCATTCTCTGGTGCATTTGCTCTTCCGTTTACTATTCTCGCATTCTTCCCATCTCTATTGAAGAAGTTCAAGAAGAGCGGCGGAAGCTGGTTAAACTCTGTGAAGGTTGTTCTCGGATTTATAGAGATTGCTCTTGGACTTAAGTTCCTTAGCGTTGCAGACCAGACATATCACTGGGGACTTCTTGACAGAGAGGTTTACCTTGCAATCTGGATTGCAGTGTTCACACTTCTTGGCCTCTATCTTCTTGGTAAGATCCGTTTTGAGGCAGATGAGCCAGTTGAGCATTTGTCAGTTCCTCGTCTGACCCTTGCAATTGCAGTATTCTCATTTGTAGTTTACCTTGTTCCAGGTATGTTTGGAGCTCCGCTTAGCGGAATTTCAGGTTACCTCCCACCACTTACTTCACAGGAGTTTGTGATTGGACAGCAGGCACCTGCTACTAACAACGATAATTGCACTGTGTGTGAAAAACTAGAGGAGAGCTCATTTGGACAGAAATATGACCTTCATCTTCCACTTGGACTATCTGGATATTTCAAGCTTGAAGAGGGCCTGGAGGCTGCAAAAAAGGCTGGTAAGCCAGTGTTTGTAGATGTTACCGGTCATGGATGCGTGAATTGTCGCGAAATGGAGTCCAGAGTATGGAGTGATCCACGCGTTCTTGAGATGCTTAAGAATGATTATATCATAGTTGCTCTTTACACAGATGATAAGACTAAGCTTGCTGAAGAGGATCAGATAACTGATGCTCAGACAGGTAAGGTATATAAAGACCTTGGTCGTGCGAACTCATACATTGCACGTACACTCTGGGACGTCAATGCACAGCCAAATTACGTGCTTCTCTCTCCAAGGGGAGATGTGCTGGTTCCAGTGAGAGGTTATGATCTTTCAGTAGAAGGTTTCATCAACTTCCTCCAGTCAGGTCTTGACACCTACAATAACTAAGTAGCTTTGTACCAACACAAGAAGGGATGACTCACGTCATCCCTTCTTTTTATTAACCAATTCATTTTACCTGATTACTGAGCTGGAGTCCATTTGCATCTCACTGGAGAGACGATGGAGCCATCCTTCTTAAGATCAGCAAACACCTTATCAACTACTTTTCTATCAAGACCAGAAAGCGTTGCAACCTCACCTGCTGCTACTGGCTTACCAGCCTCTTTCATTACCTTTAATACGAGTTCTCTTTCCATATTCTATCGTTGTTTAATCAATTTATACTAAAGTTCAGTTTTCCAAAGTCCGTGAAGATTGCAGTACTCATAAACTGCTATCGGCTTCTCTTCTCCAAGAGCTATGATTGCCTCTGGCTTATCCTTGAGATCCACACGAATTCCGCCGTGCTCAGTCTCAACATAAATGAATGCAATGTGGTGCTCTGCAAGCATCGGATGAGCTACACTTCCCACCTCTACCTTGATTACATTGAAATCAAGCCAAGTTACTACAGGAAGATGTTTTTCTACACTAGCGTCTACTGTTCCAGGAACAAGTTCTTCCATCTTTTCACCACAGCAAACCACTGGTACTCTGCTGTCAACAACCTTCATGATAACGTTACCGCAATGACGGCACTTATAAAACTTTGTAGCCATAATATTTTCTTTTTAACAAGTTTCTAATTTTGAATGATTCTAATTTACTGCAAATATAGATATATTTTTTATACATGCAAACTATTTCGAAAAAATATCAAAACTAATACCGACAATACTCTAAAAAACAAAAAACGTCCACTAGAAATTATCATTTCTAATGGACGCTCAATCTTACCTATAAATATATTACTTCTTGAGGAAGCAAGTCTTAAGAACTATGCTGCTACCATCAATCTTGCAGTCAACTTCCTCAGGGTTCTCAGTCAAACGGATGCTTCTTACTTTTGTTCCACGCTTGATGACCATTGAAGAACCTTTCACTTTAAGATCTTTGATTACTGTCACGGCATCTCCATCAAAGAGCTCAGCACCGTTGCTGTCACGTGCTACATCCTCTGCAGCCTCAGCATCTTCTACAGAATCAAACTCATATGAGCAATCTGGACAAACATAAAGGGAACCATCAAAATAAGTGTACTCACCGCCACACTTAGGGCACTTAGGAATTTCGTTCATTTTATATAGTTTATGTTATTTAAGTTCTTTTGGGCTGCAAAAATAGGAAATATTACTAAATTTGCTTACAAATTAATCCAATATGAACAACATCCCATTGAAGCAGGTGCATTTTGAAGGCATCACTATGCAGATTCCAGAAATCTGGAACTACGAGACAGAAACTTATAACGAGGAAGACGGAACAAAGTCATATAGCCTGAGCATCTCTGCTGAAGGTCACGACGTAAGAAACATTGAGATCAGCTGGGGCGTTATTCCGGAAGGATCAAACTCTTATATTGAGGCATGCGGCACATATGAAAGTGTAGTTGGAGAAGAAGATCTTTCTGTAAACGATGAGCCAATCATCTGCTTCGAATTCCAGAAGAGAGAGGCTAATGGATTTAATGTTTATACTGAGGACGGACTTCCATGCTTTTTCTTCTGCTCTGACATCGAATCAAAGGGAAAGAACAACCTGCTTACCGTTCTGGTATGTGCAGCAAATAATGAGGATCTTCAGAGTCTTCTTGACTTCGTTGAAGAATACCTTTGCGTTGAATAATCTGTGAATCAATTTATACCACATAACATTGAAGACTGCGACTCATTTGAGGGCGGTCTTCTTGGCCATGTAAAGGCAGGTTTCCCCTCTCCTGCCGAGGATTACCATGAGAAGCTTGACCTCATCAGACTGCTGGTCAAACATAGAGCATCTACCTTCTTCTTCAGGGTGGATGGTGTGTCTATGGTGGATGCCGGCATGGATGAGGGAGATATCATTATCGTGGACCGTTCAGTAGATCCTTATAATAACTGTAAGGCTGTGTGCTATATCGACGGAGAATATACAGTCAAGAGAATTGAAATCGGAGATAATTGTGCGCGTCTTATGCCGGCCAATGAGAACAATACCACATACAAGCCTATCGAAGTGACCCCTGAAAACAATTTCCTCATCTGGGGAGTTGTAACCTGGGTTATCAAGAAGATGTAAGAGTCATGTTTGCCCTTGCCGACTGTAACAACTTCTTTGCTTCCTGCGAAAGGGTCTTCAGACCTGACCTTCAAGGTAAGCCTGTCATTGTACTATCCAACAATGATGGCTGCGCTGTTGCACGTAGCAATGAAGCCAAGGCACTGGGCATCAAGATGGGAGATCCATATTTCAAGATCAAGCATATAGTAGAGAAACATGGAGTGGCAGTATTTTCGGGCAATATGGACCTTTATGGGGATATGTCACAGAGAGTACGCTGGGTCCTTGAAGAATATGCCCCAGCAGTGGAGGTCTATTCTATTGATGAGGCTTTCCTTGACCTTAGAGGTATTAGCAACATTGATTTTGATGCTTACGCAAAAGAGATTTCCGCACGCTGCTGGAAGATGACATCGATTCCCGTTTCGGTGGGCATCTCCCCGACTAAAACGCTTGCCAAGATTGCGTCTAAGCTCTGCAAGCAATATCCTAAGCTTCGCGGAGGATGTTATATGCACAGACCTCAAGATATCGAGAAAGTGCTACGCAAGTTTCCTATTGAGGATGTTTGGGGTATCGGACGTCGCTCAGCAGCGAAACTGCATGAAAGACATATTAAGACAGCATACGACTTCACTCAACTTCCGGAGTCGGCTGTTCTGGGCATAATGGGCATTACTGGTGTGCGCACATGGAAAGAGCTTCGAGGCATTCCATGTATAGAGTTCGAGGATGGTTTTGAAGCGAAACAGTCAATCTGCGTATCACGTAGTTTTTCTTCTGAAATATACGATCTTAAAGAACTTCAGGAACAGATTGCCAACTTCGCCTCATCAATGGCTGAAAAACTCAGAAAACAGCACTCTGTGACAAGCGAAATGGCAGTCTTTGCATACACCAACCGTTTCAAGGAAAATCTTCCGCAGACACATTCAAGTTCATTGGTTTCATTCGCTAGTCCAACCGCAGAGCAAAGAACCATTGTCACTAGTGCAGTACAGGCAACCCGCGAGTTGTTCCGCAACGGTTACGGCTATAAGAAAGCTGGAGTCATCGCCACAAGTATCATAGATCAGAGCGAAATGATGCACTCCCTATTTGAAGATACAGAGGCCATTGAGCGTGAGCACAAGATTACCTCAGCGTTGGATTCGATCAACAGACTATATGGAGACGGAGCCATCAAGCTTGCCATCCAAGGCAGCGGCCGCATAAAAAATTCCAGCGAGAGGCAGTCCCCACACTACACAACCCGCTGGAACGATATTCCTAAAGTGTCAATAAAATAAACACAATTTATTTAACTATAACAGAACAATAATACCGCGACCCATTATATGTAACCCATACTTTTGTATTACCCCTTTTCATCCCACGCACAATGCCAGAAGACACAGCATAAGCAACCTTGTCGTTCTCCGAATACCAACCTTGCACCTGGCTAGGATTTACATTTTTAAGCACTAATTGCGTTTGTTCACCTATTTTTAGTGTTACACGGGCGTAATTCAAGTAAGGTTGAACAGATGATGAGGAGATAGTGGACTTCTTTAATGCATTTTGTAATTTAGAGTAAGTTGTTTTATACTTTTCATCTAATGAATCATAACTCTTCTTAAGCTTAATATACTCCTTTTTCTGTGTATCCTTTTCAGATTTTAATCTTTTATTTTCATCTGCTTTTTCATACAATAGAGTTTTAAGACTATCTCTAGTCTTTTCCCTTGAAACAATAACCTGCTTACGCTTTAACAACAGTTCATCCTGTTTTGCTATTGTTTCTTCACATATTGTTTTTTGTTCTCGGAGAGAAACAATAGTATTTGCATAGCTCTCAGATTTGATCTTTAGACTAGATATTTCCTGCTTAGCCTCGATCAAACTAGAGTTCATGAAGAATAACGATATCGCACCGATGAATAATATCAAACCTAATATAACTACAACTTGAAATTGCTTCTTCTGTTTTTTTACCTTACTTAATTCCTCTGTAAGTTCTTTATTGGCTTTTTCAAGTAAATTCTTTTCAGCAGAGATTTTTTTTAGCCTACTAGAGAAACCTTTAATTGCAATTGAGTCAAAATCAGAATTCTTATAAACTCTAATAACATTTGAGTTTAAAATAGCATTTTTTATATCAGCGACAGATGCAGACTCGGCTAATGTAGCTTGCTCCAACGCACTAATAGAATAATTTAGTGGAGGCAATGCTTCAAATGTAAGTTTAGAGTCTGCTATAAGCAAGTCTATATGTCGCACTATCTTATCAATTGCCTCTTTTTGGTTATGAAGACGAGTATTTTTATTTACAACATCACCCTCCTCATTAAACTCAAGGATATCACCTGAGAGGATAATATTAGAGACACACTCTTCGAAACATGAAAATAAAGCCTTAATACTTGGCGTATACAAACTATTAAAAGCAACGGCAAGTCCCAAATACTTATCTATTCCCTTTAAATTCCTTACATAGACATAATATATAAGACTATCTGCACGACATAAAGTAATAGAAGTTTGGGCGTTTTTATTCACACCCAAACTTAAAAGTTGTTTTGTTGAATCATCTGGATATTGCGTATACCCAGAACCTAATTCACCAAAAATATATGTTGAATGATTCACCGATACTTATTTTAGCTTAAACTTAATTATCTTGGCATCATTATCAATTGTATACGATGCTACTCGATCCAACACCTCGTTACCTAATAATACAGGGGCAGCGACATTATTTGACACCTGAACTACAACATTATCACATTTGATAATTCTTTCACCATCAGTCAATTCTAATGTTTTTACATTGAATACCATATCTTCAACAATACTACCATCAGCGATTGCTGACCTTGATGTTCCTAGATAATCATCATCTGTCAATAAACCTCGTTTAGCCAACATTTTAGCTTCTAACAAAGAAATCAATGTTTGAGAGCACCCTGTATCAAAAATCATATCAACACTAACTCCATTTATTTTAGCAGATACGTATTTAACTCCATGCTGTTCAACAAATGGGACATTGATAGTCTCATAATCAAGCGAACCGTCTTCACTATATTCTACATATGGGATTGCAGATCTCTTTTTTTGTCCAGAATTACAAGAGCATAGTAAAACACTTATTATTGCTATTGTAAGTAGTTTTATAATCTTCATTATTTCACAGCTTTAAATGTTCTAGTTGCAACTTTTACATTATGTATATAATATGAGATCACAACATCGCCTTCTCTCATCACTGTTACACTCGTCCTTGGATTCTCTTTGTTTGTAATTGAGAAACCATCAATTTTCCAAATACCAGGAACAGTTGGAGCATTTTTGGCAACTGCAGTAAAAACATTTCCAACCTTCATATCACCAGACTGATACTCAACCATATCAATCTTAACATTTGAGAAGTCTTTCTTAATTTGTTCTTCTCGGGCGATATGTTTCTCTAAGTCTTTCTCAAGTTTTGTTTTTACCGAATCTAGTTGGACTAATTCTTCTTTTAGAGCCTGCAACTCTTTTCCTACATTAGAACTACTAGGTGTACCCAACCAAGTGTATGTAGAAAGTCCTATTAAAAGTGCCACCAAAGCAACAATCACAGAATAAAGAATAAATGGTTTCTTCTGTTTTGGCTGCAATTGAATCTGTCCATTACTTATTTCTTTCTCCTGCTGCTTGTGCATCCTAGCAATTTCGGCCAATTCGCACAAAGGTTGCTCTATGCGTTGAATTAATTCTCTTGCTGTTGTATGAGAATGAAATTTCTGTAACTGACTCGACAAATCTTTGATTTGTAACTCATAGTTAGAAACTTTAGCTTTCTCAGCAACAAGAGCTTTTTTATATTTTTCTATTGTTTCGCTAAGTTCACCAATCTGGACGCTAGTAGTTTTAAGATTATCCTGCATTGATGGTATAACCTTATTTTGAGTTTCGAGTTGCTCAATAATTACCTTAAGACTACTAATTTCATCATTTTGCTTGGCAAGTTGTGAATTAATTCTTTCTAATCTTACATCCTTAGCAGCATAATCAGGAGAAATCAAAATTTTACCATAGCTTAAAGTCGAATCAAAAAATGACTTACTATCAACATCATTGAGATGATAATACGAATTTCTTTCTGCATACTTCTTGACTAGGTTGGCATCTATTTCCTCGAAGTCATTTGCAAAATTGGTATTAATCTGCTCAGTAAAAATATTTGTTGCTGCAGTAAGTTTAGCAGAAACTAGCTCAAATTTATCGATTTTATATTTTTGGCTATCTCCATTTACAGACAAGACTTCACTCAAAACATATTTATTATACACTTGAGACAACAAGTCATATAAATAATGTACTGCAGTACAATAATGTCCTTCGACCTTAAAAGTCATTGCGAAATATGATCCAGGACGACCATCTTCTGCAATAACGTTCTTATAATTGATAAATGTGTAATAGCTAAAATATTTCCCCTCGAATTTTCTGATTTCTAAAATCATTAAGGCCTTTACATCCTTATAGACATTTCTATAGACTTCTTCAGATCCGTAAAAGGATTCATAATATTTATCAAGAGTACCACCCCACACCTGGTGGCCACGTGGTACTCCATGATATACTAACTCGTACTTCATAATTCTAGCCTCTAACTAGTTTAAGAATATTACTCCAAAGTAATCTTGGATATTCATCTACACCCTGAATAAATTTCTTAACTGTATTGCCACTAGCATCTGTACCATTTGGGAATGCACCATTTGAGAACGGAACTAGACTACAATTATATTTCTTAAATAATTTAGTAATCGGATTCTGATTCATAAATGGAACTAATATACCTGGATACATCTGTTTTACATCCGCAATAACAAGATTTAAATTAACATGTCCTGGCGACATAACATACTTTGTTTCATCAACCTTATTATATAGGAATACGGCTTTATCCTGTGCACGCATATTAGTCTTCAAATCCTTAATCTTATTAACATATCCAGCTCTATCATGTGGATCTTTCCAATTTGGTTCTAGCATATAAACCCAAATCTTTCTATTGTTGCTGTTTAAGATTGTATGCACATACGAAGGGAATGCTCTATTGGGATTTTCTGGACTATAATAATACTCACCTGGCGCCTCAAGTATCTGACATACTCTTTTACCCGTTTTATCTAGTACTTCAACTAGCATAAAACTAATCATATTTGTACCAACTGCAGCATTGGGACTATTAACAAGCATGTTGTAATCTTCACACATTTTAGCATAATGAGAATCGTGAGAAGGTCTAAACGACTTTATTGGAGAAACTGTATATCCATACTTCACCAAGAATCTTGTAAGACGAATTAAGGAGATTGTCTTACCACATGTTGTAGGGCCAAACAATACTACTATAGGAGCTTGGTCATCTGCAATATGCACCATGATATTATCAGGGTTACTCAATTCAGCTGCAGAGAGTCCCAGTACAGTTGTTCCTGCCTGTGCATTTTGAGAAATTATAGAATCTGTATTGTCAACTATAGTATCAACGTCATCTAATTCCGGTGTGATGACAACATCATCATTTGTACCACCGTTTAAATCAATTTTCTTAGCCATATTAAATTAAAAATTTTAATGATTATTAAATTGAATATTCATCTTTTTTAAATGCTAAATCAAAAAAGATGAATGCCGCAATATCTACCAGGATGGATATAACCACCCAAAAAATAAATCCATGTCCTGCATATGCTCCCCTAAAAAAATCTGCCCACACATCCACAACACTGAGCACTCTTTTGACCTTTGTAACCTGATTTTCTGCCATATACAATTCTTTATCAGTCTCTGGTGCAAATGAAATATGCTTGTTATATGTCTTAATTGTTGCGTATGCTTTTGCTAATCTATCATTTACCTCTTTGATATCCTCGGCCTTATTCAAATCTACAGAGCCATCCTTAATACCTTGCTCAACAAATCCAAGATTCTCCCAATCAGCCTTTGCCTGTGACATATATGTATTCTGATCTGCTGCCAGCATTGAAGATCTTATATTTTGTTTTTTAACATCTCTCAGTCCGTAAATCTTTGCTCTATAAGCATCTACTAATTTTTGTCTACTTTGTACAGAGATTCCCTTGTAGCTTAGAGGTTCAATTTTGGGGACCTCAAGCAAGGAGGCAAAGTCTGCAAGAATCCTTTTGGCATTAGGTCCAAAGCCAGGATTAGCATCATTTTTAATTTCACTTTCTAATTCTCCGAATTTAGTATTAACCATACCCTCGAATTCATTACAAGCCCTCTTTATCTTTTCCTCAATATTTGTATTATTTCTAAGTTGATCAAGATATCCCTTTGTCTGACCAATATCAGATGAGACCATATCACTTATAGTTCCACGATAAAAAAAGGTGTGAGTATTGGTAGGCATACTACATATAAGCCAAAATACAAGCGTTATCAAAATACCACCAGCTAATCTTAAACCTCTGTTCTCTAAGAAGACATTTTGATTTAGACTATCCACAATCATTTTTGTTCCTAGAGAAGCTATAACAAAAAATCCGACTGTAACAATCCAACACATTACAACTGGCCAATTTGGCATAAGTAAATGAAGTGACTCTTGAGTAGCCCAACAACTGACAGCTGCGAATGCAACGAACGCAATAGCAAAGAAGATCTTCTTGTAATTTGTCTCTCCCATAAGTAAATGTATTAGGTTAATTAGATTTCTCTCAGCGCCAAAGAGAGGATTACCTTAAATGACGAAAGCGTGGCACTGTCGCTTATTCGTCTGAACCGGTCGTAGGAAACCTTGTGCACAAATAAGCCACAATACCACGCCGTAATTCAGGATAGAATACGACGAAGTAACGAGCTTATTCTCTGCACTTTTGCGAATTTCCTACGTTCGTTCAGCGAGAATAAACTACACTTTCGTGTTTTTCAATATTTTCAAAAACAAATCTAAGTAATATTTTTCACAAATAATCATAAATTAATAATTATCGCTACTTGTCAATCTATCTGTTTATGAAATCTAGTATTATATGTGGATGGTCATATTCTTCAAAATCAAATGCGACCACCTCACATGCATGTAAGTGGTCGCATTTGATTTATGGTATTATTTCTAGTAGTTATATACAAGTTTACACCTGTAAAATTTATAACCTTATAGTACTCTAACAGGCTATATTATGTTTTCAAGGCATGCTTGTGTTCGAGGGGATTATTTTAAGCAGTATAGGTCCTATGCTTCTTTCGGAAGTGTCTTGCTCAAAAGGGCGCAACCGAGGACGGCAGATATCACTGATCCGCAAAGCACGCCTAATTTAGCCTCATTGAGGAGGGTAACTCCGGCATCACCGAGTCCTGAGTAAGAAAGGTCTGCAATAAACATCGAGACTGTAAATCCGATACCACAGACTACGCATACACTTGCAAATGCTTTCCATGAGGTTCCATGCGGAAGAGTAACTATCTTTGCCTTGATTGCAAGCCAAGAGAATGTGAATACTCCAAGGAACTTACCTGCAACAAGTCCTAGCATTACAGCAAGACCGACGCCAGAGAAGAGGCTTCCAAGAGACATCTGCGACAGATCGATTCCTGCATTTGCAAATGCAAAGAGAGGAATTACAAAAAAGTTGATGACTCCATGCAGGTTGTCCTCCAGATCCTGAAGCGGGCTGATCATCTTATCGGCTGCTGACTCAATACTCTTGAGTACATGTATTTCTTCATTTGTAAGCACCACGGTCTTATGCAGATCGTCCACATCGATGACAGGAAATTTATTGATTTGTCTTCTGATACGCTCAAGATAGTGTCCGGTGCCTTTCTTAAGAGATGCTGGTATACAAAGCGCCACAATAACTCCTGAGATAGTTGCGTGGATTCCCGAATTAAGCATCATATACCATAGTACGAGACCCACTACCAGATAGAATGACTTTGCTCTGACCTTGGCCATATTTGCAATAATCATTGCAGCGACACAGACTGCGCAGAGTCCAAGATAAAGCCAGCTGAGATCTGAGCTATAGAACAGCGCGATTACAATGATACCTCCAAGGTCATCGGCAACGGCCAAGGCAGCAAGGAACACCTTCAAGCCTACAGGCACACGAGTCTTGAAGACTGAAAGTACACCAAGCGAAAAGGCGATATCAGTAGCCATCGGGATAGCAAGTCCTCGCTGCATAGCAGCATCTGCCGGACAGAACAACGCAAAGACAAGAACTGGCACAAGCATACCACCACAAGCGCCGACGATAGGGAGCAAAGCTTTTTTCAAAGACGACAGCTCACCCACCATGATTTCTCGTTTGATTTCAAGACCCACAGACAGGAAGAAAATTGCCATCAGAAAGTCATTGATAACCATCATCACATTCATCGGATGACCGTTATGGCTGAAAAGGTTAAATCCTCCTACAGACACAGCCATAGGATGCTGCCAAAGAGAAAAATACCACTCTTTAACTACGGGTATATTGGCGAAAATTAGTGCCAGGACAGTACAAGCGATCAGGACAACGCTTGATGACACGTGCTTCTTGAACTTACTCAGGAAGCTATAATTTACATTCAAGGATTGTGGCATAAATACAGCGGTTAAAAAAACGGCTGCGAATGTAGTAATTTATATTACACTTTGGACCAAAAAAATGCAATATTTACGCTACGGTATGCTCTAGGAGTATCTTCAAGCCCATTGCCAGTAGTATAAATCCTCCAACAAACTCAGCCTTCGATTTGTAGCGACATCCAAAGAACTTACCAATGTAAACGCCGACAAAAGAGAATAAGCCTGTAGTAATACCGATTAACAATACTGCAGACCATATTTTGACTCCAAGAAAGGCCATTGAAACACCAATGGCGAGAGCATCAATACTGGTTGCTATTGCAAGCGGGAACATAGCCTTGACAGAATAGTCAACATCCATGTCGGATGAGTCTTTGTCAAATGACTCCTTTATCATATTACCTCCGATGATACCAAGAAGCACAAAGGCAATCCAATGGTCGACAGAAGCAACTAAATCTGCGAAGCTTACTCCCAGATAATATCCAATAATAGGCATCAATGCCTGAAAACCACCAAACCAGAGTGCGGCAGTCAGGGCATTCTTTGGCTTCAGATTAGGAGTGGATAGTCCTTTGGAAATAGAGACAGCAAAGGCGTCCATAGAGACGCCTATCGCTATTATAAGAAGTTCTACAAATATCATAATTCCTCACTAAAATTTCACCTTAAGATTTCCTGCCTTCAAGCCCCACTTCCAATCCTGAACGATGATAACATCCTTTCCATCAAGGTTCTGTACACGGTCTGCTTCCTTTAGGTTAGTATGTGAGTGACCACCTACTATGATATCAACATTCCTTGTCTTTGGCGCAAGCATCTGATCTGTATATGGTTCCTCATCATATCCCAAATGCGTAAGACATATGACAAGGTCACACTTCTTGACATCCTTCAGGTAGGCTGCATATTTATTGGTCACCTCAACAGGATTCTGATATTTCAACACAGCGGCAATTTCACAATCAACCACTGCTGTAACGTCGGTAAGAAGTCCGATAATTCCGATCTTAAGACCTGCCTTCTTCACTACGACATATGGCTGGACGTATTTATCAAGGGTTGTTCCTGAGAAATCATAGTTTGCACAAACCACCGGAACCTTAAGATTAGACAAACGACGTGTAAGCTCAGCGATTCCATTGTCGAACTCATGATTTCCAAGACAAGTAGCGTCATACTTGCATGCATTCAGGACATCAATCTCAATATTGCCATGAAGCTCGGTAAAGTATGATGTTCCCTGGCTGAAGTCACCGGCATGCAAAAGAAGGACATTATTCTTTCCTTCTGCCTGACGTACACTATCAATATAAAGAGCCTGCTCAACAACTCCGCCTAGTCCTGTATTCTTTCCGCTTCTGATCGGATCTATGTGGCTATGCGTATCATTGAAATGTATGATAGTCAACTCCTGTGCATATGCCGCGGCAGCGAGTGTCAGCGCCGAAAATATAATGATCAACTTTCTCATAGCTACTTCTTTATTACAACACGTCCATCACTCTTATACTCAAATGGCTTTCCAGCTGCAGTAGTCTTTCTGATTGACTCAAGCATAGCGTCCTGCATCAAGTCATCATACACAACCTTCACCAACGCATCCTTACCGAGGTAGAATCCGTCTCCACCGCTGAGAAGGAAGGAGTTTGTAGCTACGCCATACACCTTCTCATCATCCACAGGCTGACCATCTATCAGGAGTGAAGCCAGTTTGCCTTTCTCAAAGACCACCTGAACTCCGCCTACTGGCTGAGCATAAGTAGAGGCCATCCACTCAAAGATTCCTCGAAGCGTACTTCCCTTGAGCTCGAGGTAGACGAGATTATTTCTGAATGGAAACATCGAAAGGATATCATCCAATAGGATATCACCCTGTGGCATATCCACGCGGATACCACCAAAGTTAGCAAAGCCAACATGAACCTTCTTTCCTGCCAACTCTTCCACCTTTTCCATTATGGTATCTACTGTCCAGTTTGAAAGCGCACTCTCAGGATATTTCTTGGAAAGAGCCTCAGTAGAATACCCTATCACTTCCTTGACTCTAGCCATAGCTGGCTGAGCTGCATCCACCAGCTTCATTACTTTCGCTGCAGATGAATTAGCCTTTACCTTGATTTTACCGGACTTTACAGCTGCAGTACGAGAACCATCCATAGGAACTGTTTCCCATGTATATTCCTGTGACATCAATGATAGAGGCAGCAGCAGAGCAGCAAGCAATATTAGTTTTTTCATATAGCTTTGATTATTTCATTCTCAACCATTTCCACAAATCCTTAAATGTGGTCTTCTTACCGAACATCAGGATTCCGATCTGATATATCTTTGCAGAAGCCCATCCGCAAGCGATGAATGTACCCACAAGGATTGCGATTGAAAGCGCAAGTTCCCATGCAGGAACTCCAAACGGGATACGGGCAAGCATTACAATCGGCGAAGTGAATGGAATCATTGATCCCCAGAATACAACAGCGCTATCAGGTGCCTTGAATGCATAAAATGCAATAAAGAAACCGATGATAAGCGGAACAGTGATCGGCATCTGCAACTGCTGGGTGTCCGCCTCGTTTTCTACAGCAGAACCGATTGCAGCAAAGAAGGATGCATATAGCAGATATCCAAGTGCAAAATAAATGAAGAATCCGAAGATCAGCTGACCGTAGTTAATCTCCTTCAATGTAGAGATGATGACTCCAAGACCATCACCCTCAGTAACTGCAGCCATCTGCTCCATATCCACTCCACTCATCTGTCCTGTCATCTGCATCATCTGCTCTGACTGCGCAGGGTCACCCATCATTGTATCAAAGCCTACAAAAGCTGATACTCCAGTTACAAGCACTGCAGTAAGAACGATCCAGAGCAAGAACTGTGTAAGTGCCACACATGCAACTCCAATGATCTTTCCAAACATAAGCTCTGTAGCCTTCACTGATGATACCAACACTTCCACTACCCTGCTGGTCTTCTCCTCGATCACGCTCTGCATTACCATGCCGGAGAACATTGCAATGAAGAAGTAGATGATTGTAGAAAGAAGAAGGGAGATGATCATGAAGACCTCAGAAGATGATATTTTCTCCTCGCCATCCTCTCCGATAGTGTATGTTGAGATATTGACATCTGATTTGACCTCATTCATTATCTGCTTGAGATCTCCAACGTCGTATAGAGAGATTCTGTAATCCTCAACAGCCTCATCAATCTTATCACTGATTCTCTCCTTCAGGTCAACGCTGATCGGAGAGTTCGAGAATGCTGATACGTTTACGCTATTTGTAGCAGAATCAAGCGGTGAAACGAGTACCATAGCATCCATCTCAAGGTCAGAAAGCTGAGTCTTCAAGCTATCCGGGTTTGCTGTCGAATAGTCATGATATGTAATTGTAGCATCGCTTTCCATCTTAGGAAGCACAATACCTGACTGGTCCACAACTGCAATCTGCTTTCCCTTGTCTTCCGCCATGAACATGATGATACTAGGAAGAAGAGCAATGGCAGCGAAAAATACAGGACCTAAAAATGTAATGAGAAGGAATGACTTCTTCTGGACACGTGTAAGATACTCACGCGATATGATTGTCTTTATATTTCTTAGTTTCATAGCTTATGCCTCCGTAACAAGTTTAATGAAGATGTCATTCATTCGAGGTACAAGCTCCTTGAATGAATTTACAATGACCTTCTGATTCAACAGTTCCTGCAATGCTTCATTTGAAGTTGCTCCGGCAGCTAGTTCAAGTACCGCCGTATGACGTCCTGAGTCGTCAATATCTGAAAGAACCTTGAATGCTCTTGAACTCTGCAAAGATGAATCTGAAGTATAGATTACCTCGACATTATTGTTGCCGTATTTTCGTCTGATTTCATCTACACCGCCGGAGATCACAACCTTAGACTTGTTGATGAGGGCAATATTGTCGCAAAGTTCCTCTACAGACTCCATGTTGTGAGTCGAAAGGATGATTGTCGCTCCTTCATCCTTGAGACGAAGAATCTCTTCACGGATTACCTGAGCATTGACCGGGTCAAATCCAGAGAATGGCTCATCGAGGATAAGCAAGGAAGGCTTGTGCACGACAGTTGTGATGAACTGAAGTTTCTGAGCCATACCCTTGGAAAGTTCCTCGACTTTCTTGTTCCACCAGCTCTCGATGCCGAATCTTACGAACCACTTCTTAAGCTCTGCAGAAGCCTCACGGGCGCTCATTCCCTTAAGCTGAGCCAGGTACATAGCCTGCTCACCCACTTTCATCTTTCTATAGAGTCCACGTTCCTCCGGAAGGTAACCGATCTTCTCGACATCTTCCTGGGTAATAGGACGACCATCAAAGATTACAGAGCCATCGCTCGGAATAGTGATTCTATTGATGATTCGTATCAAGGTAGTCTTACCGGCACCGTTCGGACCAAGAAGACCGAAGATCTTTCCTTTAGGAATGTCTATGGATACATTATCCAGCGCAACCTTCTCTCCGAAGCTTTTGCTGACGTTCTTACATTCTATTAGTTTCATTGTTTTTTATTTTTTGAGATCCTTCACTTCGTTCAGGATGACAACTACATGTTTAATATTTTAGCAGTGAGTTCCACCATAAGTTCTTCAGGTGCAGCCTCACCGACATCTCCACCCTTGCCCTTGAAGTCATACTCCTTAAGCAATGCGATTACAGCCATACACTTCTTCACCGGATAATTACGCACAGCTGTATCATACTCCGAGAAAAAGTATGGATTTACACCTAGTACCTTCGCCTTGGCATCATTTGCAGGACGTGGATTCTGCATGAGCAGAGCACCATATTTAAGAATCCTGTAAAAATGGGTATAAAGAGCGCTGGTAGCCATCGGCATAGCAAATTTTGCAGCAGAGCCAATGTATGCAGCAATCCTAAGCGCCTTTGGAGCATTCTTGAATGATAACTCCTTAGTAAGTTCGAAAATGCTGAACTGCCTACTGATTCCAACATTCTTTTCAATATCAGACGCAGACACAGATGTCGTACCTTCAGGAAGGTTCTTCAACATCTTCTGTGTCTCGACTGCAATCTTATTCAAATCTGTACCAGCATGCTCAGCAAGAAGAGCTGCAGCATCAGGGGCAATGCTCATTCCCTGATTCTTATAGTACATCGAGATCCACTGTGGCATCTCATAATCGCGCAGTGTCTGTGAATCAACCACTACGCCCATCTTTGACACAGTCTTGTAGAAAGATTTTCTCTTATCGACTGAAGCACCGTGCATTGCAATAACTAGAACTGTAGACTCCAACGGATGCTGGCAATATAGAGCCAGATCCTCAATACCCTTCATCATCTGCGCTTCCTTAACGACCACGAGCTGACGTTCGGCGAACATAGGGTAACGGCGAGCGGCAGTAATGACTGTATCAGCATTCACATCAGCGCCATAACATATAGTCTGATTGAAATCCCTCTCGCTCTCATCAAGACAATTGTCGATAATGGCATCGCACACCATATCCACATAATACGGTTCATCTCCCATCAGAAGATAAACCGGCTTAAATACTCCTTTGCGGACATCTGCCACAATTTCTCGACACAAAGTGTCGGTCTCTACATATCCTTTTGCCATATCTTGCAAATTTACTAAAAAGTCGGCGAACAAAGCATAAATTTTGACATAACTTTCCTATATTTGAAAGGTGGAAGAGTAACAACAAGAAAGTTATTAATATTTTGTAGGTATAATATTTTATACCTATATTCGCATGTTTTCAAACATAGAATATTATGCCTACACTATTTATTATTTTTGGACTTCGCTTCTTCTTTTACTCTAATGAGCATCTTGCAATACACATACATGCTGAAAAGGGAGATGGCGAAGCGAAAATAGAACTTGATCCAAATATTAAACTTATCTATAACAAAGGGCTAAAACAGTCTGATTTGAGAAAAGCGATGAAGGTAGCTCAAATATATAGAGAAGAGCTAATAGCAGAATGGCATAAATATTTTGGTTAATATGAACGAAAGAATACAAGAGGTTTGGTTTAAAGATGAACGCATTTTTATGCGCTCCAGCCTCGGCAACGAATATAGTAGGCCACTAGAATCATTCCCTAGATTAAAGGATGCTAACAGCGAAGAAAGGAATAGTTTTACAATACGTCTCCAAGGAGAAGCCATTAGATGGGAAGGAATTGATGAAGATATCCATGTTTCATCATTCTTTGATAAAGATGAGCCAAAATATGATAATGCGGTTGGTAATTTATTCAAAAAGTTTCCTCAGCTAAACGTTTCGGAGATTGCTAAATCTATAGGCATAAATAAGAGTCTCCTATCTCAATACATCTACGGGATTAAAACACCAAGCGAAAAACGCATGAATGAGATAAAAGCAGCACTGAATAATCTTGGCAAAGAGCTAATAAAAGAAACAGAATAAAATTTCAAAGCATCAAATATGAAAAATTACTATTTTTCTAATTATTCCTAACCCATATACGTATAATTTTGAGAGCGTGGGAGAGTTACATATAATTGTCATTCCAGCAAAAATTGTAACAAAGAAAGAATACACAGGCCATCAAGATACCTTTTACTACGTAGTGGAAAATGAAGCCATTGATTTCAACGAACTCGTTTCTATCGCAGTTACCGAGGCTAAATCTAAAGGAGCTGACGCAATAGTTAATTTCGAAATCACAGTTAACTATAGACCGACAACGTATACATCATATAGTTCTCCACTTCCTGACGACGTAATCAACTATAAGATTAAGGGCTTCTGCATCAAAAGGAAATAATTAGCATCAGTTATAAAATCTTTCAATCAACTCACTGATAGCCAAACACACAGCTGAAACGATATATATTTTTTGCAATAAAATACCTGTGCAGAGTACGGATTTTGCGGGAATTTTCTTAAATTTGAAGAGTACAAGCAGCGTCCATAGGTCGCATTCTTGTAAACACTTAATTATTAACTAATTAACGGAGGTAACTATGGAGATTAGAATTCAATCCCTCAAGTTCAATGCAGATGTCAAATTGTTGGACTTTATCGAGAAGAAGTTCTCAAGGATCGAGAAATTCTATGATGGGATTACAGGAGTGGATGTAGCGTTGTCATTGCTCCCAGACCATGAGAACAAGAATGTAAAGGTTCAGGTCGCAGTGCCAGGTAACACAATCGTCGTTGAGAAGAACGCGAAAACCTTCGAAGATGCAGTTGTTGACTGCGCGGACATTCTCAAGGAGAAACTCGTAAAGGAGAAGGAGAAAAGAGCATAATATCAATCTAATTAACACAGAGGGGCTGACTAAAATTAGTCAAGCCCTTTTTTAAAATATCTTGCAAAAAGAAAAACACACTCAAATCTGAGTGTGTTTGGTGTAAACTATAATGGACGCTTTGTCCTTATTGACAGAAATGGAAATGTAACTAACTAGTCCTCCCTACTTTTTGCACGAGGATGAGCATTTTTATAGACTGCCTTCAGTTTAGCAATGGAATTGTGAGTGTAGACCTGTGTCGCAGCCAAAGAAGAGTGACCGAGCATTTCCTTGATGGAGTTCAGCTGTGCACCTTCGTTCAGCAATCCTGTCGCAATTGAATGTCTCAATACATGAGGGGATTTCCTGCCAGCAAAAGCAGTGGAGTCCCCCAATTCTTTCTTTACTACCCTATCCACATAGACAGGATACAGTTCGCGTCCCGAATATGTAATCAACAACGGCTCTGAAGCAGTCCTATCCCCTTCCACCAAAGCCTCTACTGCTTTCAGATAGAGTAACATCTCATCTGCCAACACATCGTCCATAGGAATAGCCCTGGACTTATTTCCCTTACCGACAACATTGACAACTTTGCGCGCGAAATTCACATTACCTATACGCAGGCCTATGAGTTCAGAACGGCGCAAACCTAATCCGTATAGAAGTGAAATAATCAGTCTGGACAGACGTTGTTCGTAGACTTCCTTACTGGATTTGGATTCAGATTCAGCCAACTCGACAAACTGTCCCAGGTATTCTTCAGAGGCGTACCTCTGGGTCTGCTGGAAATATCCCTCCATAGCATCCTGACGAAAGAACTCCGGCAGACGCTTGTCCATCTTTGGTCTGGCAACTAATTTTACAGGATTTGCCTTGATGTCTCCCCTCTTGATGAGGAACTGACAGAATCCACTCAATACAGACAGATGCTGATTTACAGTAGAAGCCTTACATTTTTTCTCATCGAGAAGATATACCTCGTACTGGCGTATTTCTGAACGGTTCAACGACTCCAGGAGTTCGCTATCATCAGCCTCCTTAGCGTCCTTGGATATGAAGGTCACATATGACTTTAAGACATCTCTATATATAGCAAAAGTACGCTCGGAATATCTTTTAACATTCCTCACGTACTCTAAATATCTTTCAATCAGTTTCACTTGTCGTATTGATTATTCCTTATCTGCCGGGAAAAGTCCAATCTCTGCAGCCTTCTCGCGCATATAAGCATCTGCCGCTTCAAATGTATTTTCAATCTCTCCATCAAGGATTGCATTCTTTACAGCATCCTTCAACTGGCCGATCACATTGCTAGGAGAAATATTAAAGACCTCCATCACATACTCGCCACAGATAGGGTTCTTCCAGTTGCGGTAGTCATCCTTCTTCTGCACCTCTGTCATCTTCTGACGGACAAGATCGAAATTCGATCTCAGGCGAGCCACCTTCTTAGGATTCTTCGAAGTGATATCAGCATTGCATAGGAGCATCAGATCTTCAATATCATTTCCGGCATCGAACAAAAGGCGTCGCACTGCAGAATCCGTAACCTCATCAGTAACAAGGGCTATTGGTCTGAGATGCAGGCCTACAAGCTTCTGCACATATTTCATCTTCTCATTCAGAGGCATTTTAAGGCTCTGGAAGAGCTTAGGAATCATCTTGGCACCCCTGAACTCGTGGCCATGGAATGTCCAGCCTATTGCAGGGTCATAACGTTTAGTATCAGGCTTTGCTATATCGTGAAGCAGAGCAGCCCAACGCAGCCAGAGATTAGGCTCAGTTCGTACCTTTGCCACTTCCACTCCATCCTCAAAGACATAGTCCTTAAGCGTACCCTCTGCAATTGCAGCCATCTCCGCTTCCGCCACGTTATCAAGCACTTCAAGTGTATGCGAGAAGTTTTCCTTATGACCTCTACCGTCCACGGACTCGACTCCTTTGAGCTTCAGTAACTGTGGCATTATATACTCCAGGAGTCCAGTCTCATCAAGAAGTCTGAAGCCCATTGAAGGCTTAGGAGTAACAAGGATCTTATTGAGTTCTTCGATGATTCTCTCCTTTGTCAGAATCACCATTCTCTTTCGATTACGAGTTATTGAATCAAGAGACTCCTGTACAATCGTAAATTTCTGCGAAGGGGTTGAAAGCTTTGTTGCAAAACGGATCGCACGGATCATTCGAAGAGGATCATCACTATATGTTGTATCCGGATCAAGAGGAGTACGGATGATACCTGCAGCAAGGTCCTTGATACCACCGAACGGATCTACAAGCGCACCAAAGTCCTCCTTCTGGAGACTGAATGCCATAGCATTGATTGTAAAGTCACGACGTAGCTGGTCGTCCTCAAGAGTTCCATTCTCAACGATAGGATTGCGTGAATCGCGATTATATGACTCCTTCCTCGCACCCACAAACTCCACTTCAATTCCGCGATAGCGAAGCATTGCAGTACCATAGGTCTTGAACACAGAAACATTGGTCTTTACCTTCGCTGCCACTGCCTCCGCAATTGCAATTCCACTTCCCTCAACCACAATATCGATATCCTTGCTAGGACGTCCGAGGAAACAATCGCGCACATAGCCTCCGATAACGAAAGCCCTCACACCCTGCTCCGCAGCCGTCTCAGAAACGATCGAAAATATCTTATGATCCAAAAATCCCTCAGTAATTGTTGACATATCCTATCCTAACATCTGTTCATAATCGGGCACAGAATCTATGAACTTGTAGCCCGTCTCACCCTTGCGGCAAATAAAAGTCTTTGTACCGTTTGTGATGATCATATACTTCACATTCAGCACCATGTTATATCTTATCGCCTGATCCAGCACCTCTTGCGTAAGCTCCACCTCAGGTCTCTTGCATTCCACCACCATAAGCGGACTAGCCTGACGGTCGTACACCAGAATATCCGCTCTGAACTGTTTGTCACCTAGCTTGAAACCAGCCTCACTCATCATCATATGCACAGGCACCCCCATCTGGTCACGAAGAACTCCGATGCACCACTGGCGCACCCTTTCTTCGGGCGTGAGAGCAACCTCTTTCTTTCTGAGCGGATCCCAAACTACGTTTTTCATATCCTGCAAATATACACTTTTAATTCGAAATCATCGATTCAGCGTCTTCAGAATGGCAATTTCAGTCTTTGCTGTCTCCTCCCATCTGAAGCGAGGATCCAAGGTCTGTTCCTTAGGATAGAACAACTGCTTGACAGCCTTCTGAGACATCTTCTCTACAAACGAATCACCCATATAATTTATGGTTCCATCTCTATTCACATCGAATGGAACACAGAATTCTTTACCGATTACTTCCGGGATTCCACCCACATCAGAGCCTAACACGCTTACGCCACAAGATAAAGCCTCCAACGTTACAAGAGGAAGGCCCTCATTCTTACTTGGGAGAAGCAGCAGATCGATGCAATGCATCATAGCACTCATTCTACCGGTCTCCACATTTCCCCAAAAATACGTCTGAGCTCCAGCAGCATTCTTGACCAATGGCTCAATCTGAGAACGCAACTTTCCGTCTCCCACAACCCAGAACTTAAGGTTTGCATGATTTTCAGGACAGTCTCTGAGATGCATTTCAAAATTGTCATGTATTCTTGAAAACAGCTCAGGTAAAATCTCAACATTCTTGACAGGGTGGAGATTTCCAACATAGGCCACAACCTTATCATCCGGTTCAAGACCATAATTTGCCCTGTAAGCAGCCCTGGTCTCATCGTCAAATTTCTCATATCCCTCGGAGACTCCATTATAGAGAACTGACTTCACTGCATTTTCAGTGATCTTCTCTGAGGTTTCCATCAGATTGGCGCTGACGAAGAAATTGACAGCAGCCTTTTCCATTATTCTGGCAGTAAGAGTCCTGCGCGCCTCATCTTTGATCGGATGGGTATGCACATCGGAACCATGCCATGTCACGGTGTATGGCATTCCGAAGAGTCTGTGTGCCTCATAGGCCACAAGACCAGCCTCATAAGAATGCGCTACAAGAATATCGTAATCTTTGAAAAGTCTAGCCTGACGTGCGGCATATGTGAGAAGTTTCTTAGGTGCAGAAGACATCCTACGTCTGAGTTCATCAACATACGAAAAGCCGCGCCACATCATCTTATATGAAATTCCGTCAACCTCAACACTCTCCACCTTCGGCACCTTCGGAGTCTTACGCAACTTTCTGCTAAGTAAGGAATCCTTTATATGCATGCAATATGCATCCACCTCGAATTCACCTGATGCAGAAAGATGCTTAGTGCGGTTATGCACAGCATTGAAAAGCCCCTTCCTATCAAAAGGACTACTTTCAAATATGACAGCTATCTTTCTCATTATGAATTCTTTTTAAAACACGAAACAATGCCGGATGTGAATCTATATACAGCCGCTGTAAAGGCAGGACTTCCAATCTTATACAGCATGATGTTAACCACCTGTCCGGCACGTACAGAAAACACTCCAAGTCTCTTGTCTGCATCCATCAGGCCATATAGGAAACCTATAAATTCCTTATTGCAATATTGTGTTCTGCGCTTAGTCAGCAGATTTAATATTCTACAGATATATCTTCCCACAAGGTCACGATGATACAGCAACTCAGCCTTGCGGCTTTCTGGCACACGCGCACAGATTCTGCCTAGAAGATCTGCATACAGTGGAAGGAAGACATGAAGCTGATTTATATGACGGTCAGAGGTCATGTCGCTACCAAGGGAATCTGGACGAAGATGATAATGGTAAACTACTGATGCACAGGTGCGTATAGTATTGCATCGAGACAAAAACTCAAACACAAAAATCTTATCCTCTGCATAATATAGCTTCTCATTGAAACGGTGCGCATCCAGAGATTTTCTCTTGAAAAGCTTGGCCCACGGAGCGTCAAGCATCTCACAATTACGTCTGATGTCAGCATCAAAGAACGCTGCCAAGGAATCTGCGGAATATGTAGTAGTCTCCGCTGGAGTTACATTACGATGAGGAATCTGACCTATATATTCAATGAATCCACCCAAAACAAAGTCCTCACCATTTAGCCCTGATGTCATTGTATCAAGAGCACCTGGTGCCAATGCATCGTCTGAATCCACAAACATCACATATTCACCCTTAGCCAGATTCAATCCTGCATTACGGGCAGAACTTACTCCTCCGTTTGGCTTATGGATAGTCCTGAATCGTGGATCCGTCGCAGAGTATCTGTCGCAGATAAGAGCAGAAGAATCATTACTGCCATCATCAACCAAGATAACCTCATACGAGCTCATATCCTGATTCAAGATACTGTCCAGACAACGCGAAAGATAATCCTCTGCGTTATATACCGGAATGATTATACTTAGTCTGGTCTTATCCATTTGCAACCTCCTTTTTCAATGCCTCAGCCAAAAACTCAAGAGACTTCTCGCGCTGTTGGGCAAGCACAGCATCAACTGCCTCCCAATCTGGTTCTGCAAGCCAGAATTCTCCATCATCCTCCGGGTCTATACCCTGTACAAGCCTATCGTCCAATCCGAACATAGTCAGAAGTGAGTTCATCCTCGACATGCCTCTAAGAGAGTTTCCAACTGCTATAAACTTCTTGTGCAACAAGAGTGACAGCACGCATCCGTGGAAGGAGTCTGTTACTACGAAATCCGCATCACAGAAGTCTGCAAGCCATTGCTGAACTGGAGGAACAACATATGTCTTCGGGCTCTGGGCCACCTCCATTCCGCTGACTCTTGTCATGAAATCCACGACTGCTGCCTTCTCCTTTGTTGGATCGAGAAGATATGTCATGATCTTCCCCTTACATGGATGCTCAGCAGCCTCAGCCGCCAATTCCTTATATTTCTGCACATCCAGCAGCATCACTGGATCGAGAACATGCGATGCATTCTCATATCCGAACCACTCCTCACACATCTTCACTGCCACATCCTCTCTCACCGACACTGCGTCGAATCCTTCCATAAGCTTCGAACAACTCTGCAGCATTTCATATTCATACTCCAGCTGGTCTGTGCCGAATGAAGCAGCATACGATATTCTTAGAACCGGCCAATCTCGAGTAAACATCAAGAAAGCGTCCTCTATCTTTCCGAAATATCGCGGTCTCCACACCTGGTCGCTTCCCACAACAAAGGCATCATACTCCCCTTCCTTCACATCCTTGTACGACTTCACTATCCTCGGGTCAATCAACCTCTCCACAAACTTTTGAGTCTGAGCGGCTCTCACAGGTAGCTCACGTCTGAATTTAAGCTCCCTGAACACCTCTGTGCCAGAAGACGGCTTAAGCATCTTCTTCAACGCTCTGGACGCATATATGAACGGAGCCTTGTACCAAACAGGCAAAGGCATCTTATCCTTTACATCTATGACTGTCACCTCATGACCCATTCCCTCAAGCGTCGACTTAAGCGCAAACGCCTGAAGAAGGCCACCGTAATTAGTGTGCAAAGGCAATGTTATAATCGCGATCTTCATTTCAATATCCTGCGTTTCAGTGAGGAGAGCAGACTCCTTAATTTTCTATATAGGCTGAGCAGTGGTTTTCTGACCACGTATGATCTCATATATTTTGGAAGGTTCTTGGCCGAATGTACTCCTTTGAAGAACTCTTCACGTTTTTCCGGCATTGTTGTAGATTTCTCGGAAAATCCTCCGTTATCTTTTGCAACATCAGATGGTGTAAGCTGCTGCAATGTCAGGTCCTCAGCGATCTTTGCCCACAACTCTCTACCCTTCTCTGTGTTTATAAGTACGCCAGACACTCCATTATCATCATTCATCTTCGGCGCTGTCTGAGCCACCGACCAAAGATCTCCCAAAGTAATATCACTTCCACTACGCCCATTTCTCAAGCGGCAGTCATAGCATGATGGACGAAGTGTCATATCCTGTAGGAAGAGCGTCAGATACGGATCCTTAAGCCTTGGCACCTTGACCGTCTTATCTGCAAAGTCATACCTTATATTATAATGGCGCCATCCATTGGATTGATCCCTGAATTCCACATTTTTCAAATTAGAAGAATACTGTTTCTCCAGAGCTGTCTTATATTTCTCCCACAAGCCTGGAGCAGGCACTCCATGGCATGCTATATCCACAGTGTATAGGTTCTCGTATTCATCTCTGAGATATGACCTCAGACCAGCAATCTGGCATGGTGTTCCGGAGAAAAGCGCCTTTGTACCCTCATCCAGTCTGCACTTCACATCCTCATAGATTGAATACAGCTCGCTCTGCACATACTTCGCTCCGCTGAATGCAGACAGTTCATCAATAGTTTCTGCCTCTCTATGCTCAACCATACATGAACTATCCAAGGCAGCACCGCATACAACTCCACCATTCTCGATTACCTCACGCGCCAGCAAAGGAAATATTCCTCCAGAGGAAGCTGCCATCGTTCTTGACTCACATCTGGCAGCATACGCAGCAACCGGCTCAACCTTCTGGGCTGGATTCAGCATAGGACAGATTTTCTCACACAATCCGCACTTCAGACACATATCCGGGTTAGCTACAGGGTAATCAAATCCTTCCCTGTCTCTACGCATCACAATACATCTGGCAGGACAGACACTGACGCAGGCAGTACATCCGCAGCAAAGCGACTTATCTGAAATCCTTATCATTTCCCTGTCCTCCTTCCGATAAACTCGAGCAAAAATGCCCTATCTTCCTTTCCACATCCGATGAAGAACATAACTCCCGCTGTCCAGAACAGGCTCACTCCCAAATGAAGTATAGACCACCAGATTCCCTCAGGCAACACAAAGCTGATAACTAGCGGAACCGCTGCAGCACTAACTGCCACCTTCAATGCATTCACATATACTCCCTTCACAAATTCTGGAACAGAAAATCCCGAAGCACGACTAAACATAATCAGACGGGCAAAAAGACAGATGTGCGACAAAGCGATTGCCACAACAACAGTAATCTCAGGAATTGCTCCAAGTTTCAGGAAGATATATGAAAGAGGTAGATTCAAAAGTTGGATTCCCCCGACAACAAGCTGATAATTACGGATACGTCCCGTAGCAAGCATTGCAGTAATCAAAGGAAGAGACAGCGACTCGCTCATAGCAAACATTAGGAACAGCTGAACAAAGAGGGTCGTATGTTCAGGAACTTCCTTAAGCCATATCTGAAGCAATAGATTCGCGTTAAAGATAATAGGAATCGCCATCAAGGACAGGAGATAAAATGACATTCTTGACGATTTACCGATCAGAGCAAACACGTACTTTGTATCACCTGCAGCGTATGACTTTGTAATCTGCGGATTTACAGCCGTCATGAAGTTTGTAACAAATGACTGGACTGCACCATTAAGCTGTACGGCAACTCCACGCGCAGCATTGACCACCGGACCTGAGAAGAGATTCACAAGAATGTTTCCACCATGATCTCTAAGTACACCGGAAGTAACACCTATAAAATTCCAACCTGCAAAAGAGAACATCTCCTTAACAAGAGGTCGATCAAAGACAAAGCGATAACGGCACTCCGCAAAATGAATTCGGCAGTAGATTCCGTAGGTAATTCGAACGATGAGGACTACTCCAGCCATCAGCATTGCATAGTAAACAAGGCGGTCAAATGGAGCTCTGATAATCATAAATGCCACTCCAAGTCGTAGAAGGCCGTCGAGTATACCGATATAAGCATATGCAGACATTTTCTCATGAGCTGTGATAGAAGCCATCTGAGGCACGCTCATAAGATTGACGACAAAAGCAAGAAGTGAGAAATGCAGGACCCATGTCGCAGCAGGGATTCGTGCAGCATCTATGGTCATCTTATTTTCAATGAACCAAAGTCCAATCGGCTCTGCAAGAAGTACGACAATAAGACCAAGCATAAGCTGAATATTCACTGATGTGCAGTAAACTTTATTCAGTCTCACCGGTTCTCCTTTGCCAAGTTCAAAAGTGATGAATCGGGAAACAGCAGAATTAAGCGCCCCGGAAATCATGGAAAACATCGCCACGACTCCTCCGACCACGCTATACACACCATAATCCGTCTCTCCAAGCGCATTAAGAACAACCCTTGATGTGTACAAGCCTACAAGCATCAGGACAAACATCCTGACATACAGCATCATAGTGTTCTTTGCTATTCGACGACCTTTATGTAAATTTTCCGCATTCATACAATCTAACAAATATAGCACTTTTTATAGAAAAGTAAAATACCTATATTATCCTGAGCAATTCCCGTTGTCATCCTGAGCAATTCCCGTTGTCATCCTGAGCAGTTCCCATTGTCATCCTGAGCGATTCCCATTGTCATCCTGAGCGATTCCCATTGTCATCCTGAGCGTCAGCGAAGGATCTCCACAGAATATTTTTGCAAATAATCTTCACAACCTTTGGCATTATCATAGATATTTCCTAATTTAGTGGTCACAAAGATATTTGAACACTTAAACACTAACAGCTATGGTAAGATATTGTGTAATGTGGAAGTTCAAACCATCAGATGGTAAGACTTCAAAGGAACTCGCTGAAGATGTCAAAGAAAAATATGAGGCCCTCTTGGGTCTTGTGCCAGGACTAAAGCACATTGAGGTGGGAGTAAACAGAAATGAAGGAAAGACATCTTACGATGCAGTGATGATGGCAGACTTCGAATCATGGGAAGCTCTCGCAGCATATAAAGCAGACACCTTGAGGGATAACGTAATCGAGTACGTAAAGACTATCGCAGACGTTCGCGCAAAAGTCGAGTACGAAAGATAAAATATCACAAACCAAATAGAGGGGATGGCCGAAGCAATTCAGTCATCCTTTTTTATGAAACTTCAATACGTTTCAAATGAAAAAAATCGTTATTCTACTGATAATATTATTAGGGACCAATTCATGTGAACTATGGAGACCGGAGAAAGTTGTAGAAACCAATACAGGTCAAAATGTACTGGGATTCACACTCAATGGTAACTACATATCATATAAAGCAGGATTAGGAAAGGGAGAACTGATCCGAAACCATGTATTTGGATACTACAATGATACTGATAGCACTTTCGAGATTACTGCAAGCTTATATAACAGTATCTGGAAAGAGTTAACTATACATATTCCCGCAAATAACATTATTGTCGGAGAATCAACGGAAGATGTTTCTTTTAATCTGGAGTACACCTATTCATTGACTCATGACCCCAATGGCAACGGTTCATATACTGTAAATAAATTTGTAGAAAATACTACAGGAGAGGTAATGATCCGTTACTGGGATAAAGATCTGAAAATAATTGCTGGAAATTTCAGTTTTTCGGGCACTGCGCCACAGAATAATGATACCGTTATACAGGTATTGGCAACAGATGGACTTTTTGATATAAATTATAGTTACTAAAATGAGACAGATACTTATATATACAGTTATCGCATTGATCTCATGTGGGCTTGCATCATGCATTAAATTTAATGTCAAAAAGGACCTTGCTTCATTCATTTATGATAGTGTAAAGGTCAACAACAAAGAAATTCGCATTAAGGAAGGTGCAGAAAACGGCATTAAGACATTGACGATAACAATATCCCTCAAGGATATCGCCAACACATTAAACTCATTAGTGATCACGATGTCTTCACCTACAAGGATAGAAAATGGAACTTATTATGTCGGAGATGTAGAGCATCCACAAATCTGTAATGCAGAGATTCTCTATAAGAATGGCAGTTCTATCACTTCTCATCTGGGATATATTACATATGATACAATAGATGAGGGAATACAAGGAGGTAAGTTTCAGTTCTTTTTCTATAACACCGAATCAGATAAACTTACATATATCGAAAGTGGCAATTATAGAATATACGAATAAAAGCAACAGTCGCACAAAGTTTCATTTCTTTGTGCGACTGTTGTTATAGATGTTATTCTTATTTCAAAACTTTACCAGCAGAAAAGGCCTTGCCTACACAGTTGCCGAGGGCGATATATTCGTGGCGGACTGGTTCATAAGCAATCAGCTGCATCTTTGACACATCCGGCTTGCCATCCTCTGCAAGATATTTCTCATCAACGAGGATATTCACAATGTCTGCAACAATGTAATATCCTTCTGCACTGACATCAATCTTGCGATTGATACGACATTCTAGAGTCATTGGGAAGTCTATGAACACCGGAGCATCAACATTCTCGGACTTCTGAGCCGTCCACCCTGTCTTCTGCATCTTCTGCGAATCATCCTTAGCACTGATGATTCCCACAAAATCCGAAGCTACAAGAGTATCCTGAGTTGCAAAAGCAACTGTAAACTCTCCACATCTGTCAAGGTTCTCAGTTGTGGCATGGGCTCCCATAGAAATCATTATTTCCTTTGCATCCCACTGACCTCCCCATGCAGCATTCATAGCATTGGAAGTACCGTCACTATTATAAGTTCCGATAATCAGCACTGGCTGCGGAAGCACCCACGACCTTGGTCCAAAACTCTTCATCAGGATTACTTCTGATATTTCTTTGTGTGCTCAGCGATAAGCTCGGCATCATCAAAATAGTCAATCTTCATTGCCTTGCGTACCTCTGCAAGAGTCTGTCCTGCAACTCTACGAGCCTCCTCACTACCCTTCTTCAAGATTTCGTAAACCTCAGGAATATTCTTCTCGTACTCTGCACGACGTTCACGGATCGGCTGAAGCATCTCCTCCATGATATTAAAGAGGAACTTCTTACATGTACCATCTCCGAGACCTCCGCGACGATAATGTTCTTTCATTGCATCAAGGTTCTCATACTCTGGAAGATACTTGGCAAAGTGCTCATCTGTGCTGAATGCATCAAGATAAGTGAACACGACGTTACCCTCCACATGACCTGGATCAGTAATCTGAAGATGCTCAGGGTCAGTAAACATGCTGTTTACCTTCTTCTTGATTTCCTTTGTAGTATCAGAAAGATAGATACAGTTACCAAGTGACTTACTCATCTTAGCCTTTCCATCTGTACCAGGAAGACGCATGCAGACAGCATTCTCTGGAAGAAGCATCTCTGGAGTCACAAGAGTCTCACCATACACTGAGTTGAACTTATGAACGATCTCACGGGTCTGCTCAATCATAGGAGCCTGATCCACACCTACAGGAACTGTAGTAGCCTTGAATGCAGTGATATCAGAAGCCTGGCTGATTGGATAAGTGAAGAATCCTACAGGTGTACCCTTCTTATTCTGATTCTCGTCCTCATCTCCCTCAGAGAAACCACGAAGCTGAATCTCCTGCTTAACAGTTGGGTTACGCTGAAGTCTCTGTACAGAAACAAGGTTCATATAATAGAACGCGAGCTCACAAAGCTCCGGTACCTGTGACTGAATGAAAATTGTAACCTTCTCAGGATCGAGACCTGCAGAAAGATAATCAAGAGCAACCTCGATAATGTTCTGACGGATCTTCTCTGGATTATCAGCATTATCAGTCAAAGCCTGCGCATCGGCAATCATGATGAAGATCTTCTCAAACTCTCCAGAGTTCTGAAGTTCTACTCTTCTTCTGAGTGAACCAACGTAGTGTCCAAGATGAAGTTTGCCGGTAGGACGGTCACCTGTAAGTATGATTTTTCCCATATATGAGTGTGTTTTTCTTTGTGTTTTACGTTGTATATGGCACTTTTACCACATAATCTTACAAAGATACAAATCTTTTCGGAACTATAATATGAGGTGTTTATATTTGCAATGTTAATAAAACCTAATACAAATGAAAAAGATCATTTTTATCATCGCTGCATTGATGCTATCAGCCTTCGCAGCATCAGCACAGGACGTGCTCGGAAAATGGAAACTCGAAACAGGTACCGCTATCGTACAGGTATATCAGAGCGGTGAGAACTTCAATGGTAAGATCGTTTGGCTTAAGAATGCAACAGAAGCTGACGGTAGCCCAGCAGTTGACAAGAACAACCCCGATCCAGCAAAGCAGTCACGCAAACTTATGGGTCTTAACATGCTTTCAGGCCTTAAGAAGACTGGTGACGAGTATACTGGAGGTAAGATCTATGATCCAGCAAACGGTAAGACTTACTACTGCTCATTCAAGGTAGAGGGCAACACTCTCAAGGTTCGTGGCTCACTCGACAAGAAAGGTGTCCTTGGCCGCACAATGACTTGGTATCGCGTAAAATAACAACGCTCAATATTGCGCAGCACCCAACATGCTGCAAAATATAAACCTCTAACACTCAACATATTACATAAAGTGCGTGCTCCCCATTGGCGGCACGCACTTTATATAATACATTATCAGTCAATGCGTTACATTCCACGCAATGCAACAATTACTCGCCGTCAGGAAGAACTGTGCGGTAAAGATTGCAACCGATAAAATTACCAAGGACTACACATCCGTAAGTCGCAAACACCAAGCCTGCATTACCTCCGACAAAGCTCACTGGCGAAGTCAGCACATAGAACGCATCCACAAGACAGTGAGGGAATCCACAGAAAATGAATAGTGGAACTCCGAAAATAAGCGGCAACACATTACCCTTACGAGCAAATGTAACAGCTGTAGTCATAATAAAGCCACAACCAATTGCCAAAATACCTGACTTCAATGGACCATTGACAATTCTACCTGTCAAAATACGCTCTGCTACGCAATTGATATCATTTGGCGAAAGTCGAGTCATAAGCGCTACAACTCCACATCCGATAACATTTCCAACAAGGATCAGCAACAAAGTGCCAAACTCCTCCTTCTTCATGCTGATGAATCCAGCAGTACCGGTAAATAGTTTAAGTTTATAAGCAACGATAGTCAAGAGTCCGAAAGCAAAGACAATCGCTCCCACTACTCCATTCAATACCTCAATCATAGAAAGGTATCCGAATCCTGCCAAACCGATAGTAAATCCGGCAATCACTGCCGACCTGAAAGTTTTAAACATAATTAATTCTTAGTTAATTTCTCCTTAGCATACTTCACAGTAAGCTTGAACGTCTTCTTACCAGATGAAGGCGCCTCATACATAGCATCAGTCATCACTGCCTCGCAAATCGAACGAAGTCCACGGGCTCCAAGCTTATTCTCAATCGCTGTATCAACGATAAGATCAAGCACCTCCGGCTCCACAACGAGCTTCATTCCATCGAGCTCGAACATTCTCTCATACTGACGCATCAAAGCATTCTTAGGCTCAGTCAAGATTCTCTTAAGAGCCTCTCTATCAAGGTGATCCAAATGTGTAATCACTGGGAGACGACCGATAATCTCAGGGATGAGACCGTATGAACGAAGATCCTGAGCTTCAACATATTTAAGAAGATTCTCCTTATCGATACGCTGCTTGTTCTCGGCTCCGAATCCAATCACCTGAGTATTCATTCTCTGAGCAATTCTCTTCTCGATTCCCTCAAATGCACCACCGCAGATGAAGAGAATATTCTGAGTATTCACATGAAGGAACTCCTGCTCAGGATGCTTACGGCCACCCTTTGGCGGTACATTCACCACACTACCCTCAAGAAGCTTAAGCATAGCCTGCTGAACACCTTCACCAGAAACGTCGCGAGTAATCGAAGGATTGTCACTCTTACGTGCAATCTTATCGATCTCATCAATGAATACAATACCGCGCTCCGCTTTGGCAACATCAAAATCAGCCTCCTGAAGAAGTCTGGTAAGAATGCTCTCCACGTCCTCACCAACATATCCTGCCTCAGTAAGAACTGTAGCATCAACGATTGTGAAAGGCACATTGAGAAGCTTTGCTATAGTCTTAGCCATCAAGGTCTTACCTGTACCGGTAGGTCCTACGATAAGCACATTGGACTTCTCAAGTTCGAGGTCAGTATCGTTCTTGAAGTTATTGTTAAGACGCTTATAATGGTTGTACACAGCCACAGAGAGCAACTTCTTAGCTCTATCCTGACCAATGACATACTGATCAAGATGCGCATGAATATCCATTGGCTTATACTCGTTCTCTATCTTGACCTCCTTCTTGGAAGAAGAAGCCTTGCTCACACCGACAAACTCATCAAGATACTCCCCTGCAAGCTTCACACACTCAGCACAGATGTAGCCATCCATACCCTGAAGAAGAAGAGAAACTTCATTTTCCCTTCTTCCGCAGAACATACAATGTCCACCTGTATGATTATTCTTCTTGGCCATACCTTATTTTCTCTTTGTAAGAATCTCGTCAATCATACCATACTCAAGAGCCTCCTGCGATGTCATCCAGAAATCACGGTCTCCATCAGCATAGATCTTCTCAAGCGGCTGTCCAGAATGCTCTGAAATGATTGTATAAAGCTCTCGCTTTGTCTTCTCAATCTCCTGAGCAGCGATCAAAATATCTGATGCCTGACCGCGAGCTCCACCAAGAGGCTGATGAATCATCACTCTTGAATGCTGAAGAGCAGTTCTCTTACCAGAAGCACCTGCACATAGAAGCACAGAACCCATTGACGCAGCCATACCTGTACAGATTGTAGCTACATCAGGCTGAACGATTTGCATTGTGTCGTAGATGCTGAGACCTGATGACACCTGACCGCCAGGAGTATTGATATAAAGAGAAATATCTGCAGTGCTATCGTTTGAAGCAAGGAAAAGCAACTGAGCGGTGATAATGTTAGCAACATCATCATCGATCGGAACACCCAAGAAAATGATTCTGTCCATCATAAGACGGCTGAACACATCCATAGATGCCACATTCATCTTTCTCTCCTCAAGGATAGTCGGATTGATATATCCATCAAGGACAGACTCATATCTGTGCATTGTCATAGAGCTGATTCCGTGCTCGAGACGTGCGTATTTATTGAATTCCTTATTCATAAGAACAATTAAAAAGGCCAGCTTTGCGAGCCGGCCTTATTATCTAAATTATTTAAGCTCACGGAACTTCTCAACAGAGATTTTCTTCTTCTTAGGAGTAACGACCTCGCGAACTGCCGCGATAGTCTTCTCGTTCTCCACCTGATCAAGAATTCTTCTTCCCTGCTCCTCCTGTGAAAGGATGTTCTTAGCGAATGCCTCAAGCTGCTCCTCTGGAACGTTGTTCATTCCATACATAGCGAACTGGTAAGCAGCGAATCCCTTAGCGCTAGCAAGAAGATCAGCCTCCTCTACCTTCACATTGTACTTGTTCATGAGGTAGCTTCTAACCATGTTCCACTTGTAGTCAACGATGAAGAGATCCCACTCCTTCTCGATGTCCTACATAGTGAACTTACCCTCGTTGATAACTTAGATCCATCTCTTGAGGAACTTCTCAGCAACCTGAAGGTTAGCCTTCTCAACAAGG
>JAFYVM010000004.1 GCA_017549145.1 Bacteroidales bacterium
AGGTCCTATGCATTTGCAGAGGGCCTCCTTCCGTCATCCCCGGCCCCGACCGGGGATCTTTCGTGTTAGTACGGGTGGTACTCGTACGCCAAGAAGGAGATCTACCCTAAGCTCCGTACGGTGAAGTTCAACTTCTACCTGCACCGAAAGGGTATGGTCAAGGACACCATCCACACCACCACAGTGGACAGCACCTACGCCCGCGGCCTCCAGGCCCTCGCCGATATGGACTACCACACAGCGATCGCCCTTCTCGGCCCATATGAGGACTACAACGCCGCCGTCGCCTTCGTCGGCCTGGACCGCAACCTGACAGCCCTCCAGATCCTCGAACCGATAAAGCCGGAAGAAAGGACCCCGCAGGTGAACTACATCCTGGCGATCATCTACTCCCGCATCGGCCGAGTCCAGGACGCGGTGCAGTGCTACCTGAACTCCGTGGAGCAGGACTACAGCTACCGCCACCGAGGCAACCTCGACCCGGAAATCTCAGTCCTGATCAAACAGTACGAACTGTTCAAGGAGGAAGAGGAGATAGAGTACTGGTAAACAGAGAAATAAATAGAAAACAAAAAATATAAACAACAAAAACACTAACTATTATGAAAAGATTTTTCTTCTCATTGATCGCTCTCTCCGCAGTCGCAGTCGGCTGTACGCAGAGCGCATTGCTGGAGACGCCGGATCAGTTCGGTACTGAAATCACGTTCAGTCCGTACACTGGTAGGACGCCGGTGACGAAGGCGACTGAGATTGTCCAGGCTACAGGTTTGGCTTCAGCTGGAGGATTTCAGATTCTGGGATTCCTTACCCAGGGCACAACCTTCTCACCTTATATGGATAAATTGGTGACAGGAAAAGCCAATTCGTCTGAGGGTGAAAATGAGGACGGAGTAACCTGGAGTTACAATGGCAATGTTTATTGGCCAGATGCCTCAACCTCAAGCACAACAACCTTATCGTTTGTTGGCTATAGTGCCAATGCAACTAATCTAGTCGAATGGACAGAGGAGAATGCAGAATTTGTATATACCGTGCCTGAAACAGTAAGTCAGCAGATCGATCTTCTTGCCACAAACTATCAGTCAGGTCTTTCATTGGTATCCAACTCAACAGGTGTAGTAAACCTTCAGTTTAATCACCTCCTTTCAAAAATCGGTTTTAAGCTTAAAGCTAATAAGACAAACGAGGACATCAAAGTGCACATCAGCAATCTTGCGCTTTGCGGTACAATGCCTACTCAGGGTACACTGAACTTGCTTTCAGCTGAGAACAAATATAGTGATCAAAGTGACAATAATGCTGCGCCTGCCTTAATCAACCTTACTAACACTAAAGAGGCAACTGCGGAGAATCCAGACAAGAAAACGACTTACACCTTGTTGACTCAAGAGGTAGCACTAGACAGTGATACAGAAGCTCAGCGTATTGCAAACGGCACAAATGAGTTTATGATGATTATGCCTCACACATCTACTAATGATGAAATACAGATTACATATCAGATTAAGAGCAAGGATGGTCGTGAGTCACAAGTAATTGATGCTATGGTTCCCCTTAATGGAATTAGCTTCGAAGCGGGAAAGGCATATGAGTTTCACCTTGAAGTGTCGACATCTTCAATCGGTTTCACTGTAGAGGAAACAGATTGGAACAATTCCGGAAAGGGCGAAGAAATTGAGAAGCCGATCTTCCCAGAACCGGCAGAAGCAATTGACCTCGGAGCAAATGTCAAGAGTTCTACTGAAGCGACTGTAGCCACTTACATAAACGTCAATAGATTCAGTGAAATTTATCTTCAGTACACATCTGGAGATGGTACAGCAACTTGGGGTAATGTTCCTATGAATGAAGTAGAGTATACGGCTAATGAAATTGGCGGACCATACAACTATTCAATAACTGGTTTGACTCCAAATACAAAGTATCAGTACCGTATCGCAGCAAAGAAGGATGGTAGCACTAACCAATATGAATATTCGGAAACTAAGACATTCATCACTCTTGCTGTGCTCCAAACCAAAGCTGCTACAGAGCCTACGTCGTTCGGTGCCACATTAAATGGTACTTGGGATGGAAATGGATCAGCACCTTTGAAATCATTCGGATTCTGTTGGTCAGAGGGAGAGGACAGCACCCCTACAGTCAGATTGTTCCTGATGAAGCACGACTTTATGGAACAGAATGCCAACTATGCTCCATCAGGTGATTTCGAATACCAATTCAGTAATCAGGCTAAAATGAAGCCTAATACCACTTACACCTACCGAGCATACTGTGTAAACGAAGACGGCGGAGTTTCTTACGGAGATCCTGTACCATTCTCAACATCGGTTGCCTTCGTAGTACCGGGCACAGAAGCAGATCCTGATAAGCCTGAGGGAGGAGAAGGTGGTGACACACCTGGAGACGGTGATGACGATGATGACAACGAACCTATTTTCCCTTGGGAAGGAGAAGATGGTGAAGATGATGAAATTGAGTTTTAATACCCATAACGAATCAATTATAAATTATAAATAACTAAATCACACTATTATGAAAAGATTTTTCTTCTCAGTAATTGCTCTTTCAGCTATAGCAATAAGCTGTACAAAGAGCGGACTTGTGGAGCTTCCTCAGACTTTTGAGACTCCTATCACTTTTGAGCCTTACACTGGTAAAGCTCCGACTACAAAGGCTACTGTAATGGACTCTGAGGCGCTTCAGGATGAATTATATGATGCAGAGAATAGCCCTACAACAAAGGGTGGATTCCACGTACTGGCCTTCACTCACACTACTACAGGTGAAAATAGCGTAGCTGATTACACTGCAACTCCGTATATGGATGAGGATGTTTGGTATGAAGCAGCAGTTACTGATGATCCTGAAACAGCCGATGTGAATGAAGCAAAGGAGGCATATTGGGATTACAACGGAGTGTCTTACTGGCCAGAAGGAAAGCTTGACTTCGTGGCTTATGGATTGAATGCCAAGGACTATATGGCCTTTACCTCGAAGACCTCTTTCACTTACGCTGTACCAGCACTCGTTTCTGCTCAGGAAGACTTGATCGTAGCCACTCCACAGAAGGGTGAGACAAACGATGGAAGTAAAATTAACATTCCGTTTAAGCACCTTCTTTCAAAGGTAGGCTTCTCACTCGAGACCAACAACGCTGATCAAAAGGTAAAGGTCACTATCAAAAAAATAGTGCTGAGTGGTGCTTTCCATAATCAGGGAGTCGTTGATATGACTGCAGATACACCTGCTGTAGGAAGCAAGAGCGGAAATGTTACATCATACACATTCTTTGGAATGCAGGGAGCTGACAATTCGGTTGTAGATTATAATCCTTCGATTGCAAACACATATGATTGCTTTGTTGGTGATAGCAAAGGAAAAGTAACCGATAACGCAGGTAAGCAGGTGTATGATCCTATCTATGCAAACCATACAATTACTGTGGTTGCCAATCCAGCTGAAGATGGCCCAACAACTTTTACTCAAACATCTCCAGTGTCCAAGACAGGAGCATCTGAGGACAATCGCTATATGATGATTATTCCTACAGATGCTCAGGCTAATGCAAAGATAACAGTTGTATATCAGCTTACTGGTGACGAAGAACGCACAGCTGAGGCTCAGTTGGCAAACACCTTCAAGTTTGAAGCTGGTATGGGATATGAATTCGTCCTTAAGGTTTCTACACTTAAAGTTGACTTCAGTGTAAATGTTTCAGGCTGGGATCCAAATGTTGATATTGAAGAGTCTTATACTCTTACCCCTGTAACTCCTGCAGAGTAATTTTAAATGAATTGAACTAAAATGAAACGATATATTATTTCACTGATAGCGCTTTCTGCAGCTGTAATCGGCTGTACAAAGAGCGGCCTCGTGGAGTCACCTCAGAAGTATCAGGAACCAATTACTTTTGAGACTTACACAGGTAAGACTCCAACTACTAAGGCGACAGAGGTAACAACAGCTACTCTTGCGACGCATAGATCAAAGGAAGATCCAGCCTTCCACGTTAATGCATTCTTAGTCTCGGATACGCAGACTTACACCAATGCATATATGAATAAGGACGTATGGAGCACCTCTGAGACACCGACAGCAGATGCCACAAATCCGGGATTTTATAACTCTTGGACCTACTACGGAGCAACCTACTGGCCTGACAATGGATCCCTTCTCTTTGTTGCCTATGGTCTCAATGCAGACAAAAAGTTTGGAGCAAAAGAGGCTGTAAAAGATGAATCAGGCAATGAGATAACACCTGCTGTACCTGGCACTCCAACTATGACGTTTAGCGATTATGCTAATATGACATACACAGTCCCTGCAAAGACCTCAGAGCAGGAAGATCTTATTGTTGCGCTTCCAAAAACACAGGGAATCAGCAACAACACAGCCTCAAATGTACTTTTGGACTTCAAGCACGTTCTTTCAAAAGTTGGATTCAGTCTTAAGACAGATGCTACAAACAATGTCATCATCACAATCAAGAGCATCAAACTGAAAGGAGCCTTTAATTCGACAGGAGATGTAAATCTTGCGGTTGTTGATGCTACTACAAACGAGCCATTTATTACAACAGGAACCAGAACATCAGACGTATCATCATACTCACTCTTTGACACTAATTATGGTGAAGTAGGAGCAGTAGGACCTTTTGATTGTTTCCAGATCACAAAAAGCCCAGGTGCGACTCCTACCCCTATTTATCCTAACACAACCTATACTCCATCTACTGGAGAAGGCGTGAGCGATGCGTATGCAGGTAAAACTGGCGCATCTGAGAACAACCGTTATATGATGCTTATTCCAGGTACTCAGGCTGATGCAACTATAGAAGTTGTGTACGAATTGGAGGGTGCTAAAGAACAGAAAGCTACTGCTTCTTTGGGCAGCGACTTCAAGTTTGAGGCTGGAAAGGCATATGAGTTCGTTATCAAGATGAATACATCATCGATTGAGTTCGAGGCGGGTATCACAGATTGGGACGACACTACAATCGCTGGAGAATCTATTGTTCTTAAGCCTGTTATTCAATAATACTCTAATCCGGGCGGGACTGATCTCCTACCCGGGTTCCAATAAAAGAAATAATAAGTATAAATAATTAAATAACAACACATTATGAAAAGGTTTATCTTCTCAACAATTGCTATTGCAGCTATAGCAACTGCGTGTACAGAAAGCGGCCTTATTGACACGCCGGATTTCTATGCCAACGAGATTACTTTCGACCCTTACATCGGCAAAGCACCGGTAACAAAGGCGGAAGACATTAGTGCAGACTATCTTAAGATCAGCTCTAAAGAGGATCCAGCATTTCACGTTTATGCTTTTCTACATAAAGGCGAAACAGTAGACGTCAAGAACCCATTTATGGATAAAGATGTATGGTTTGATCCAAACGCCGGAGAAGGTGGTAGTGGAGTATGGCGCTATGATGGTCTTGAATATTGGCCAAATACTCCGCTTGCCTTTGTCGCATACAATTCTGATGCTGAGACCAGCATTACTAGTCATCCGAGCCACACAGAGTTCGAGTTTACAGTAAAAGATGTGGTGGAACAGCAAGTTGACCTCCTTGCGACAACATTTATTACAAACCAGATAGACTCTGATGAAGGAAACAAAAATGTAAATCTTGTATTCAAGCACCTTCTTTCTCGTGTGGGATTCTCTGTGATTCCAACAACGACTAGCTCTAATGTTGATGTCGCAATCAGGAGCATTAAGATTTTCGGTACTTTCCCATCAGTTGGAACAGTAGACTTGACCCTTAATAGGGAAGAGGTTATTTCTGAAGGTGAGACTGATGCTCAAGACGTGAAAGAAATCCGTCCTTACATAACTCCGAAGACAGGTACTACAGTAGATCATTATTCTTTATTTGACGGAAACGACTGCTTTGTGATAAACAGTGCAGATTGTAAAGATGAAACCACTAATGCGAAAGTAGCTAAACCAATCTACCCAAACTCTGTATTGCACCTCGACCAGGAAGAATGGGAGAACAGATATACTGCACTTGATGGTGCGGATGCTGACAATCGCTATATGATGCTCATCCCTTGCAACCCGGGTGCTGACACTTATATTGAAGTTGAGTATCAGCTGACATCGGATATCAAACGTACAGCGAAAGTACAGTTGGACAATTGGGTATTTAAGCCAGGATTTGCTTATGAATTTATCCTGAAGGTATCAACAGATTCAATTGACTTTGAGGCACAGATGGGCGGATGGACTGGTTCTGAGGCAGCAGCCGGACCACTTATCCCATTGTCATAAGCCTATGATATAAAATTACAACACAATATTTATTAACAACAAACACCAAACTATTATGAAAAAAGCTCTATTTATCATCGTCGCTCTTGCAGCAGTTGCAATCAGCTGTACTAAGAGCGAGGTTGTCAAGGCTCCAGGCCGTGGCAGAGAGGTAAAGTTTGCAACTTATGTTGGCAAAACTCCTATGACAAAGGCTGAATCTGCAGACTTGGCTTATGTTCAGCGTGCAACCGCTGAAGGTGGATTCCAGGTTTATGCCTTCCTTCACAACTACATCGAGCCTACTACTGAGACTCCAGAAGCAGGTGAGGAGGTATATAAGGATGACGACAAGTATGTAAACGTAAGCACTATCGGAACAGCTTCTGCCTATATGGACAAGAAGGTCACTTGGGTGGGTCCTGTAGCAGATAACCCTGAGACAGAGGAAATCGAGACTGCAGATGGCTATTGGAACTATGACGGAGTAGTTTACTGGCCAGATCACTCAACCAACAGAAAGCTCGCTTTTGCCGCATACGCTCTTAACGCTGATGTGACAGTAGGTGATGTTAAGCTTATCAACTGGGATGCAGATGCTGCTGTAACAGGTAATGCAGTACATCCAGAAGGCCAGTCTTACACAAAGTTCACTTATACTGTACCTTCTGCAGTTGTTGACCAGAAAGACCTTCTCGTATCTCCATTCCTTCCAAACCAGGGTCTTGGAGAGACTGCTAACGCAGCTCCAGTTGAGATTGTGTTCAAGCACCTTCTTTCAAGAGTTGGTTTCCAGGTTGTTGCCAACCAGGACAACAATGTTATGATTGACATTCAGGAGATTAAGCTTGTCGGTAATTTCCCTAAGACTGGTAAGGTGGATCTTAAGAGCACAGGAAAGATTGTTCCTAATGTAGCCGAGAACGATCCGTTTGAGACTGAGTACATCTTCTTCCCTGGCGACGAGCACTTTGTTACAAAGAGTAGCAAGACTGCAACTGACATCTTCGCGAACACTCTCCCAGAGAATGCAGATGCAACAATTGACTATGAGAAGAACCGCTTCCTTATGATTATGCCTTCAGAGCAGCCTAAGACTGACGCTGATGGTGATGGAGTGTATGAACTCGACACAGAAAAGGGTCTTCCTGGTGCATACCTTGAAGTGCAGTACCAGCTTACAGAGGCTGACGTTCAGAAGGCAAGAGTATCTCTTGACGGATGGAAATTCGAGGCTGGTAAGTCATACAACTTCGTGTTTAAGGTTTCTACATCTTCTATCGAATTCGAGGTTGAGGTTGAGTCTTGGAATGAGCACTTTGGCCCGTCAACTGATTCTGAGGGTAACACAACATATCCTAACACCAACGGTATCTTCACCCTCACTCCAATCATTGAGTAATAACTCTAAGATTATATAACAACCCGGGCGGGTCTGACCGCCCTCCCGGGTTCCAAAGAGCTAAAGCTTAAAAGAATAATGAACAATTTCAGACACATAGTCATTTTGCTGACAATCTGCACAGCCTTCATCTCTTGTGAAAGGGAAGATAGTCGACGCTATCCGGTAGAGGAAAGCGGAAGACCTATCCGTTTCACGACAGAAAGTGTGTGGCCAGACATAACTAAAGCCCCGATTACAGGACTTGGTGACTTGCTTGATGACGGCTTCAGGGTTTGGGGCGCTTGGGCGAAGGACCCTGATGACAATTCCTATTTTGTAGGAGAATACTCAACCGGTTCTAACGGATCAGTGTTCGGTCAAGGTGGAACATTGGTAAATGCGGTTGATGTAGATAAAGATGACGATTTCGACCCGGTTGGCAGTAAGGATACGTGGTCTTATGCAAGCGAAAGAAACTGGTATAGAGGTTATTACTCATTTGCTGCAATTCTTCCGGAATCGAGTGTTGGCAATGGCCCAAATGCCCTTGTAAAATCTGCATCGTTAACTTCATCATTCTCAAAGACAGGAAGTGGCAATGACATCCAGATTGCATACTCTAATACTCTGAATGTCATCTTCCCATCAACGGGCTTGCTACTCGGAGGGCATAACATTGAGAAGGATATCGAAGTGCCGGAGGCAATCCAGAAGGACATTATGTTCGCTTTTCAGACTGAAGATAACTCCGATAATCAGTCTGAGAATGTAGCATTGAACTTCACCCACGCATTTGCAAGGCTAGGCATAAAGTTGTTGGCCAATGATCACGAGAAGATGCCTTTTGTCACAAAGGTGACACTATATGGCTTGTACGGATCTGCAGCATCTATGGCATTGACGCAGATCACTACCGTACAAAATTATAGAACATCAAGTGCCGAAGTGTCTATAGAAAATTCCACAAGTGTTAATGGGGTGATAAGCACGGAAAGCCAACCATTTGCAGTTTTCTCAATGCCGGACGGACATTATGAAAATGACTCAACACCTGGGGATATGGTACTTGTGCAAAAGCTTGTAGTGTTTCCGCAAGATCTTGTCGAAATGCCATTGATGATTAAGTTGGAATACAGGAAACCGGTCCCTGGAGCGCCTGATGACTCACCAAAATATACTGACGAGACTTACACCTACACCATCACTTTAAACAAAGGAGAATTAGTGCCAGGAGGTAATTATCTCTTTGCATTCCAGGTAGATGAATTAAACTTTAACGAAATAAGTAATAATTAATTATATAACAATGTCAAACTATTTAAAAACAAAAGCCATGAAACGCCTATCTATTGTCGGGCTAATGCTGGCATCCGCATTCGCCCTCACAAACTGCTCGCAAGAAATCGTACCTCCGATCCAGGAGAATGACGTAATTGTCGATGAGAGCATCAAGGAAGATACAACTCCAGAGGAGGTTGTGTCTATTCCATTTGAAGTCTATGCAAATCCATCTGCTGAGACTAGAACAGCACATGATTCAGAAAACAATGGAACTAAATGGAGTGCAAATGATACGATTAATGTCTATCATTCTGTGCACAACAGGAATTCATACAAAAACAATCACGCATTTATTATTGCTGACGTAGAAAAAGGACTTTTCGGTGGTGGACTTGCAGAGCCCCTTGCATCTGGAACCTATGATTGGTGTTTTCTTTATCCATATGATAAGAGTAGGGGGAATACT
>JAFYVM010000029.1 GCA_017549145.1 Bacteroidales bacterium
ATCTTTGCAGAGAGTTACTGAAAATGCAATAGAAGATATTGTAAACCGTAGTGTAAACCATAAAAATATGAATAATTCTAACGATTTGAATATCAATAACAAATATAAAGTTCTGTTTGTCTGCCTGGGCAATATCTGCAGATCTCCGGCGGCGCATGGAATTTTCGAGCATATTGTGCGCAAAAACGGAATGCAGGACAGAATCGAGGTGGATTCGGCAGGTACTTATAGCGGACACAGAGGCGAGTTGCCTGACAAAAGAATGCGTAATGCCGCGTTATATCGTGGATTTGCACTGACTCATAGGTCCCGTCCGGTATCGGGTCTTGACTTTCTCGAATTTGATCTTATCGTGGCTATGGATGATCAGAACTATGAAGACCTGATGCATCTTGCCCCTTCGGTTGAGGCGACCCACAAGATCTGCAGGATGGCCTCATATCTCAAGCGCAGACAGATGCCGTACATTCCTGATCCGTACTATATGGGTGTAGAAGGATTCTCGCTCGTGCTTGACCTTCTGGAAGACGGTTGTCAGAACCTATACGACGAAATAATAAAGGCGAAGCTTTAAGCTCCGCCTTTTATCGTTATAGCATAAGTCCTGCTTTCACTTTTTCTGCAATCTCCTGTCCTTTGACATGTTCAAGGATAGCAAGTCCGAACTCTACTGCCCAGCCTGGACCGCGTCCGGTGATAATGTTTCCGTCCACTACGACTCCAGATTTCACATACTCGACTCCCTTTGCTGTGAGAGCGTCCTCGAAACCGTCGTAGCATGTCATCTTCTTGCCCTCAAGATTTGGCAGAAGACCGAGTACAACGCTTGGAGCGGCGCAGATTGCAGCCAGGGTACCGCCTTCCGCATAATGCTGCTGCATGATGTCCATAAGCTTGCCGAATGCTGCGAGATTCGAAGAACCAGGCATTCCGCCAGGGAAAATCATTACGTCAGTCTTGAGGCAAGGACCGAAAGTAGTAGAAGCCTTGAATTCTCCGAATGCCATGTCTGCAATGATAGGAATGCGGTTTGAACTTGTCACGATTCTGTCATCGTAGATGGAAACGGTCTTCACGTTCACTCCACCTCTGCGGAGCATATTGACAGTTGTAAGCGCTTCAGAAATCTCGAATCCGTCAGCGAGGAATATGTATGTACCTTTCATAATGCAGTTAGAGTTTATCCTACAAATATAGTTAACTTTTTGTTACGAAACGAGATATGTCCTCTCATTTGTTTATCTTTGCAGGGAATTTGAATAGTGAAACATAAAGATTTTAGACTATGGAAATCAACAACATTGGAATCAACGCAGGTGTTATCTGGAACACTCTCAACGCTAACGGCAAGATGACTGAGACTAAGCTTAAGAAGGAGTCAGGTCTTGCAAGCGCAGAGTTCTACACTGCACTCGGATGGCTTGCACGTGAGGGTAAGCTTAACGTAGTAGTAGAGACACGTTGCGGTAAGGATTGTGAGTATTACACTCTTTAATTTTCTTACAGATAATGATAAAGGATGGCCCTCAGGACCATCCTTTATTTTTTTATTTGAATATTGTATTCAGCACGTGTGCCAATCTATAGCCTCCGTAGATCAACTGCCTCTCGAGAGTAGGTGAGAAGTCATATACAAACTGGTATGAGAGATTCGGCATTTCCTTCTCCATGCTCTCCACATACTCGTAGAAGTTTGCAGCCTCAATTACTGTTGCTTTAAACCAATCAACATATTCTCCCTGGACTATTGCCTTTCTGGTCTTTCTGTCAGACCTGTCAAGGTAGTTGCACCATTCTGTGTGGCTCCATTTTTTAGCAGATTCAATCATCTTGCTGTCCCAGACAGAGTGCATGTTTGTCTTTTCGTAGAACCACTGCACTTTAGTTCCATTGCCTCCGCGGTCGGAAAGTCTGCCGGCGTGCGATGGACAATGAAGGTCACCGACCATGTGGATAATCATCTTGAGATAGTCTACCTTCATGCTGTCTGTCAGCTCCTTATAGTTCTCTGTCATCTCCTTTGTGAGGAATTCAAGACCGGTGACAACATCGCCTGCCGGATTCTTCGGCATTGTCTCGTATGTGTATCCCTTGTCTACATTGGCGTAATGCCATGTCTTTGTCTTGTTGTATCCGTATTGCCAGTAAGGCGAATTCTGGATATTGTCCATCCATGAAGCATAATGCACGATGGACTGACCGTCCAAGAGCTTGTTTATCTTTCTTTTAGCTTTAGGAGTGAGATGTTGCTCTGCTATCGCAGCAACGACATCGTGGCCCTTTGGTCCCCATGCGAATGCTGCAGTGAAATCCATCAGCAGAAGGACAGTCATGATCAATGTTATCTTTTTCATTATTGTGTGTTTTGCTTGAATGCAAATATACTAAAAAACGGATTATCAGCAGACCTGATAACCCGTTTTCTATGTTGAAGTAATTAAGATTACTTGCTAGCCTTGATAGCAGCCTGAGCAGCAGCGAGGCGTGCGATTGGAACTCGGAATGGAGAGCATGATACATAGTTGAGACCGATCTGGTAGCAGAACTCAACTGATGCAGGATCACCACCGTGCTCACCGCAGATACCACACTTGAGGCTCTCGCCTGCAAC
>JAFYVM010000030.1 GCA_017549145.1 Bacteroidales bacterium
CGCAAATACTACAACTGCACCCCGATGGAGCTCATAGAGAAGAGCAAGCGGAGTGCAGATGAAGATTAAGTCTTTAATCTATTGATTGTCGGAGTCCGGCTTCTTGGACTCCTTGCCGATATACCAGGTCAGCCAGAGTCCTCCCAGTATGCCTAGACTGTGGGAAATGATATACGGGGCAGGCTCATCGCCTTCCATTCCATTGATGGAGATAAGTACTATAACCGCAATATTCATCAAAGTATAGAAGACGGCTACGCCTTGCAGAAGGCGGTTGGCTATCATTTGCGATATTCTATATTCTGATATTGGCATTGTAGTACGTATTTCTTATGCGAAGATAGTGAAATTAAAGATTTTCTCAATAGGGCTATTGATGTCGACCTTCATCTAAATGCAGCTAACTTCTATAGTTAATTCTAAAATATTTGTATATTTGACATTGATATTTAGAATATTAAGATTTCAGTGAGATCAATAAGGCAGCAGGTACACGTGCACGTAAGGCTTCACTTGAGCTCGAGAAGGCTCTTAAGGAGTTCCGCAAGGTATCTGTAGAGGCAGGCAAGTAATTAGATTACTACAGAGTGGAATAAGATTCTACATCTGCTAACTTACACTAAAACGCATTCTTCGGAGTGCGTTTTTTATTTTCTTCTCACGTGTTAAGATCCCTATAAGTAGAGCTCTCTTTCCTTATGGTGAAGATTCCTTATTGCGCGTAGCAGTCTTGGCTTGAATTCGCTCATCGATGCCCAGAATTCCGTCTCCACAAAAGGCTTATCCATTAACTGTATTGTGTATTGTATGCGCGAGGCACCGGCCTGATCTGCACGGATTTCTATTTTCTCACGGTTGATGATGTCGTCTGCTAATGCTCTAGCTGTAGTCAGTGCAATATCCAGAGCAACAGCTTCGGCATTGCATTCATGGATGGCATTGGTTGCGACTGCATCTCTTCGTTCCATTTCATGGTCGTAAGCCACGATCATCTGTGCGATATCATCTGTCCTGACATTGAGGACAGTGCTGCCGGGATATGATGGTCCGCAGGACAGCCTGTAATCGTAATGCTTAAGGAAGAACTCAGAATGTGGAAGAGTTACCTTCCATGAACCGGCAAAGGCATTTACGCTGCCGGTGAGCTTGAGCGACACTTCCTTCGGAGTAGCACATATCTCACCCACTTCTAATGGGCGTAGAGAATTGCACGCTGTGACAAGGTGACTCCAGAAAAATTGCATGTAGTCATCAGAAACAATAGTATGATGGGTATCCACCGTTACAGTGTCAAACCACATCATACCTTTTATATGAAATTTCAAGGCCTTATATGCCTCTCGTCTAGCTATAGCGATTAACTTTCTTATGCTCCTCTTTGCCATCTATACTAGTCTAGGATATGATCCGTACTGTACTTCTGAGCATATTCTTTCAGTCCGGGGGCATTGATGATGGTTATCTCTGCCGCAAGACCCATGTAGAATCGTCCGAGTCCGACCATGTTATAAACCTCTGTCTCGAGGATCCATCTGTCATCACTCTTGGTCTGATAGAGGTCCTTCGCGGCTTCCGGGTACTCTTCCACAAGGACATTCTTTGCAAGGAGCGAAAGCTCAAGATTCACAGGGGTTCCTGTATCACCGGTCATTCTGAAGATATCCATCTTACCCTGACGGTGGTGTGTCTCGTATTCCCATCCCTGTGATTTGATTTCCACATTAGAGATTCTGTCAACCTTGAACACCTTGTTTGTCTTTGAGGCTAGGTCGTAGCACCATACGGTCTTCTGACCTGATGCCAGAGCAAACGGCTCGACAGTCCTGTCCTTGATCGCACCGCTGCTTGATGAGCTGTATCCGTGGAGAACCACCTGTCTCTTGCTCTCGATGGCATCCATGAGAGCAGCGACATTGGCTGCGTCTTCTTTCTTGGAAAGGATACGATGTGCCATCAGCTGACGTCTCATAGACTCAGACATGCGGATGGTCTCGCTGTTGATTCTGATGAAAGCCTCATCTTCGACTTTTACGATATCGTACTCGAATGGTGCTACCGTAATAGCGATCACCTTGGAGTCATACATCGGAGTGATTCTGATATTGGTCATCATGCTGATATCGAAATGCCTCTTGGCCTCATCGGTGATGTAACGGACGTAACCGTCAACACCCTTGTAGCTGCCGTAAGCAGTTCTTTCCATATGAGCGATGTCGCTGTCTACTCCCTTGATGTAACCGAGGTCATCTACTCCCAAGTATAGAGTACCGCCAACCTTAGTATTGAGGAAGGCACAGATGCCACGCATAATGGTGAGCTTCTGATTCTGCTCCTTAGCATTAGCAGGTGCATGGAAGAACGAAGTCTTGAACTCCTGACGGTCGTTCTCGATACCGAGATATGTTCCGTTCTCCTCTTCAAGGTCTGTCTCACCTTCAGCTTCGATTGCAAGGCACTTGATGATCTCCCTCTTGATCACATTCTGCATGGATTTGCTGATGACATGATCGATGCGGTTACATGATTGTACAAGGATTGCAATCTTATGGATAAGCTCGTCGGCATCTGTCTCGATAATGTCCGAGAGTCTATCATTCATGGCATCATTGCCGTAGGCACTGAGTACCTCTACTACTCGTCTTCGTCTAGCTACGGTCTCTGGCTCTGACTCGCTGTTGAATTCGAGAGGACGGATATTCTCATAGTCGCCCTTCGCGAAAATCACCAGTGCTTCCATATAGTCAGAAAGGAAGCTGATATATTTGGCGTTGACCTCATCCCTTGTCATCTCCGACAGAATCCTCATGAAGCAGAGGATACGATATCTGTCAGATGGACGCGGAAGGTTCTTCTGGTAGCCGAGCAGCACGCGGCAGAGAACCTTGATTGTCTCGACTGAGATATAGTTGACCACATCATCCTCTTCAGGTGGAAGACAGAAGCACTCGATTGTGTCCTTCTTGGCGGCATACACGTCAAATGAGTACTCGCTATGGCAGAGAATCTGCGTCATCACCACTCCGTAGTACTGGTTTTCGCCGAAGTTGGTTATCTTCAGCTGGACGAAGTCTCCTACGCAGTAATCATCATTGACGTATCCCTGTGCGACATAACCCTGGTCTGTCCACATATATGCCTTCAGTTTGCCTGACCTGTCGCTGTTTATGGTGCTGATGCAGGCGCAGATGGCCTTGTCTTCTTCCACTCGCTCCTTGATGATGTAGTCTTTGAACTCTTCAGTGAGGTCAAAGATTCCTTTATCCACGTCATCAACCTGCAGGCGCAGAATATCGCCCACTTGCAGGTAAGCGTAGAAGTCCTGAGGGAGGTAGTTGAGCACCTGGGTTGGCATATTGATATAACCCTCGACAGTCTCATATGCCTTATCTACTGTCTTCACCCATATCTTGAAGTCAGTATCCTTCCTGGTGATTCTAACCTCTACAGTCTCGCCGTTCTCGTATCTCTTGGCATACCTTCTTGCCTTATGTACCGGCTCCTTCAGGTCATGCAGGAACCCCTTGGTGAATTCGGCCATGGCCTGCAGGTTGTCTATTTCCGACTTCTTCACCTTGGTGCTCTTCTTCGCAAGAATCTGAAGCTGTCCTTCAAGTATGCTCACTGCAGGAATCAGCATCTGTCGTGACGGATCATCCGCCGACAGTGAAGAAAGAGCCATCTCTCCGTTCTTGAGGACAACTGTTCCCTTGCCTTCAAATAAATACTCTGCAGAAGAACCTGCTGTTATCACAATGGTGTTGACAATCTTATGAGCCAGAATCTGAGGCTTGAAATCCATGATGTCGTCCCAACCGAAAGGAAGCTTGTCTGATATCTTACCGAGTAGGTTGGCAACAGATATCTCTGCAAGCTGCTGTTCGTGCTGGTGAGAGAGTAGAAGCAGGCTGTGAAGCATCAGAGATACAGCGTTTCTTCTTAAGTCGGTATCCTCATTGAAGACAAGATGATAAAGCCCGCAAATCCTGCAGACGAACTCTAGCTCGTCATCCTTGCACATGTTCTCTTGAAGGGGCGCAGCCGAGATGGTCTCAACCAAGGCCTTTATCCTTTCCTCCAGTAGGTCAATGGTAGTCTTGTAGAAGCTGTCCTGCAGCGAGGGGTGCTTCACCCTCTTGTGCAGATACGATAAAACTCCTTCAAAGTTTGCGTCTATGTACTCCTTCTTGATGTCAAGCCATAATGGCATCGCTGTATTCTCTGTCATGATATATCCCTTTTGATATATATACGTTTTATCTCCTAACAAAGTTACAGGATACGGCGAAATAATGCAATACTTATAAATACATCTCCGGATGGTGAAGTGCGCTATCTATTCTATCGACAACATCGCTCAGTGGGGTGATATCAACACATATCATACACGAGAACTCCTGCTCCAAGTGGTCCATCTGCTCTTCTGTTAGAGGCCCATCCAGTTCTTTTACCAGTTCTTCAAGCTTCTTGGCGAGAATCAGAAGCTTCTTGACCTCCTCAATGTTTTCCTGAAATTCTTCAATATCGTATTCCATGGAATGTGATTTAAGGGTGGGTAGCTAATTAACTATAGAATCTCTCTCGCTATCCATGCACATGCCTCGGCGTCTGCAAGAGCGTGATGGTGATCGACGAGGTTATATCCGCAGGCTGCAGCTACTGTCTGAAGCTGGTGGTTCTCAAGGTCATCGCCGAAATGCTTTCTTGACGCTGCCAGGGTGTCGTGAAAGACGAACTCCGGGTAGTCCATTTGATAACACATGAAGACTTCCTTCAGGCATCTTCCGTCAAAACTGGCGTTATGTGCCACCAAAGGAATCGCATCAGGGTTATCTTGTGTGTCTTCCGATAGTATCTCTATTCCGTCCAGTAACTCCTTCTGCATCCTCTTCCATACGTAAGGGAAAACCTCTGCATCATCTGTGTCCTCATGACCAAGTCCATGAACCTGCTGACAAAACCACTTGTAGTAATCCGGCTCCGGCTTAATCAGGCTGTAGAAACTGTTAATGATCTCACCATCTCTTACCAGGACCATTCCTATGCTGCACACGCTTGAGTGGCATTCGTTGGCCGTCTCGAAATCAATAGCTATAAAATCCTTCATCCTCTACTTTCCCTCTTCTTCAAAAAACATATACTCATCTTCCTCTCTGAAATATGGTACATCTTCAAGAACATCATCGTACATGCTGAGCGTGTTGCGTAGTTCGTTGGCAATCTCCTTGCGAAGCCAAAGTGGACTTACGACCTCTATGAGTTCTCCCTTCGAGAGTAGCTCCCTTGTGAAGTCAAATGTAGGAACCAGTCTGTAGGTAAACATGAAGTATCCATCTTCAAGTTCTCTTTCCTCCTGAGTAGGATGCAGTGGAAGTGATCTGAAGTACTTGGCCTGATTGGCATCTACACGTAGCTCCACAGTCTCAGCCTCTCTGTTGTCGGTTACTATGCCGAAGAACTTTCTGAAATACTCTCTAGCATCAAAGCCTATAGGTAGCTTGAATGGTATATTCGTGGTCTTGACAGCGTGGATTCTGTCCAATGCATAGGTCCTTAGTTCGGTATATCCATCGCTTAGTCCGGTGAGATACCATCTCTGCTTGAAGAGTTTCACGCAATAAGGCGCCATAGTGAATGTGTGCGGCGCATCCCTCCAATAGCTCTGATGCGTGAGCTCCAGCTTCTTTCCGTCACGCATAGCAGCCATGATGTCTGACAGCCACCTCTGGCTAGATGGGATATCCTCACAGATTATCCTGTCGCGAAGATCCGAGCCTTCGTTCATGATGTTGTTCAGCGAGAGCGACTGGAGCATCCAGTTCTTTAGTGCATCAGTCTGCACATCGTCATCATTGGATATGAAGTATCCTAGTGATCTGTCGCACTTAATCTCAATCCCAAATGTATCAAGGATCGCCTTCTTGTGATTGAAGAATGTTCTCTCAGAGAGGTCCTCTCCATATTCATTGTAAGTGCTGCGTCTCCATGCGCGGCTGATATCCTCGAAGCTGATGTGGCCGCTTCGCTGTATAAGGTCGATAAGCCAGATGTACCTGTTGAAATAGTTCTTAGCCATAACGTGTCGTTTTGTTTCTGATGCAAAGAAAAAACTTTTCACTGCCAAATTTAGGCAGTAGATTTAACTTTCGCTAGAAATCATCAATTCTTTTGCAAAGAAAGTTTGCTGAACTGCCAAACTATAGCACAATTATTCCCTCTATTTGCAAAAAAAGATAGACTATGGAACGAATCAATCGAATTTTGGAAAAGGTTGGCATCGGGGAAGGACATCCTGACCATGGTATCATGAGGGAACTGTTCAGCACAGTTGATAGTCTGAAGAGCTCTGTGGAGCCTTTCATCAGCAACGATCCAGTGAGACATCGAATCAACATAACTCTCCGAGGCAAAGTATTTCCTTTTTTAGCTACTCAGGACGATGAATATTACCTGAGGATGGCAGCAAAAATTATTAATGACAAAAGCGTATGAGAACTCATACGCTTCGTACTAAGCTCATATCAAACAAGCATTAAATTTTCTCTACATCCATGTAGATCTTGCTGAGAGCATTCGCCTTTACGACGTCTATTCCGTACTTGGTCATAAATGCGTTGGCGACTAGTTTTTTGCCGTCAGTTGTGCCAAATACGTCAGCCGTAGTAGCAGTGTTTGTACCCTTGGCGACTTCGACGCTCATTCCTTTTTCAAGACGCACCCCATTGATGCTTCTTGATGCTTTTACTGTGACCCTAAAGAGTGCCATAAATTATAAGATTTGGTTAAACATAAGTTGGGAATTGTTCCGAAAGACAAAGTTGATAAGATACACCGCAAAAGAATGGCAGTCCATTATGTCTTTTGTGCCAAGTTTTTGCAGCAAATATATTTATTTTTGTGACCTGAATAACATTCGACATGGAATACATCAAATACATACAGGACGAAGACCACTACGGTAAGGTCATTGAAAAGGCTGCCTCTGTAAAGAAGTCCCTTTGGATAGGAACTGCAGATATCAAGGATCTGCATGTCAAAGCCGGAAACTCTTCAGAGCCGTTTCTTGGTGTACTGGCCGAGCTACTGAAAAGGGGAGTGGAGGTTCGTCTTATCCATGCTAAAGAACCTGGCCCAATTTTCCGTGAGGAATTCGACAAGTACCCGATTCTTGCAAAGAGACTGGAAAGGGCTCTGTGCCCGCGTGTGCATTTCAAGATGATGATATTTGATTTAGATGAAGTCTATATAGGCTCCGCAAACCTTACTGGTGCTGGTATCGGCATGAAAAGTGCCAAGACCAGGAACTTTGAGGCAGGCATACTGACCAACGAGACTTCGCTTTTGGATTCAGCAATAGAACACTTCGATGGGGTCTGGGCTGGGTTCCGATGTAAGGACTGTTCCCGCAAGAAGTTCTGCAGCGACCCTATTATAGGTTAGTTCGTCAGTTCTTCGTTATTTAAGAAATTCTCAAGAACGTTACTTATTTGGGGGCCATCTACATCATTGAAATTCGAGTCATACTTTGAAACGACATCGGAGGCCAGCTGATGATGTGGACCAAACATAGGATCAATGATGTCTATCCCGAAATAACAGACCAACCCTTTCATGACATCTTTGTGAGGCAGTTTTATTTTGCTGAGAGACATTAAATACTTTGGAAAAACTTTCTCTAAAGCTGCTACATGACATCCTCCGTATTCAGTATATCTGGTATTGCAGAATGATACAATCTCTGTCGTAGTCCCCTCAATATGGGTGAACGCTATCTCGATTCCATCTCCAACCAGATGTACAGGTTCATACAACTGCTCTGACTTGATCTCATCCATCAGCAGACCTAGCAATCCGTCGTTTGACTGATACGTCACTCCTTCGAAGATAACTCGCAATCCAACATTTCTGGCAACACTATACCTTATTGCCTTCTTTATGTAATCAACATTGAAGGAGTAGTGTCCATTGAAGCATTCCTTATCCAGCTTGAAAGATATTTCAACACCATCCTTCTCAGCAGTAACATCTTCTTCTAGTCCTACAAGCATACCTTTACTACAGTTAACACTAGTAAATCGTCCATTCATAAATGACGTGAACTTGAATGTTTCAGACAGTATGTTGATGAAGTATATCGGATAATCTGTATAATACGTTTTTCTGCGCATTGTAACATAGGATTCTGTATCCATCCTTCCATATTGAAGATGAGGCCCGAATATGACTCTGCTGAGTTCGTCTTCTGATTCCTTTCCGGTCCCATAGACTCTCATACAGACTGCACCATCCTCGAGTTTCAGGTCTACTTCCTTTCCAGACTCAGCGCTTGCATAATCCAACGTTGATCTGATGATGGTATATATGTCGTCACCTGGATTCGATCCATCCTTGCCGGCTACCAACATTCCCGGACGTTTACGGAAGTACTCGATTGTCACTTTCTGATCATTTGTCAGTTCCATAGCAAATGTTATTTATTATTGATTATTGTTTCTATGCACTCAAATTTGTACTGTAGTTCGTTTATTGCATCCTCGTATTTCTCCCAGTTAATGTAAGCCTCCAGGTCAAAGTCATCCAAAATGTCGATCTCGTTATCAAGCATAAATTCAGATAATTCCATCGGTGCATCATCACTGTATGAGATTGAATACAGCATTTCTGACATGACTTTAGCCTTCGCTACCACCTGCGATATTTCATAGGCTATGTCATCCTGCAATTTCTTGATATTGCCAATCTTGACCAGAACTTTATCTATATCCATGACTTGATCTTTTCGGCAAAGAAAAAGTCTTTCACTGCATGATTGTGGCAGTAAAAGAAAAATAAGCATGTTGGAGAACCAACATGCTTACTTGCGAACTTCTACTTTTGACATTATTGCCCTGAATCTCTTTACAATAGGGTTATCTGGACCTTTTACCATAG
>JAFYVM010000031.1 GCA_017549145.1 Bacteroidales bacterium
CCCCATGGTATCAGACCCGCAAGTCGAATCCTGACAGATGGGGCGTACGCATTGAAGACGAGCTTATCCGTGAGTGGTTCCTGCCAAGGGTGTGAGCAGTCTCATGCCCTTCTGGAATCACATCAGCTGTCCGCCTGAGCTGAGTGACCTTGCTTCAGGCTTGAAAAGGGTGGCCGCCTTGTTTTTCGGACGCGAATGTACTATCCTCCGGCAACGGCTTGTAAAGGACTTCGCTGCGTAAAGAGTTACTTGCTAGCCTGCCGGATGCTCAGAAAATCTCCACGCCCGGTGGGGTAGTATTTCCTTGCGCGTTCCTTGACTTCGCCTGCCGGACGTACTTTATAGCATCCGTAAAATTCAAGTTTAACCAACCTTAAATCAAGCTATTATGAATACAGGTAACTACATCCAGCTTTCAGGCAGACTTACTGCAGACGTGACACCTAACGAAGGTAAGACTTTCGCACGATTCACCCTCGCCAAGAACTTCTCAAAGGATAACAAGGACGCTCGCTTCTTCCGCTGCGTCATCTTCAAGAAGGAGTTCGACGACAACCAGCAGGTCGTTCCTTGGGACCTTCTCAAGAAAGGTCAGGAGGTTCTCCTTACAGGAAAACTCACTCCGAATACATGGACCGACAAGAACGGAACTGAGCATCAAGACATCGAGATTGTCGTGAATAAGATACGCGACCTGGCTGAGGAATAGCCGGGTCGCATCCCCTCCGGCGGGTCTGCCGGACCTTGCTTGCCAGTCGGCACTGAGGAGCGTTGTGATAACGTGAACCTCTATCTCCCAAGGCTGCCTGAGATTCAGGTGGCCTTTCTTTATGGGATGCAATGCGATATGTTACAAATTAATGTTAAATTTGTGGAGCAAGATATGTATGATAGTTATGGAAAATCTTAGACAGGAAAATAAAATAGATTTAAAGCCTGTAAAGGCCCTAGGAGGGATGATCTTCTTTATCCCTAAATATCAAAGGGGATATAGGTGGACCACTCAGCAGGTTACCGATCTATTGATGGATATTCAGGAGTTTCAGTCAAAGAAGAAAGGGCCTTCGGAATTCTACTGCCTTCAGCCGTTAGTAGTGAAAAGAAGAGACTGCGACATATTGGCTAAGATTAAGGAAGCTGAGACATTAGAAGCCGTGGAGCAATTATTAAGTGGGTCTTCATGGGAAGTTATTGATGGTCAACAGCGTCTTACAACCATATATGTTATACTGTCAGTATTGGGCTATCAGGAATTTTATCAGCTGGAGTATGAGACACAACCAAATTTCCGAGATTTCCTTAAGGCTTTAATGCTAGCTGATGATATTGATTATCAGAAATTTATAGAACAGAAACCTGATTATGACAATATCAACTACTATCATGTGTTTAATGCGTATAAGACTATAAAGAAATGGATTGAAACCAATAATGTGGATACGGAGAATTTTCTGAAGACGCTGGTTGAGAATGTAAACTTCATATGGTACGAGTCGGTTGATGAAAATCCTATTGAAGTGTTCACCAGATTGAATATTGGAAAAATTCCACTGACAAATGCAGAACTGATAAAGGCTCTTCATCTGAATAGCTCTAATTTTAATGTAAGAGATGCAGTCGGGTTGCGTCTCTGTCAGCAGGAGATAGCTTCTGAATGGGATAGAATAGAGTATACCCTACAGGATGAGGAGTTCTGGTTGTTCTTGCAAGATGAAGGAGATGCAAAGCATACAAGGATAGACTTTATTTTTGATTTGATTGTCAAGAAGAACCCACTGTTGTCTGTAGATGAATTAAGCGATTTAGGGGATGATGAGTATAGGACTTTCCGTTACTTCAATAAGTATTTCTCTAAGCCAGAGAATAAGAACGAAAAAGGGGTAAAATACTGCTGGGACATTGTAAAAAAATATTTTCTCACATTCATGGAGTGGTTCTCTGATAGCCAGATGTATCATTATGTGGGTTATCTTAGAACTGATGACCTCTCTGTTCCATTGGAAACAATTTTAGATAAGTGGAACTCCGTAAAGGAAGGACACAATAAAGAGAAATTTATAGATGAATTAAAAGACCTGATCAGAGGGAAGATTAAAGATCATGCGGATTTATATGAGACGTATGAAGTAGAACCTGATGATGAAGGAATTGGAAAAGGAGTGACTAAGACAGCGTGTAGGAAGATACTTCTTTTGCATAATGTTCAGACAGTTGTCCAACAATCTAATATCAATAAAGAAAAGTACTCTCAGGCAGTATTCTATAGGTTCCCTTTCCATTTATATAAGAAAGAAGGTTGGCATGTTGAACACATTGACTCCAACACTGAAAATGATTTAAGCGATAAAGATACTAGGAATGAGTTCCTCCTTAACATATATCATTCCGTGGATAATGCTGTAAAAGCAAAAATTGAAACTTTCATAAAAGATCCAGAAGCATCAAACTGGAGTGACTTTGAGGAATACACGAAGGATTTTGATGACTCTCTGAACCAGATTGAGAAGAATCAGGTATGGAACTTTACTCTCTTGGATTCTTCAACCAATCAAAGTTATGGTAATGCGATCTTTTCTGCTAAGCGAAGGATCATTGTAGGTAAGGATCAAGGCAAACGCATTCCAATCCCTACCCTGAAAAAGATAAAGGATGGAACCTTTGATAGCATTAATGATGAAAAGGCAGCGGATTCTCCGTTTATACCACCATGCACGAAGCATATTTTCCTTAAGTACTATACTAATGTGTCAACGGATTATAACTATTGGACCAAGTCGGATGCCATCGCATATGAAACCAATATCATTGAGACATTAAAGGAGTTTGGGGTTAAATCATCAAGAAGATTGAAGTAATGATAACAAAGGCAATATCATTTTGGCAGTTTCTGTCCAAATACAGCATAGAGATACCTATTATACAAAGAGATTATGCTCAAGGACGTGACGGACAAGAAAAACTACGCCAAAGTTTTCTAGAAAATATAAGGCAGGCACTTGAGGGTGAAAAGACCATCAAGCTAGACTTTGTATATGGTAGCGAAAAGCACGGTGTTTTATATCCGTTAGATGGACAACAACGACTAACAACTCTATGGCTTCTGCACTGGTATGTAGCATTGATGGCTGAAAAGTTACCTGAAGCATCAAGCATTCTATCAAAGTTTACGTATGAAACAAGGATTTCCTCTAGGGAGTTTTGTCGGCAGCTTTGTATACCAGAGAATTTTGGTTCTTTTGAAGGGAGGGATATTATCGCTTTTATAAGAAAGCAGACCTGGTTTTATGCAGAGTGGGATCAGGATCCTACAGTTCAGTCAATGCTTAGAATGCTTGGGGGAACAGACTTGAAGGACAAAAATGAAATTGAATATATTGATGGTATAGAAGAGGTCTTGGATTGTTCAAAAGCTTCTATTTATTGGGAGGTGTTGACAGGTCATAATAGCCCTATTGTTTTCTATCATTTGCCTTTGAGTGATTTTGGACTTTCCGATGACCTTTATATAAAGATGAATGCGAGAGGAAAGCCATTGACATCTTTTGAAAACTTTAAGGCTGATTTGCTTGGGCATGTGAAGAACCTTAGCGAGAATGATGAAGTGATGCAAAGGTTGGAACATGATTTTTCCCTCTGGTTGGATAATGATTGGACAAATTATTTCTGGAAAAGGAAGTCCGTTGGTTTGATGAAGGATGGTAAGTTGTTCTCAGACAACAGAATTGACGAGATATATTTTGCTTTCATTAATCGTTTCCTGTGGTGCGAAAGAATTCTAAAGAGCAAAGATGATGCGATATTCGTATATCTGAATCAGGATAGATATGATGCTTATAATGGTTTTGCCCAATATAAGTTCATTGACGGACAAATTTTGTCTGGTTTAAGTACTGTACTCAATAACCTTATTTCGTATTCAGGAAAATGGCCAGAGTATATATTGGCTAAGGATTTTGAATTCGTCCCAATGTATAGGAAGGAGGGAAGCTATAACGTAGAGAAAGCTGCAGGAATACTTGAGGTGTCATCATTAAATCAGATAGAAAGGATTGCATTTTTCGCGTTATGCAAGTATTTTAAGGAAGGTGCTGGGGATCAGGATTCTCTGGAGCGATGGATGAGAGTTGTCTGGAATCTCATTTCAGGAAAAAGTGTAGATGATAAGCCTCAGATAAGAGATTTGGATGCTGTTCGAGGAGCAATTAATTTCATTGCATCCTTGGATAGTCATGCGGTGTATGAAAGCTTAGCAAACCAAAACCTGGCAAATAAAGAAAAATCTGAATTTGTTAAGCGCTGTATTGAGGAACAGGAGAAAGCGCTGCAAATTCTGTCCGATACAGAGGGACAGTGGGAAGATAAGATAAAGGATGCTGAGTCGATTGAATTCTTACGTGGCTCTATCCGTAGTCTCTTCCATGACGAAGCAGGAATATGCTGGGAGCTCTTCGATGCAAAGTTACAGAGAGCGAAGAAATACTTCCAGACTCCGATGAACGGGATAGAGTTATTGAAAAGGCTTTTTTCAAAGTTTTCGCAACAGAATGTTACTGATACAATCTGGTGGTGGTATAAGACTTTTAAGCCGACCAATGGAGTCTGGCTATATTATCTCAATCATGACTTATTGAGTGGACCAGTCCATCATTTGTTGATGGACGATGATACTACTCCTATAGACATGGCCAAAGGAGAGGGTAACATGCTGATTTTGTATTATCTTTCAATGACGAACATACTCGATGTTATCAATGAAAAAATACCTGATGCATGGTTACGCATACCTCATAGCTACACAGCATTGTATTATAGGAGTCATGGTGTATTTATGACGGCTACAAGTAGAGACTCATTGCTTATAGATAATCCAGATGTAGTTATATCAGACAAAATCAGAATAACTGAGACTCAAACAGGTAAGACGTGTCTTTTATATGGATTCGATGTGAATTTTAGTTATGGTGGCTCAAACTTTTGTTGGAATCGAGATGGATATGTATACCTAGTGTTAAAAGAAGATTCAGATACATATACATATCTGGAGAGGGATCCAGGAGAAAAAGATTTCAACAAGAGATATTATAGATGCGAGGCAGCTCTGTTGGACGAAAATACGTTCTTGCTTGAGCTTCAGAAGTTAGTGAAAGAATATGAGACGGTTTAAACAATAGAAGGGCGAATTACTGCCCTTCTATTGTGATCGCGTCCTTGCGTATTGATTATGCCTGATTATCTATCTCAGAGAGAATCTCGAAGAGATTTGCTCTGAAGTATACCTTGTCGCCGTCCACAATAAGAGCTTCTGGAAGTCCTATGATTGCTGGAGGAGTTTCCGGATCGAAGCTGCTTGCTGAAAGAGAGTAGACATACTTATCTTCCCAGATTCCACAGAAATACACTGTGTCGTATCGGTTTCCGTCATAGTCGAACTCTTCGTTATCCTTAAGATACCTCAGTGCTTTTGCCCTGACTTCCTTGAAGTCTGCGATGTACTCCCATCCGTCGCATCTGTCTTCGCAAGACTGCGAAGGGACGATCTCAATGGTAAGTCCATGCTCCTGTGCATGCTCAAGAGCCTTGCACAAAATCGCTTCATCAACAGGACAGTCGTAACCGACTCTGGAATCAACGGCATCTACCAGCTTAAATCTATATGCCATCTCATCTGTGAGTTCCATTTCATCCTTATCTGCTTCGTACATCAGTTTCTGCAGACGGTATTCATTGAGTAGCTTCTGTCCCTTGCTGAGACTCTCATAATCCCTGCTATCCCGATATTTCTCATAGTGCTCCAGATACCATTTCTTAAAAGCATCGATATGCTCGTAATCTCCTCCCCAGTGCATGTATCTGTTATGAAGAAGGGACTTAAGGGTCATCGGAGTACCGTTGTCCTTGAGGAACTCCTCAAGACCATCTCGGAGGTAGTGTCTGCAATATGAGTGGCCGCATTCATGGTCAAGCGTGAACATCACCCAGCGCTCTTCATAGAACCAGAAGCCACTGGCTGTCTGCAGGCGTGTTCTGAGCTCGGCAGATAGCGTATCACTACCTGAAGCCTCCAGCTGCTTGAGGCTCTTGCCGAACGGGTCCTCGCTCTCTCCTTTGTAGTAACCGCAGAAGGTAAGAATCCAGTTGTATTCCCGTGGTAGTGTAAAGTCCATGATGCTCCTATTTGCGTTTGAACCTGGTACCACATTCAACACATCCGAACTCGGGATCCAACTGATTGCCGTTCTCGTCCGATATTATGCAGCAGCCTCCAAGAATGACCTCACCACTCATGGCCTGTTCCATGAGTTCTGGTCCGGGCATACCGTATACAATCTTCACTACTTTATTACCGCATACAGGACATTTCCTAGGTTTGCGTTCAATGGTTATTGTCTTACTCTTTCTCATAGTTCTTCAAGTTTTGATAGTGCTTCGTCAATCCAGTCGATAGCCTCTGTGACATCTGTATCATATTCGGGGAGGTCCAGCTCCCACGGGCTGCTGGCCTTGGTAGCTATCGTCTCAATAGAGCAGAGGGCCTCATGGACAGATGCTTTGATCTCCTGAAGATAGGCCTGCTCATCTTCGTTCGCATCCTCTATCATCGAATCCAGCTTGCAATAAATGTCTTCCAGACGATCTCTTTGGCAGGTCATTACCTCTGACAGGTCCTCGTAGCCCTCGCTATCATATAGGAGGTCTTCATCACTGCACTCATTGTATTCAAGAGAGTATTTGGAAAGTCTGTTCCTTACTGAGCGTAGTTTATTCTTAATCTTATCCATGTCAGATTACAGTTAAGATCCAAACAATCAAAATGATACATAGAATCGTCATGAAGACGCAGCCGAAGGAACTCTCAAGAGTTTCCTTTGCTGGTGTACGCTTTGCCTCTCCGCTAACTGACAGAAAGATTCTGCGAATAGCGAAAATCAGCAAAGACAGACCCACTGGCACGCCTATGATGACAGCTAGAGCGATGACAAAAAGCTCGATAATATCTCCCATGACTTACAGGCTTGAGCATAGTGAATACCATTCTTTATCTACCTGTGCCCAGAAGGAGCGTCCTTGGGATGTCTGTTCCCAGTCGAATGCTCTACCTAAGAAGCATTCGTCTCCGCCCATAATCTCCCACAGTACTGCGTCAAGCCTATATCCGGGGAGCTGGCTTCCGAAAGCCTCCTCGAATTCTCTCACACATCCTCTATCTTCGAGGAAGCGACGGAATCTCAGATAAAGATCCATGACTAGCTCTCCTTACGTTTGAGGTAGACGATGATGCCTACCTGTGCCTCCGGATGCTCGTCAAGGTCGAGCTTGTTCACCCTGACCTCAAAGAGGTCTTCGTATCCCATTTCCAGAAATTTGCTCAGGTCATGGTTCTCACCGCGAGGAATAAAGCCCAGCTTCATGTCCTGATAGTACACCGCGATAGCGTACGGGTCGAATTTGTTGTCCTCCTCACGGACAAGCTGAAGCTGTGTTCCAATCTTGAGGCTTTCAAGAGCCATGCATCCATCCCAGTAGGTGAACCCGGCGATGTCACAGTTCAGCAGGTGACGTCTTGATTCAATTCTTTGTGCCATAACTTTAAGTTTAAAATTTCTGCAAAGGTACGGGCGGTTTTTGACAGGTTTTGTCAAAAGAAAACTTTTTACAGTTTTTCTTTAAAAAATTCCTCCACCATCTGTCTGGTTTCCCTCTTGGCTGCATTTCTGTCAAAAGATTCTCCGCGACACATCCAGCAACTGCAAGGGGTACCGGTAGTCTTGTATGGACGGGTCCACTTTTCGCCGGAGATCTCAAACCAGAGCTTTCTTTCCAACATACATGCACCAACTACGGAAAGTCTTGCCTTGAAGACCCTCTTGGCATGGTGTCTACGCCATTGTCTGTTTCTTGTCTTTACCATCATCTCTATCGATTAAGTTAATCAGGAGAGATGTGGTATTAAAGATTGTTGTTCTAGTAGTCTTCATGTCATTAATCATTATCGGTTGTTGAACTATATTGCCTGAGCTGCTGCGTAAGAGCTTCTACCTGTCTTACGCTGTATGCGTACTGCTGAGCCAGCTCGTTGTACTTCTTGCGCAGTCTGCCGTTCTTCTGCTGGGACTCGTTGAACCTTTTCCAGATATCGGCGATGACCTCTTCGCGTCTTACCTCTTCTGCGATGCGTACACTGTCCTTGCGGGAGAGTACGGCAGCTTCGGTGAACTCCTTCTGTTGGCCTTCGAGTTCCTCGATATATGCCTCCTGCTCTCCGATCTGCTGCAAGGCTATCTTGTGGAGTGCTTCAAGAGGTATCTTCAGCAGGTCGCTGTTTGGGTTCTCAAGGTGCTTGGCTGAGGCTATCTTCATCTGAAGGATGTGCCTTCCCTTTGCGATCTTATCGTTGCTCATCATTACTCTTTTCTATGAATTCCTGAATATAGGCAAGTGCCTTCTCGTGTTTGGCTACATGCTGCCAGTGACCTCCGGCGCGTCCTCTCTTGAGGTTATGGTTAAGATCGTTGATCTTCACAGCCAGAGCGACCTTGTCTCCAGACTCGCAGATGTTCTTCACGTAATCCATGTAGGGGGTCTCCTTGCCATGAGTCAGCAGCTTCAACGAGTTGACGATCCTCTCCGGGAATCCTTCTGCCAGCAATCTCTCGAAGGTCCAATCGGTGTCCTCTACCAGGTCGTGAAGCATACCCACGAGTCTTTCATCATCGTTCTTGCCTGCACAGGATACGGCGCTCATGTGTAGAAGCTGAGGGTTTCCGTCCAGATCCATGTCATCAGCAAAGGCGAAAGAGACCAGTTCTATGGCCCGGTCCAGACCGCTGGAGTACTCCTCCTGTATCTTCTGAAGATCCTCTGGCCATGCAGAAGCGTAAGTCTTCTTGAGCCTATCCATCACCTCGAAGAGTGTCAGTACTCCCATCTTCTCCTTGAAACATCTCAGCGGGAGATCCACCACCGGTGGACAATACATGTTGGATATTCTCACTCGAGAGTTAGGCTTGTTGCCTGTGAATGTTGCCCAGATTGTATCTTCTATGCCGAACTGGCAGCCAATTTCCATATCAACCTCTGTCTCGAGGCGTGAATAATTACTTTCCTGCACTGCTTGCCTTCAAGAAGGATGCTGGTCAGCTCTGGGTTGTCCTCCAGGGAGCAGAATCGCGACAGCTCATGCGGCCTGATCTCCTTTAGATAGTCAGTGTACATAGGCGTCGAGTCAGGATCAGGGATGAAGCCTAGCTTCCTTATTACCTCCTCATCTCCAGGGATACCCCAGATATGGGTCTTGTATAAGGGTTTTTCACTACGTTTGTCTACAAAGAGTTCAGCAATAAAGTCGTACATCTGCATTTGTTTTATGTTGTTCCTATATTATATACCGTTTTTCTTCGATGATTGTTACTGACCAACGGTGCAAAAGTACGTGCGTGTTTTGACAACTTTTGTCAATTGTCAACAAAAAGTGAGAAGTTTACTCAAAATATATTGCGTATATTTGAATTCAATATTCAACATTCAATCGATATGATGGAAAAGAACCTGTTCCTAGAAAAAGTACTAAAGTGTAAGTCTGATGCAATGGAACGTGGTGAACTGCAGCGAGATGCTATTGAAATCTTGGAGAGAGGTTTTTGTAGATGTCATATAGATTCAAATCAGAAATCTGGTTTGCTGCTAACCGGAATCAACCCTTCCTTTAATCCAAAGGAAGGAGTGTGGCCAAATGAAGTCCGTGATCCTGACGTTCAGGAACCCTCTGGCAGATATTGGCTGAAAAAGGCAAGTCAGTTTGGAGATATGTGGCCAAAAATGGCATATATGGATCTATATCCGATAAGAGAGACTTCGCAGGAAGGTAGGTTTGAAAAGACATTCCGTAATGCAAATAGATTTCGAGCGGATTTGTTGAAGATTGCTCAAGCCGAAATAGAACAACTTGCTCCAAAGCTGATTGTACATGCAAATAGGGCCTCCATGTATTACTGGGGTATAAAACCTAAGACGAGATTCGGGGAAGACCCTCATAACTATAAAAATCCTTGGATGGGATACAAGGTAGAGCGAGTTGAGATGAGTGATGACATGCCTCAGTGCATGAAAGAACACGGAAGGTTAGAACGCTTTCCTCTATACAAGGTGGTAGGCTTTATAGATAGCGAAAATAGAATAAAATATCCTAAGGAGACAAGGCTGAACTATATAATGGAATATGTGATGGAGTACAGGGAGGAAAAGGATAGGGTCACTTTATACGAACCTGAAGATTGGGAGTATATATTGAATTGGATTGCAGAATGAAGATAGAAGAAGCCATAGTTTATTGCCTTGCAACATCAAATAGAGGGATGAGGACAGAGCAGATTGCTGACATGATTAACCGGCAGAGGCTTCATCTGCGCAAAGATGGTCAGCCGGTCACATCTAGTCAGGTATATGCTGTGGTATGCAGATACAGCAGTATGTTCTGTAAGGCGGAAGGCAAGATAATGTTGATGATATGATGAATAGGATAGAGAGTGAGAAGAAGACGGTAGGTGTGATGATAAGGCTCTACTGCAGAAGATACGAGGGGAACAAGCAGTTATGTCAGGAGTGTTCGGAACTTCTAAGATATGCAGAAGAACGTCTTGATAGATGTAAATTCAGGAATGAGAAGCCTACCTGTAAGAAGTGTCCAGTGCATTGTTATAAGCCTGATATGCGAGAGCGAGTTAGAAAAGTGATGCGATGGGCTGGGCCAAGGATGATGTTATACCACCCGATAGAAGCCATCAGGCATTTGATGAGAGAAAAGTTGTAATGATATGATAAAGAAGATCCTAATAACGATAGTTATGAGTTTTTCATTCTTTGGTCTCTTTGGTCAGACCAATAAGTTCACGACAGTTGATGTCGTAGAGTTTGCAAAGGCAGTTGCAGATACCTCATATGTCGTGCTCGATGTGCGTACTCCAGCAGAGTATGCCGAAGGTCACATCCCTAGCACTCACTTTAATATAGATGTGCTTGAGGATAGCTACACAGAGATTGCTCTCAAGACTCTTCCAAAGGAAAAGCCTGTCGCACTTTATTGCCGCAGTGGTAACCGTAGCAAGAATGCGGCACGTATCCTTGCAGAGAACGGATATCAGGTACTGGAGCTTGGAACAGGATTCCGAGGATGGGCAGCAGCAGGTAAGGATGTAGAAACAGCAACTAAGAAATAGTGATATGAAGATAGCAGTACCAACAAGAGATGGACGCGTGGATGATCACTTCGGCCATTGCGCGTACTATACAATTTTTGCTGTTATTGACGGTAAGGTGACAGGAGTCAGTAAGATGGCTTCTCCCGAAGGATGCGGATGCAAGAGCGGAATCGCTCCAGTGCTGAGACAGATGGGAGTGGTTGTAATGCTTGCCGGAAACATGGGCCAGGGAGCCAAGAATGTCCTTGAAGCGCAGAGAATCGAGGTTATACGTGGCTGCAGCGGTGATGTAGAGGAACTCGTGGCTGCTTACCTTGCGGGAAATATTAAGGATAATGGTGAGTTGTGTGATCACCATGACTGTCATTAATGCTTCAAGGATTTCCCATCCGTCATCAGAAAGTGTGGAGAAAAGTGCGGAGAAAAAACTCAAGACTGCGGAGAAAATAAAGCTTCTCATGAGTCACAGTCCTGCGATTACGACTTTAGAACTATCTGTTGAAATAGATAACAGAAATCGGTGTGGAGAAGCAGATAAAGAAGCTAAAGGATGCTGGAGATATCTGTCGTGATGGTGGAGATAATGGTGGCAAGTGGATAGTTCTTAGATAAGATCAAAGGTCATTTTATAGAGACAACGGTGACCGCCGGGTCGCCAACTGAATAGCTGCATCTGAGAGCAAGGACTTCGTCCAGCTCCTTTCGGATTGCAGCTTTTAGTATGCCGTCACCTATGCCGTGGATGAAGGTGATTTTTCTTCCCCTATGACAGATGTTCTCACGGATAACCTTTCTGAAAATATCCATCTGGAACTGTAGCTGCTGTCCTTTAGGTACACTTGTGCCTCCAGGTATAGCTTCAATATGAAGGTCAACTATAAGGGATCCGTCTGAATTGACTGCCGCTTTAGCCTGCTTGGATGCTGAACTTGTTTTCTTTGCCTTCACATTTGTCTCTTTAAGGCTAGCGATCTCTGCCTTATCAGTAACGGCGAACTCTCCATAAGAGGATTCGATGATAAGGCCATCTTCAAGTTCGATTCGAACTTTCTTTCCAAGCCCAACAATCGTACCCCTCAGGTCGGAGTCCATCAAGACGACACTCTGACCGACCTTAAGCCCATCATCGGATACTTTGGGTTTCTGAGAGACCTCAGCAGGTGTAACCTTTCGTGACATCTTGGCATCGGAACTCCTCTCAGAAAAGGATACCTTCCCTTTCAGAGCACTGAAATCTGATATGATGGTCTTTTTAGCCATTACTTACTTGCCGTAAATAACCTCTAGAAGTTTCTCATCGTGAGTGTCACAATAGGCAGATATGGCTTCTTGTTTTTCTGTTGACCATCGCATAGTATCCCATTTTAGGTAAGGAAGCAACCATTTCTTATCGTCTGATTTTAATTTGCTGATATACTTCCTGCTCTGATCATAAAATAAGATGTCTTCAATTGTATAGATATGATCGCGGCCTCCCGACCTAATGAAATCCAAGAATAGTTCAAAGGTTTTCATTGGGTCAGTGTACAATTGAACGATTGAAATAGGTATTTCACCTTCATAGTACCACAACGTATTATGCAGAGTACATATTGTATTGTCAGTTTCTTGCCACTCAAACTGACCATCGAGAGCTATGCAATGATACTTCGGAAAGCATTCCATATCTAGTGAATTAAGCGCATAACATGCGATGGGAATTCGGTTTAAACACGAGCTTATGACGGATATCACATCATTGACCTTTTTTGTACTTTCCTCATCATCCATGATGTACTCCCAAGAAATAGTCTTGCGTCCATCATCAACCATATGTGAATCAAATCCGGCGGCTTTTATCTCACGGGAGGCGACATCCTTCAGTGTTTCGTAAGTCTCATCTGACTCCACGCATAGACACATTGTTCCAGGAGTGAACTCAATCAGCTCACCATTTTGAGAGTAGTATAAGTGTCCCAAATAACCTGGCCCCTCATAGTACTCCACGGGCATGTCAGGATGAGATTTTACGATACGTTCTACTAATTCCTTAAACCTCCTGATTTCATCAGAAGCTGAACCAATAGTCGTAAAATCTATACCATCTATAATATATGCCAGGCCATAGAGTCCGGCCCCTGGTTCTGGACCATCTTCCATAATAGGGAGATTATACTCTTTGTTTAGCTCCTTAGCATGGCTTTGAATTTCTTCAACGTCTTCAGTTCGCTTCGCCTTAAGCGATAAATAATAATCAACACTCATATTATAAATTCTCTGTAGGGTGATAGTATCTCCTACAATTCAACTTGATCTATGTTTATATACCAAAAA
>JAFYVM010000032.1 GCA_017549145.1 Bacteroidales bacterium
ACTCACACTGCCAGAAGAACAGGAGCGACCCTTATGTATCTCTCTGGAATGGACGTTTACGACATAATTAAGATAACCGGTCATACTTCTCCTGTGATGTTACGCAAATACATCAAGGCCGACGAACTGGAGGTTGTAGAGAAGATCACAGGAAAATATACATACTTCGATTAAGCCAAGGAGCCCTCATGAAAATGGGGGCTTTTCTCATACTATGAGATATAAGCAGCACGTATTCACTTGTGCCAATCTATGGGCAAAAACTCGTAAAATTTCACAAAAAACGACATATTTTCTATAACTTTCAATCAGTAAGCACATTAGACTTTTATCATTGATTTTCAAATACTTAACACATCGCTTTGGCACCTCTTTTGGGGCTCCATCAAACTGTAAGTATGCATTTTCATTGGACAAACTATGGTATAATAGGGTTAATTTAGGTTTTATCAATGTTCCTATCGCCATAAGTGCTTACAAAATGAAAGCGGGAAAAAGTTATCAACTTTTTTCTAGTATACGATAGTCTATTAGACGCAATCTGAGTGTAGGTATTACCTAATTCAAAAGACTCGCTTATGCAGTGTAACTAAGGGAAAATTCGGATAGTTACAAAATTTGATTAACAAAATTAAAGGGCGGATTTAGTCGAAAAATTTATTTTCATATTTCCACATTTTTTGTATTCTTTTGCAGTTACCATTAAACGGATGGTAGGTAGTTGCAACGCCTCTTTACTTAAAATTTAAAATCCCTTTACAATATGAGCGAGTCAGATATGATTCGAGGATTCTTCAAAGAAATCCTCAAGCCCATCATCGCTGAAGCGATCGCTGAGGCTAACACACAGAACAATGGTAACAATGGCAAACGTTATTACACACGCGAGGAGGCTTGCGAGCATCTTAAGATAGGTACTACAACCTTCTATCGCCTTGCCAAGAAAGGTAAGATTGAAATCTTGAAGATTGGCGGCAAGACCCTCGTGGATGCGGATGTTCTTGATGAGGCAATCGAGAACCAGGTAGTAATGAGATATGGTAGATAATGAAGGAGGTGGCTATATGGAGTCTAATCCTATCGAACAAATTACTGCTGAGGTTGAGTCTAGAACGGATGCGACAGATGTGGGCATGCTCACACTGCGTACAGCGAACAGGACTCTTAAGATCGCAGCAATGAGACCAGACCCTGAGGACTTATACAATGGTCTTTGGTATGAGGGCGAGGTCTGCTGCCTGTTTGCTGACTCAAATGTCGGCAAGTCTATTTATGCTGTGCAGATGGCAGACGAGATAGCACAGCTGAGGAATGTTCTTTATGTAGATTGCGAGTTGTCGGATAAGCAGTTTCAGTTGAGGTACACAGACAGGGAAACCGGCCAGCTGCACCAGTTCCCAGAGACACTCATCCGTGCTGAAATCAATCCTTCAAAGATGGATATGAAGAACTTTGAGGAGCAGATTATCAACGATATCGAGAGAGCAGCACAACAAGCTGCTGCAGACACGATTATGATTGACAATCTTACCTACTTATGTAACTCTAGCGAGAAAGGAGATCAGGCTGGAATCTTCATGATGAAGCTGATGAACTTGAAGATGAAATACAACTGGTCGCTTCTGATCATAGCCCATACTCCTAAAAGGAATATGACCAACCCTATCACTCAGAACGACCTTGCTGGATCCAAGAAACTCTACAATTTCTTCGACAGTGTGTTTGCTATCGGCAAGTCGGCAGCTGATTCTAAACTGAGATACGTCAAGCAGGTCAAAGTCAGAGCTGGAGAGTACAGGTATGATGCGGATAATGTGATTGTCTATGAGATTGAGCACGAGGCTGACAATGTAAGATTTGCTTTCAAGGGCTTTGCAAAAGAGTCTGAGCACTTAAAGGAGCAGACTGAGGAGGAGAAGATCAGCCTCAACCAGCAGGTACATGAGCTAAGGAAAGAGGGTAAGTCAATCAGAGAGATTGCCGCTCAACTTGGAATGAGCAAGTCTACAGTCGACAGAGTTCTCAAGAAAGTCCCACCTGTCCCACCAAATATAGACGGGATGAAAGGGACAAATGGGACAAGTACAAAAACCGATGTAAAACCAGCCAAAGATGAAACGCTCTTTTAGACTTGAAAAGTACAAGGGAACACGTTCTAGGCACGTTTGTCCCCAATGTGGAGGCAAGAGATGTTTCACGCTTTACGTGGATGAAAGCGGTGTCCCGCTTGATGATTCAGTGGGACGCTGCGACCACGAGTCCAGCTGCGGTTATCATCTCACACCCTCTGAGTTCTACAAAGCTCATCCTGAACTATGCGGGAAAGATTGGCGTGATGACGCTCCGGATTGGCTGGCTCCTGCCCTAGAACGCAGAAAGCAAGAGAAACAAAAACCTCTGTGCACGATTCCTATTGAGCTGGTAAGACGATCTGTGAGAGTGGACGTACTGAGCGACTTCACGAATTGGCTCACTACTCTATTTGATACGGACACCATTGCAATGCTAACACACAGATACCAGATAGGCGTCACTAAAACCAACGATGTCATTTACTTTCAGATTGACCTCAACGGCAACTGCCGAACAGGAAAGATCATGAAATACAATCCCGAAACAGGCAAAAGAATCAAGGACGCCAATACCAAAGGCAAGATAAACTGGATCCACTCAATATTGAAACGCTCCGGCCATCTACCTGAGGAATGGGAATTGACTCAATGTCTGTACGGAGAGCATTTACTGAAGGAATTCCCTGACAAGACCGTAGCACTTGTGGAATCCGAAAAGACGGCTATCATCTGCAGTGGATTGATGCCTGATTACATTTGGTTGGCCACAGGAGGAAAGAGCCAATTCAACGAAAGACTGCAGGTCCTCGCTGGCCGTGATGTGATAGCGTTTCCAGACGTGGATGGTTACAGCGCCTGGTGCGAAAAAGTCAAAGACTTCCCCAATCTCAACATCAGCGTAAGCAACCTCCTCCAAGGAAATGCAACAGTTGAGGACTTCGAGAACCACATAGACATCGCAGACTGGCTCATCCGCTGGAAACTCCACCCGGAAACCTTCGACAAGGAAAAGCGAAACATCACCTTTGAGAAAGTCAAGCCGTTTATCAGCGAGGAATATCAGGAAGAAGTTCTGGCACTCATTGAGGATTTGGATCTGATAATCTTCTGACAGAGTCATTGTCAGAGTAGTACATCTCAAATCGCCTTTAGAGCACCGTCTGAGGGCGATTTGAGAAAAATAATTGTCAGAGCACTGTCAGAGTAAAAGAAAAAGAGTAATTTTGTAAAACTATGGATATTGAAAGAATACATAAGGCCCTGACAGAGGGCGAAACCACAAGAGTAGAGTTCAAATCATGTAGGGACAAGGTAAGCACCTCCGTATATGATACAGTCTGCTCTTTCTCTAATCATTCAGGAGGACTGATCATTCTTGGTTTTGACGATGACATGAATCTCACGGGCGTAAACAAGAATGCATCTGTAAATCTCAAGAAGAACATCATCAACACTTTAGGCAACAAAGAAGTATTCTTCCCGAAGCTTACTATAGAGCCCGAGATCGAGGAATATGACGGCAAGACCATCATAGTAATTGACGTTCCTGTTAGCCAGTACCCTGTTCGTTACAAGAACAAATACTTTGACAGAGTCGGAGATGCTGACATGGACATCACTGACAACATGGAACTTGTGCTCGGTTTATTCGAGAGAAAGAATCCGCATCTGTTCGAGGATAGACTTGTGCCAGGTCTTCAGATGAAAAACCTTGACCCAGCCACATTCAAGTTCTGCAGAAACGCTGCCACTACACTGAATCCGCTCCACGCATGGCAAGATATGACAGACATGGAGATTCTGGAGAGCTGCAGACTTGTGAAGAAAGATGAGAACGGCAATATCGAGGGCTTCAAGTATGCTGCACTATTGTTGTTCGGAACCGATGATGCAATCGCAGAACACCTTCCACGATACAAATTCGAGCTGCTCTATCATAAGATGACCTACGAGCGCTTTAATATGAACCTCCCAGAGGATTCTGCCCGATACGACGACAGGAAGACCGTAAGGAGCAACATTATTCAGGCGTACAGACAGATGCTGGACTTCGTTGTGAAGTATCTCCCAGACAAGTTCTATCTCCCGGACAATGGTTCAACAGCAAGACTTGACCTGAGAGTGCAAATATTCAGAGAGGTTATCGGAAATATATGCGCCCACTCTGACTATCAGCCAGGCTTTGGAGGATACGTTGAGGTATTCTATGACCGCGTCATCACAAAGAACGCAACAAGGCTCATCCCGACAATGAAGGAAGGCAGCCTCACTCTTGACGAACTCGGTCCATACACCAAGAACCCTCTCATCGTGAAAGTCCTCAACGAACTTCACTTTGTGGAAGACCTCGGATCCGGCAGAAGAAACCTCAAGAGATACGCACCTCTCTACTACCCTGACTACAAGATTGAGATCTCAAACGGCAATCAGTTCGAGTTCTCGATTACTTATGATGACCTGTCAAGAGGCAAAGCAGGCAATGTTACAGGCAAAGCCACAGGCAATGCTACGGGCAAAGAAGCAGGCAATGTTTCAGACAATGTTCTCACGATCATCAAAGCCATCGGAAGCGACACTTTGGCTATGAAAGAAATAATGGAGAGACTATCTCTAAAGGGCTCAGGTAACTTCAGACAGGCATATTTATACCCAGCGATAGAAGAAGGATACATTCTTAGGACAGAACCTGATAAGCTAAAAAGTCCTAATCAGAAATACTATCTATCAGACAAAGGAAAGGCTCTCTTGTAGCCAACCCTATAAGCACATTAAAAGCCCGCAACAGAGCAATCCGTTGCGGGCTTCTTCAATAGGATCCGGCACTCAAAATGCCGTGCAGCTTACGCCAGCTTAATAGTGGCCAGCATCTCGCCTGACTTCTCACCAGTCTTGGTATTAACGAAGAAATACTTGAGGAACACCTTAGGCGCAGCCTCAGTTACTGCTCCATGAACAGCCTCATAGTCGGCCTTGATGTCTATGACACCATCAACAACCTCACGAGCCTCACCGATCTGAACAGCCTTGCTGTATGCACGCGAGATACCATTTGACTGCGGCGCAGATGCCTGGATAATAAGCTTAAGATCTGCTACACTATCCGGCATATCGGTAAGCTGGAAAGTGAATGCCTCTGCAGAGAGGTCAAGTTCTGCCTCTGCCGGAGCATCTACTCCTACGAGAGTTGGAGGAGTTGCGAGAGCCACACCACCGGTCTGAACAATCCAGTAGTTCAGTCTGGTATAGAGGTTAGCACCTGAGATCTTAGACGCAGTACCGAGAACCGACTTTCCTGCCTGAGTCTGAGCCAAGGCATTCCAAGCCAAGATCTGAGCATTGGTAAGATTCTTCCAACCCTGAGTGAGGGATTTGAATACTGACTTCACTGCAGCCTGTGCAGAAGTCCTTACACCACCGCCGTATCCACGGTTACGGATGTACTTGCGACCACGACTCTTAGCCGCAGTCACGCCCTTTGCTGAGCCTGACATCTCATCAAAGGCAATTGAAGGAACGTACTTCATAGTTTGATTAGATTAAGGGGTTTAACAAAATATAGTATTACACATACTATCAAGAAAATGATGATTCCGAGCATCCAGCCACCCATTTTCATCTTGAAGGATTGCCACCCGGTAAGCTCTTTCTCTACTTCAACAGTCTGGATAATCACATTATCCTTGACGATAACACTGTCACGATACACAATTTTCGTCTGCACTTC
>JAFYVM010000033.1 GCA_017549145.1 Bacteroidales bacterium
CCTGACTCATACTTAAGAACTCCGTAAACACCCTCACCAGACACCTTACAAACGATTTCCTTGAATCCACCGGCTGCACCTTCTGCCTGGTTGGTGATTTCCATTCTCCAGCCGCGTGTCTCGATGTACTTTGAGTACATACGGAAGAGGTCACCTGCAAAAATCGCAGCCTCATCTCCACCAGAACCACCACGGATCTCAAGAATAGCATTCTTGCTATCCTGTGGGTCAGCAGGAATAAGAAGCAGCTTGATCTTCTCCTCCCACTCAGGAAGAGTAGGCTCGATCTCAGCGATCTCTTCCTTAGCCATTTCACGAAGATCCTCGTCCTTCTCGTTGGCAAGGATATCCTTTGCCATCTCATAGTTCTCAATGATCTTCTTGAACTCGTTACCAGCCTCGATGATCGGAGTAAGCTCCTTATACTCCTTATTGAGCTGTACGAATCTCTTCATATCCGAAATAACCTCAGGATCAGAAAGCTGAGCCTGAAGGCCGTCGTACTTTGCCTGAAGGCCTAATACCTTCTCCAAAAGTGAATTGTCTGCCATATTATATTTTTATTCTATTTTATCTTTTTAATCCAGCATCTGCGGCGTAGCCATAATTCGCTTTCATATCTTCCCCACACATTCACCGCCAGATTTGTTTCTATCTGAGGGTTTGCCAATGCCCATTGGCACCCTGCAGCCTTGCTTTGCTCCGACATTATACAGTGAAATACTGAAGATATTCCTGTATTCTGCCATTTTGGAGCAGCTCCATTGATCATCAGGTCGATGTCCTTAAAGTTTTTCAATGCCTTCAAGACATGATACCAACCGAATGGGAACAGACGCCCCCTTGCCTTCTGCATTGCTTTTGACAAGGATGGAATGGCTATTCCAAAAGCCGCAACCTCATCATCCTCATCCATCAGCACACAGCAAAGTTTACCGTTAAGCTGAGGCATTATCTGCTGCGTCTCTGCCTTAATCTCTGCATCTGTAAAAGGTATGAAGTTATAGACATGTCCATCAAAACTTTCATTGTACATCTTGAAGAACTTCTTTATAACTTCAGGATCCTTCTTGAGTTTATCAAAGTCTGCGACCTTGAGCTTATATCTCTGAAGCAGACGCTGTGCAATCGCTTTCATTCTCGGCTCCACATCCTGATCAGCACGCATCATGTACTGAATCCAATCACATTCCTTCTCAAATCCCAGCTGCTGGACCAGGTCCACATAATATGGATAATTATATAGACATGAGAACGGCGCCAATTTGTCAAAGCCCTCAACCAGCATACCTTGTCTGCCAAGCGTATTGTAGAACAACGGTCCGTGAATTTCATCCATTCCGTTCTCTTTCGCCCAAGCTTCCGCAGCGCTTATCAGAAGTCTCGCGACTTCAATATCGTTAATAAGATCGAACCAGCCGAAGCGGACTCTTTTCTTATCATATTTCTCATTATAACGAGGATTGATCATTGCACAGATTCGTCCCACAACCTTTCCTGACTCATCCTCTACTATCCACATTTTTCTTTTGCAATACTCCAATGACGGAGACTTCATCAGATCATATTCCTGACCTTTATGAAGCGGTGGAACGAAAAACTCACAACCTTCATAGAGTTTGTCTACAAAGGTGATGAATTTCTTGAGGTCCTTCCTCGTTTCGACCTCTTTGACCACAAATTTCTGCATAATGTCAAATAGCCTGCAAATTTAGTAAAAAGATTGGAAATTCCATTTATGAGATCCTTCGCTATTGCTCAGGATGACAGGTAGTAAGCAGATGCTGTACTGCGGCCTGAGCACATACACATCCGAACACTGCCGGAATGTACGAAATAGTACCAACCTGAGATTTCTTGTTACGGTCCTCGCATGGCACAATCGACTCTTTATCAGGAAGTTCCTCTGAGAATACCACCTTGAATCCCTTTTTGATTCCCATATATCTCAAACGCTTGCGAACTATATATGCCAACGGGCAATTAAAGCTCTTCGAGACGTCAGTGATTCGAACTTTTGTGGCGTCATACTTTGCACCTGCACCCATAGAAGATACGAGCGGAATACCATTATCCATGCAGTACTTTATGAGATATAGCTTGGGAGCGAGAGTATCAATTGCATCAACAAGAAAATCAATCTTATATCCACCAAGCACCTCCCCGGCCTTCTCTGCCTCAAGGTATTCCTTGATTACAACAAGATCCAGCTCAGGATTGATATCCTTCAGGCGCTCTGCCAGCACATCACATTTAGGACGACCTACTGTAGAGTCCAATGCGAGCAACTGACGATTCTTATTGGTTACAGACACATCGTCACTATCCAATATGATGAGATGTCCCACGCCAGCACGGACAATCATCTCGGCAGCATAACCACCGACTCCACCAACTCCGATTACAGCCACTGTAGAGTTGCGGAAATGATCAAGCATCTCCTCCCCTACCAGCATTGCCGTTCTTTCCTGCCAATCGTAAATCATAGTCCTTTCGCTTTGCCTTCGTCCCAGATTTCATCCATTTCCGCAAGGGTCATATCCTTGAGATTGCGCCCCTTACGTATTGTCTGCTCCTCGAGATATGTGAAGCGGCGACGGAACTTCGCGCATGTACGCTCAAGGGCTGTATCCGGATTAAGTCCATATAGCCTTGCTGCATTCACTGTCGCAAAAAGGAAATCACCAAGTTCATCCTCTGCCCTATCGTATGCAGCTGCTCTTTGCTCATCATTTTCTGCAGTTTCAATAGCATTTAGCTCAGCCTGATACTCCCCTAGTTCCTCTTTCACCTTCTCCCACACATCTTCCTTCTTCTCCCAATCAAAGCCCACGCCACGAGCCTTATCCTGCATTCTATATGCCTTCAGAAGCGGTGGAAGGCCGTCAGGCACACCTGAAAGCACTGTCTTATTACCATCCTTCTCCTTAGTCTTAAGCATCTCCCACTGTTTGATAACATCTTCCGCATCCCCTACTTCTGCAGTTGAGAATACATGCGGATGTCTATATATCAACTTATCACACAGAAAGTTAATCACATCAACGATGTCATAATTCTGCTTCTCCTCTCCGATCTTAGCATAGAACAACACATGCAAGAGCACATCGCCAAGCTCTTTAGAAAGCTCGCGCTCATCCCCGCTGAGGATTGCACCATTCAGTTCATATACCTCTTCAATAGTCTGTGGACGAAGCGACTCGTTTGTCTGCTTACGATCCCACGGACACTTTTCTCTAAGTTCATCCAGGACGTCCAGAATACGTCCAAAAGCCTGTAGTTTCTCTTCTCTTGTATGCATAATGCTCTACTTATCTAAATCGCGCAAAGATACTAAAAGTCTATAAAACGACGCGAACGTCATACGTTTCAGAATGGAAGACACATGTCCTGTCCACATACACATTAAGTCCTGGTCTGCAGTCATAATGCTTACCGGTCTTGTCATACACAATAGACAACAATCTGCCACCACAAGGCACTCTGAAAAGCGCAAACCAATCCCACTGTCCCTCCGGTATAAGAGGTTCAATCACGACATCACCATTTGCCTGTGGCTGGATACCGACCAGACCGGATATGATAAGATCGCAGAATGTAGAATGATTATAATCTTTTCCACGCTCGTTATATACATTTCCCTTCTCCATAAGCATATGTCTGGCCAGCCATCTACCTGTGAACGGATCCAGATTCTCATCGATCCAGCATATCTTATCTCCATTCTCGGTAACTCTCCTATGAGAATTTGAATATGTCTTCAGAGTTTCCCAGTACAGTTCTTTACTGAGGTTCTCATTCTCACCATTTTCATGTAGAGTACGAGCAAGAGCTGTAAGTGTCTGAGCTGTAGCAAAAGGCCAGCTTGGACCATTCCACTGACAATCGTGTCCGGTATAATTCACCCTGAAACCTTCCGCACGTCTTTCAGCAGTAGTCGGTCCATACGGAGCCTTGAAACCAAGGGTATCATCAAGTTGCTTCCAGACATCTGAGCGATCAGCACCAGGTATTCCAAACATCCATGGAACATATCCATGAAGCTCACGCGCAGGTGAGAACTGCATGTCTCCATGACGCGGAATCACCTTATAGAAACGGGCAGACTCATCCCACAATTTGTCATTGACTGCATTTTTCAGTTGCTCTGCTTTTGCGCTATAGTACTCAACATCTGATTGCATATCAAGCAACTTAGCCATTTCTGCAAGCGCAAGTGCATCAGCATACATATAGCTGTTGATAGTCGCTCTATAACCTGTTGCATCCTTGCTTAAGGCGCCTGAAATAGAAACTTCCATTCCATCATATCCATCCTTCTGCCAGAAGAGTCCAGCCTTCTCATCCCAATGACTTTCCTCCCATCGTGCGTAAATTTCCTTAAGCGCAGCGTAAGATTTCTTAATGAATACTGTATCTGGATGTACCTTGTAGAATTCCCAGAATGAATATGCTATCGGAAAACTGTATTTACGGGCAAATGTCTTTTCGCGACACCAGTATTCCGCATAATCAAGAAGGTAGTTCGGATTCTTGAGCCAACGGCCTTCGCGGAACTGATGCATTCCAGGACAGTTGATAACATTGTACTTTCCAGCCCATGGAACATCTGGAAGAAACTCTGTGATTACAAAGCCCTCTGGTGTTAACAATATATGCTTGCGATAAGTCCACCAGCGGAAATAATAGGTCTTTTCAAGTTCTTTGTCAGGACACTCGAAGATTGGAATATTATTCAGAAGAAACTGGATTGCCTCAGAATTATCATACTCTTGAACATAGATTTCATCATCATATGCATTGAATTCTGCAACATAGGACTCCACAATATTAGCCTTTTCACATGCCACCAACAGCAATAGAGAAGAAATCGTAATCAGAAAAGCTCTCATAGTCTTTTTCAATAATATTTATTAAGCTTTACAAAGTTAGCAATTCTGTGAAATTTAGCTATCTTTGACATGCTAATCACAAAACTATGCGTAAAGATATTCATTTCGTATCGGCAGAAGAGGCCGTCAAAGTTGTAAAATCAGGTGACCATATACATTTGAGCAGTGTTGCAAGTGCTCCACAGATTCTTATTCAGGCACTATGCAAAAGAGGAGATGCTGGAGAACTTCGTGACGTCCGCATCCACCATCTTCATACAGAAGGTCCTGCACCATATTCTGATCCAAAGTATGATGGAGTCTTTTTCCACCAGGCATTTTTCGTAGGCGCCAATGTGCGTAAGGGTGTTCAGGCAGGATATGCAGACTATATCCCTGTATTCCTCAGCGAGACTCAGAAGCTTTATCGCTGCGGAGCTCTTCCATGCGACGTAGCTATGATTCAGGTCTGCCCACCAGACAAGCACGGATACGTTTCATTAGGTACATCTGTTGACGCAACTCTGGCTGCCATCGAATGTGCTAAGACTGTGATTGCAGTTGTCAATCCGAATGTACCACGTGCATGGGGACAGGCAATGATCCCTATGGACATGATTGATATATTTGTTGAGAGCAATGACCCACTTGAGCCAGCTCATTTCAGTGAGCCTAATGAGGTGGAGATTGCTATCGGAAAGCATTGTGCTGAGCTTATTGATGACGGAGCATGTCTTCAGATGGGTATCGGAGCAATTCCTAACGCAGTACTTGCACAGCTAGGCAACCACAAGAACCTTGGAGTTCACACAGAGATGTTTGCAGATGGCGTTCTAGACCTTGTAGAGAAGGGCGTTATCAACGGCTCCAATAAGGTTACAGACAGAGGCAAACTGGTTTCTACATTCCTCATGGGTTCACAGAAGGTATATGACTTCATCGATGATAACCCTATGGTCCAGATGATGGACGTGGGATACACCAACGACCCATTTGTGATTTCACGTAACCCTAAAATGACAGCCATCAACTCTGCAGTACAGATTGACCTTACAGGACAGGTATGTGCAGACTCTATCGGAACTAAATTTTATTCAGGAGTTGGTGGACAGGTAGACTTTGTTTATGGAGCATCTTTAGCTCCTCAGGGCAAGGCAATCATCGCAATGCCTTCGACCACAAACAAAGGCGGCAGCAAGATTGCTCCTGTAATCATTGAGGGAGGCGGAGTGGTTACAACCAGACCTCACGTTCACTATGTCGTGACAGAGTATGGAGCAGTTGACCTTTATGGCAAATCTCTTCAGGAGCGCGCAAAACTGTTGATCAGCATCGCTCATCCAGACCATCAGGAAGAATTGGACAGAGCAGCCTTCGAACGATTCGGACCACACTATCATTCATTATAACAACAAAAAAGCAGCCTATTTTGAGGCTGCTTTTTTAGCTTTTTCACGTGCATTGAGTGCCTTGTGGAACTCATTGGCATTGTTCATATGCTCCGCATAAGTCACGGCAAAGCGATGTGTGCCATTGAAATCTGGAGATGCACAGAAATAGATATATCCATGCTGATCTGGATTCAATACAGCCTCCAGACATGCCTTAGGAGGCACATTAATGGGTGCTGGAGGAAGACCTGCGTACTTATAGGTATTATACGGAGAATCCACTTCCATATGCCTGTGCAAGATTCTGTTAAGTTTGTAATCAAAGCAGAAGGCTACGGTAGGATCCGCCTGCAGTTTCATTCCTGTACGATATCTATTCAGATACACACCTGCAATAATCGGATACTCGAACTCCTTAAGAGTTTCTCCGCTGACAATCGAAGCAACGATTGACACATCCATCTTTGAAAGTCCCTGCTTCTTAGCCTTTGCTATACGTACCGGTGTCCAGAACGCATCATATTCCTTCTTGAAACGATCAAAAATATCCTTCACAGATGCTGTCCAATACATTTGATAAGTATCCTGCATAATCATTGCGAACACATTCTCCGGAGTGAATCCATATTGAGCAAGGAAGGTACTGTCAGCAAGAGCTGCAGCTACTTCATCAGCACTCACCATCATCTGATTTGAGATCTTCTTGACAAGACGCTCCTTTGAACGGATTGTACCTGAAAGTGTAAGATTCTGCGGAGTCTGCCATCCATATACAAGCATTCTGGCAACATAGATACTAGGCTTGGAAGTCTCTACCACATAGCGGCCAGGCTTCATGTTCTCGGCAACATTCATCTTCTTGAATACATGTTCCACACTCCTCGGTCTTTCCGCCTGAGCGCCGACCACGATTGAATCCAGAACCTGCTCAGCAGTCATATCCGGGTACACATAAAGTACATACTCCTTCTGGAAATTCGGTCTGCGATTATCCAGATAGTACTGCGTGACAAATCCAGCAAGAACAATTCCCACAAGGACAACAGCCGCGGCTGCCAATAGCAATATCTTTTTAGACTTCTTCATATCTATTATTTTCTTAGTTTTATACTCTCACCAGCCTTCGGTTTATAATCCTTGGACCAGCCATTGAGCTTATATATCTGCTTCATCTTGACTGCATATCTCTGAGCTATATCTCTTACGCACTCGTCCTCCTCAAGAATATGCATTTCCAATCCTTCAGCTGCTGCCTTCTTCTTAGCCTGGAGATATACTACAGTACCAGGCAACAACATCTCTTCAGCAGATAAATCATTGAATTTCAACAATTCCTTAACAAAAAGTCCATAGCTATCAGCGATTGTCTCATATGTCTCACCCTCTGAAGTATAAATGAAAGGCACACCATTCTTTGAATACACTTCTCGACTAAGAGATACCTGGAAATACTTCCTCGCCTCCTGATCTGATACAGGTTCGACACGCTCAATGACAGTTGGTGACAATGGCAGCTGTGCAACAATATCTTCTGACTCTTTAGGAGTATTAGAAGTCTTCTTCTTTGATGTATGTTTTCCTGCCGCACCAAATGAAGCCGTCTTAGTATCATATTGGTACAACTTATAATCCTCAATCAGCTTAATGAGTTTTGTAGCATAATCAGGATCTGTTGCATAACCAGCCTGCTTCAGACCGTATGCCCAACCCTTATAATCCGTTGTTTTAAGATCAAACAAGAATTTATATCGATCCCTGTAACGAAGGAAATCTGAATGGTCTCTATAAGACTGATAAGGATGAGAATACTTGCGAAAGCACTCTTCTTTAGCATCGTCATCATGATAGACACGCCCGCCATTCCAATTATTATGGCACTTGATACCAAAATGATTATTGGACTTCTGGGCCAATTCCGAACGTCCATTTCCAGATTCCAACATTCCTTGAGCAAGAGTAATACTGGCAGGAACTCCACTACGATACATCTCCTGCACAGCCAGATCAGCGTATGTACTGATATATTTTTCCTGAGCTGTCTGCGCATTTGACACTCCCGGAAGCAGCAAAGCCACAAAAACGAATATGTAGATGAATAGTTTCTTCATTATTTTCTATGTTTTAGCAGAAGTTCTCCAAGTTCTTCAATATCTCTAACTATCAGATCTGGAGGACAAGACTCCGGTATAATATCAAGCGTAGTCTCACCTGAGAGGACAAGCACTCCAAATGCGCCGGCATTTCGTGCCATAGCGACATCAGTATAGACTCTATCTCCCACCATTGCTATCTCGTCCGGTTTAAGTCCATGTCTATCCACGATGCCTTTGAGCATATTAGGATCAGGCTTTCCTAAAGTGATATCCGGGCACCTTCCAGTTGCATGCTCGATACATTTACAGATTGATCCGCAATCCACAAGCACAACCTTCTGGTCAGTAGGACACACTCGATCTGGATTTGTTGCAATATATGGAACCCCCTGAGATGCCCACCAAGAGGCACGACACAGACGAGAATACTCCAACGTCATATCGAATGCTACTACTAGAACATCAGGGACATCATCAGGACTATCGGCACAAGAAACATAGCCAGCCTTCTCAAACTGAGATACCATGCTTGGAGTACCAAGAAGGAAAAGTTTTCTGGCCTGAGGATAGTGAGTCTTTATGTAATCAATGGCAGCAAGAGATGTGGTGTACATATTCTCTTCATCTGCTTCAATACCAAGACCTGCTAGCTTCTTCAGATAATCAGAGACTGACTTTGATGGATTGTTTGTAAGGAAAGAGTAACCTATACCGGCATCTGTCATCTTAGCAAGAAAATCCTTTGTAAAAGGGAACAAAGTATTGCCAAGATATATGGTACCATCCATATCCAACGCGACATGCTTTATCTTTGATAAACTCTCACGCTGCTGCGCTGTAATTTCCTGATTATGATTCGATCCTGTAGCCATAATGTATCATATAATATCCTATCATGCGAAGATACAAAAAAGATTGTGAAATAACCTCAACAATGCTCCCATAGTCCTCCCTGGCCAAACATTCTCTCAAGGAACTCGTCCATCCAACCCAGGCGATAAATAAGATCAATATTTGTAAAACGACTTCTCATATAAGGGATATATGACACAGTCTTGCGAAAACGCTCTCTGCTTACGCCAATCATCTCCGGTTCATAAGGAGCTCCTACCAATCTTAGGCATTCACGAACTTTCTCAAAAGGAATTATCTGCTCACGAATTCTTTGACTTAATACGGGCCACGCCTCTTTTAGCGCAATTATCTGGGCACGCAGGCCGTCCTTATCAACATATTTTCCTTTTGTCTCTTCAAGACCTCTTGCGATATGTCCCGGTTTGCCTGCCATCACCTCACGGATTTCATTTTCCATCTCCGCCCAACTCTTCCATGCCTGTACACATGCCTCAACATCCACATCTTCTAGTCCCTTTTCAAGAATGAATTCCAGCTCAGCTGTCGAAATCAAAGTTCCGATACCTACCTTGAAACCATGCGAGACATGCTTGCCATCATAACAGAGGTCCTCCATATCCCAGCAATGAGAGAACTGATGTTCTGTTCCGGATGCCGGACGGCTGGACTGGATTGCCTGCATAGCGAAACCGCTCATAAGCAATCCTTCCGCCAATGCCTGAGTCTTCTCTACATCTCCGGCAAACACAGCAGCAGGATCAGCCAAAGATTCTTTAAGACCATTCTGAACAAGATTCCATGCAAACTCATCAATCTTCTCGCTTCCGACAACCTCAGCCAACATCCAATCTGCACCTGCCGGTATCTTAGCAATCAAGTCTGCATATCCAGAGGCTGCCAGTTCCTTCGGAGCCGCTGCTGCAATTGCTGAATCCATTACGAATCCAAGAGGCGCAGGGCAGTCGAATGTCTGCTTGTTACCATCCTTTGTAATCGATGCGCCGTATGCGGTGAATCCGTCCATTGAAGCCGCAGTTCCCACACACATATACCTTCTTCCAAGAAGACTGGACACATATTTTACAGTATCGTTGATGACACCGGAGCCAACGGCAATAGCCACAGCATCAATATTTTCGAGAAATGCCTTTAAGGCCTCTACGTGTCTCCACTCTGCATAAAAATCCTCTCTGCTGAAAATATAGGCATCAAATGACTCTATTCCTGCGTCATCAAGAGATTTCTGTGCATCTTTACCCGCTACCTCCCAAGTGTTGTCGTCTGCTACGATGACTGCTTTTCTTCCGGGGAAAAGTTGTGCGAACATCTCAGCCGTACGGCAGACCACACCATTGCCGATAATGAGCGCCTTAGTATCTCTTGCCCTATAGAGGGCCATTTCTATCTTGTTCATCAAACTACTTATTTGTATCGGCTATCACTTTATTGAGTTTTTCATAGCCATCTGCAGGCGCATTCCACATAAGACCGATAAATATAGCGCCCACGATACCGAATATGATTGCAACCGGGAATACCGAATCCCATCCACCAGCATCAGCCATAGATCCGAAGATTACACCTGATACCACTGAGCTTAAATAACCAAAAATACCGACTATACCGTTACCTGTACCAGCTGCAAACTTGGTTGCCTGCTGTGAAGCACATACACCATAGAGGGCCTGAGGACCATATATAAAGAATGCCGAAAATACCAGGCAGACAAAAGAGAGAGTCACTGACTGACATTTCCAGAACAGGAAGAATGAAAGAGTTGCGAACACAATACAGAAGAAACATGTCCTATGTGCCTTGCTCTTGAAAAGTTTATCAGAGAGCCAACCGGCGAGAAGCATACCCATTGTTCCTCCAAGCATCTCAGTTGTAGCAAGGATTCCTCCGGCAGCAGCGATATCCATACCCTTGGTCTCTGTCAGGAACGAAGCTCCCCAGTCAAGAATCGTGAGACGGATGACATATACACAAAAATTGGAGAGTGCGATAATCCAGATGTACGGATTAGCAAACACCATCTTATTGATGATTTTCCTGTATTTTGATCCGTCGATATTATCAAGCGGATTTGGCTCAGAATCAGACTTTTTGACTTGATCCATCTTCTCCACAGGTGGAAGTCCCACCTCTGACGGACTATCCTTAAGGCCAAACCAAAGAATAGGGACACCAAGTAATGCCAGAAGCGACGGAACAATGAAACACAAATACCATGCGCTGTATCCGAAGCGGTTGAGCATGAATCCGCAAAGGGCCACCACAACTCCCGCACCAATAGAATGTGACACATTCCATATTGATTGCTTTGTCGCAAGTTCTGTCGGTCTGATCCAATGAGCGAGTAGGCTAAGACATGGAGGGACACCCATACCCTGGATATATCCGTTAAGTACCCACAACGAGCCGATAAGATAAACCAATCCTAAGGTTGCCTTACCCTCTGCATCAAGCAGATTGAGCAAGCCGTTGAGTTTCGGACTAAAACAGATCAGCAAGTTTACGGTACAAGTAAGTATCAGACCCAAGACCATGATCTTCTTCTTGCTGAAACGGTCTACAAGAAGACCATTAGCAAACCTTGAAAATCCATAGATAATACTATGGATGGTAAGGAAGACACCGAGCTGGGTCTTGGATATTCCCAATTCAGCCTCCATAGCAGGAATCGCCATTCCAAGGTTCTTGCGCACAAAATAGAAAAGCGCATATCCGACGAAAAGTACAATGATTGTTCGCCACTCCCAATAGCGATACTTCTTAAGTGTGTTATCCATATTTTAGCTTATAATGGTCATTAAGACAAAAGTACAAAAAAAAGATGCTCGGAAGCAAAACTTCCAAGCATCTTCGTTATAGATTGTGAAAACAATTACTTGTTCTCGAGCTGGCTCTTAAGAGCTGCAAGTGCATCGATATCTCCAAGAGTAGTCTTCTCTACGTTAGAGTTGATCTTCTTCACAGCCTTTGCAGTGTTGTTAGACTCAGCTGCAGCCTTCTCAGCCTTAGCCTCTGCGTAAGTCTTAGCGTGAGAGAGAGTAGCCTTCTTAGCAGCTCTCTTAAGCTCAACAACCTTGAATGCAAGTGTCTCACCTGCTACTGGCATTGAACCATCCTCCTTAGCAAGCTCACGGCTGAAGCAGAATGCCTCAACGTCACCCTCGAGCTCAACAACTGCGCCCTTGTCGTTAACTGAAGCAACCTTAGCCTCAACTACAGTACCAACGCTGTACTTAGCCTCAACCTCATCCCATGGGTTAGGAAGGAGCTGCTTGTGGCCAAGTGAAAGCTTGTGGTTCTCCTCATCGAAATCGAGAACTACAACCTCGATAGCGTCACCTGTTGCTACGAGCTCAGATGGATGCTTGATCTTGTTCCAAGAGAGGTCGCTGATGTGTACGAGACCCTCGATTCCCTCCTCAAGCTCAGCGAATACGCCGAAGTTTGTAATATTGCGAACAGATGCTGTGTGCTTAGAACCAACTGCATACTTCTCACGGATGTTCTCCCATGGGTTAGCAACGAGCTGCTTAAGACCAAGAGACATCTTCTTCTCCTCGCGATCGAGAGTAAGAACCTGTGCCTCAACCTCATCACCTGCCTTAAGGAAGTCAGAAGCGATGCGGAGTCTTGGTGACCATGACATCTCAGACACGTGGATAAGTCCCTCTACACCTGGCTCAATCTCAACGAATGCGCCGTAGTCAGCGATAAGAACAACCTTACCCTTAACCTTGTCACCAACCTTAAGGTTAGCGTCAAGAGCGTCCCAAGGGTGCTGAGTAAGCTGCTTGAGACCAAGAGCGATTCTCTTCTTAGACTCATCGAAGTCGAGGATAACAACGTTGATCTTCTGATCAAGAGCAACAACCTCCTCTGGATGATTGATACGGCCCCATGAAAGGTCTGTGATGTGGATAAGTCCGTCAACACCGCCGAGGTCAACGAATACACCGTAACCTGTGATGTTCTTAACTGTACCC
>JAFYVM010000034.1 GCA_017549145.1 Bacteroidales bacterium
GTATCTCTTCTCACCATCTGTATACTGTACCAATGCGATACGTGCACTACGGTTTGGATCGTACTCAATTGTAAGAACTGTAGCTGTGCACTCGTCCTTTGTACGAAGGAAGTCGATTACACGGTACATTCTCTTGTGACCACCACCGATGTAACGCATTGTCATCTTACCCTGATTGTTACGTCCACCTGACTTCTTAAGAGGCTCAAGGAGTGACTTCTCAGGTCTCTTTGCGGTAATATCGTCAAAAGCACTAATTACCTTATTTCTCTGTCCGGGAGTTACCGGTTTGAATTTTCTTACTGCCATTGCTTAATTACCTTAAATGTTTGCGTAAAAATCAATCTTATCCTCACCTGCAAGTGTCACATACGCTTTCTTGTAGTGATTTGCACGACCTGTGAGCATGCCAGCCTTAGTGTAGCGAGACTTTCTCTTACCGTGGTAGTTAACAGTGTTAACATCAGCAACGGTAACGTTGTATGCCTGCTCAACTGCAGCCTTGATCTGAAGCTTGTTGGCCTCGCGGTCAACAATAAAACCGTAACGATTCAACTTTTCGCCCTGAATCGTCAACTTCTCAGTTACTATTGGCTTAATTATAATTCCCATTTCTCAAGTAGGTTTATCGTCTGATTCTTGCCTCGAGGATCTCCTGTACACCGTCAACAAGTACCATTGAATATGAATTCATGATAGCGTAAGTGTTGATCTCGTCTACAGTGATTACGTTAACCTCAGGAAGGTTGCGTGACGAAAGGTAAATATTTGTAGAATTCTCAGGAAGCACGAAAAGAACCTTTCTTGTGCCAGCCTTAATGTTGTTAAGGATCTGTGCAAACTCCTTAGTCTTAGGTGCATCCATTACAAATGGCTCAACCATTACGATTGCGTTCTCCTGAGCCTTGTAAGAAAGAGCTGAGAATCTAGCAAGCTGCTTGAGCTTCTTGTTAAGTTTCTTGCGGTAGCAACGTGGCTGAGGACCGAATACGCGTCCACCACCTACATAGATACCAGCCTTGAGAGAACCGTGACGAGCGCCACCAGAACCCTTCTGACGAATAAGCTTCTTGGTGCTGTAAGAAATCTCGCTGCGATCCTTAGTCTTTGCTGTTCCCTGACGCTGGTTAGCAAGATACTGCTTAACATCGAGGTAAATAGCGTGATCGTTTGGCGTAATGCCGAAGATCTCCTCATTGAGGACTACCTTCTTTCCGGACTCTGATCCGTCAATTTTGTAAACTGACAACTCCATAGCTTAATCCTCCATAATTACATATGAACCCTTAGCTCCTGGTACAGAGCCTTTTACTACGAGAAGGTTATTCTCTGGCATAACCTTGATAACCTCGAGGTTGAACACTTTAACGCGCTCATTTCCCATGTGACCAGCCATACGCATTCCTTTGAATACGCGTGAAGGCCATGCACAGGCTCCGAGGGAACCAGGGTGACGAAGACGGTTGTGCTGACCGTGGGTTGCTCCACCTACTCCAGCAAAGCCGTGACGCTTAACAACGCCCTGAAAACCTTTACCCTTTGATGTTCCGATAACGTCTACGAACTTAACATCAGCGAAGATGTCAGCTACTGTAAGAACGTCACCAAGCTTAAGCTCCTGAGCGAAATCTGCCTTGAACTCGACAAGTTTGCGCTTAGGTGTGGTTCCTGCCTTTTCGAAGTGGCCTTTAAGAGCCTTGCTGGTGTGCTTTTCTGTAGTTTCGTCATAGGCAAGCTGTACAGCGGCATAACCATCTTTCTCAACTGTACGAATCTGCGTAACAACACACGGACCAGCCTCAATAACGGTGCATGGAATATTCTTTCCATCGACACCGAAAACGGAAGTCATTCCGATTTTCTTTCCAATTAATCCAGGCATTGGTTTGTTTAATTAATTGATTATAAATACTTTATACTCCGCAATCCATTTTTGCGGGCTGCAAATATACGATTATTATTTTAATTTTCAACACTTTACGAGAAATTTTTGTTGATAACTTTTATATTGTTATCTTTGCGTGGATATTATAATATAGGTATGTACCTCTCCATTTTAGGCTTTCTGGAGATGTCTTTTACGGACATCCTTGACATATTACTGCTGGCCATTCTGATTTTCATCCTATTCAAATGGATCAGAGGCTCTTCCGCAATGAGTATCTTCGTTGCAATCGTCTCATTATACTTTGTCCGCATTCTTGTGAGTGCGTTCGGAATGAAGTTCATGACGACCTTGCTGGACACCGTGCTTGATGTCGGAGTCGTTGCGATCATCGTCATCTTCCAGCCGGAAATCAGAAAGTTCCTCATCCAACTTGGAAACAAGTATATGGCAAATGCCAAAGGAAACAGTCTTCTGAAAAAGATATTCAGCAGAGATCCTCAGAGTGCAGACTTCAGCGAGGCAGTGAATGAGATTGCTGACGCATGTAACAGAATGTCGGAAAGCAAGACAGGTGCGCTGATCGTCATTCAGCACAAGACCCCTCTCGAAGATGTCATCAGTACAGGAGATAAGATTGATGCTGCAATCCACAGACGTCTTATCATGAATCTGTTCTTCAAGAACTCACCGCTTCACGACGGTGCATTGGTCATTGCCGGGGACAGAATCGCGGCAGCACGTTGCACACTGCCAATCACTCAGCGCAAGAACATTCCGGCCAGCTACGGAATGAGGCACAAGGCTGCAATCGGAATTACAGAGGAGACAGACGCTGATGTAATCGTTGTTTCTGAAGAAACAGGAAAGATAGCTTACATCAAGGCAGGCAAGGTAACTAAGATTAACAATATAAACGAACTTAAGCTTCTATTGGGAGAATCATTGGGATAGGATATGGCAGAAATTGATGTAAGATTGGAGCAGAAAATCGGATTTGACCGCATCAGACAGATCATTTCCGACAAATGTTCCACTGTGTATGCGACAGAAAGAGCGGCGAGCGAGACATTCTCTACTAAGGCATCGCAGATCAGAAAGCGACTTCTTCTGACTGACGAAATGAGACTTATCATGATGTTCGAGGACGGATTCCCGTCTGGAGGATTCATCGACTGCATAGATTTTCTTAAACCGTTGGAGAGCACTTCAGCGGCAATAGATCTATTGTCTCTACGTAAGCTTAAGACAATGCTGGAGACCCTCCGCAAGGTCACAAACTTCTTCGAGGACATAAAGGACGGGGTTTACCCCAACCTGAAGAGGATGAGCGCTCCGATAATGGGATTCCCGGAGGTGCAGAGACGCATCGAGAGCATCATTGACAGATATGGAGATGTAAAGGACACCGCTTCTGACGCCCTATACGAAATCCGTAAGTCACTACGAGAGAGAGAAGGCGCCATCTCCCGTAGAATGAACGCCATTCTCAAGAGAGCCCAGGAGGAGGGCATCGTAGATAGTGACGCAGGTGTTACCATTCGAGATGGCAAGATGCTGATTCCTGTAAGCGCAGCAAACAAGAGACGCATTTCAGGATTTATCTACGACGAATCCGCTACAGGAAAGACTGCGTATATCGAGCCTGCCGAAGTTGTGGAGCTTGATAATGAGATTAAAGAACTTAAATTCTCCGAGCAGAGAGAGATCCAGCGAATTCTTTTTGAATTCACAGAGTTCATGAGACCGTATATTCCAGACCTGTTGGATGCGGCACGCTACCTTGGAGAAATTGACTTCATAATGGCAAAGGCCCAGGTGGCCCTTGAATTCATCGCCGGAATGCCTGTAATATCAGACAATGGCGAGATGAACCTTCGCAAAGCACGCCACCCTCTTTTGGAGCGCGCACTCAAGAAGGAAAGAAAGGAAATCGTTCCGCTTACAGCCACTCTGACTCCGGCAAAGCACATCCTGCTCATTTCAGGACCTAACGCCGGCGGAAAGTCTGTGTGCCTGAAGACTGTCGGACTTCTTCAGTATATGTTCCAGTGGGGCATGCTTATCCCAACTTCGGAAACATCTGAGATGATGGTCTTTGACCGCATCATGGTGGATATCGGAGACGATCAGTCAATCGACAATGACCTCAGTACATATAGCTCCTTCCTTGTAAACATGAAGGACATGCTTGCAAAGGCAGACTCAAAGACACTTATTCTCATCGACGAGTTTGGTTCTGGAACAGAGCCAGCAGCCGGTGGAGCGATTGCAGAGGCCATTCTATGCGAATTCGACAAGCGCGGCGCATACGGAGTCATCACTACCCACTATACAAACCTCAAGCTCTATGCTTCAGCAGACACTGGGGTAATGAATGGTGCCATGATGTTTGATGTGAAGAACATCGCCCCTATGTTCAAGCTTGAGATGGGACTCCCTGGCAACTCATTCGCCTTCGAGCTTGCCCGCAAGACCGGTCTTCCAGAGGCAATCATTAAGGATGCCGAATCTCGCGCAGGCGAAGAGTTCGTGGGAATTGAGCGCAACCTCAGGAAGATTGCCCGCAACCGCAAGGCCCTGGATGAAAAGCTTGAGCGCATCAAGAACACTGACCGCACTCTGGAAAATATCACAGACAAGTACCAGAAGGAACTCCTTCAGATCAAGAATCTGAAAAAGGAGATTATTGATGAGGCAAAGAAAGAGGCTGAAGCTATCATCAAGGGTGCAAACAAACAGGTAGAGAACACAATCAAGACTATACGCGAGTCTCAGGCTGCGAAGGAGGAGACCCAGGAGGCTCGTAAAGGACTTCAGGACTTTATGTCTATCCTAGCAGCGAAGAAAGAGCAGGAGCAAAAGGAAAAAGAGGATTACATCGAGAAGAAGATTCGCCAGCTCGACGCCCGCAAGGAAAGACAGAGACAAAGAAAAGCACAAAAGGCAGATGCCAAGGCGCAGCAGGAACAGATGGAGCTTCAGGCTGAGCAGGAGAGAATAGAGGCCTTCAGATCCGCACCTCTTAAGGCAGGAGAAAAGGTGAGAGTAAAGACAAACGGAATGGTCGGAGAGGTCGTTAAGGTTTCTGCAAAGGCCGTTGTTGTTACAATCGGTAATATCAGCAGCAAGATGCCGCTTGATAAAGTAGAGCGCATAACCTCTAATGAGTTCAAAAACGCAGTTAAGGAAGTTGCGCGACCTGTATCTTCTGTACGCGTGGATTCCTCACTGACTGAGCGCAAATTGAACTTCAGCACTGAACTTGATGTGCGTGGCGAACGCCTCAACGATGCCGTTGAAAAAGTAACTCACTATATTGACGATGCCTTGATGTTGAATGTATCCAGCGTAAGAATCATCCATGGCAAGGGTACCGGAGTGCTTCGTGATGAGCTGCAGAAACTCATCCGCACAATGCCGGGAGTTGCTAGCGCAAAGGATGAACACATCCAGTTTGGAGGTAGCGGAGTTACTGTTGTTACATTTGAATAATAAAACACTAACGCATATGAAAAAACTAGGATTTATCGCTGCAATGTGCCTTACAATGGCTTTTGCAAGCAGCTGCGGAGGAGGAAAGGCAAGCATGGAGCCAGATGCAGTAGTAACAGGATTCTACACATCACTCACATCTATGAATTTCGATGAGGCAGTAAAGTTCTGTGTAGAGGAGAGCGCAGCCACTGCGTATGTAGATCAGTATCGTCAGCTATATGAGGCTAATCTGAAAAGAGATGAGAAGGTGACTAAGCTTGCTGCAGAGAAGGCTGCAGGAAGCACAATCGCAGTTACAGAAACACTAAAGGACAAGGACAGCAGAACTGTCTTTTTCGTGATTTCGGACATTTACGGTAATACTAAGGAGAAAGAAGCGACATTGCAGAAGGTAGAGAAGGGATGGAAGATCGCAGAAATAAAAGACAAACAATAGGCAAGCTTGGTGAGGACCTGGCCTGTGACGCACTACTGGCAAAGGGACACACTATACTTGAAAGAAACTTCAGGAGCGGGCATCTTGAAATAGATATCATTTCAGCAAGCGCTGATGGAATACATTTTGTAGAGGTAAAGGCCCGCCGCGAAAACATACAGGCTCCCCCACAGGAAAGTGTAGATTTCGCAAAGCAGAGAAGAATAGCCTCTGCAGCCAAAGGGTTCCTTAGAAACCACAAGGGCCCGTCTTATGGCAGTGGCGAGTGCCACTTTGATGTCGTTGCTGTCATTTTTACAGAAAGGACTACGCTATTGGAATATATCCCAGACGCGTATATACCTATATACTTATAACACTATAACTTCACACATAATGAACAAATCACATTGCTACTGCGTTATTATGGCCGGAGGCAACGGTGTCCGTATCTGGCCTGTCAGCAGAAATGCAAAACCAAAACAATTCCTGGATGTTGCCGACACAGGCAAAACTTTTATACAAAGTACCTTTGAAAGATTCTCGAAGATCGTCCCAAAGGAGAACATTCTAATTGTCACTGGCGACAGATATCGTAAACTCATTGCAGAGCAGCTCCCGGAAGTGGCTCCTGAAAACGTTCTTTATGAGCCATATTCAAGAAGTACAGCCCCATGTATCGCTTATGCTACCTATACTCTGCTCAAAAGGGATCCGGAGGCAAAGATTGTAGTCACTCCATCTGACCACTTGATTGAGGATGAGGAAGTTTTCGTTGAGACTATTGAAAAGTCATTTGATTATATCGACGGAAATGATGTGCTTATGACTCTAGGAGTCGTTCCGACAAGACCTGATACCAACTATGGATACATTCAGGCGTGCGGCGGTAGCGAGGCGTACAAAAAGGGTGTTCCACTTCAGGTGAAGACATTCACAGAGAAACCAGACCGCGAGCTTGCGCAGGTGTTCATCAACACAGGTGAATTCTTCTGGAACGCCGGTATCTTTATCTGGAAGGCACAGACCATCCGTCAGGAAATGGAGAAACATCTTCCGGAAGTCACCAAGCTGTTTAACGGCTGGGAGAATGTACTGGGAACACCACTAGAAGGCGAATTCATTGCAAGAACATACACTGATTGTGCGAATATTTCAATCGACTATGGTGTAATGGAGAAGACTGACAGAGCATGGATCTGTCCGGTACAGTTCAAGTGGAATGATGTCGGAACATGGGAATCACTTTACAACATCATCCCGACAAAGGATCAGAAGGGCAATGCAATCAGCGCAGAAAAGACTTTGATTGAGGATACTCGAGATGTGCTTGTAGTTACACCTAGCAAGAAGAAATTAATTGCAATCAAGGGATTGGAAGATTATATGGTAATCGATACTGAGGACGCACTGGTAATCTGCCCTAAGGACGATAAGAAGTTTAAGGAATTTATCTCAGGCATAGCAATGCCGGAATACGAAAAATACAGATAATATGGAGAAAAGAATACAGGCCGACATGGTGTCGGCAATGAAGGCAAAGGAAGCCGTAAAACTTGCATCACTCAGAGCCATCAAGGCAGCAATCCTCCTCGCTAAGACAGCAGAGGGAGGAAACGGCGAAGTGACTGACCAGGAAATTGTAAAGATTATTCAGAAGCTTGTCAAGCAGCGCAAGGAAAGCGCACAGCAGTATATCGACGCAGGACGCCCAGAGCTTGCAGAAAACGAGCTTGCAGAAGTTGCAGAGATGGAGGTTTACCTTCCAAAGCAGCTCAGCGAAGCAGAGGTTGAGGCAGAGCTCGTTAAGATTATTGCAGAAGTTGGTGCAACACAGCCTTCAGATATGGGTAAGGTAATGGGAGTAGCGACTAAGAAGCTCGCAGGCCTCGCAGAAGGACGCTTGATCTCAACACTTGTCAAGCAGTTGCTGGCAAAATAAAAAAGCCGACCTTGTGCACAAGGACGACTGGCATATGATTGAACCCCGTCGGGTGATATTGCTAGAACCGAAGTTCTTTCAAAAGTAAAGTCAGCATTTCTGCTGACTTTCTTTTTATTTTTGGAGCAGAAGACGAGGCTCGAACTCGCGACCCCAACCTTGGCAAGGTTGTGCTCTACCAACTGAGCTACTTCTGCATATTTCCCGAATGGGATTGCAAAGGTACGAAGAAATTTTAAACTTCCAAATTTTTCTGGGAAAAAATGCAGAAAAATGTTAAAAAATCTTCAAAAACTTCACTTTTGCCTCTTTTTAGCCCCAAAATCAATAAAAATCTCGGCTCAAACTCGAAATTTTAACAAGAAGAGGCTGACTAAAAAGTCAATTAGACTTTGATGGGAACAAAAAACTTAAGAAGAACAAAAGATGCGTCGTTTCCGACGCATCATTTTTCATTATAACGAAGTTTCAAATTCTTTGAGGAAGCGGAGGTCGTTCTCGAAGTAATTTCTTAGGTCACGAACCTGCCATTTGAGCATTGCGATTCGTTCAACTCCCATACCGAAAGCGAAACCGCTGTATTTCTTGCTGTCGATTCCAGAAGCCTCGAGGACGTTAGGGTCAACCATTCCACATCCCATGATCTCGAGCCAGCCTGTTCCCTTGCAGACATTACATCCCTTTCCGCCGCAGATGTTACAGCTTACATCAATCTCTGCTGAAGGCTCTGTGAATGGGAAGTATGAAGGACGCATACGAATCTCTGTCTGTGCACCGAACATCTCACGAGCAAAGAGCAGAATAGCCTGCTTCATATCTGCGAATGTAACATTCTCGTCAATATAGAGACCCTCTACCTGATGGAAGATACAGTGTGCACGAGCCGAAATAGCCTCGTTACGGAACACACGGCCAGGACAAACGATACGGATTGGAAGAGGCATCTTCTCCATTGCGCGCACCTGAACTGATGATGTGTGAGTACGGAGGAGCACCGGGTTATCGCTATCGCTGATAAAGAATGTATCCTGCATCTCACGAGCCGGGTGCTCTGGAGGGAAGTTCAAAGCTTCGAATACATGCCAGTCGTCCTCAATCTCCGGACCCTCTGAAACATCGTATCCGAATTTACGGAAGATGCTCACAATCTCTTCGCGAGCGATTGAAACCGGGTGACGAGATCCAAGGCTTACTGGATCTCCTGGCATAGTATAGTCAAACGCAGCAGCACCTGCAACTGGTGACTCTGCTGCAGCTTCCTTAAGCTCTTCAATCTTAGCAGCTGCTGTATTTTTAAGGACATTGAGTTTCTGTCCGAATTCTCTCTTCAGTTCAGGGGCAACTGTACGGAACTCCTCGAAAAGAGCAGTAACAGAACCTTTCTTACCCAAGAGGCGCACACGAGCCTCTTCAATCTCCTGCTCGGTCTTGCAGGTCAATCCAGCTATTTCGGCCATCAGGGCCTCAATTCTTTCTTTCATATTTTTGTTGATTCTTGTTTCATTCGTTTTTTGTCCACCAAAAGCCTGATTTCGTGGACAAACACTCATTTTTCACCTACTTTGTCCACCAAAAGTGCGATTTCGTGGAGAGGATGGCAAAGATAGTTATTTTTCTGCGGAAATCTCTTCCTGAGGATATCCGATTGCAATAACACAATACGGACGCAGATTTTCCTTGATACCAAGCAGTTCGCGAACATAATCCTCAGCCTTGAGTCCATCTGGCTCAGCTTTATAGCGCGGACGACCATTACAATGCACCCAACAGCTGACAAGATCCATTGCTGTTACTGCCAACTGAACAAAAGTTGCAGAGATAGCACAGTTATCCACCCATAGGTCTGTCTTAGTCTGATCACCAAGCACAACAATCGCTGCAGGTGCACCAGAAAGAAGAGCAGAACCATAATCACGCATCTGGGATAACGCATCAAGAGTATCGCGATCCTCAATAATCATGAAAGCCGTACTCTTGCTGTTTCTAGACGAAGGCGCAGTCTGAGCAACCTTGACGATTGCATCCAAGAGCTCTCTTTCAACTAGGCGGTCAGAATACTTTCTGACAGAACGCCTTTTTTCTATTACTTGTAAAAAATCCATTGTACTTCTATTTAGAGCAATATCCTACAATTGTCCTGCGGCCTTGGCCTTGCGTTTCTCACGAGCCTTCTGAACTTTTGCTGCGCCGCTCTTCAAATATGCAGCCCACTGCTGAGGAGTAAATATTCTTTTATATGTAGCATCGATCTGCTCCCACCATTTATCCTGAACAGCCTGATACAGCATCATGTTAGACACCTTCGAATTGCGAAGCTTATCCATTTCAGCCACCATTGCAGGAAAATCATGCTTCAATGTTGAATCAACATAGAAAACCTGCCAATCTTCCAGGTCAAGAATTCTCTGGAGTCTGTCGGCTTCCATCTCTGCCTGCTCGTATACATCCGGCTGATTATCTTTTTCCTGTGCAAATGCCTCTACAGACGAGCAGAGAAGCACAAACACAAAGGAAAGAGCAAAAGTAAGTACTTTCATATTGTCGTAAATTTTCATATTTTTGCAGAATGTCAAAACGTTACAAAAATAGATATTTATAATAAAAGTACAAAATGAGAAGACTTACAGCCATCCTCTTTACCGCATTGGCGGCAATGACATTCTTTGGCACTGAAAGCAAGGCCTGCACGAATGTTCTAGTAACAAAGGGAGCCAGCACAGACGGCTCAAACATTATATCATACGCCGCTGACTCACATCAGCTCTTTGGAGAGCTATATTATAAGAAGGCCGGTTTCTGGAAAGAAGGAGAACTTCGCAAGATCAATGAGTGGGACACAGGAAAATATCTGGGAGAGATCCCGCAGGTTCCTGTAACTTACCAGAGAGTAGGAAACATGAACGAGCACCAGCTCATCATTGCAGAGACAACATACGGCGGCCGCCCAGAACTCGAAGATCCAAAGGGTATCATGGACTATGGTTCACTTATCTATGTCGCCCTTGAGAGAGCACAAACTGCTCGTGAGGCTATCGAAATCATCGTTAATCTTGCCAACACATACGGCTACTACTCAAGCGGAGAGTCTTTCTCAATCGCAGATACTGAGGAAGTATGGGTTATGGATCTCATCGGAAAGGGTCCGAACAACAAGGGTATTGTATGGGTAGCACGCAGAGTTCCTGACGGATACATCTGCGCACACGCTAATCAGGCTCGCATCAGCACATTCCCACAGAATGACCCTGAGAATTGCATGTACGCTCCAGACGTTATCTCATTCGCTCGCGAGATGGGATATTTCAATGGAGAGGATAAGGACTTCAGCTTCTGCGATGCATATGCACCACTCGATTTCAGCGGAATGAGAGGTTGCGAGGCGCGTGCTTGGTCTGCATTCAACATCCTTTGTGACGGAAAGTTCACTTTTGAGGACGAGAATGGCAACGTAGTTACCAAAGATGCATACGATTACATCGACTATGCAATGGGATGGGATACATCAAAGAGATTCCCTCTTTTCGTAAAGCCTACACGCAAGATCAGCGTTAAGGACGTGGCTGACGTAATGCGTGACCATTATGAGGGCACTCCTATGGATATGACACAGGATATCGGAGCTGGCGGAAATGCACTTCCATACCGTTGGAGACCGATGAACTTCAAGCACGAGGACAAGACTTACATGAATGAGAGAGCTATCGCTACTCAGCAGACTGGTTTCTGGTTCGTAGGACAGTCACGTGGATGGCTTCCGGATGAAATCGGTGGAGTGAACTGGTTCGGATGCGACGATGCTGCAACATCTTATCTTACACCTATCTATACTTCAACTTATGTCATCCCTGAGTGCTTCCGCGAGGGTAATGGAAATATGGTTACATACTCTCCTACTTCCGCATTCTGGGTTACAAACCGTGTTGCTAACGCTTGCTACAAGGCATACAACATCATGTTCCCTACAGTAGATGCTGCTATCGACGCATGGGAGGCAGAAATGGCTGAGGCTGTTGTAGAGGCAGACAAAGTAGCATTGAAAATGTATGAAGATGCAACAAAGAAACCTGTAAAGCAGATTCATAGAAACGACAAGAACCCTAAGGTTGTTGATCCTTATGCTGAGGTTCGCAATTATCTCACAACTTTCTCCGTGGAAAATGCTCAGAAGATCTTCAACAAGTGGGTTGACCTTGAGGTTCTTCTACTTGTTAAATACATTGACGGTAACGTTAAGGCTCAGAATGCAGATGGCAGCTTCGTGACTAATGAACACACTGATCGTATTCCTGACAAGATCACTCAACCTGGCTATACAGAAAAATGGAAAGCTTGCGTAGCAGCTGACCATGGTAAGGTTGTAGAAGTGAAATAATCGACACTTACATACACAAAGAGAGGCGGCCCATTTGGGTCGCCTCTCTTAATATTATATAAATTTCATTATTAGTCTTCATTCTCCTCTTCGAGGTATGCTTTAAGAAGCTTCTCCTGAACATCACCAGGAACTGGCTGGTAGTCAGCGAAGTCCATTGTGAATGTTGCGCTACCTGATGAGAGTGAGCTAAGAGTTGTTGAATAACGATAGAGCTCAGCAAGTGGAACACGTGCCTGGATTGTATCGAATCCCTTCTCAGTACCCATACCCTCGATAAGAGCACGACGGTTCTGGAGATCTGACATACAAGCACCCATGTACTCTGTAGGAGTGATAACCTTCACGTTGTAGATTGGCTCCATGATCTTCGGACCAGCTGCGCGGAATGCCTCCTTGAATGCGTTACGAGCTGCAAGAACAAATGAAATTTCATTTGAATCTACTGGATGCATCTTACCATCGTAAACGTAAACGCGGATATCACGTGCGAGTGAACCTGTAAGAGGACCTTCGCTCATCTTCTCATTGATACCCTTAAGGATAGCTGGCATGAAGCGTGCGTCGATTGCACCACCTACGATACAGTTGTAGTACTCGAGCTTACCACCCCAAGGAAGATCAAATTCCTCTTTACCCTTGATGTTGAGAACGAGCTCCTTACCATCAATCTTGAATCTGTTACCTGGATCCTCACCCTCGTGATAAGGTGCGATAAGAAGGTGAACCTCACCAAACTGTCCTGCACCACCAGACTGCTTCTTGTGACGATAGTCTGCAGTTGCAACCTTAGTGATAGTCTCACGATAAGAGATCTTAGGAGCTGAGAATTCGATCTCAAGCTTATTCTCATTCTGGAGTCTCCACTTAAGAGTATTAACATGCTGCTCACCCATACCCTTAAGGATTGTCTGCTTCTGCTCCTTGTGGTACTCGATGATGTATGTAGGATCCTCAGCAGCGATCTTAGCCATAGCCTCGCTCACCTTCTCCTCATCCTTAGCATCCTTAGCCTTAACAGCACAACGATACTTGTAGTTAGGGAACTTAATGTTCAAATATGCGAGATCTGCACCTGGAGCGCAAAGAGTTACGTTAGTCTTTGCTGCACGAAGCTTAACTGTACATCCGATATCTCCGGCGATAAGGCTTGCAACCTTCTCTTTCTTCTTACCGGCAACAGCATAAATTGCAGAAAGTCTTTCCTTGTCACCTGTTTCTGGGTTCTCAAGGTCAACACCTTCAGTAAGCTCACCGGACATAACCTTGAAGTAAGCAACTTCACCAAGGTGAGGTTCAACAGCTGTCTTATAAATGAAGATTGATACAGGAGCATCCTGCTTACACTCAACCTCTTTTCCGTCCTTAGTTACACCAATACGCTCTGCTGGAGAAGCAGCTGTGCGGATAGTGAACTCCATAAGACGCTTGACTCCGATATCCTTCTTTGCAGAAAGGCAGAAGATTGGCATTACCTTTCCTTCGCGGATACCCACTCCAAGACCCTTTCTGATCTCGTCCTCTGAGAGAGAACCCTGCTCAAAGAAAGTCTCCATAAGAGTGTCATCATATTCTGCTGCGCGCTCGATGAGTGCGTTTCTGAGTTCCTCAGCCTCCTCAAGGCGGTCTGCTGGAATCTCAAGATCCTGGCGCTTGCCAGTGTCACCCTCAAAGCGGTAATATTTCATCTTAAGAACGTCAATAAAACCATCGAACTCAGGTCCAACTGTTACAGGATACTGAACTACAACTGGCTTATTTCCGAAAGCTTCTTTCATTGATTCAAGTGTGGTCTCCCAAGAAGCCTTTTCACCGTCAAGCTGGTTAACAGCGACGATAAGAGGAATACCATACTCTCTTGCATAGCGTGAGTAGATCTGAGTTCCTACCTCAACACCCTGCTGTGCATTTACAACAAGCACTCCTGTGTCGCAAACCTTAAATGCAGACACTGCTCCACCTACGAAGTCATCCGCACCCGGAGTGTCAACAATATTGAATTTAGTATCCATAAACTCCGCATAGAGAGGAGTTGCATAGATTGATCTCTGGTTAATCTGCTCGATCTCGGCATTGTCAGAAACTGTATTCTTTGCTTCTACGGTACCTCTTCTGTCAATAACCTTACCTTCATAAAGCATTGCTTCAGATAATGTGGTTTTACCTGACTTGGTGCTACCAAGCAGTACCACATTACGGATGTTTTGGGTTTGATAAGCTTTCATCAGTTTGTGTTTTATTGTGTTTGTAATTATGTTTCTTTCAGCATCTTAAAAGACGCATCCTCGCAAATCTAACAAAATAATATCAGAATATCAATATTTTGCCCTCTGATTTTAGAGCGTCATACACCGAAATACCAAAGTATGCATAAAAGAGGTTATCCAGTTCTGTCTCAGAGATGTCTTCCTGCAAGCAGAGTTTTGAGAGGGGGTCTCCGGATTGAGAAGGGTCAAGCAGTCGGATGCAAAGCTGATCGAATCGCTCAAGTTTTGTCATAATCAATTTTATTAAGTTGCCCCAAAGCTCCATTTTAGTTGTTGAAAAAACAACAGAATGTGGCGTTTTTCAGTCCGACACCCTGAACATTTTTCTTTTTTTGATGATGATTTAATCTTTTTTAACAACCAGAGGTTGTTTTTCACAACTTCCCGTTGTTTTTTTAGCGCTCTATTATCTCATACTTTTGCGTGAAAATAGATCATGCTATGGATGAGAGTTTCATCAAAAACAACATAAATACATATAGAAAGAGCAAAGATCTTACTCAGATAGAAGCAGCCCAAGCCCTCAACATTTCCACTAATGCATATAGGAAGATAGAAAAGGGCAATACCGCTATTATCAATTCACACGTCAGAGAATTGGCCGACCTGTTTGAAATGTCACTCGAGGAGCTCTTCCTCGGCTACTCACCATCTGCAACATTAGATACGACCATCAATGAGGTTAAAGCAGAATACGGAAGTCAGGTAACAAGGTTGGAAAACCGTATCGAATATCTTGAAAAACTAAACGAATCCCTCGAGGAAACCATCGCCAGCAAGAACGAAATCATTACAATGCTCAAAAAAATGCTTGGTGAGCAAAAATAGAATGCGTATTTTTGCAGAATGCGCGTAGAACCACACCTTAAGAATTTCATGAATCCCGACCTAGTCGAGGCCGGATGTGACGAAGCAGGAAGAGGCCCGCTGGCTGGTCCTGTATTCGCCGCTGCCGTAATTCTACCAAAGGATTTCTACCATCCCCTACTCAACGACTCTAAGAAAATGACCGAAAAGGCCAGAGAAGAGTTGCGCCCTATAATCGAGCGCGAGGCTATTGCCTGGGCTGTGGTTGAGGTCAGCGCGGAGGAAATCGATACTATAAACATATTAAATGCGTCGATTGCCGGCATGCAGCGGGCTGTGCGCAAACTGAGTGTCAAACCGGAATTCCTGCTGATAGACGGCAACAAATTCAAGCCTTTTGACGATTATAAATATCAGTGCGTTGTAAAGGGAGATGCAACATACGCATCAATTGCGGCAGCCTCTGTCCTTGCAAAGACGTATAGGGACGAATATATGAGGAAGCTCGCAAAGGAGTTCCCTCAGTACGGATGGGAAAGGAACATGGGATATCCGACCAAAGAACACGTGGAGGCGATTATCCGACACGGATACACTCCTCACCACCGCAAAAGTTTTCACTTGAAGCAGCTGGAACCAACCTTATTTTAAAAAGATCCTTCGCTCCGCTCAGGATGACAAGCGAAAGAACTCTCTAAGAAGATATTAATTAAATATATTATGAAGAAGATTTTATGTGTTGTGACGCTGTTGGCAGTGTTCGCCGGAAGCGTAAGAGCAGATGAAGGAATGTGGATGCTTCCTCTTCTGCAGAAAATGAACGGAAAGGCAATGAAGCAGCTTGGCTGCAAGCTTACTCCAAAGGAAATCTATGACATCAATAATTCATCATTGAAGGATGCTATCGTACAGTTCGGTGGCGGATGTACTGGTGAGATCATCTCTGGTCAGGGACTTCTCGTAACCAACCACCACTGCGGCTACGGAAATATCCAGAAGCTCAGTAGCGTTGAGCACGACTATCTTAAGGATGGCTATTGGGCAATGAACCGCAACGAGGAGCTTCCATGCGAGGGCCTTAGCGTCAAGTTCCTTGAGTCAATGACTGACATTACTTCAGTTATCGAGAAGGCAAAGAAAGAGGCTGAGAAGACATACCGCAAAGAGGAAAACAAGGAGCAGCTCATCGCCGAGGCTGTAAACAAGGCGAAAGATGCCCTCGTTGAAGAGGCAGAGAAGGCTAATCCGCATTGCGACGCTATGATTGAGTCCTTCTATGATACAAACGTATATTACCTTATTATATATAAGACTTACAGAGACGTTCGTTTTGTGGGTGCACCACCTTCATCAATCGGTAAATTCGGTGCTGACACAGACAACTGGATGTGGCCACGTCACACTGGTGACTTCTCTATGTTCCGCGTGTATGCAGACGTAAACAACAACCCTGCAGACTACTCTAAGGATAACGTTCCTTATATTCCTAAGCAGTTCCTTAAGATTTCTCTTGCTGAGAGAAAGGAAGGCGACTTCACAATGATCATGGGTTATCCAGGTAGAACAACCCGTTTCCAGACTTCACCTGAGCTCAAACATCAGATCGAGACTAACGACATCCGTATCGCTGCCCGCACAGTGCGCCAGAACCAGATGTTGGAGGATATGCTTGCTGATCCTAAGGTAAAGATTCAGTATGCAAGCAAGTACTCAGGTTCATCAAACGGCTGGAAGAAGTGGCAGGGAATGAAACTCGCGTTCGAGAAGCTTGACATCATTGAGAGAGCTGAGCAAGAGGAGCTTGCTTTCATCAATTGGGTAAAGGCAGACAAGAAGAGAAATGAGCTTTATGGCAACGCCGTAAATGATATCAGAACAAGCGTATATGCTATGAGAGATGCAGATCTCGCATTCACTCTTGCTTATGAGGCACTCTATTGCCTTGAGCTTCCTATGTTCGCCGGCACATTTGCCAGCACATTCAACAGAAGCTTGAAAGAAAGTCCTGACACAACTGCGGCATTGCAGAATGCATATAATGCAATCGCTCCTAAGTATAAGGATTACTCTGCAGGCACTGACAACAAGGTGATTAAGGCTATGCTTAAGTTCTACCGTGAGAATGCTCAGCAGAAGAACTATCCAAAGGGTATCGCTGAAGATTTCAGCACTCTTGATATCGATGCTTGGACTGACTCTCTTTTCCAGAAGAGCTCTTTCGTGAGCTTGGAGAAGCTTCAGGCTGCCATCGACGAGAAGGGAGCAAAAGTCGTTGCTGACCCAGCGCTTGCTGCATTCATTTCATTCTCTGCAGAGGTCTTCGGCCCTTATGGACAGATTGCCAAGCACAAGGAGAACCTTGCAAAGGCACGTCAGGCATACACTGCTGGTCTTCTTGAGTGGAAGAAGGGCGAGCCTTCGTACCCAGATGCAAACTTCACAATGCGTCTTACTTATGGAACAGTAAAGGGTTATTCTCCAAAGGACGGTGTTCTCTATAACTATTACACAACTCTTAAGGGAGTTATGGAGAAAGAGGATCCAAACAACTGGGAGTTTGTTGTTCCAGAAAGACTTAAGGAGCTTTATAAGTTCCAGGATTACGGACAGTATGCAATGGCTGACGGAAGAATGCCGGTAGCGTTCCTTAGCAACAACGACATCACAGGAGGAAACTCTGGTAGCCCGATCATGAACGCAAACGGTGAGCTTATCGGACTTGCATTCGATGGCAACTGGGAGTCAATGAGTAGCGACGTGATGTTCGAGCCAGAGCTTCAGAGATGTATCAATGTAGACATTCGTTATGTATTGTTCATTGTTGAGAAGTTCGGTGGAGCGAAGTGGTTGGTTGACGAAATGGAAATTGTTAAATAATGGAAATTACAGAAATTAAGAACTGGCTCAGCGAGGTTGAACATCCGGCAAAGGCAGACAAGAACCTCGTGGAGCTGGGAATGATAGAAAATATCGAGGTGGCGGAAAATAAGATTTCCGTCACTCTCGGTTTTGCAAAACATCGCGACCCTCTTGCAGAGTATCTGATTGGTAGCGCAAAAGCTGCTATTATCAGAAATGCTCCTGCCGGTACTGAGGTTGAGGTAAAATCTATTGTCAAGGAAGCTGCTCCTGCGAAGAAAAAGCCAGGACTTGACCTTGGATTCGAAGAAGTAGCAAATGTAAAGCACATTATAGGTATCGCTTCTGGAAAAGGAGGAGTGGGTAAATCTACTGTTGCCGTCAATATGGCTGTTGCACTTGCTCGTCTTGGCTTCAAGGTGGGACTTGCTGATGCAGACGTATATGGACCTTCGGTACCTAAGATGACGGCTTCTGAAGGGCAAATGCCAGATGCCATTCAGGAGGGTGAGAAGGAGGTTATTATGCCATTTGAAAAATATGGCGTAAAATGGATGTCAATCGGTTATTTTGCCAAGCCGGAACAGGCACTTATCTGGAGAGGTCCGATGGCATGTAATGCTCTCAAACAGATGATCCTTCAAGTTCGTTGGGGCGAACTCGACTTCCTTTTGATCGACATGCCTCCAGGAACAGGAGACATCCACATCAGCCTTGTACACGACATCCCAATGGAGGGGGCTGTAATTGTCAGCACTCCTCAAGATGTGGCGCTTGCAGATGTTGAGAAGGGTGTAAACATGTTCCGCAACGAAAGTGTCAATAAGCCAATATTCGGACTTGTAGAGAATATGGCCTGGTTCACACCTGAGGAGCATCCGGAAGAGAAGTACTATATTTTCGGAAAGGGTGGAGCCCTCAAGATGGCGGAGAAATATAATATTCCACTACTTGGCCAGATTCCTATCGTACAGAGCATCCGCGAAGGCGGAGACTGCGGAGAACCTGCAGCACTCTCATCTCGTCCTGACGGACTTGCATTTGTCGCGCTAGCAGAAAAATTAGCAGCAACGCTATAAACACATATGTCACGTTCAAGAGTCAAAATTGCAGCTGTTGGACTTGGTAACAGAACCTGTAAATACTTGCATTATATAGCAGAGCACCAGGATGTTGCTGAGCTCGTCGCTGTGATTGACATTGACGAGACTCGTCTTGATCAGGTGAAGGGGAAATTCTCCCTTTCGCCTGAATCTTGTTTTAAGACACTAGAAGAGCTTGCTGATTCCGGGATAGAAGTAGATGCCTGCATTATTGGTACTCCTGACATCCATCATTATGAGATGACATTGAAGTCACTTCATTATGGATGGCATGTGCTCTTGGAAAAGCCTATGGCACAGACACAGGCAGAGTGTGAGGAAATAGTACGCGTCAGTAAACAGACAGGAAAGCTTGTTTCCATATGCTATGTGCTCAGGTATCATCCATATTTCATAAAGCTGAAACAACTCACTGAATCGCCGCAGGTGGGAAGGATTCTCTCTGTGCAACATACAGAAAAGGTTGGAAGGGATCGTCTTTCTCATACCTTTATCAGAGGTCCATGGAATAAGACTGAAATGAATACCTCTGTCTTCTTTACCAAGTGCTGCCACGATGTTGACTTTGTATTATGGCTTATCGGAGAGGATGTAGCTAGCATTGATGTTGCTAAGGGCAAAAAGCTCTTTACTTCAGACAATGCACCGGAAGGAGTTGCAATCAGATGTGTAAATTGTCCACTAGAGATATCATGTAAATACTCTGCTGTTGATCTATACCTGAGAAGAAAAGACTGGATTAAAGGATTCGCTGCATTGCAAGGAGAGTGTGAAGACGACATGATCAGGAGAATTCTAAATGAGTCTCGATATGGCAGATGCGTATATCATTGTCCAGAAAATGATGTGACCTCTCATCAGTGTATAAATCTGGAAATGACTTCAGGAATTAGGGCCGGCATTACTATGGATTGTACTTCTGAAGAGTCCAATCGAATTACTATCATCGAGTGTGAGAATGCTATTATCTCAGGAGATGAGAGTATTATAGAAGTAAACTATCGAAATGGGCAGCCTACTGAAACATATGATTTCGAGTGGGCCAAGGAACAGAAATTCCACGCAGGTGCCGACCTACTTATTATAAAAGAGTTTATCGAGGCTGTCAGCGAGGGCCATCTTCAGACCAGAACTCCAAGCACCACCTCTCTCATCAGCCACAACATCTGCTTCCTCGCAGAAATGCAGTGATAGCGTGAAATATAAATCGCTGACTAACAACTATATACAGAAACTGCGTGCCGCCATTGGGGAGCACGCAGTTTTCGTATCTAATTGACCACAAAGGGTTTACATTTTGCGGTTCTGTTCTTTTGATTAGAGTCTCTCGAGCTTCACAGTGAAGTGGCGCATGAGTTCAGTCTCCCAAACGATCTTCACACCGCGAGTGATTTCGTGACGACGGTCGTAAACGTTCTTGAGAGCAGCTGCAATCACATCCATGTGGTTGTTTGTATAAACACGGCGAGCGATACAGAGACGGAGAAGGTCAAGACCACCAAAACGGTTCTCACGAGTTACAGGGTCACGGTCAGCAAGGATATATCCGATCTCGCAGCCACGTACACCAGCCTCAATATAAAGCTCGATTGCAAGAGTCTGTGCAGGGAACTCTTCCTTAGGAATCTGATCGAGAACGCGGTCTGCATCTACGAAGAGAGCGTGACCACCGACTGGACGCTGATAAGGAATTCCATACTCATCAAGCTTAGCAGCAAGATACTGCACCTGACGGATACGAGTTTCGATTATCTCAAGCTCAGTGTTCTCATCGAGACCAACTGCAAGAGCAGCCATATCACGACCGTTCATACCACCATAAGTAAGGAAGCCCTCGAATGGGATACAGAATCTCTTGGCACCCTCATACCAATCCTCATGAGCTGTTGCGATGAAACCTCCCATATTCACGAGACCATCCTTCTTAGATGACATTGTCATACCATCAGCGTATGAGAACATCTCCTTACAGATCTCCTTGATTGACTTGTCAGCATAACCCTCCTCACGAGTGCGGATGAAATATGCATTCTCTACAAAACGAGCAGAGTCAAATACCACGCGCTTACCATACTTGTCAGCGATAGCACGTACCTCGCGAAGGTTCTGCATTGATACAGGCTGTCCACCTGCTGTGTTATTTGTAATTGTTACGATGATGAAAGGAACTTTGTCAGCATTCTCTGCAAGCACCTTCTCAAGTTTCTTAGGATCTACGTTACCCTTGAAAGGAACCTCAAGCTGAGTATCCTTTGCCTCATCAACAGTACAGTCAACAGCAAATGCTTTGCGGCTCTCGATATGACCCTTTGTTGTATCAAAGTGTGAGTTACCTGGAACGATAGCACCAGCAGTTACAAGGTGGCTGAAGAGGACATTCTCAGCAGCACGACCCTGGTGAGTAGGGATTATATACTCAAAACCTGTGATTCTGGTAATAGTCTCCTTGAGCTGGAAGAAAGAAGCCGATCCTGCATAGCTCTCATCACCCATCATCATGGCAGCCCACTGACGGTCGCTCATTGCGCCTGTACCAGAGTCTGTAAGACAGTCAATATAAACCTGATCTGACTTTAGGTTAAAGAGATTATAGTGTGCATCCTTAATCCACTGCTCGCGCTCAGCACGTGTACTGATTCGAAGCGGCTCAACCATTTTGATTTTCCACGCTTCTGCAAAAGGTAATTCCATAATTATATGCTTTTAATGTTATTTAACTGTGATTTCGATATCTGGGTTGCTCTCTGCGCCATTCCACATATTCACAACAGCAAAGTCAAGAGAGTTACCATTTTTTGGTACGCTCATAAAAATTGAAGTTGAAGGATCCAAATGTACGCGATTCGATCCTTTCTGCTGAAGAACAAATGGGATTGAAGAGATATTTGTCAACACATATTTATTACCAGAAAGCTGCTCCACCTTTACACATGCAAGGAAGATATCCTTAAGCAACTGATCTGCACCCCAAAGGTTATTGAAAGCAAGAGCAAGAGTTCTCTGTGCCTCAAGCGCTTCACGAACAGACTCCAAAGACTTATCCTTTGCAAAAACAAGGGTCATTGGTCTGTCGTTACCATATACACGATAATCAGCCGCTGTTGTAGCATGAATATCTGTATTTGCCGTAATGTACATTCCGTCCTTGACGCAACGGTCTACGATTCCAGGATAAATCTCGTCTCCGTTCACGACCTCAACGCCGTCAACAAGACCTTCACCATAAACTTTCTTCTGCCACTCTGAATATGCCAAAGTCTTTCTTTTCCAACCTGGGTGGTTGTGCTGAATAAGAGCATTCTGAGCCTTAGCGTTAAGAATTGACTGATATGGATCCGGATCGTAAATAAGATTATTATCTGTAGTGAAGAGAGCATTGAAATGTCCGATCTTGTCTGCATCTCTAGTGATTTCCAAACCAGGAATAACAGTAAGACCATAAGATTTAGCAAGCTTCTCCGAAATCTTAACTGCTGTATTCAAATCCACCATGATGCCATCTTTGGTAGTACCATCAGCACCAATTTTATGATTAACTGCCTCCTTATGCTTCTTGTCTGTATATTTCTCAAGATAGTTGACAAGATCAGCCTCTACTGGTCTATATTCAACATGCTCAGTCACAGCGATGATATCCAAACCATCCTGCCATGCCTCTCTGATACGATACTTTGGAAGCACCTGGCCATCAGAATACATTGTGTGAGTATGAAGGTCAGCCTTATAAACATTAAAACCATTGACCTGAGGTATAATGATTTCCTTGCGATGTGCATCTCTCGCCTCTGACGGATGTACCATCTCAGGATTCTTTGCATCAACATAGAATGACTGTGCAGATGCCGAAACAGATGTAGCAAAAACTGCTAGAATTATTAAAGCCTTTTTCATTTTGTTTATTGTTTTGTTGTGTTAAATTCCTAATTGTTCCTTCATTGAACGAAGCAGATCGAAAGCCTGAAGCGGAGTCATGTTATTAAGATCCGCATTATCAAGCTCCTCCTTGAGCGACGCCAAAAGAGGATCTTCCAGCTGGAAGAATGAAAGCTGCAATGAGCCATCGCTTTCTACGCGACCTTCCTTTATGTTATGTGGTTTGATAGTGTTCTTTTTCTTTGAAAGAGATCCTTCGCTTCGCTCAGGATGACAAGGAGAAGAATAGCTATGGTCACCTCTTTCAAGAGCTGCTAGTGTTTTCTCAGCAGACTCGAGCACCTGCTTTGGCATTCCAGCCATACGAGCAACATGAAGACCGAAGCTATGGGCCACACCTCCCTCCTTGAGCTTGCGAAGGAAGATTACATTCTTTCCTACCTCCTTCACTGCAATATGGAAGTTCTTCACGCGACCATAGATCTCCTCAAGATCATTCAATTCATGATAGTGGGTAGCGAAAAGCGTCTTGGCGCCATCTCCATATTCATGGATGAACTCTACAATCGCACGGGCAATTGACATACCATCATATGTTGAGGTTCCTCTTCCGATCTCATCCAAAAGCACAAGTGAGCGAGATGAAAGATTATGAAGAATCATTGAAGTTTCCAACATCTCCACCATGAAGGTTGACTCTCCACGTGAGATATTATCTGAAGCACCTACGCGGGTGAATATCTTATCGCAGTAACCGATGGTAGCTGCTGATGCCGGAACAAATGAACCAACCTGAGCCATAAGCACGATGAGTGCTGTCTGACGAAGGAGCGCTGACTTACCGGCCATATTCGGACCAGTAAGGATGATAACCTGCTGCTTCTCATTATCCAGATAGATATCGTTCGGCACGAACTCCTCTCCAGCCTGCATCATGGTTTCAATCACAGGGTGACGACCCATCTTGATGTCAATCACCTTGCTGGAATCCATCTTAGGTCGGCAATAACGATTGCTCAAAGCCAGATCTGCAAATCCGCTTAAGACGTCAAGTCTTGCAAGCAGACGGCAGTTCTTCTGGATCATTGAGATATTTGCCTGAATCTTAGCTACAAGTTCTGCATAAATCTGTACCTCAAGAGCATAGATACGCTCTTCTGCACCTAAAATCTTCTGTTCATACTCCTTGAGTTCCTCTGTAATGTATCTTTCTGCATTGACAAGAGTCTGCTTTCTGATCCACTCTTCAGGAACACTTTCCTTGTGTGTATTACGCACCTCAAGATAGTATCCAAATACATTATTGAAACCTATCTTGAGTGAGGAAATTCCTGTACGCTCGATTTCGCGCTGCTGCACCTCGAGAAGATAGTCTTTGCCATGACGAGCAATCTTGCGAAGCTCATCCAACTCCTCATTTACTCCTGGGGCTATAACATCACCCTTTCCAAGCTGGGAGGCTGTCTCCGGGTGCATGGTCTTGCCCAAATACTCCAAGAGCTGAGCACAATCGCCCATCTTTCCAATGAGTTCATCCAAGGCAGCAACCCCCTTAGCACCACAAAGCTGCATGATAGGGGCAGTCTGACTCAATCCGCGACGAAGCTGCATTACCTCACGAGGCATAATCTTACCTGCTGCAGCACGGGAAATGATTCGCTCAAGATCTCCGACCTCTCCAATCATTGACTGAAGCTCAGCGAGATCTTCTCTATTGTCAATAAAATGCTGAACAACTGCGTATCGGCTCTCCAACTCCTGCAGGTCCATAACCGGCATTGCCAACCATGTTCTGAGCAGTCGTGCACCCATTGGTGACGAACATTTATCCATCACATCCACGAGTGATGTACCTTCCTTTCCGGCTGTTGAGGCAAAGATTTCGAGATTTCTGAATGTAAATCTATCCATCCACACGAACGCTCCCTCATCGATACGGGAAATCGAGCAGATATTGGTAAGTTCCTTATGCTGAGTCTGTTCGAGGTAAATCAAGAGAGCACCAGCAGAAGTGATTCCAAGAGGGAAACTATCAATAGCATAACCCTTCAAAGAGTCCACCTGCAACTGTCTCTTCAACTTTTCAACAGAGCTTTCATAAACAAAAGCCCATTCTTCGAGAGTGGAAATATAGTAATGGTCTCCGTAGCGCTCCTTTGTTCCCTTTTCATATCCGCGGGGAACGAGAAGCTCCTTTGGAGCGAAGGATGCGAGCAATGTTCCGATGTAATCCAATGAACCTTCTGCCACCTGGAATGTTCCTGTAGAGACATCCAGGAACGCAGCACCGCACTTATCCTTAAAGAAGGTCAGACCTGCGATGTAGTTGTGCTCTTTCTGCTCAAGAAGCTGATCGCTGAATGCAACACCTGGAGTAACCAATTCGGTGATTCCTCTCTTTACAACTCCCTTCGCCAGCTTCGGATCCTCCAATTGATCGCACACTGCCACCTTGTAGCCAGAGCGCACTAGTCGAGGAAGGTATGTTTCAAGGGAGTGGTGCGGAAATCCAGCCATTGGAATCGCACCTGGGGTGGCACTTGAACGCTTTGTAAGCACGATACCGAGTACCTTGCTGGCTATCAAAGCATCTTCGCCGTATGTTTCGTAGAAATCGCCGCACCTGAACAAAAGCACTGCTTCCGGATGTTGCGCCTTCATTGCGAAGAACTGCTTCATCATAGGTGTTTCGGTCGGTTTTTTCTCTGCCATATATCTTATTTGTCGTTTACTTGTAAGCCCATCGTACGCACGTACGCGTAATCCCACAAATTTAGGCATTTTTATTCCGAAAACAAAACACTCATAGTATCAGTGAATTTGATTATCTTTGTGCGCTTATGAAAAGGGTACTTATCATATCGTATTATTGGCCGCCGACAGGTGGTTCTGGCGTGCAGCGCTGGGTGAAGTTTGCAAAATACCTTCCTCTGGAAGGTTGGCAGCCGGTCATATATACTCCGGAGAACCCGGAACAGCTGGCGACAGACGAGTCTCTGGCAGCAGAAATTCCTGCAGAAGCAGAGGTGATCAAGACCCGTATTGTGGAGCCTTATGAGATCTACAAGAAGTTGCTCCGCAAGTCAGGACACAGCAAGGAAGCTGTAGAGGTGAATCCTGTCAATGCACAGAATAAGAGCTTCCTCCAGAAAGTTGCTATGTGGGTACGCGGAAACCTCTTCCGCCCGGACCCAAGATGCCTTTGGATCGGTCCTTCTGTCCGTTTCCTGAAGAAGTATCTTAAGGAGCACCCGGTGGACTTGATTGTAAGCACCGGCCCGCCTCAATCAATGCATCTTATCGGACGCAGACTGGCACTCGCAACAGGAATTCCTTGGATTGCAGATTTCCGTGATCCATGGACTAAGATATTCTATTTCAAGCACTTGTCAATGACCAGTAGCACAGAAAGGTGGCACAAGAAAATGGAGCAGAAAGTGCTTGATGATGCTACTGTTGTTGTGGCGGTTTCTCCGCTGGTGCAGCAGGAATTCCAGATGATGACCCAGACTCCTGTACAACTCATCACAAATGGATTTGACGAGTGTGATTTTGCTGCAGAGAAGAGTCATAAGGTTGGCGGTGACCCAGAGCAGGAATTCTGCATCACTCACACTGGACTGTTTGCCGCAGACGGCAATCCGACCATGCTTTGGGATGTCCTTGCAGAGAAATACAACGCAAACGAGTCTTTCCGCAAAGCACTGAAAATCAAACTTATCGGAAAAACAGATGATGGCATTCTGGCTACACTTGACAAGGCAGGACTATCAGAAGCCGTAGATAATGTCGGATATCTTCCTCACTCTGAAGCTGTGGAACAGCAGCGCAATGCATCAATCCTGATTCTCCCTCTTAGAAAAGAACCGGAGTACAAGGCTGTGCTTCCGGGTAAGCTATTTGAATATCTCGCATCGCGCAGACCAGTGCTCGGAATCGGACAGCCTGACGGAGCGATGGCTATGATTTTGAATGAGACAAAAACTGGTGTTGTGCTGGATTGGGAAGATAGAGAGGCAATAACACAGTTTATCGACTCTTGCTGGGAGAAACATCTTGCAGGAGAGTTGGCAACAGATGGGGCGGATATTTCACAATTCACCCGTCGCAACCTTACTCGCCGAATGGCACAACTATTTGAAGAAACAATCAATTCATAATATGAATAAGACAATACTGAAAAACATCGGAATATATTTGGGAATCCTCCTGCTGTTCATTGTTGCTGCATATAGCTTCACTCCGCAGGTTCTGGATGGAAAGATTGTAAACCAGAGCGATATCGCGTCGTGGAAGGGTATGGCAAACGAGGCTGTTACCCATAACGCCGCACATCCGGATGATCCTACAGCATGGACAAACTCGATGTTCGGAGGTATGCCGACTACAGCTACCATCGATGACTTCAAAGGAGACTGGACTGATGCCATCTATGACTTCCTATTGACAGGACGTAGACCTGCAAGTTACCTCCTCATTACACTAATCGGTGGATTCCTATTGATGCTGTCACTAGGAACAAGCAAGCTTATAGCTGTGGCGGGAGCAATTGCAATCGCGTTCTGCTCATATAATATGCAGATCATTCAGGTGGGACATAACACCAAGATGCAGGCTATCGCCTACTTCCCATGGGTGCTTGCGGGAGTGATCTGGACTTATAGGATGGCTTTCAAATCCTTCACTAGTGCTCAGGAGGATAAAGGCAATTGGAAGGAATGGCTACCAAAAACTGTTTTGGGAGCAACGCTATTTGCATTTGCACTTAGTTTCCAGATTAAGGCAAACCATCCCCAGATTACATATTATCTGGCAATTACAGTCTTTGCCTACGCAATCGGAGTCTTCGTATATCTCTGCAAAAATGCCGAAAGACGAGCTCAGTTAAAGCGTTTCTTTATCGCATCAAGCCTGCTTCTTGTGCTTGGAATAGTGGGTATGGCCACAAATGCCAATAAACTGATTCCAACAATGGAGTACTCTAAATTCACTATGAGAGGTGGTTCTGAGCTCACTTCAAACGATAAGAATCACAATGACAAAGGATTGAACCTGGAGTATGCTACAGCATGGTCGTATGGAATCAACGAGATGCCGAACCTTCTTATTCCAAACTTCAATGGTGGTGCGTCTTCTGGTGAACTTCCGCTTGATTCAGAAACAGGTAAGCTGCTTAAAAGAGCTGGCCAGCCAAATCTCAAGCAGACAATGAAGCACCTGCCTCTTTATTGGGGACCGCAGCCATTTACAGCAGGACCTATGTATATGGGTGCAATCTCTATTTTCCTGTTTGTACTTGGATTGATCTTGTGCAAGGGTAGAGAAAAATGGTGGCTTGTTGCAGCAACAGTAATATCAGTATTCCTGGCATGGGGAAATCACTTCATGTGGTTTACAAGACTATGGTTTGATTATGCCCCTATGTACAATAAATTCAGAACCGTATCAATGGCTCTGATTGTACTCCAGGTAACACTTCCAATGCTTGGATTCTATGTTCTCGACAGAATTCTTAAGGCAAAATACGAGACAAAGAGACTTACCAAAGCTGGCTTTATTGCCTTTGGAATCACTGCAGGATTCTGCCTTCTCTGCGTGTTGATGCCAGGTATCGCAGGAACATTCACAGGTAGCAGCGATGCTGGTATGAACGAGGTTATCGTAGATGCTCTTGTCGCAGACCGAGCAACTCTTTTGAAGAAGGATGCAATCAGATCAATCTTCTTTATCTCATGCGTTTTTGCTCTTATTCTTTGGGCATTCAGAAAAGGAAAGAATGAAGAAGCCAAGGGATTTGGAAACAAAACGACTATTGTCGCAGCGGCAGTCATTGTGCTTGTATGGATTGACCTTGCCGGAGTAGGTAAGAGATATCTTAATAAAGAACACTTTGTGACTCCTAAGGATTTCTCGGCTCATTATGAGCCACGCGTTGTTGATGAAATCATTCATCAGGATGAAGATCCGAACTACAGAGTTCTTGATCTTAGTGTAAATACATTCAACGATGCTATCCAGAGCTACCATCACAAGTGCATCGGAGGATATAGCCCAGTAAAGCTCCAGAGATATCAGGATCTTATTGACAGATATATTGCGCCAGAAATCCGCGAATTCTATGGCGCTGCATCAGAGGCAGAGACAATCAGCGATATCGAAAATACCCTTCCTGAGCTCAAGGTTGTCTCAATGCTTAATGGCAAATACATAATCGTTGACCCTGGCTGCTCACCAGTTCAGAATCAATTTGCTTATGGCAACTGCTGGTTCGTGGACAACTACGTTCCTGCTGCAAATCCAAACGAAGAAATCGACCAGCTCGCGTGGACAGATCTTCACACCACTGCGATTATCGGCAAAGACTTTGAGTGGGCCAGGAGATTCTTCGCTGACGCTCAGAATGACAACGCCGCTCAGAATGACAACGCCGCTCAGAATGACACTATCTTCCTGACTCACTATGCTCCAAATGAACTTAGGTACGCATTTAAGACTAGCAGAGAACGCGCTGCCATATTCAGCGAAATCTACTATCCTAAAGGTTGGAAGGCATATATTGCAGCCACAGGAGAGCCTGTTGAGCTCTTCCGCGCAAACTGGATGCTACGCGGAGCGCTAATCCCTGAGGGAGAGGGCGAACTTGTAATGAGATTTGAGCCTGAGTCTTACGCTATAGGAGCAAATATTTCTCGCGCCAGCTCAATCCTTTTGATTCTATTGCTCATTGCCTCTGTCGCAGGTGTTGCTATCCTCGAAAGGAAGCAGCAGAATTAAGCAATCAGACCAGAAATAAAGATTGAAAGCACAGCAAGCGGCGCAATGTAACGGATCAGGAACCAAAGGACTCCAAAGATCTTTGCATTGCGCGAGAGCGTACCTCCGTTTGTGAATTCATCGTAGACATCTGTCTTCTTCAGGCGCCAGCCCACGAAGATGACAGTGAGAAGACTGCCTAGAGTCATCAGGATATTCGAAGTCAGGTTATCAAAGAAATCAAAGAGATTTCCTCCACCAATCTGAATATTCGAGAGGGGGCCAAAGGACAATGAGCAAACGGCTCCAACAATCCAACAGAGGACAAAAAGCACAACACAAGCACTTACACGAGAGAATTTCTTTTCCTCAACGAGATATGCCACAGCTACCTCAAGCATCGAAATCGAAGATGTCAAAGCCGCGACAAGAAGAGCAAGGAAGAAAAGAATAGCAATAACTCCACCTGCTGGCATCTGACCGAAAACATAAGGAAGAGTCTCGAAAACAAGGCCAGGACCAGACTGAGGATTTATACCGAAAGCAAAGACGGCTGGCATAATTGCAGTTCCTGCAATCAAAGCAAACATAAGATCTGAAACCGCAGTCGCAGTACTCTGGAACATCATATTATCTTTCTTGCTCACATAAGAAGCATACGTCATGATTGTTCCGAATCCAAGCGAGAGGGAGAAAAATGCCTGACCTAAGGCTGATGCTACAGACTTACCTGTAAGCTTAGAAAAATCAGGAGAGAAAAGATATTCTAGACCAGCCTTCGCACCAGGAAGAGTCAACGAATAAACAGCTATAACCAGCACAATAAGGAACAACAATGGCATCATGACCTTGCTGAACTTCTCGATACCGTCCTTAATTCCAATCACGACAATCAGTGTTGTAGCAAGAAGGAATGCCGTGTGAGCAGCAAGTGGTCCCCATGTAGAAGAAACGAAGCCTGTAAACATCGTGCTGAATGCACTTTGAGATTCTCCTCCAGTAAAAGAAAAGGTCAAAGCTTTTAAGAGATAATCAACTGACCAACCACCTATTACACTATAATACGATAGTACAATCAAAGGGACGATAATGGTAAACAGACCTACCCATCTCCATGCAGAGCCCTCCGAAAGATCACGGAAAGCCGCAAATGCATTCTTCTGACTCCTTCTGCCGATTACAAATTCAGAAATGAAAATCGGAAGGCAAATCAAGAAGCAGAGGATGATATAAACAATTATAAATGCTGCTCCACCGTTCTCTCCGACAAGATACGGGAAACGCCATAGGTTACCCAAGCCGACAGCCGAACCTGCCATTGCCACAAGGGCACCAAATCTACTACCAAAACCGTCTCTTTTCATACTACACCACGAATCAATTATCTAACATATTCCACAAATTCGAAAGAGTAACCAGTCTCCTCGTCTATATATTGTTCCGAGCGACTGTCCTCCTTCCATAGCTGTGGATCTATTTCAGGGAAAAACGTATCCGCGTTCTCAATAACAGTATGCACATGTGTCACAATAAGCCTGTCAGCAAGTTCTAACGCCTGAGCGTAAATCTGTCCACCACCTATCACGAAGCACCTTTCTGACTGCTGCTCGGCAGCCTTTTCAAAAGCCTCTGCCAACGAACCGGCAAGCAGGGTTCCTTCTGGAGCTTCAGAGCCACGAGATACTACAATATTTGTCCTCTTCGGAAGAGGTCGACCGATAGACTCAAACGTCTTTCGTCCCATTATAACCGGATGACCAGACGTTGTCCTTCTAAAGAATTTCAAGTCCTCGGAAATATGCCATAGGAGCGCGTTATCACGACCTATGGCACTATTATCTGAAATTGCTACGATTATGCACTTTTCCATAATTTCCCTATACTGCTACAACACCTGCAATGTGCGGATGCGGATCATAGTCCACCAACTCAAAGTCCTCAAACTTAAAGTCGAAAATGCTCTTGACTTCCGGATTGATCTTCATCTTAGGAAGCTTGCGTGGTTCACGTGTAAGCTGAAGGGCAACCTGCTCGAAATGGTTGGTATAAATATGAGTATCACCTGTTGTGTGAACAAACTCACCTGGCTGAAGACCGCAGACCTGAGCAATCATCATTGTCAGAAGAGCATAGGAAGCAATATTGAAAGGCACTCCTAGGAACACATCTGCACTGCGCTGATAAAGCTGACAAGAGAGTTTTCCGTCTGCCACATAGAACTGGAAGAGTGAATGACAAGGCGGAAGAGCCATCTTGTCAACCTCTGCTACATTCCATGCAGACACAATCATTCTACGCGAATCAGGACTATTCTTTATCTGATTGATGACATTTGAAAGCTGATCGATAGTGCCGCCATCAGGAGTTGGCCAGCTTCTCCACTGATGACCATAAACAGGGCCCAAGTCGCCATTCTCATCTGCCCACTCATTCCAGATTCTTACGCCATGGTCCTGAAGATACTTGACATTAGTATCTCCCGCGATGAACCAAAGCAACTCATAGATGATGGACTTCAAGTGAAGTTTCTTTGTTGTGAGGAGAGGGAATCCTTCACTCAGATCATAACGCGCCTGATAACCGAACACGCTCTGTGTTCCAGTTCCTGTGCGATCACTTTTCATAGTTCCGTTTTCACGGATATGTTTCAAAAGGTCTAAATACTGTTTCATCTCAAAACTCCCTTGTAAATGGAATTATTACTTCACACCAAAAGCAAAGATAATAGCCTGCTCATAGAACTCTCCCGGACGAAAAACTGCTGACGGATAATCTGCTTTGTTTGGTGCATCCGGGAAATTCTGGCACTCGATTGCAACGCCATCATAGTCATTATAGCTACGTCCGCATTTTCCTACTGGGCTGCCAGCAAGCCAGTTTCCTGTATATACCTGCACACCTGGCTGAGTTGTATAGACAGAAAGAACACGGCCGCTTTCTGGAGAATAAAGCTCTGCTGCTTCCTGAATCTGTCCTGGCTCATAGCCATCAATCACCCAGCAGTTATCATAGCCCTTTCCATAATTCAAAGCAGGGAAATCCGCCTTGATCTCTGCGCCAAGAGCCTTAGGGTTGACAAAGTCCATTGGTGTGCCAGCGACAGGCTCGCTCTCACCAAGCGGAATCAACGAATCCGAAGTAGGAAGATACTCGGATGCATTCAAACGAAGTTCATGTCCGAGAATATCACCTGCACCTTCTCCGTTTAAGTTAAAATATGCGTGATTTGTAAGGTTTACAATTGTAGGGGCATCAGACTCTGCAGTAAGAGTAAGACGAAGTTCGTTTTCTTCTGTCCACTCATAACGTGCCACTGCCTTCAATGCACCCGGATAGCCCATTTCACCATCCTCGGAATAATAAAGGAACTCCACGCCGCCTTCATTTTCACGACTTTCCCAAACTTTGTTCTGGAATCCCTCTGGTCCACCATGAAGATGATTAGGACCATTATTTACAGGTAGAGTATGCTCTACACCGTCTAAAGTAAACTTTCCAAGAGCAACTCTGTTGGCATAGCGGCCAGGCACCTTTCCGGCACATGGTCCATCACCGAAATAACTTGCTGCTTCAGGGTATCCCAACGCAACATCAGCCAATACACCATCCTTATCCGGCACTACCACAGACACGAGTCCTGCACCAACACTTGAAAGCTGGACATAAGCACCACTGGCATTTTTAAGAGTATAAAGATAAATTTCCTTTCCGCAGGCTGACTTGCCCCAAAGTTCTTTTGTTAGTTCCATAGTATATTTTGTTTTTTCAAAATTAACATTATTCCGTGAAATGGACAAAAGAATACACTTTCTCTTATCTGGCGTTAAGCCATTCAAAAAGACGCGCCTCTGGTGTATCCTTCATTATTACCTTCTTATCCTTATCAAGAAGGTAAAGAGACGGAATAGCACGCACATTATATAGTACATCTGTCCTGATCACATAATCTGGATCGTATCCATTATACCATTCTGTAGGATATATTGGCATGTACTCCTTCCATGCTTGTAAATCCTCGTCGATATAGATATTAAGAACCGCCAATTTGCCCGTACGAATTCCTTCTTGCAATTGAGGAAAAGACTTCAAGGTGTTAATGATATCCATACATGCAGTACAGCCAGGATTACTGAAGAACAAGATTGTATAATCTGCCTTTATATCGTGCAGGCGACGAATCTTGCCCTTTACATCTGAGAATCGGAAATCGGCCGCTTTGGTTCCTACTCTATTAAGAGCACACATTCTCGCATCAAAAGCATACGCTTGGCGCATTCCTTCATCAACAAATTCACACTGAGATAGATTTGCTGCATAAGGGCCATAAAAGTTCTCATTTCTCATCGGAGAGTTCGGATCATATAGATATCTCTCCATAATCTCCGACATCTGCTCGAATACATTCGAGCTTGTATCATTCTTCTCACATGCAACCACTCTATCAAACAAGCGATTTACTGATTTTACAGCAACCTTATAATCCACGGCATTAAGCAGAACTGTCCAGTTAGCAAACTTCTGCTCTACATCTCCCTTAGAGACTCCACTCACCAAAATGGAATCACAAGGATACTCCCTTTGAGAATCAGTCAGTCCATCCCACCAGTGTTCTACAAGATATTCAGCAATCTGCTGCTGATCCTGGATCATAGACGGGGCTTTGACATCAGGAAAAGGCAGAGCTGAAAATTGCTCTGCCTTCCTATTGTTAACACAACCTACAGCCACTAAAACTGTAAGTAATAATGCTGTTTTAATTCTCATATTCGTATTTTCCGACAACTGCCTGAGATATGTTGATCAAGAAGTCACCAATCTTCTCAAGCTCTGCGAGAACGTCCATATAGTAAACACCTGTGAGGTAGTTGTAGCTATTGCTCTCGATGTTGACGATATGCTCCTCTCTGAGGTGGTTGCGGCACTCATTAATATTATACTCACAGTTCTGAGCATTAGAGATATCGCGGAGATTCTCGTTCTTGAGGTTCTCAATCATCACATCGTAACCCTTATCGACAAGCTCCATCATCTTGTTAAGACGATCAAGGATTGACTTATCGAATACCTTATTATGTGCGTTCTTTCTCTTAAGAATTCTTCCGATTGCCTCACCAGAGTCACCGAGAGACTCAAGCTCGCCAATAATCTTGTACATCGCCTTAGTAAGGTTCATAGACTCCTCGCTAAGTTCATTTTTAGACACATCGTTAAGGTATGTAGCTATTTCGTACTCGATTCTATCAGTAATCTCCTCGTACTTGATAAGCTTATCATTGAGTTTATCAAATGCCTCAGAATTATTCTCGTTAACAGCATCCTTAATATATCCGAAGCCATTCTTACAGATTTCAGCGAAGTGGATAACCTCAAGCTGAGCCTCCTTGAGAGAGAGTTCTGCAGTGCTGAGAGGACCACCAGAAATATACTTAAGTCTGAATACCTCTGTCTCACCCTTAGGCTCCTTAACCAACCAGCATACAGCCTTCTCGATAAGCGGAGTAAACCAAATAAGAACAAGGGTGTTAGTCACGTTAAAGAGTGTATGGAGCATCGCAATACCATAAAGCATTGCATTCTTTGCATCAAGGAACGCAGATTCAGCAGCGGCAATCGATTCTGGAGTTGCTCCCTCAGCCGCCTTAGCTGCTATCAATGCATTGTTAAGACCTGCCATATCAACTGTCATAGGGTCAGCAAAACCAATAGCAGTCATAATCTTGCAGATCAATGCAACAATTGGAGAAAAGACTAGAAGCACCCAGATAACTCCAACGATATTGAAGATTGTATGTGCTCTCGCAGCTCTCTTCGCTGAAGTATTTGCGACAGCAGCAGCGATATTTGCTGTAATTGTTGTTCCGATGTTTTCTCCAAGGACCATTGCGACTGCAAGTTCAAATCCGATAAGTCCGGATGCAGCAAGAAGCATTGTAATAGCCATTGTCGCACTTGATGCCTGAAGAACGATTGTGAGAACAGCACCTGCAACCAAGAAGAGAAGAATTGATCCCCAGCCAAAGCCATTGATGCTTCCGAAGAATGCCTTCATCTGCTCAGCATATTGTCCCTCCGGTCCAATAATAGCATTTGCACAATCCTTCATGAATGTAAGACCAACATACATAATTGCAAATCCCATCAAGAATTGACCGACATTCTTCAGAACAGACTTCTTGCTTGAGTACATCACGAATCCAAAGGCCATCATCGGCACTGCAAACAACGCAATGTTTACAGAGAATCCAAGAGACGTTACCCATGCAGTGAGTGTTGTACCGATGTTGGCTCCCATGATAACACCAATCGCATTACCCAAAGTCAGAAGTCCAGCATTCACAAAGCTCACAACCATAATAGTCGTTGCTGATGACGACTGTACCAGAGCGGTAACTACAGTTCCTGTGAAAATTCGTTTTGGAGCATTAGAAGTCATTTTAGCCATGAAGGCTCTGAGGCGGTCTCCTGCAGATTTCTGGAGTCCATCACTCATGAGTGCCATACCATAGAGGAACATTGCAAGTCCTCCAAGAACTGATAGCACATTCAGAATCGTTTCCATATAGTTTAAATAAGAATTATCTAGTGCGCATTAGGCGAATTAGGGACAAAAATATAAAAAATATTTAGATTTCCGCCTTATCTTTGCAGAAATAACATTGTCATCCTGAACGAAGTGAAGGATCTCAAAAATATGAAGAGAATACACATCATAATACTACTCCTGCTACTGATGCCCCTCTCGGCATCAGCTCAGTTCTATGTAACAGGAGATGACCCGGGAAAGCTCAAATGGTCTTATGTAGAAACTGACCATTTCCGTATAATCTATCCCAATGGCGCAGACTCTCTTGCCAAGGTATATGGAACCAACCTGGAACATTTCTACATTCCACTTTCCCGCACCAGCGGATATCTTCCCAATGGTAACTTCGGAAAGAAGATGCCGGTAATGATTCATGCTTATAACGCAGCAAACGGATCCGTTGCCTGGGCACCAAACAGAATGGACCTCTTCACGCTTCCTACAGCATACGATCCGGAACCGTTGCCATGGAGCAAGATGTTGGCAATTCACGAAGGACGTCATGTCAGCCAGATGCAGTTCGGAATGACCAATGCCTTGAAACCTGGAAATTACATTTTCGGACAGATGTGGAATATTGCATCCACACTTCTTTTCGCCAGAATCGCATTTATGGAGGGAGATGCAGTGATTGCCGAAACAGCATACACACCTTCTGGAAGAGGAAGAACTTCAGACTTCTTGAATTATTATCGAATTGCATTCGATCAGGAAGATTTCAGAAGCTGGCCAAAATGGCGTTTCTCATCTCAAAAAAACTACATTCCTTCATATTACTCGTTAGCCTACATGGCACTCGGAGGAATGAGATATCTGTACGATATTCCTGAGTTCATGAATAAGGGACTCGATCTCGCTTCTCGACGTCCATACAATCTTGCCGCCCTGAACACAAATGTAAAACAGATGACAGGAAAACGTTATAAGACTGTGTTTAAGGAGGTTTGTGATACGTTGAACGTTATCTGGAAAGCTGAAGCAGACGCAAGAGCACCATATATTCCATCAGAGCCGGTTACGAAAGAGCCTAAATTATACACTGAATATGATAATGGTATATTTGTAGGAACTGATTTCTACGCAATCAAGAAAGGACATCTGACTACACCTGTTCTGGTAAAGATCGATCCATTCCTACAGGAAAAGACCGTAACTCGTTTCGCAGCAGAAGCCGGTACCCTAAAGAAAGATATTTACAATAATCTATATTGGAGCGAAGGAAAGACTGATCCAAGATGGTCTCTGAAGACTCTTTCAACTATTCAAAAGCTTGAAAACGGAAAGAAGAGAAGTAAGAGAATCGGAGATAGCGGACTTCAGTACAACCCTACACCTTCACCTGATGGCAAAACTGCCGCAGTAGTTGAATACTACGTCAATGGCAAATCTTCTCTTGATATCATAAGTATTAAGAAAGATTCGGAAGTAATCTGCACCTTTGAAGCACCGGACTCATTGCAACTGGTAGAAACAGCTTGGCCAGAAAGTCAGTATATCTACACGACTGCCGTTTCTGATAATGGATACGGTATCTATCGCCTGAACCGCAATACAGGAGAATGGAGCATCACACTTGCTCCTCAGCCTGTAATGGTAAAAGACTTCAAGAGTTATAATAACACCTTGATGTTCACATGCGACCGCACAGGTGTAAACGAACTCTATCATTTGGATCCTCAAACGGGAAGACTTATTCAGAAAACTTCTACAAGACACGGCGCAGAAGACTTTGAGTATAGTCCTGAAGGTTACTATCTATACTATAGTCTGAATACATTGAAAGGAAAGCAAGTATTCAGAACTAAAGTAGATTCATTGATTAATAAAAGCGTAGATTACTCTGATATTCACAAATACACCATCGCTGAAACATTAACTCAGCAGGAAAAGGCAATTGCAAAACAGCATAATGAAGTATTTGTTACCGACTCGACAGTAACTTTCTCCGAGCCTAAGAAATATTCCAAGTTTAATAATGCCTTCAACATCCATTCATGGGCTCCACTTTACGTAAGTGTCGATAATATCATGAATATGTCATTCGACCGCGTATATGAGGCCGCATCGCTTGGACTTTCCGGAATCATGCAGAATAGACTTGCTACAGGAGTTGGAGAAATTGGATATTCTGCCCATAAAGACCCGTATAATTCATCAAAATGGAGACACTCGGGTCATATTAAATATACTTATTCCGGATGGTATCCTGTTGTTGAATTTGCAGTAGACTTCAACGATAGGAGCGCACGTCAGTTCAAACCACACGTATATACTCTCGAAGATAAGGCTAGCATCGCTATCAACTCAACAGAATTAAACACACCTTATTTCTCAGGAAGAATCAGTACATATATTCCATTTAATTTATCAAGCGGAGGATGGTACAGAGGATTTGTCCCTAAACTTTCATATACCATCACAAATGATATGTTTAATCAGGATATAACTATATCGAGCTTGGATCCCGAAAAAGGAAGCTTTAATAACAATCCTGTGTTTATAAAATCCACAGGAGGTAAGAATAGTTTCAGACACTATCTAGGGGGATCTGTTCGAGCATACACAATGCTTGGCACTCCAAACTCTGCAGTATATCCTAAATTCGGAATCGGAATTGAGGCAGGAGCAACAGGAAGCCTTGGACTTAAAGAGTTTATATCCCCGATGGGTTATCTCTATGGATATGGATATCTGCCAGGACTTGTACCTCAGCAGGGACTGAAGCTGACAGCCATGTATCAGAGAAAATTATCTCCTGATTCATATTTTGGTCAGGCAACAGTAACTACAGTTCCACGTGGTTTAAAGAATAATGCAAACCTCATGAGTTATTTGTCAATTTATAACGACAATCTGACAAACTTCTCAGCGGACTATGCCATTCCTGTCTACATCGGAGACCTCGCTATAGGCGGTTCATTCCTATATATAAAACGAATGGTGATAACACCTCATTTTGACTTTAACCTGGTCGAGGATAAGCCATCTCTATTCTCAGTCGGTACAAGTCTTACATTCAACCTTGAAAGTATCGTATTCCTCACATGGCCTTGTTCAGTGGGAGTAACATATTCATATAACGGAGGATTCAACGGAGAATACCAGAAACTCACAGAAGAGGCGGGTATCGAACTTGGACGCCATTTTGTCGGACCAGTATTTAGCGTTTCATTCTAATTATGTCAATCATCAACGAAGCTCTTGCTCCATGCAGCAAATGTGGACAGCAACACAAAGTAACAGTATATAGAAGCATCAATATTGCTGATAATCCTGAGTTAAAGGATAAGGTAAAAGATGGCTCATTATTTTTATGGGAGTGCCCTGATTGCGGTCAGGTTAACCTCGCTAAATACGAGACACTTTACCATGATCCTATTGCCAAGCTGATGGTCTGGCTCATTCCTTCAGGAGAGGTATCTGAAACACAGATGCAGGCCATCACAATGCACACTAAGGCAATGGGTGGATACACACTTCGTCGTGTAAACGATATGGGATCGTTGATGGAAAAAGTACTCATTAATGAGGCAAATCTGGACGACGTTGTGCTTGAAATGTGTAAATACGTAACTAAGCTGGAAATGGTCCAGAAGATCGTTGGACAGGAGAAGAAAGAAGAATTCCTTGCAGCAACCTTCCATTTCTATAAATCAGAAGGAGAGAACGACGAGCGCATACTTACATTCATGTATGGACTCGACGGCCAGATGCTAGGAGTAAATGTAAGCTGGAATGTATACCAGGACTGCGCAGGCATCCTTGAGCGCAACCCACAAATAAAACCAGCCGACGGATTCGCTCGAATCGACGCCGACTGGCTATCATCCGTAATGGCTTAAAATCCAGATTACAACATCATCAATAACGACATCTCTGCTAACACCTTAGGCTAGAATTGCCCAAAAGTCGCTCAAGGTGTCATACTAAACTGCATTTTGATTGATTTTCAAGACACCTTAGGCGAGTTTCGCTCTAAACTCTCACAAGGTGCACTATTTATTTACGCTTCAGAAAAAGACTGCACATAGATATAAAATTCCAAGCAGAAAAGATTCCAAGAATAGTTGCAGGTACATATTGATGAACGTTAACCAACAATACAGAGCATATTAGAAAAAATCCCGCATTAAAATATCTGGACTCATCATCCAAAAGAATCTTGAGATCCTTATTTTTTACTGCATTATAAACAATATACACAATACTAGGAAGCATAACCAAAACAGTAATACCTGCTAATACTGCAGCTAAAAGCGTATCATCAGCCAAAATTGCACTTAACAACACACATTCAGCAACACAAATCATCTGCTTGCAAAATCTAACACAATCTTTCATAATATTTTAAGAGTTTAAATTAAATGATCAGCCCTGAATTAGCCCAATAATTATAACTATACAATGACGTTGCTAATCCCATCTTTAAGCTATTTTTTTCATCAGCTGTAAGTTCAGATGAATTATCAATACACTCAGTATACTTATTTATAATATAGATAATGTCTTCGGAACCCGATACATATTGATTCATCAATTCACTATACATCTGCATTATTACATCCGGCAACTCTAGATTCTCCTCTACAATTTCAGTTGTTTGATAAAGCTCATTAAAAGCACTACACATTTCACCCGAATATAGAATTTCAGCCTCTAATACCGTTTCAAATTTAGGAAATTCTTGACTACCCAAATCTGCTTTTGTTGATATTTTTTCAGTATCCGCCAAATTCCCCTCCAATGCAGAAAGCATCACATTATGGTACTGTCCTACTTTCATAGAGTTTTCATCAAGGCCTACCATATTTATTAAAGTGGAATCAAGCAAAACTTGAGATTTCACCTTTTCTGATTCAAGATATATAAGATCGATAGCATCATTATCTCCCATACAATATCTAGAATACGCATTCGTTATAATATTATAGTCAAGGTTAGTTAAATTCTCTGGTGTGTCATTTGACAATTCAGAAGATGGACTTGCTAACCATGATTGAAAGGCGCCAAATCCAATTCCTCCAATAAAACCACCTATTGCAGCTCCAAGCGCAGGGTTTCCTGCTAAACCACCTAATTTTGAGCCAATCCTAATTCCTGTCTTAGCTCCTTTATAAGCTCCATCCAAATCTGCCATAACAATAATCAAAGTCTCCTTGTTAAATCCTTTTGTTGGAGAGAGATTTATTAACAGAGAATCGTTAAAGCTTTTAAGCTCCGAAATAATTAAAGACTCATCGTTGATACTTGTACTAAGATTATCTTGAGTCTTATTACAGCTATTCAAAACTACTATTGAAAGTGCTATAGTGATAAAAGTAAATAAATGTTTCATACGATCAAAGTTCATTAATTTAACATAAAGGCCCCCTCATACTCGTTATCATTTCCATCTTTATAATGGATACGATAAATACCTGAATCACCTGAAATTTGTAAAACATGAGTCAATGTGGTACTTGAATCAAAAGAAGATTCCCACATTTCACCTGTGGTGCAGTTTTCAACTGTAATCATAATCTCTCCTAGATCTGCAGAAACAGTTGTAACAATTCCTTCAAGCATTCCATAATAAAAAGCTTTTAAATGGTCATTTCGCAAAGATCTTTCACCAATTATTTCCGTTAACTTTTCAATAGGAATTTGTTGGACTACATTTTTATCTTCGGCATTGACTTTTAATGCGAAGATTGGCAGTAGAACAGCCAAGATTAAAAACATTTTTCTCATAATTGATTAGATTTTAAAAACGCCGTAAAATTATGGAATCTGATACTTTTCAATGAATTTTAAGGCCATTTTCGTCTTTCAAAATGAGAAAAAGTAAGCTTATAATATATTAAAAATCAAGGGGTTATAATTCTAGAAAGATATACAATCTTTCATTTTTTGTAACCCCTTGATAATCAATATTGTTTTATTTTCTTATTGAAAGTACCTTACTAGGAAATCATATCTAACAAATCACATTTTATAGATGAATCACTGTCTTCAATCATACGTTTGATACGGCTCTTACGTATATACACAGTATTAACAGAAGAGTCAATTAAACGAGAAATAGTAGTTGCATCAAATCCAATAATAAGATAACTAAGGATTATATAATCCACCTCCTTCAATTTAAATTCCATACGCACGTTATCCATAATCCCGTTTAGATCAGAATTCAACATTGCTTCTAATTTTGAATGATCCTGCATATCAGCTCGTAATTCATCCACCATTGAAACAACTTTAGAATACATCACTTTCTCAGCGTTATCTCTACCCTGAAACTGAAGATAGTTATCACATAAAACTCTTAAATTTTCAAATTTAGATTTATATGCTTCAAGATATTTCTTCTTTAAAGAAGGAAGATCATCGTTCTTAATTTCTGAAAGCTGTCTTGTTACTTCATCAACATACTGAATATATTTATCCTTTTCTTCTCGATACTTTCTGTGCCTTGTACATATAATAACGATTAAAAGAGTAATAATTAATAGTGAACAGAATAATATTATTAACAACATCTGCGTTCTAACCTTCACCCTATATTCAGAATTCTCTGATTGAATCTCATAATAATTTCTTTGAGTTAACGCCAATGATTGACTTAAAGCACTTGATACAACCTTATTGTCATATAAAGTAGACTCTTCCAAGTATTTAAGGGCTAAAGCATTATTACCTATATCTTTAGCCATAAAGTATTTCCAATAATAAGTAGTCGAAGATGTATCGACACTTTCCAACTGTTCTATAAGATTTTGCGATTCTTCATATCTCCCAAGTTTATTTAATACAGAAGTATATGCCCACCAATCCTTAATTGTCATATACTGATTACCAAATCGATTGAAAAGATCTTCATATAATAAAATGATTTTCTCTGGTGGCGTATCTTGCTTAATAACATTCAAATACGCATAAGAGCACAATGTATTCCCCATAGTATAATTACTCAAACCTTCCTTATCAAGAAGTTCCAAATAAATACGCTCAGCAGTATCATACTCCATATCATTCATTAATATCTGGGCTTGCCTATATCTTGTAATATCAGTATAGTAATCCAAAGAAAGAGCAGAGTAAATTTCATAAGCCTTTTGAACACAGTTCATTTCTTCTATATGATTATATGTTCTACTATAAACGTGTCCCTGAAGACTCTTAGTCATACCCCAATAAAGACTATCGCAAGATGGAGCTAAATTCTCTGCTTTTGTTAACTCGATTATCGCCTTATCGTACTCCTTTGAGTAATAATAAGACAAACCTAAATAATACAGTGATCTTACTTTATACTTCTTATCTCCGTGTCTATCAAACCAATCCAAAGCAGTCATAGCTAAAGAATCATCCGACACATCTATATAATTCTTATCCAATGCCATAGCATGCAGCAATGCATGATGAGAACGTAGCTCCCTTGTCGACAAAAGATTGCGGTCAATTGAATCCAAAACTTTTAAAGCACTATCAGGTCTAGCAGCAATAAAAGACTCTACATCTAGTAGAGTTCGCTCAATATCCTTTGAAATACAAGAAATTAAACAAACAGATAAAATAAAGAAACTTAGTAAGTTTTTCATTAGAATCTAAATTTTATACAAGAATATATATTATTGATTACCTTTGTAAATATAAGCAGAAACGTTCTAAATTCAATAAAATACTGTTCCCTATCGTCACCACCCAAAATTTCGACATTTATACTGACTGATAGGGCGATAGGTGGTCATGCGTCTTTGGCGCAGGGCTGCCTGTCTATCAGTAGGCCGTCGGAAGCCTAGGGGTGGTGCGGGAAGTCCTGCGCCATTTTTTTGTTGAAATATCTCTATTAAACAAGGAAAGCAAAACACTTTTCTCATTAGATTTTAAAAACACCTTAAAGCCATTTAGGCTTAATCAATGTTTCGCTTTCCTTGTTTCCCAATATCTATTATCCCTCCCATCCGTAAAAACGGCATATTTACGGATGGCATGTAGAAAAAAGCGGTAGTCATCCGTAATTTAGGCTATTTTACGGATAATGCGACTAGTGTGACTATATATACTTAAAAAGGAAGTTGACGGCAAATCAACTTCCTTTTTAAGTATTTAATATAGTCTATTTACGCGAGTTTGCGTGCTCCGTCACTGATTACAACAGGAATAACGATAGGCTCATGACCGTATTTCTCTGCAAATGCGGTCTTTGCTTTTTCTATGAACGCATCGTAAAGCTCAGCCTTCACGAGGTTGATTGTACAACCACCGAAGCCACCACCCATGATGCGTGAACCTGTTACGCCGCACTCCTGAGCTACTGTAGCAAGGAAGTCAAGCTCTTCACAAGACACCTCATAGTCCTTAGACATACCCCAGTGAGTCTCATACATACGTGCTCCCACTGTCTCGTAGTCACCCTTCTCAAGAGCCTCGCAAACATCAAGAACTCTCTTCTCCTCACCGATCACATAACGTGCGCGGAGGTAATCTTCCTCAGAAATCTGATCCTTGATAGCCTCAAGCTGCTCCATTGTAGCACCACGAAGGAACTCCTGACCAAGCACTTTAGCAACACGCTCACAAGATGCACGACGATCATTGTAAGGAGAACCTACAAGCTCATGCTTGACGCAAGAGTTCAAGAGAACGAGCTTGTAACCATACTTACCCGGATTAAATGGGAAGTAAGCAAACTCCATAGAACGGCAGTCAAGACGCATAAGATGTCCAGCCTTACCGAATACAGAAGCGAACTGGTCCATGATACCACACTTCACACCGCAGTAGTTATGCTCTGTGCTCTGACCGATGCGAGCAAGCTCAAACTTATCGATATTAAGGTTGAAAAGATCGTTAAGAGCATACGCGAAAGTGCTCTCAAGAGCAGCTGATGAAGACATACCTGCTCCGAGTGGAACATCACCGGCAAATACTGTATCAAAACCAGCAATGACGCCACCTCTCTTCTGGATTTCACGGCACACACCAAAGATATAACGTGCCCAGCTCTGTGTAGGAGCATCTTCCTCATTAAGACCAAACTCACAGTACTCATCAAGATCAAGAGCAAATGCATGAACCTTATCAGTACCGTTAAGCTTGATTTCTGCAATCATTCCTTTGTCAATAGCACCTGGAAAAACGAAGCCTCCATTATAGTCGGTGTGCTCACCGATAAGGTTGATACGTCCGGCAGATGCAAAGAACTCACCCTCTGTGTGATAAATAGTCTGGAATTTTTCTGCGATTTTCTGTTTCATAATATTTTGTTTAGTGTTTTATATCAACTATGGAGTCATCTAAAATCTTTCAAAGGTAATAATATTTTTAATATTATAGGACAATGATCGCTTACTCCACCAAGATACTTTGGACCCGAGTAAGTCCGCAAGGGTTTTTCACCCGGATAAGACTTATCATAAATCATTAAAAATGGGATATATCCTATTTCCATGGTACTATATCTATCTAATAATGGAGACACCATAAACATATCTATCATATCCCATTTCCCCTTATAACGAATAGTTCCCTCGCCTCTGATAGAAAAACTTTCTGCCTTATTTTCAAGCTTACCTGCAACTATATCAAATTGTTCAGCAGAAGGAATATCATTAAAATCACCCATAACTATCTGTTTGTCGGATCTTATTGAATCACACAACTCAGCAAGAGATTCCATAGCTGAATATCTCCGTCCTTGAGATAGCTCGGATCCACCATATTTGGAAGGGTGATGACACACAATAAAGTCTAATGTATCACCATACGGAATGCACCTCATCTGCGCATGAAGCATATCTCTTGTAGACATTTCCACGCCATTATACACAGGTGTCTTCAAAGATGTGGAAAGGAGCTGAAAAGTAGATTTTCTATATAGAATAGCCACATCTATTCCTCTCCTGTCTCTTGAATCAAAATGAATTATATCGTAATCATATTTACGTAGAAGAGTAGATGACAATAGACGTTTAAGCACACCTTTGTTCTCTATTTCACACAGTCCTACAGCATCCGGCATCTTTCCATACTTATCAGATAGCCAGAAAACAGACTTGGAAATGGTATTGCATTTGGAATAAAACCTGGATTTGGTCCAAGACCTTGAACCTCGCGAAGAAAACTCGCAATCAGACTCCCCTGTACCCTGATCCCTCCAATCAAAGAAGTTTTCAAGATTCCAGAATATCACCAATAAAGAATCACTTTCCTGAGCATGCGCACACACTCCGGCAGCACATACCAACAGCACTGAAATCACTCTCCTCATAAGCTATAAAATGACACTATGGCAAATATAAAAATATTGAGTAAATTTGCGCCCTGAAAATTTAAAGAATTATATATATGGCACTTAAATGCGGCATTGTAGGCCTTCCTAACGTAGGAAAATCAACACTTTTTAACTGCGTGAGCTCGGGTAGAGCACAGAGCGCAAACTTCCCTTTCTGTACAATTGAACCAAATATAGGATCAACCAATGTCCCTGATAAGAGACTTGAAGTACTTGAAGGACTTTGTAATCCTAAGAGAGTGGTTCCTGCAACCGTAGAAATCGTAGATATCGCAGGTCTTGTAAAGGGTGCCAGCAAAGGTGAGGGACTTGGAAACCAGTTCCTAGCAAACATCCGTGAAACTGATGCAATCCTTCATGTTCTCAGATGCTTCGATGATCCTAACATCGTTCATGTGGACGGTAGTGTAGACCCGGTTCGCGACAAGGAAGTCATCGACTGCGAACTCCAGCTTAAGGACCTCGAGACTGTAGAAAACCGTATCCAGAAAGTACAGAAGCAGGCTACAACAGGTGGAGACAAGAATGCAAAGAAACTTTACGAGCTTCTTCTCAAGTATAGAGACGTCCTTATGCAGGGTAAGTCATGCCGTACTGTAAAGCCTGAAAACGCTGAGGAAGAGCAGATGGCTAAGGAACTTTACCTTCTTACAAACAAGCCGGTAATGTATGTTTGCAACGTAGATGAATCATCTGCAAAAGACGGAAACGAGTATGTAGAGAGAGTTCGCGAAGCAACTAAGGACGAAGAGGCTGACATCCTTATTATCTCCGCTAAGATCGAGTCAGATATCGCAGAACTTGAGAGCTATGAGGAGCGCCAGATGTTCCTTGAGGAGATGTTCCTTGAGGAATCAGGTGTAATCAGACTTATCCAGCACGCATATTCACTCCTTAACCTTAGAACATATTTCACAGTAGGAGTGGAAGAGTGCCGCGCTTGGACAATCAACAAAGGTGATAAGGCTCCAAGAGCTGCCAGCGTAATCCATACAGACTTCGAAAAAGGCTTTATCAGAGCCGAAGTCATCAAGTATGATGACTTTATCGAACTCAAGTCAGAAGCGGCTTGTAGAGCGGCAGGAAAGCTTGGTGTAGAGGGTAAGGAATATGTCGTACAGGATGGAGACATCATGCACTTCCTTTTCAACGTATAATCAAATACTAAATACAAAAAAATGGGATGATCGCGATGATCATCCCATTTTTGTATTATGTGTTATCTATTAATAGAAACGTGCTCTATTATCCTTAACATCAGCATCATCCATCATTACTGGAACAACCATCTGTGATGAGTACTGAGATCTCTGTGCGCTGTGCTGCTTTGCACTCTCCTCAGTATAGTGGCTCTGAGTCTCGCGACCAGTTACCTTGTAAACATACACACCATTGTTACCAGCTACAGGACCGCAGATTACATTGTCCTCAGAAGCGTAAGCTGCACCGATGAACATTGGGTCAAGACCCATTGAAGAGAATGATGAGAATGCTACACCATCCTTAGTGCTTACAGTTGTACCGAGCTTCTCAGCGATAGCAGCAAGGTCAGTAAGACCCTCGATGCTCTCCTTAACCTCAGCTGACTTCTTCTCAGCATACTGCTTGCTGTAGAGAATGTTTCTGATAGATGAAGCAACCTCATTAACTGGAGTGTAACCCTCCTCGTGAATTCCTGTAACAGCTGCTACAACGAAGTAGTTGTTGTTGATTGTGAAGATAGAAGAAACCTGACCCTTCTTAGCCTCGAAAGCCCATCTTGTAATCTCCTTTGTTCCATCAACAGCACCAAGTCTGCTTGTTCCCTCAGCCATCTTGCTTACTGGATGAGCATATACACCAAGTGAATCAACAGCCTTGCGGAATGTATCATACTTACCAGCAGCCATTGTTGCAAGAGTATTAGCCTGTGCATAGTAACCGTTTACAGTCTCCTTGCTGGCCTCAGCATTCTTCTCAAGAATTGCAACTCTCTTCTTAGCAACTGGAGTTGTAGTCTTCAAAACGTTGAATACGAAACCACCAAGTTTAACCTGTGAACCAACCTTAGCTGTCATGAGATCCTCGAAACCTGGAGTCTGAGTAATCCACATTGGCTCAGCAACATTAAGAAGGCTGTCAACATTCTCAGAAGCTGCAGGTACATACTTGACATATACTGAATCTGGAACCATTGCGCTAGCAATAACTCTTACAGCTGAGAATGTGTTACCCTTAGTGATAGCCTCTGATACAGTAGCACCATTTGTGAATGCGAAGTCATTAACCTCCTTAGAAATCTTGTTCAACTCACCAGCCTTATACCAAGTGTTGTCGAACTTTCTATCAGAGTTTGCAAGAAGGAAGCTCTTCATGTTCTCAGTAGTAGTGAACTCATCGTAAACCTTAGCGAAAGCCTCATTTGCAGCAGCTACATCAGCAGCTGAAGGTTTAACCTCATAAACTACATACTCGATATCTCTACCAGCCTGCTGCTTGTAGAACTTCTTGTGTGACTCATAATACTTCTTGATGTCAGCGTCAGCAACTACGATTGTAGTATCCTTAGCATAACCGAAAGGAACCATTACAAACTCTACATTGAAAGTATTGTTGTTTCCTGCGAGTGCGTCAGTAAGCTGAAGCTTATTAACGATGTCACTCTGAGTAAAGAGAGACATATACTTAGCATAGTACTGCTGAGTCTGAGCTGTGCTCTGAAGGTTATCCCAATAAAGTTTTGCACCACCAGTAGCATCAGAATCGATAGAGTTAAGGAACTGAACGAGTACATCCTTAGAGAACTGACCGTTCTCACCGAAGAACATAGGGTTCTGGCTGATAAGCGGTGACTCAATCTCACCAGCGATGATTGCCAACATTTCCTCCTCTCCTACTGTAAGACCTGCCCTCTTTGCGTTCTTGACGAAAAGATACTTGTTTACGAGAGACTCCCACGCTGTGTTTCTGATAGAAATCTGCTGCTGCTCATTCTGAACAGAAGAACCAGACATCAACTCTGTAAGAGTAGTATACTTGTCAACCTCCTCCTGAAAATCAGTATACGAGATAGCTTTTCCATCGATTTCACCTACATCATACTTTGATGACATAGATGCTGTTACAGACTGGAGGGTGCTTGGATCAACAATAAACGACAACAACGCCACAGCGATAAGCACTGTTATCACCACTCCAAACTTAACACGGATTGTTTCTAGAACTGCCATTTTTATTTGATTTTAAATTATTAGCAAAAAATATTGGGGTGCGAATATAGTAAATTTTCCGTTATTTTTTTCGCAAGGGACCGATAAAGTTAATAGAATCAATTAAAACCTCGGTACTATCCTTCACAACTACACCATAACTATTAAATGGACGGAATATCACTGAATTACGCGCTCGCTGGTCGGATTCCATTCCATATCCCTGCATAAAACCGCTAGGAGAATACATTTTAACATAACAATGTGTGTAGATTTTCTCATTCTTCTGATCCCAATAAAGAGTATCTGTCTCCATTACCTCTTGTTTAATCAGATTCTTAACTACCACATTACCAAATGCTTCCCAAGTTTCTCTCCCATCATCAAATTTCAAATGCTTTGCAACATCTGAAACTATCTGAGTCTCAAGAAGACCCTCATCAGTATATGCAAAAACTGAAAATCCCTTCGGGAACAATTCATAAGATACAGAATCATTCTGGTATCTCTCCATCAATGATGCTTCCATTCTCATCTGGACCTTTCCGTTCTCAGAATGCACGACAAACATTCCGTCAACAGTCTGCATAGGAACTTCCTCTAATGATTTAGCATCAGTTGTACCCAATTTTCCTTTGCAGGAATAAACGACGAAAGCAACCGCCAAAGCGGTTGCAATCATTCGTATAATATGTGAAATTTTCCTCACTATTATCTGTTGGTTCTTACTGTAGTAGAAGCTCTCATACCACCGCAAGATACTGTATAACCCTGACCGTTTGTCAAGTCGTACATAAACGCTACATCAGTCTTAGGGAAGTATGCGCGGTACTGTCCGATTGCTCTATCAGCAGCCTCAGTCAATGATGGATCAGCGTTCTTAGCCTTAACCATATAGTCAGTTGCTACCCAGAACTTAGCTCTACTTCCGATCTCACCACCACATGGTGCAGAAGCCCAAAGCTGACCGATCAACATATAAGCTTTACCATCAAATGTATCAGACATATCAATTGCCTTCTCAGCTGCAGAATAAGCCTTACTGTTCATATTGTTATTCATACATACTGAAGCAAGCTCAAACCAATATCCAGCATCAGTCTCAGTATCTGACTCAGGGCTGTTGATAGCTTCCTCGATATACTTGATAGCGTTTTCAATATCACCCTTAGCAGAATACAATCTGAAGAGATAGTAAGCTGAAGTGTAAGATGGATCGTGCTTGTAAATTGTATTTACAGCGTTAAGATAAAGGTCGTTATTATTACAATCCTCTGCCTTACCAAGCATTCTAGCGATTGACTTGGCAAGATCAAGATCATCTGGATTAGCCTCATACTTAGGAGTGTATGTAGCAAGAAGCTTCTCACAGCTAGCTACACCTGTCTCGATGAAGAGCTTCTCAAGATCTGAAGCTGACTTCTCAATCAACTTAACCTCAATCTCATTCTTAGTAGGAATCTGTGAAAGGATATTAACATTATTCTCATAAGCGTTCATAACGTCATCCTCTGTCAAATCACCCTTCTGATAAAGATCGCAAGCAGCATTGAAGTGGAATACAAAGATATTTGGCTTTGTAGCTGTACCATTCTTTGCGATAACCTCACCAAGACCCTTGTAAATAGCCTCTGAATCATTCTTCATGTAGTTATACATGTCAAGAGCCATGTTGTTCAAAGAAGAAGTTCTATACTTAGGCCAAAGATCTACACGCTGCTGGTAAATTACCATAAGAGAGTCAATAAGAGCCTTCTTATGCTCAGCTGTATTAGTAGTCTTTGTAATCTCTCTTCTTAGAAGGGTAGTTCCGTCTGAAAGAAGTGAGTATCTTGAAGTTGGAGGACAAAGAGCATAAGCCTTTCTCCAGTTAGGAAGAGCAGAATCATAGTTTTTCTGCTTGTAATACTCAGTGTAGTAAGAAAGATACTTAATACATTCAGCACTATCAGGACCAAATTTTCCCTGTGCAGAAGCGTTGCTGCTGAACAATGCAGAAGCAACCAAGATTGAAATAAATAATACGATCTTCTTCATATTTAAATAGTTTAATTATATCTAGGTTTCTGGAACCATATGTCGTGAATATTGAATCCTACATTAAATGTAGCATATCTTTCACGTATCATATTATTCCTTTTGCTTGCACGCTGACCAAAATCAACTCCCAACGAAATTCCGTTATACCACTTATAAACTGGTAGAGTGATACCTAACGTCATACCGATAGAATTAACATTATTTCCATCTAGCTTGTAGTAGGCCTGGTCGTAATAAACACCTGCGCGATAAGCACATCTTCTGAAATAGTATCTGACATCATTACGATTTGGAACTATTTCAAATCCTGCTCTGTATGAATTTGAGACGGTAGTAGAAAAGACTGATTCACCAACTGAAGAGAAGCCTACTGCAGAATCCATACCAGACTTACTCCAATCTGATCTGATATAGTTGATTTCTGCACTCCATTTCTCTCCACCTTTGATAGAAATACCTACTCCTATCTCATCTGCAAACTGCAATCCAGCCTTCTTCAAAGTATCAACATTATATCCAAGAGTATCGACTACAGATGACTGAGTTGCAAATCTATAATCTGTAGCATATCCTCTTACCTTAGAGCCCATTCTATATGTAGCACCAAGTATCATTGATACATTACCACCTAGCTTCTGCTCATACTGAAGACCGAATTTTCCAGTAATACCTCTTACAGTAAGTTTATTACCACTATTAAGAGATCTGTAAGAAGCATCCGAGAAATTCATATTTGTAACCTTGTCAAGATTACCAAACATGAAAAGTACTTCAGCTCCAAGAGACAATCTCTTCCAGAAAGTAACTCCAGCACCAGCAAAAAGCTGATAAACACTACCTATACCATAAGAATCGTATGTAATGCTTCCTGTGTTTCCAATTATATTCTTATCTGTAATTACATGAGAAAAGTCATATCCCATATCACTGTAAGGAGTGATACCCACCATAAATGCTGAAGATTTATAGATAGGAAAACTCATTACAAAATCAGATATATTGAAAGTATTATGTGCTGATTTAATATCTCCCTGCTTGTAAATATTATTACTCTGTGTGAGACCAAAATTTCCCATAAATGAGAGTGAGTCTCTCGCAGTAACAGCTGCAGGGTTCACAATATTGATAAAACGCTTGTTACGGGTAGCGATTCCGACACCACCCATACTCTTATTGTAAGCAGTTCCTTCTTTCGAAATATTACCTATACCGAATACAGAATAAGGAGAATATCCACTATAAGTACCTTCCTGTGCTGAAGCACAAATACTTATAATAGCAAAAATTACTAGTGTTAATATTCTTTTAATTCCTTTGATCATATTCAAATGCTATTAGTGCTAACCCCATAAGTACGAGATTACAAACTGCAAAGATGCAGTTTTTCATCCGTTTTGCAAAATAATTCGCATCACCGCCTGTGAAAACAGATATATTTTCTGTGTTATTAGACAAATAGCCATTAATTTCAAATAACATACCTGAAATTACGCCTGATTTTATAGCTGTTTGAACTGAATTTCCTAAAGATGGAACATCGTCATCGAAATCTACTAAAGGTAAGTTCTTTGAATATCTGTTCAGAGCTTTGAAACGTGTCCTGCAACCAAGGGAAACATTACCTCCGAGGTAATTTCCTTCTGCATCAATTTTATCTATAGTCAATGTTGCACCAAAATCAAATATTGTACATCCCTTACCCTTGAAAAGATATCTTGAGGCAATTACTGATGCAGCTCTATCTGGTGTCAGATAAGAAGGCAGGTTTCTCTCTTTTAATACTTCTTCATTTAGAATTATAAGATGACCACACTCCCCTCTCAGACGCTCGACCTCCTGACTAGAGAAAGATCTTACATTACTTATAACCATAATTTCAGGCTTCTGTTTAGAAGTCTGAGATAAAATAAATGATATCTTCTTTTCTCCCTGGTATCTGAAGGTTTTTCCTAATGTCATTCCTTCTGCCCAAGATGCCTTAAGAGTAGTATTTCCTATATCTATAAGAAGATTAGCCATATTAAAGTTTCTTTAATGTTTCGTATGCCTTGGATAAGGTCTCGATATTTCTTACAAAAATCCTCAACTTATTATCATTCTGCTTCAACTCAAAAAGAGCGGGATGTTTTGACATATTTTCCAACACTCTTGAGAATACAGTACTCTTATAATACTGAGACAATGGATTTGATATGAAGAATGCAATTATAACGTTGTTCTTGATTATAATCTTCTCAAATCCTAGTTTCTGTCCAAGCTGTCTTATCCTTACAATATCAAACAACCTTGAAAGTTCTTCAGGAATAGGACCGAAGCGGTCAGAAAGACGTTCGCTCATCTGCTTAAGTTCCTTTTCAGAAGTGAGAGAATCAAGTTCCTTATATATTCGGATCTTCTCAGCAGTAAGATCAATGTAAGTATCAGGAATCAATGCAAGCTGATCTGTCTCGATAGTACAATCTGAAACAAAACTTTCGTTTGAACTCTTGGTTATAATACCAGTTTCAACTCCAAGTTCCTCCATAGCTTCAGAAAGAATCTTCTGATAAGTCTCAAATCCCATATCAGTAATGAAACCGCTTTGCTCGGCGCCTAGAAGATTACCAGCTCCACGTATATCCAGGTCCTGCATGGCAATATTGAATCCGCTTCCAAGGTCAGAAAAGGCCTCAATAGCTTTCAAGCGACGTCGTGCATCATCTGTGATTGACACTAGAGGAGGTACGATCAGATAACAGAATGCGCGTTTATTTGAACGTCCTACTCGTCCGCGAAGCTGATGCAGGTCACTTAAACCAATATTCTGTGCCTGATTGATGATAATGGTATTTGCATTCGGCACATCAAGTCCATTCTCAATGATAGTCGTACAAAGAAGCATATCATAATCTCCAGCCATAAAGTCAAGGATCTTATTTTCGAGCTGCTTTGCTTCCATCTGACCATGAGCTACGCAAATCTTCATATCTGGAATCATCCTATGAAGAATATCCTCTATCGCAGGGAGTTCCTCTACCCTATTATGTACAAAGAACACCTGTCCTCCCCTATTCAATTCATAAGTAATGATTTTCTTGATTTCATCATTATCAGAAAGCATAATCTCAGTCTGAACAGGAATTCTGTTAGGCGGAGGAGTATTTATAATGGAGAGGTCTCTCGCTCCGAGAAGTGAGAACTGGAGAGTTCTTGGAATAGGTGTAGCAGTCAGAGTAAGTGTATCTACAGATGCCTTAAGCTGGCGCAATTTCTCCTTTGCACTTACTCCAAATTTCTGTTCCTCATCAATAATGAGAAGTCCGAGATCCTTAAACTCGAATCCCTTACCGATAAGTTTATGAGTACCGATAACTATATCAAGTCTGCCGGACTTAAGCTTTTTCTGAATTTCTGATACTTCCTTGGTAGTCCTTAGTCTGCTGACGTAGTCAATATTACATGGAAAATCCTTAAGTCTGTTCTTAAATGTCTCGTAATGCTGTAGTGCGAGAATAGTGGTAGGAACAAGAACTACTACCTGTTTACTATCAGCAACTGCCTTAAATGCAGCGCGTACCGCAACCTCTGTCTTTCCAAATCCCACATCACCACATACAAGTCTATCCATAGGACATGTATCTTCCATATCCCTCTTGACAGCAATCACCGCTTTCTCCTGGTCTGGAGTATCTTCATACATAAATGAAGACTCTAGCTCCTGTTGGAGATAAGTATCAGCAGAAAAAGCAAAACCTCTGGCTGCCTTCCTTTTCGCGTATAGTTGAATGAGATCCTTTGCTATATCCTTAACCTTTGACTTAGTGCTGGTCTTAAGGTTCTGCCATGCCTTTGAGCCTAGTTTATGAATTTTTGGAGGTTCAGAATCCTTACCCTTATAACGAGATATCTTATGCAGCGCATGAACAGACACGAACACCACATCATTATCCTTATAAGTCAACTTCACCACCTCATGCATTCTTCCCCTATCATCCTTCATTCTCACAAGTCCACCAAAGATTCCCACTCCATAATCCATATGAACAATATAGTCACCTATAGCAAAGGAAGTAAGATCATTAATGGTCAACTGTTCACTCTTTTCAACTGTACGACGAATATTTACACGATGGAATCTATCGAATATCTCATGATCGCTATAACAGCAAATCTTATTTTCGTTGTCTATAAATCCATTATGAATATTACACTCTGCTACGAATTCAGGCATTAATCCCCCATTCTGCGAAAGTATTGACTGAAGACGTTCGAGTTGAGACCTCTTTTCTCCGTAAATTCTGACTCTATACCCTTTCTCAATATGAGTTCTGATATCTTCAGTAAGAAGTTCAAAATTCTTATTAAAGACTGGTTGAGGAACGATATTAAATTTTATTGTTTCTTCATCCTGGCGCGACAAAGGAACCTCCATATATATATTTCGGAATTCCTTCAACTCACTGAAGAATTCCTTATCCTTGTACATATCAGAAGAATCTAACCAGATCAGGGCATCCTTAGGAAGCATCTGCATGACACTACATTCCTCTACCTCATCAGATTCCTTACATATATCAGGATATATCTCAACAGATTCTACCTTATCCTTAGAAAGCTGAGTATTACAGTCGAAAACATTTATAGACTCAATCTCATCTCCAAAAAATGAAACTCGGAAAGGATTATTGAATGAATAAGAAAATATATCAATAAGGGCACCTCTTACTGCAAATTGTCCAGGTTCCCCAACAAAATCCACTCTTTCAAATCCGTTTTCAAAAAGAGTATTTATAATAGTATCATAAGGTATTTCATCTCCTACAGAAAGTTTCAGGAGCTGTTCCTTGATATTCTTTCCAGACGGCACACCCTCGGATAAGGCTGAAGGGTAAGTGACAATATAAAGAGACTCCCCTGCCTTATACTCAAGTATCTTTCCTATAGCAGAAGTTCTCTGTACACTCAAAGATGATTTATAGTTACTACGTTCAAGGTTACGTCCGGAATCAGGAAGGAAAAACACATTATCACCTTTTATCAGGCTATATAAATCTGAAGCGCAATATTCAGCGGAATCTCTATCCGGTAACACGATCATCTGGAATCCTTGATGATCAAGTTGGGATACAACCATCCATCTGGCAGATAAAAATAAGCCAGAACAGAAGACCTCTCTACACTTTTCAACTCTTTCTGCAATCTGTGTTACAGAATTTGAACTTATTAACATTTAAGTGCGTTTTTTAGTTGAAAACCGGTTAATAACCCTGTTAATAACTATTAAAAACTAAATTAGATTTTAAGAATCTTCTGTATATCCCTTGGCGAAATTGAAATCTCAAAATTATTTAGAATATTTTTTCGAGAAACTTTGCCATAGGTTTATTAACAGATATCAACATCATAAAAACCTGATTTACAGAGAACTTTTTATGTTTTCAACATATTAACAGCTAAATTATCATCATCTATTTATAAAAATATAGATATCTTTGTATATGATAATTTTTATTGAAAATGGCGACTGATTTCGATCCCCATAATATCAACGAGGGCAAAGATAATGATTTGGATGGAATTATACGTCCTCAAGACCTGCGAGACTTTACCGGGCAGGATAAGATAGTTTCTAACCTTAAAATATTTGTAGCTGCGGCTAAGATGAGAGGTGAGGCACTTGATCATTGTCTCTTTCATGGCCCTCCCGGTCTAGGTAAAACCACACTTGCACATATTATAGCAAATGAATTGGGAGTGAATATGAAGGTCACTTCCGGACCTATTTTGGATAAACCAGGAGATCTTGCCGGACTTTTGACATCACTTGAGGAGGGAGATGTTCTCTTTATTGATGAAATCCATAGACTTTCTCCTGTAGTAGAGGAATATCTTTACTCTGCTATGGAAGACTTTGTCATAGATATCATGATAGATAAGGGTCCTGGAGCTCGTTCTGTACGTATAGGACTTAATCCTTTTACTCTAGTGGGTGCAACAACCCGCAGTGGTCTTTTGACATCTCCTCTCAGAGCACGCTTCGGTATTAACTGTGCGATGGAGTATTATGATACTGATACTCTCGTTAAAATTGTAAAGAGAAGCGCAGATATATTAAAGGTAGGAATCGACCATGAAGCTGCTCTTGAAATAGCTCTTAGAAGTAGAGGTACTCCACGTATTGCCAACTCACTTCTTAGAAGAGTTCGTGACTTTGCTCAAGTTATGGGAAATGGTCATGTCGATCTTAAGATAGCAAGGTATGCTCTGGATGCTTTGAATATAGACAAGAGGGGATTGGATGCTATTGATAATAAGATACTTAAGACTATTATTACAAAATTCAAGGGAGGCCCGGTTGGAGCAAATACAATCGCTACAGCAGTAGGTGAAGATCAGGGAACTTTAGAAGAAGTTTATGAACCGTTCTTGATAAAAGAAGGTTTTATTGTACGAACTCCGAGAGGTAGGGAAGTGACAGAACTTGCCTATCGACACCTTGGCTTGGAGAAAAATAATATAAACCTGGATGATCCTTCTCTGTTCTAAAAAATATCAACATTAAAACGACCTTATTTTAATTGGTAAAGTCATTTTAATTCCGTAAAATTGTGCCGAAATTTCAATAACTCTATATAAAATGGCCGAAAAACTTATTTCTAAGATTCCTGAGGGACCTTTGTCAGAGAAATGGACAAAGCATAAATCTCAGATTCGTGTTGTCAGCCCTGGCAACAAAAGAAAACTAGAAGTCATTGTTGTTGGTACAGGTCTCGGTGGAGCGTCTGCAGCTGCTTCACTTGGTGAACTTGGTTACAACGTAAAGGTATTCTGCATCAGCGATTCACCTCGTCGTGCTCACTCTATCGCAGCACAGGGTGGTATCAATGCAGCTAAGAACTACCAGAATGACAATGACTCTGTCTATCGTCTTTTCTATGATACCATCAAAGGTGGTGACTATCGTGCACGTGAAGCCAATGTGTATCGTCTTGCTGAGGTCAGCAACAATATCATTGACCAGTGCGTAGCACAGGGTGTTCCTTTCGCAAGGGAATACGGCGGACTTCTCGCCAACCGTTCTTTTGGAGGTGCGCAGGTTAGCCGTACCTTCTACGCCCGTGGTCAAACCGGACAGCAGCTTCTTCTTGGAGCTTATGCTGCTCTCAACCGTCAGATCGCAGCTGGTACAGTGAAGAGCTATCCACGTTATGAGATGCTTGATGTAGTTCTCATCAACGGTGAGGCTAAGGGTATCATTGCAAGAAATCTTGTGACCGGAAAGATCGAAAGATTCGGCGCACACGCAGTGGTTATTGCAACTGGTGGTTACGGAAATGCATACTTCCTTTCTACGAACGCTATGAACAGTAACGGTTCTGCAGCAATGCAGTGCTACAGAAAGGGAGCATTCTTCGCAAACCCATGTTTCGCACAGATTCACCCTACATGTATCCCGGTTCACGGAGATCAGCAGTCTAAGCTTACTCTTATGTCAGAGTCACTCCGTAACGACGGACGTATCTGGGTACCTAAGAATATGGAGGATGTCAAGGCTCTCCGCGCTGGTACTAAGAAGCCTTCAGACATCGCTGAGGAGGATCGCGACTACTATCTCGAGCGTCGTTACCCTGCATTCGGTAACCTCGTACCACGTGACGTAGCTTCACGTGCTGCCAAGGAGCGTTGCGATGCTGGTTACGGTGTAAACAACACAGGACTTGCTGTATTCCTTGATTTCAAGACAGCTATCGAGCGTCTTGGTAAGGATGTGATTGCAGCTCGTTATGGTAACCTCTTCCAGATGTATGAGAAGATTACTGACGTTAACCCATACGAGGAGCCAATGATGATTTACCCTGCAATCCACTACACAATGGGTGGTATCTGGGTAGACTACAACCTTATGACTACAGTTCCTGGTCTTTACGCTATCGGTGAGGCTAACTTCTCTGATCATGGTGGAAACCGTCTTGGTGCTTCTGCTCTTATGCAGGGTCTTGCTGACGGATACTTCATCCTCCCTTACACTATCGGAGATTACCTCGCAGCTAAGTTCAAGGAGCCTAAGACTGACGTAAATGCACCTGAGTTCGACGAGGCTGAGAAGGCAGTTAATGATAAGATTGCCAAGCTTTTCGCTGTTAAGGGTAAGAGATCAGTTGACTCATTCCACAAGGAGCTTGGTCTTATCATGTGGAACAATGTCGGAATGGCTCGTAACGAGGCAGGTCTTAAAGAGGCAATCGAGAAGATTCAGGCACTTAAGAAGGAATTCTGGCAGAATGTATACGTAGCAGGTGAGAATGGTGAGTTCAACCAGGAGCTCGAGAAGGCACTTCGCCTTGTTGATTTCTTCGAAATCGGTGAGCTTATGGCACGCGATGCACTCAACAGAAACGAGTCTTGCGGAGGTCACTTCCGTGAGGAGATGCAGACTGAAGAGGGTGAGACTAAGCGTGATGACGAGAACTACATGTTCGTTGCTGCTTGGGAGTACAAGGGCGAAAATGAGGCACCTGAGCTTCACAAGGAGCCACTTGTATACGAGAATATTAAGATAGCTACCAGAAACTATAAAGACTAATTTAGTATGGATTTGACATTGAAAGTATGGCGTCAGAAAAACGCCAAGGCTCAAGGACATTTTGAGACCTATCAGGTTAAGAATATTTCCTCTGACAGCTCTTTCCTCGAGATGCTCGATATCCTCAATGAGCAGCTTATTGCTGAGGGTGTTGATCCGGTAGCTGTTGAGAAGGGATGCAAGAGCAGTGGTCCTGTTTCATTCGACCACGACTGCCGCGAGGGTATCTGCGGTGCTTGCTCACTCTATATTAACGGCCGTGCACACGGACCAGATGATGAAGTTACAACTTGCCAGCTCCACATGCGTAAGTTCAAGGATGGTGACACTATCACTATCGAGCCTTGGAGAGCTAAGGGATTCCCAGTAATCAAGGATCTCGTTGTTGACCGTCAGGCATACGATAAGATCCTTCAGGCAGGTGGATACGTTTCAGTAAGAACAGGTGGTGTTCCTGATGGAAACGTTATTCCAATCCCATACGAGAAGGCTGAGGAGTCTATGGATGGTGCAGCTTGTATCGGTTGCGGTGCTTGTGCAGCTACATGTAAGAACGGTTCTGCAATGCTTTTCGTTGCTGCTCGCGTAAGTTCACTTGCTCTTCTCCCACAGGGTCAGGTTGAGGGTGCTAAGCGTGCTAAGGCAATGGTTGCGAAGATGGATGAGCTCGGATTCGGAGCTTGTACAAACACTCGTGCTTGTGAGATGGAGTGCCCTAAGCACATCACAGTTTCACACATTGCACGTCTTAACCGTGAGTTCCTTTGCGCTAAGCTTAAGGACTAATTGAATTAATTTTCAATTATAATACAGAGAGGTCACTTTATAGGTGGCCTCTTTTTGTTATATTTGCATTATTACAACAAAGAAAAATAAGTTATGAGAAGTTATTTTACCATCCTTTTAACCCTTGTTTTATCATTTACAGCCCTTGCTGAGGAAGCAAAATGGCTCAGATATCCTTCTATTTCTCCAGATGGAAAAGAAGTGGCATTTTCATATAAGGGTGATATTTATGTAGTGTCTTCTGAAGGAGGACAGGCTAGACAGATTACATCTAATAAAGCTTATGATTATTCTCCAATCTGGGCTCCTGATGGCAAGACTATAGCTTTTGCTTCTGACAGATATGGAAACTTTGATATCTATACAGTGTCCGTTAAGGGTGGTGCACCTAAGAGAGTGACTACGCATTCTGCTAAAGATACTCCTTGGACATTTACCCCTGATGGTAAGAATATTCTATTTACTTCTTTAATTCAGGATCCGGCTACTAGTGCTTTATTTCCAAAAGGTTCAATGACAGAACTTTATTCTATTCCTGTTGAGGGTGGAAGACCAGTTCAACTTCTTGCAACACCTGCTGAAGAAGTATCATTTATCGGAAATGGTAATGATTTTATTTATCAGGACTGCAAGGGTGGTGAGAATATCTGGCGTAAGCATCATACATCTTCAATTACAAGAGATTTGTGGAAATACCAAGGTGGAAAGCATGTAAAACTTACTGATTTTAATGGTGAGGATCGTTCTCCTAGAGTAGCTGCAGATGGAAATACTGTTTATTTCCTTAGTGAAAGAGAGGGTAGTTTTAATGTATATTCTTTCCTATTGAATAATCCTGGTTCTGTAACAAAGGTTACTAATCATAAAACTCACCCTGTAAGATTCCTTTCATTATCTAAGAATGGTGTTTTGTGTTATGGTTATGATGGTGATATTTACGTAAAGGATGGTAATAATTCTAAGAAACTATCTGTTACAGTAGAGTCAGATTTTTCTGATAATGGTTTAGCTAAGATAGATGTCAGAGGTGGATCTGATAATGCTGTATCGGCTGATGGAAAGCAGATTGCCTTTATAAATAGGGGAGAGGTCTTTGTTGTTTCCACTGAATATAAGACTGTAAAGAGAATTACTGAAACTCCTGAGGCTGAGGCTGATGTTGTATTTTCTCCAGACGGTAAGAAATTGGCTTATGCTTCTGAAAGAGAAGGAATCTGGAATATTTATACAGCAGAATTTACACGTAAGGAAGATATAAACTTCCCTAATGCAACGTCAATTGTAGAGAAACCTCTTTTCAAGAATAATAAGGTTGACCGTCGTGCACCCTCATTTTCGCCTGATGGAAAAGAATTGGCTTATATAGAGGGTAGAGATAAGTTGATGGTAATGAATATTGAGTCTGGTAAGACCAGACAGATTACAGACGGAAGTAATTGTTTTTCAACAGGTGGAGTATTTGATTACAGTTGGTCACCTGATGGAAAGTGGTTTACTTTAAGTTATTGTGCTAGAAATCATTATCCATATAATGATATAGGAATTGTAAGTGCAAAGGGTAGTGAGGATATTATTAACCTAACGGAAAGTGGTTACACAGATCACTCTCCTCAGTGGGTACTTGATGGTAATGCTATTCTGTTTAAGTCAGAACGTTATGGAATGAGAAATCATGCTTCATGGGGAACTCTTGAGGATGCTATGATTGTGTTCCTTAACAGAAAGGCCTTTGAGGATTTTAATATGAGTGAAGAGGAGTTGGAGTTGATGAAGGCTATTGAAAAGCTTGATTCAGAGGCTAAATCTGAGGATAAAAAAGAGGAAAAAGATAAGAAAAAGAAGATTGAGGATATAGTTGTTGAGTTGGATAATATTGAGGATAGAATAGTAAGACTCACACCTTCTTCTTCTAATCTTGGAAGCCTTGCTCTCAGTAAGGATGGAAAGCACTTGTATTATCAGGCTTCTTATGAGAGTGGAATGACATTGTGGAAGTATGATATTAAGAAGGGTACACCATCTAAGATCAGCTCTGCAAGAGGTGCAATGAAATGGAATTCAAAGCAGGATGTACTCTATATTCTTGGAAGTAGTTTCTCAAAACTTAAGAAGGATTCTAAGTCCATTGAGCCTATTTCAGTAAGTGCTGAGATGCTTATTGATCTTGCTGCTGAAAGAGAATATATGTTTAACCATGTGTACAGACAGGAGAAGGAGCGCTTCTATAATAAGGGTATGCACGGTGTTGATTGGGAGAGTTTGACTAAGGATTATAGAAAGTTCCTCCCTTATATCAATAATAATTATGATTTTTCAGAGCTTTTAAGCGAATATCTCGGCGAATTGAATGTATCCCATACCGGAAGTGGTTATAGGGCTTTACAGGGCTTTGATAGGGTAATTACGGCCAATTTAGGAGTGTTCTTTGACCTTACTTGGGAAGGTGATGGCTTAAAAGTGGCTGAAATAGTCGATATGGGACCATTTGACAAGTCTTCTTCTAAACTTGAGGCAGGTGATATCATTACAGCTATTAACGGTGTCAAGATATTGAAGAATGAGGATTATTTCCCATTACTTGACCGTAAGGCTGGCAAGAGAACTTTGGTTTCTATAAAGAAGGCCTCAGGGGAGGAAGTTGAAATGGTTACTGTTCCTATTAGTCAGTCTAAATTCAATGAGCTTCTTTATAAGAGATGGGTTAAGAATAACGCTGCCAAGGTTACTGAACTTTCTGGTGGAAGACTTGGTTATGTTCATATCGAAGGTATGAACGATAAGAGTTTCCGTACTGTTTATTCTGATATTTTAGGACGTTATAACCATTGTGAGGGTATCGTGATTGATACTAGATTTAACGGTGGTGGACGCCTCCATGAGGATATTGAGGTATTATTCAGCGGTCAAAAGTATCTGACCCAGGAAATCAGAGGTAAGGATGCTTGTGATATGCCTAGCCGCAGATATAACAAGCCTTCAATCATGTTGATGGGAGAGGCAAATTACTCTAATGCTCATGGTACTCCTTGGGTATATAAATACAAGAATATGGGTTTTCTTGTAGGAAAACCAGTGCCGGGTACAATGACTTCTGTAAGTTGGGAGACTCTTCAGGATCCTACACTTTATTTCGGAATTCCTGTTGTCGGTTATCGCAAGGCAGACGGAGGATATCTTGAGAATGATCAGTTGAATCCTGATATCGACGTAGAAAACACTAAGGAACTTGTAGTTACAGGTCGTGATGAGCAGCTCGAAGCAGCAGTTAAAGCCCTTTTGAAACAGCTTGATATCAAATAATTAACTTCTTTTATACAGTAATACCTTAGTTTTAAAAACCGTGACCGCCCGTGGTCCCGTGAATGGGAGGGGCCCACTCCCAAGAGTGGGAGGGATTTAGTTTTTAAAACTAAGGTATTACTGTAATATATTGTGGTTTATATTACCAGAGGAAATTATCGAATGGATAACGTCCGGCGTGGATTTCTGCAACCATTTTATAGAGGTCTCCACGAAGTTTATCGATACCTATCTTTTCTCGAGCAGAAATGAATATACAAGGAGTATTTTCTTTTGCTATCCAGCTGTTCTTAAACTCATCAAGAGTGTAATTTTCCTGTCTTTTAGGCTCTAAAGAAAACTCATCATACTCTTCATATCTATAAGCATCAATCTTATTGAATACGACGAAAATAGGCTTATCTATTGCCTTGATATCCTTAAGAGTTTCCTCTACTACTCGAATATGATCTTCAAAATTAGGATGTGAAATATCCACTACATGCATGAGGATATCAGCCTCACGTACCTCATCAAGTGTACTCTTGAATGCCTCTACAAGCTGATGAGGAAGTTTACGGATAAATCCTACTGTATCACTAAGCAGGAATGGTACATTCTCAATAACTACTTTTCTAACTGTAGTATCAAGTGTGGCAAATAGCTTATTTTCCGCAAAAACGTCGCTTTTAGCCAATAAATTCATCAAGGTACTCTTTCCTACGTTTGTATATCCTACAAGTGAAATACGGACCAAAGAACCTCTGTTTCCGCGCTGTGAGGCCATCTGTCTGTCAACCTTCTTCAGCTGTTCCTTCAATTTTGAAATCTTATCCTGAATAATTCGACGGTCAGTTTCAATCTGAGTCTCACCAGGACCGCGCATACCGATACCTCCTTTCTGTCTCTCCAAGTGTGTCCACATTCTTGTAAGTCTTGGAAGAAGGTATTGATACTGAGCAAGTTCTACCTGCATTTTAGCGTATGCAGTTTTTGCTCTCTGAGCGAAAATATCAAGGATAAGATTAGTTCTGTCCAGGATACGAATATTGAGTTCACGCTCGATATTACGGAGCTGGGTAGGGGAGAGTTCGTCATCAAAGATTACAACTTCAATTTCATTCTCCTCACAATACTCCCTGATTTCCTGAAGTTTACCACTTCTGATATATGTTCTTGAATCAGGTCTATCTACCCTCTGAATAAACTTTTTTACACCTACAGCTCCTGCTGTCTCAGCAAGAAACTCTAGTTCATCAAGGTATTCATTAATCTGGCGCTCATCATCGCCCTGCTTGATAACACCTACGAATACGGCTTTTTCTTGATGTTGTTCTACTGTAATTTTGGCCATAATTTTCGAATAAATAAGGCCGATCAAAATCCTTTGGTCGGCCTTACAAATATTTGACTCTTAAATAATTATCTCAACTGGAAGATAACAGGGAATGTGTAAGTTACAGGAACTGCACGGTCTCTCTGCTTACCTGGCTTCCACTTTGGAGACATAGAAACTACGCGAACAGCCTCTTTGTCAAGTGATGGGTCAACACCACGAAGAACCTTTACCTTAGTAACGCGACCATCCTTCTCAACTGTAAACTGAAGAGTTACACGACCCTGTACACCATTTTCCTTAGCAATTTCAGGATATACAAGTCTCTCGTTCACCCACTTAGAGAACATGTTAGCGTCTCCTCCGTTGAATGAAGGCTTCTCCTCTACGAGCTGGAATGGAATAGCTTCCTCTTCCACAACCTCCTCAACAACTTCTACGTAGTCCTGAATCTCAACACCAAGACTTGCATCGTCCTCGAGGTTGATGATATTGTTCTCAAGCTCGATGTTGTCATCAACGATGTCGATCTGGTCAGAAAGAATAGGAATCTTAACCTCAGCTGGTGGAGGTGGAGGAGTCTCCTGAGTAATTGGGATAATCTCTTCCTCAGCTTCAATCTCAGTTGTATCCTCAAGATTTGAAACGCTGATTTCTTCCTGCTTCCACTCGAATGCAACAAATGTAACCAAGAGTGAGATAACGAGTCCGATCTCCAAGAAAAGAAGTTTCTTGTTCTCAAGACTGGCTTTTTCTGTCTTTTTGATTTCCATATCTATTTAATTTTTTCTAGTCTGGTATTTTGCCCGGTAAAGGTAGAAATAATAATTTTTATTTCAAACTTTTTATACATTTTGTAGCTTTGCAGAAAATTAAGATTTTATGATTTCTTACTATTTCGAAGATACAGACTTTGTTTTTAAGGGTAAAACACTTAATAATCGTTGGTTGCGCCTTGTTGCTGAGAGCGAAATCAGACGTATTGGAGATATCTCAATAATTTTCTGTTCTGATAATTATATTCTCGACGTTAATCAGAAATATCTTCAACATGATTACTTCACTGATATTATAACTTTCGATTACTGCGAGGGAGACAAACTCTCTGGTGATCTTTTTATCAGTGTTGATACAGTAAGAGATAATGCGATTGAGTATGGAAGTGAATTCAAGGAGGAACTCAATCGAGTAATGGTACATGGTCTTCTTCATCTTATCGGTTATGATGATCATACCGATGAGGATGTTGCCGAGATGAGAAGTAAGGAAAATTATTATCTTTCATTGAGAGAGCTCTTATAATATGCAGGGTAAGTACGATGTTATTGTTGTAGGTGGTGGTCATGCTGGATGTGAGGCGGCAATGGCGGCTTCAAGAATGGGTTCTTCTGTGCTTTTAGTGTCTATGGACATGAATAAATTTGCGCAGATGTCTTGTAATCCAGCTATCGGTGGAATTGCTAAAGGACAGATTGTCAGAGAGATAGATGCACTTGGAGGTTATACTGGTATAGTAACGGATGCCTCTACTTTGCAGTTCAGAATGCTTAATAGGTCTAAGGGACCAGCTATGTGGAGTCCCCGTGCACAGTGTGATAAAGTGCTCTTTTCTTTATACTGGAGGAAAATACTCGAAAGTGCCTGTAAATTAGACCTTTACCAAGATACAGTGACCGATTTTCTTTTCTCTGGTTCAAAAATCACGGGCATTCGTACGACTACTGGAGCAATATTCAATTCTCAGACGGTTATCTTAACCGCCGGAACCTTCCTTGATGGACGTATGTTTATCGGTCGCACTATGTTCGAGGGTGGTCGTATCGGAGAACTTCCTTCACATGGCTTGACTGCTCAACTAGTTTCGATGGGTGTCAAGACAGCAAGAATGAAGACAGGTACTCCTCCTCGAATTGATATTTCATCTGTTGATACTTCAAAGATGATCCATCAGTGGGGAGATGAGAATCCTGACAAGTTCTCATACTTGCCTTACCTTTCTACAGCTCAAAACGGAACACCTCAGCTTCCATGTTTTGTTGTTCATACTAATGAGAGAGTTCATGATACTTTGAGGAGTGGCTTTGCTGACTCTCCTCTTTTCTCCGGATTGATAACAGGTATTGGTCCTAGGTATTGTCCAAGTATTGAGGATAAGCTTAGAACTTTTGCTGGTAAGACGGAACATCAGCTTTTCCTGGAACCAGAGGGTAGGGGAACAAATGAATACTATCTTCAAGGATTCTCTTCATCTCTTCCGTTAGAAGTTCAGATGGAGGCACTTCATCAGATTGAAGGTTTGGAAAACGCAAAGGTTTATCGTCCGGCATATGCAGTCGAGTATGATTATTTTGATCCGACTCAACTTAAACCTACACTTGAATTAAAGAATATTGATGGACTCTTCCTTGCTGGTCAGGTGAATGGTACAACAGGTTATGAGGAGGCGGCTGCACAGGGTTTGATAGCTGGTATGAATGCACATCTTAAGGTGGCAGGAAAGGATCCATTCATTCTTAAGAGAGATCAGGCTTATATTGGAGTTTTGGTTGATGATCTTATTACTAAAGGTGTTGATGAACCTTATAGAATGTTCACATCTCGTGCAGAGTATCGTATTCTTTTAAGACAGGATAATGCCGATTTGCGCCTGACACCTGCATCTTATGAGTGTGGTCTTGCTGATAAATTCCGATATGACTATACGATGCGTAAATATGAGTCAGTTGAAAAATATAATACATTCTTTGCTGATGCATCGGTAAGACCGGAAAATGTTAATCAGTATTTGAGTGAGGTAGGTTCAGCTGAGATTAACTCTAGAAAGCGTATTGCTGATCTTATTTCAAGACCACAGACAAATATTCACTCTTTATTTAATTATGTTCCACGTGGAACTTTTTCTAAATTTAATATAGATAATGAAACAGAATTTGTATCTCCATTGAAGTCTATATTGAAGGAAGGAGTAGAGTATTCTAATCTTGTAGAGTATGCTTCACGCCAGGAATTGAATGATAAATTTATTCCTGACTCACCTATATCTTATAAGGATGCAGCGGCAGTTTTAATGTATAATACAGATTACCCAATTGTGAAATTGAATGCAGCTGATCTTAATGTTAAAATCGAGGAAAATTATAAGAGGGAAGTCTTGGATTCTTCTGAAATAGCAATAAAATATAAGGGTTATATTCAGCGTGAGCAGCAGATGGCAGATAAGATTATGAGGCTTGAAAATCTTATAATACCTGAGGATTTTGATTTTGATAGAGTAGAAAGTTTGTCGATTGAATGTAGGCAGAAACTTAAGAAATATGCTCCTAGAACTATTGCACAGGCTTCTCGAATATCGGGAGTTTCGCCAGCTGATATATCCGTGCTTCTAGTCTATTTTGGTAGATAACTTAAAAGGTGTTCCACGTGGAACACCTTTGTTTATAAAATTATTTTATGATAGCTTTTGGAGTGATTTTCGGATAATATTTTCAACTGTTGCTGTTGGATCCTCTTTTAGAACGGTATTTACGGCTTTATTTACATTAACTTTTGTAAACCCTAACATTATCAATGCTGTTGTAGCTTCTTCTGATGCTTTATTGTCTACCTGAGTAAATAAAGCTGACATATCTGTTTCTCCACCCTTCACAACTTTGTCTTTGAGTTCTATGATTATTCTCTGAGCACTCTTCAGACCTATACCTTTCACACTCTTTATTCTGCTTACATCTTCGGAAAGTATAGCGTTTTGTATTTCTTCCACAGATAAAGATGAAAGCATCATTCTAGCTGTTGAAGCTCCTACTCCCGAAACTCCTATTAGAAGTCGGAACATCTTTCTTTCTTCCTTTGTGGCGAATCCGTAATAGAGTTCTTCATCCTCTCTTAGGTAATGGTGGATATAAACGGTTGCGTCCTTTTTGCCGTCAAGAGCTGAGTATGTTTGTACTGAAATCAGGATATTATATCCGATACCATGACATTCAAGCACTACGTCTGTTGGGGTAAGTTCGATTATTTCGCCTTTGATGTAGTCAATCATAACTTTGTGTTTTTGCAAAATTATGATAAAATCTGCTCAAAAGAAAGATAAGTTTTGTTAAATTTGCAGGCTTATTGCGTGTATACGCGCGTGTATGTATCTATGTTGACAGTATCTGAAATAAGAAATCTATTCCCAGCGCTTTCTAGAAAAGTGTATGGTAAGGATCTCGTGTATCTTGATAATGCTGCTACTAGTCAGAGACCCCAGATGGTTCTTGATAAGTGGCTTGAGATAAGCGCGTATTCAAATGCAAATATTCATAGAGCAGTTCATAGACTTGCTGATGAAGCTACACAAGCGTATGAGCAGGCCAGGGATTCGGTAAGAGAGTATTTAAATGCTGCCGAGCGTGAGGAGATAGTATTCACTAGCGGAACAACAGCTGCTATCAACTTAGTTGCATTTTCTTTTGGTGAGGCCTTTATTAATGAGGGTGACGAGGTAATTGTCACTGAAGCAGAGCACCATTCGAATATAGTTCCTTGGCAATTGATGTGTCAGAGAAAGAAGGCGGTGCTGAAGGTTCTTCCAGTTGATGAGAATGGATACCTGATGGTTGAAAAAATGGATGATCTTCTAACCTCTCGCACAAAGATCCTTGCTGTTACACATATCTCCAATGTTTTGGGAATAATAAATCCTATTGAGGATATTATTTCTAAATGTCATTCAAAAGGAGTTCCTGTGCTGGTTGATGGTGCTCAGGGAATAGTTCATTGTTCTGTTGATGTTCAGAAATTGGATTGTGATTTCTATGTATTCTCAGGACATAAACTCTATGCGGCAACAGGAACAGGTGTCCTTTATGGAAAGAGACGTTGGTTAGATGCTATGCCTCCATATATGGGAGGTGGAGAGATGGTTGGAAACGTAAGTTTTGCTGAAACCACATATGCTCCTCTTCCTCTTAAGTTTGAAGCTGGAACTCAGAATTTTGCTTCAGTAGCCACATTTATTCCTGCTCTTGAATTATCTAAACGATTAAGTAATAAAGAGTTAGAGAATTATAACAATGAGGTAAGGGATTTTGTTTTGAATGCCTTATTGTCTGATTCTCGTATTAAACTCTATGGTGTTCCTCGTGGAACAAATGAGGATAAGATAGCTTTGTTTTCATTTACAGTTCAAGGAGTTCATCATGAAGATTTAGCTCTTATTCTGGATAAGATGGGTGTTGCTGTGCGTTCAGGACAGATGTGTGCAGAACCTTTGATGGATAGAATGGGAGTAACAGGAATGCTTCGTGCTTCGTTTGCACCATATAACACAATGCAGGAAGCTGAGTATTTTATTAAATGCTTGAATAAAGCGATTACAATGTTGGAGTAGAAAGATTATGACATTGATAGAAGCGGAAAACGCCATTATCGAGGAGTTCTCGATATATGAAGAATGGCTTGATAAATATGAATATCTTATTGAACTAGGAAAGGCTTTGACGGATTATCCTGAAGAGTCTAAGACTGATGATAAGCTTATCAAAGGCTGCCAGTCGCGAGTTTGGTTGGATTATAAGATCGAGGAGGGAAAGATTGTATTTAATGCTGATAGTGATGCGATAATCACAAAGGGTATTATTTCCCTGCTTATCGGTCTTTATTCGGGTAGAACTGCCCAGGAGATTCTCTCTTCTGATTTTTCAGTAGTGGAGAAGATTGGATTGAAGGAGAATTTGTCTCCTACTAGAGCTAATGGTTTGGTTTCGATGATTGCTAAGATCAGAGAGATTGCGATGGCTAATTAGTGGAGATCCTTCGCTTACGCTCAGGATGACAGTTATGCTCAGTGTGATAGAGTATTAAATTTGGATTATGAATTTGGAAAGAGATATAATTAGAGCGCTAAGACAGGTGTATGATCCGGAGATACCGGTGAATGTGTACGACCTGGGACTTATTTACGAGATTAAGGTAAATGAGGAGCATGAGGTATATATCCAGATGACTCTTACAGCACCTAATTGTCCTATGGCAGATTATGTGGTTGCACAGGTAAAAGAGGCTGTGGAGGATGTTCCTGGAGTGGTTAGTGTAGAGATTGATCTGGTTTGGGAGCCAATTTGGGATAGAAGCAGAATGAGTGAGGAGGCATTGGTGGAGCTTGGGCTTGACGTTGACTGAAGGTCTGAAGGGGAGTCTGAAAATGTGTTGATGGGAGCTGCTCAGAGGAAGGATAATAGAGTAGGATCAGGAGAGGGGATGGTGCAGGTAGATTTATATCTGTCGTTGGGCTCAAATATGGGCGACAGAGCGGCGAATATTGAGAATGCTGTATCTTTGCTTAATATTGAGTTAAAAACGCCTTATAAGGCTATTTCTTCACTTCTGGAGACAGAGCCTTGGGGTTTTGAGTCAGAGCAGAAATTTTTGAATGCTGCAGTTCACTATAAATTGCAGTTGAAGGAAGGATATAATCCGGAAGCTGAGGCTTTGATGATATTGGAGATTTGTAAGGATATAGAGAGAAGGTTGGGAAGAAAAGAGGGTGTTGAGTATAATGAAGCAGGGGAGAGAGTATATCACAACAGGCCGATAGATATAGATATTTTGCTATTCGGTGACCATAAGATTGATTGTCCGGAACTTACAATTCCGCATAAATTGATGTATGAGAGGGATTTTGTGATGATTCCTTTACGGGAGATCCTTCGCTAAGGCTCAGGATGACAGTATGAATGTTAATTAAAATTATATAGAATTATGACACAGGAAGAACTATTTAAAATTTTGGTAGCTCACTGCAAGGAGTATGGATTCATTTTCCCTTCAAGTGAGATTTACGATGGTCTTGGTGCCGTTTATGACTATGGTCAGCTAGGTTCTGAGCTTAAGAACAATATCAAGAGATATTGGTGGGAGGCTATGACAAGACTTCACGAGAATATCGTAGGTATTGATTCAGCTATTTTCATGCACCCACGTATTTGGGAGGCTTCAGGACACGTTGGAGCATTTAACGATCCTCTTATTGACAATAAGGACTCAAAGAAGAGATATCGTGCAGACGTTCTTATTGAGGATTACATCGGCAAGCTTGAGGATAAGATTGCTAAGGATGTAGAGAAGGGTAAGAAGAAATTCGGTGAGTCTTTCAACGAGGAGCAGTTCCTTGCAACTAACCCTAATGTTCTTCGTAACCAGGCTAAGATTGATGAGGTTAAGAAGAGAATGGCTGACGCTCTTAACGCAAATGACCTTGAGGGACTTCGTCAGATTATCCTTGACTGTGAGATCGTGTGCCCTATTTCAGGTACAAAGAACTGGACAGACGTACGTCAGTTCAACCTCATGTTCTCTACTCAGCTTGGTAGCGTAACTAGCGATGCAAACATCATTTACCTTCGTCCAGAGACTGCACAGGGTATCTTCGTTAACTACCTTAACGTACAGAAGACTGGTCGTATGAAGATTCCTTTCGGTATCGCACAGATCGGTAAGGCATTCAGAAATGAGATCGTAGCACGTCAGTTCATCTTCCGTATGAGAGAGTTCGAGCAGATGGAGATGCAGTTCTTCATCAAGCCAGGTACTGAGCTTGACTGGTTCGCAAAGTGGAAGGAAAACCGTATGGCATGGCACAAGGCTCTTGGAATGGGTGATGAGAACTATCGTTTCCATGA
>JAFYVM010000035.1 GCA_017549145.1 Bacteroidales bacterium
AACTCAACATCACACACTCTTGGTTTATAATCTTTAACTTCCATAGAAAATTTAATTTATTCCCGACACAAACATAGCAACTTTCATTCACAATCGCAATAAAACTGAAAGATTTGGCAGCATTTTACTGATAACTTTGGCGCGGACGAACTGAAAGATTTGGCGGAATTTTAGTGACAACATTGTAAAACAAGATTGTGTATCCTTTACCAGACAGGCACGGCGAAGATCATTAGGAAAATCCGTGACATAACGCAACCTCTTACCACGCAGGAATATTGAATTCAAGGCATAATACTCCGGACAAGTCAACGCCCTCAGAAAATCTCCGAGCGTCCGGTACATTGATGAAAAGATAAGCACAAGAAACAGCAGCACCCCAGCGCCAAGTGCAATCTCAAACAACGAAACAACAGTACCAATATCCATCATAGTTCAAAGTCTGGCAGTCCAACATAGATTACAGCACAATCCTCCCCTCAAATTTATGAACAGGACTAGAAATCCGGATATTTTACTGCAAATTCCGGGCTCAAGAATTTGCCAATCCGCTAGTGGAACTTGTTCCATTTTGGAACAGGTTCAATTTCACGATTTTCGAGTTAAGTTCTCAAAATCGCGATTTCAACTCACTTTTATGTGAAATTTTCACATATTCAACAGTTAAGATTCAAAAATCGCAAACTTAACGCATTACTCCCACAAGAAGTTATATATAAAAAATCTTATATATAATTTAAATTATACATAGCACTAATTCACATACATTGGGGATGACAGTATTTGAATGGTCAAAGACAAATTATGCTCCCAGAACATAATGTTCCAGAAGCATAATATCGCGTTAAATATGTTCTATGCGGTATTTAAAATTTCTTTAAGTACCATATTAGTCAATAAACTCATTCAGTCTCTTTACTAGCTCATACACTGTCGTAGAAGATTCCGCTGATGAGGGTGCAACTCCCGCTTTCTCTGCAAGCAGGATTTCTGCATTTTGAATTGCTGTCTGCTCCAATGGCTTTATCCTCTGGTAGAGCTTCTTCGCATAGCCTGACTTCTTTGAGTATGGCTCACCAAGATGCTTGCTTAGTCTGTCTGCATACTTGCTCCTATGCAGTGGGCCGCGACACAAATTGAAATGAAGCAGGAACCAGAGTTCGAATGCCTGATTGCTATATGCGACATTGAAGCCGTTCTCTTTTGCATAAGCTATCGCTTCATCAAAATCATTATAGTCATCCATATCGAAGACCACCCAGCAATAGTCAAAAGTCTTTCCTTTTGCCTTTTCTGCCTTCCTGATAGCAAGAGCTTCCTTAACCAATGACATGGTACCTAATCCCTTACCGACAGCCTTGACTGTAGCAGAGGTCAGTCGGAATGCATTGAAGTACTCCGGTTCAGTATTTTCTCCTTCACAAACAATCAGAAAGGACTTCTTTGGGATCCTGAAGCTATAACTTCTCTTTAAAGAGTTCTCCTTTCTTGGGTTATATCTCGCGCTCATACTACTTTAAAGCTTTTGACAAGTCATCAATTATCGGAGTGGCTCCGTACTTTCCGAGAAGGTAATCCTTTTCGTAGGATGCATCGCTTCGCACCCTGTAATCAGACAGAGGATAGAGACAGCTTTCGCCTCGACCATTTTTCTGAGTGAACCAGATCTGGTCTCGTCTGAGAAGGTTGCTGCTAAGCAGATTCGTATCATGAAGAGTGACAAGCAACTGCGCGTTGCGACTGTTACCTGACTTAGTGTTGAAAAGCGAGACGATCCTCTCAAGAAGAAGTGTATGAAGTTTTGCTCCAAACTCATCCACAATCAGACGCCTGCCATTCTCCAGGGCGTCAAGTATAGGATAAGCCAATGAGAAATACTTCACTGTTCCTTCGGATTCGCTGTCAGTCATAGAGAAAGTCACAATTGAAGCCTCTTTACCTTCATCGTCATACTGTGTATGTGATGTCAGAACTCCACTGTCACTCAAAGTAATGTCATCAATTCCAAGGTCTGCATATCTTGAGAAATCAACCATCTTCTTTCTTGTCACCGGGTTCTCCATCGCTTTCAGAGCCATCGCCCACACTTCATTCTCTGAGTTACCGGTAATTATGGTCGTATCAGCCAACCACTTCATTACGGCACCGGAATACGGCTCATTAAACTGTCCTGCCAAAGAAAGAAGGAGGGCATTATCTCTGACCATATTCTTGTCGGTCAGTTCCTTTCCGATGGAGAAACGAGTATGAAGTTCGTACTTATTTTCCTCACGATAGAACAGTTCTACTTCTTTTGAACGCTTCTTACCTGCCTTCACATACAACCACTCTCTATGCACCTTTTCCGCATTGGCTTCGAATCCGTATCTATAAGTATCCTCACCTATCAGGATCACGATCTCAAAGAGACTCGGTTCCGTCACACTTGATGCTGAAAGGGCAAAGCTGTGAACAGGTATCTTTTCGCCAGCCTGTACATCTTTAGAGGAGTTCATCACAAACCACTTAAAGAAAGCCATAGCTTTTATCAGATTGGACTTTCCAGATGCGTTTGCTCCAAACACAGCACAAGCACGCGAAAGCACCACAGAGACTTCACCTCCAGCTGAGAAGGTGGTATCTGCACTATCTGCCTTCCTATCCTTCAAAGATGTAGCGACCATCGAGAATGTCACCTTATCCTTAAAAGAGAGGAAATTTGCGAATGAGAACTCTAGAAGCATAATTCAACTCGGTTTTATGTGAAATTTTCACAAATTTAGCAGTTAAGATTCAAAAATGCAAAAATTAACCCATTTCACTTACTACGATAAATCTATTGTTTTCCTTCCAAAATCTTCACGAGATCCTTCTTCATATCGATGTCGATCGTGCGGTAGCGGGTGAAGGCACGACTACCCTCGACGTGACCAGTAAGGGCTGAGACGAGGTTAGGACCCTTTACCAGCTTATAGATGTTGCCGATGAAGGTACGGCGGGCCATATGGCTGCTGACGATTTCGTTGATAGGGACTTTCTTTTCCGTGCGTGCCGGGGCATCCAATTCGGTCACCAGGTATGTTATCCTTGCCTTTTCGAAGATAAGTTTGATGTTATCGTTGTATCTCTCCGAACTCTCAAATGGCAGGAGCTGTTCCCCTGGCATTTCTGCATATCTATTGACAATCTCTTTTGCAATCGTATTCAAAGGCACAACAACTGTACGAGCATTCTCCTTGATAGTCTTTGTTGGAATATACTCGACTGCTCCATTGATGACATCACACTTTTTCGCTTCAAAGCCATAAAACAGAAGAATTTACCCCATTATAACTCCACCCCCGCCACAGCTATTTGTGGCAGGGGTGGAGTATGTTACTGCTCATCCTCCAGATCCAGCTTCGACTGTTGCGACTCAAGATATTGTTTCATACTGAGTGAGCTTACAACTTTCTTCCCCGTTTGCTCTTCGAAAGCCTCCTTTGCCACGCGGGCAACAGAGCCGCCTCTTTCCGCAACTCGTGCGTGTTCGCTCATCGTCTGAGGATGCTCTTCCTTGGTGATATTTGTAGTGGTCAACTCTGCCAGCATATTCATCACAAGTTCTTCGTTGGTCATATTATCACGCAGGTTCTCCTGATGCAGCCCTTTAAGATTCTTGTATTCCCTGGCAGTCAGACCAGCCCAAGCCTGATAGATGATATCCGCAAGAGTAGCATAACCTACACCCTCTTCAACATTATGAGCCTTCCACTGGTCCGTAAGATCCTTGCGAATTTCAATACTTTTAAGGCGCTGATTAATCCAATTGTCGGAATACCCAAGACGTTTATAGTCCATAAGAGACTGCTGGATTCCGAGTTCCGGGTCCTGCATCTGCTTGATTCTTTCTGCTCCCACTTCAGCCAGCCAACGCTTTATTGGTTCTGCCTTTTTGGAAGGGATTGACTGCACCAAACGTAGCATCTGTTCCAAATCAGCCACATCAGAATAACGTAATTTGCCATCCGCAGCCCTCAATTTCAACTGGTGACAATTTGTCACCGTTTCATTCCCCTCCGAAACCAAACGCTGTTTCAGTTTATTCCAATACTTTCGTGCAGTATGATAATCCTTACTTTCCGTAAGAATCTGTACAATATCAATAATGCAGAAATACCACTTTTCCTGCACCTCATCCCAGATCGTCCTGACCTGCTTCTCTTCAAAAATCTTTAATTCCTGCATTGTCATAACGTTCAATTTTTAATCTCATACAAAGCCAACAATAAATCCTCACATTTTATAACGAGTCCATATTTTGCATACCGACCTCAGCGACTAATACTATCACTCGCATTGATAGGCTTATCACTCCAGTAGTATGACCTAAGGACTCCTTCCATATATATCACCGCAGACAACCACCTGCTTAGCTTCGTTATATTCAAATATCTTCATATCATTGTTTTCTATTTATGAGATTCACGACCACCTTGACCAGAATGTCCATCTCGTCCATCCGGCTTTCTGCAATCATCAGGGTCAATGCGACAAGAGTACCATCAGCAATTCTCTTAGTGCCATCCGTACGGTAGAGGATGCCGTTGTTCTGCAGGAACCATAGGAACAGAGTCGCGGCAATTCTCTTGTTTCCATCGACAAAGGAATGATTCTTCACTACGAGATACAGAAGCATCGCAGCCTTCTCCTCTACGCTTGGATAGAGTTCCTGTCCATCCCAGGTCTGATAGATCTGACCAATGCTGCTATGGAAGGACTTGTCCTTCTCGACTCCAAACAACTGGCTCTCCTTGAACTTTTCCTTCAAACTTTGAATTGCATCCATTGCACTTTCATATGTCGCACGGAACTTCTCCTGAAGGGTGGTATCGGATATTTCAAGACTCTGATAATCATAGGCATCCAGAGTATCCAGCGCATAAGTATAATCCTTTACGACCGCAAAGAGTTCCTTAGCCTGCTGTTCAGCCATAATCAGGTTCTGCCCGAATACGTTCTCCAGCAAGCCCAAGGCACGTTTGAGATCCTCATACTTCTGCTCTGAAACAGCATTCTGATTCACAGCGTAACCTTTGAGCATATATTGCTTCAAAACAGAGGTTGCCCATCTTCTAAAGGCTGTTGCTTTTACAGAGTTTATACGATAGCCTACAGCTATTATGATGTCCAGATTATAGTACTCAATTTCCTTTGAAATTATGCCTCTGAAGCCACTCTGCACGGGAGTTGCAAATTTTGCAAGTGTCGTATCACGCTCCAGTTCTCCGATATCATAAATATTGGAAATATGCCTTGACACTCCGGATAAATCTATCCCAAACAACTCCGCCATCGCCTTCTGCGTAGCCCAGATAGT
>JAFYVM010000005.1 GCA_017549145.1 Bacteroidales bacterium
GCAATGAGGAGAGGGCGAGCTATTACAATGAAAGCGGAAAGATGACTATCTCCTTGACAGCATCAGAGGCGAAAATCGGTAAGGATACTGTGAGGATCATCGCATTCAACGACATAAGCAACGAGATTGCGAAAAATGAGCAGGAGTCATGGTCAAAGCTCATCAGAGTCCTGACCCATGAGATTATGAACACCATTACGCCTATTGCTTCGCTCAGCGACACATTGCTGACTTTCGATGGTGTAGATGAAGATATCAAGAATGGTCTCAGCACCATTTCAGAGTCTTCGAAGGGCTTGATCAAATTCGTGGACTCATATAGAAATCTTACACGCGTGGCTCCTCCTGTGAAGAAAGCATTCTATTTCATGGAACTTGCTGAGAGGGTCATCAGCCTGACCAGAGAACAGGCTGCGATGAACGGTGCGGTATGCACATATGAGGAATTGTCGGAAGATATAATCCTATATGCCGATGAGGGTCAGATCACGCAGATCCTCATCAATCTGGTGAAGAACGCAGTCCAGGCAGAAGCGAAGAATATCGAAATTACAGCCGAAATCAATCTCTCGGAGCATATCATCATCAATATCATCAACGACGGCCATCCGATCAGCAAGGAAAGCCAGGAGGAGATTTTCGTTCCGTTCTATACGACCAAACAGGAAGGCACAGGCATCGGACTCAGCCTTTCTCGTCAGATCATGAGACTGCACAATGGTTCGCTGACGCTGACAAGAAGTGATGAGAAAGGAACTGTGTTTACGTTGGTGTTTAAGTAATATCTCTGCTCAGAATTAAATCAGACTGATTTTTGATAGGCATTGTTGAAGTTTCAAGAAAAGTATATATATTTGCAGCATGATAGGTAAGGCGACAAAGCCTTGAATGAAATGAACTAGGTATCAGCCCTCACTGATACCTTTTTCTGTTTAAAAGAGGACTAGAAAGAAAGCCGAGGGCGTAGTTCTAGGAAACGCCAAAGTTAGTTTTACACCATTCATTCAGGGGCGATGTTGCCCAAAATTACCTATCATATGAAAACTAAACTTTTGCTTAAGATCAGACTTGACGTAGAAGTTGAGTCCACAAGGAAAGTCAAGGTCAAGGCTCACACGCGTGTGGTCAATGGCAAGACTGTGAAAGTCCGCTCGCATTACCGAAACATCTGAGGGGGTGTCCGGTGATTGTAAACGGATCGTGATCGTTTCTTGACGGTCAGCTTCAATACCTCGGCATACCGGCAGGAATGATGTCAGAAATGACGTTGTTCCTGCTTTTTTATTCTACCTCCTTGGCCTCAAGATGTTTTAGTTCTTCCCATACGACCTTGCTTTTAGTCTTCTTTTCTCGTTCAACCTTCAAGACTAATCCTTCCGGATCAGTATGGACTCGATAATTGATCATTTTGTCTGTCAATGGATGATAACAGACAACCCATACCATTTGTTCATCCTTGATACGAACCTTATAATCTCTGAGTTCAAATTCTTCATCAATATAGTTAGATAAGATCTTTTCATGGAATTCAATATAATCAGCCTCTGACTCTAATCCTTCGACATGTTCTTTAGCACGTTTTCTATCCTCTTTGGTACCTTTCATATCAATGTAGGTTTTCGAGTACTCTGCCCCGGGATTCTCATCGTACTTTGCCTCTGCTGCAATAAATGCACGGTGAGCCCATACGTAACTAGAATCATAACACACGAGCAGAGTAATGAGCACAGAAAGGGCAGAAGACATTATTCCTGTCAGATAGACTTTGATCTTGCTTGTATTGGCGATGGCCTTCCATATTTTATCCCATCGCAGGTTCCAATGATCAAATTTGTCTCTTAGATCTTCCAGCATCGTTCTATCCTCTTCAGATAATTTTGCAGGGTCGACACTGACTTTTACGCTCTTCTCTATCACTGCAGCAGCGTCAGCTAATCTCGCATTGTACTTTTCTGTCTGATCCTTGAACGAGTTGATTTCTGAGCGAGTAGCTACCAATGCCGGTAGTTGGTCGCTCATGGATTTAAGATCCTTGCTGACAGATGCAAGGTCGGTTGAAATATCGTTGACTGCCGTCTTGATTGCTTTCTCCTTCATCGGATTGTCAATCTCCATTTTGTAATCTGATGTACTCATAGCTTTACATTTTTATTCCTCGTGATTGTCTTACTCCCTGCTGTTGCTCCTGTATTCTTTCCAGTCTTCTTGCCTCTCTTTCTTGAGCCGCCAGCTTCCTTTGCTCCGCAAGTTTTTGAGTGTACTCCCATCTCTTATGTATACTCATACGGTACTCAGGCACAGACGGCCGTACCGGTTGCATAACCTTATGATTATTCACGTCAGGGGCAACTCCTCCCGCTTTGAGCAGCTTAATGACTTCCGGAGTCATAAGCCTATCCCTCTGACGATAGCTCAATGCAACCTGATTATCCAATGGCAGTATCTTCGATGCTGACAGAGATCTGTCCAACTTTCCTCCCTGAAAACGAATGCCGTTCCTTTCGAAACTGACTCCATTGATCAAGCCAGTTGTCAAGTCCGTACGATATCTGACAGTGATACCCACCTTTGCTGCTTCATGCTTAAGAGTCCATGCATCTGTACCGCCTTTTGCTATCCTATAGATATCCTCGCACATCGATTGTCTTTCCCTTTCTCTCGGCCTTTCTGATTTACATTCAGAGACGCTTTTATGATCGCCCCAGCAATACC
>JAFYVM010000036.1 GCA_017549145.1 Bacteroidales bacterium
AGTGATCACAGTAAAAGCGACTGTCGACTCGATGGGAATCTATCTCACCTATAAAGAACGCTACAAAGAAACCGCAGAAATTCAGAAGATCGAGACCATAATCGAGAAAGAAGTAAATGTTCTGAAATGGTGGCAGAAACTATTTATATGGCTTGGAATAGCATTCTGTGTTATCCTTATTCTGTGGATTGCCATTCGTTCGCTCACCTTAATCGGTGGTGCAAATGTGGTGCAATTCGCTGAAAAGAAAAACGCAACTCGGTGAATTACAGCGAGTTGCGTTGGTTAAATCGTGATTCGGTTGGGATTCGAACCCAAGACCCACAGCTTAGAAGGCTGTTGCTCTATCCAGCTGAGCTACCGAACCAATCCGTAAAGTGGGTGCAAATATAGATAAATTTTTTTGAACTGCAATAGGTTGTTTGTAAAGAGTTATTTTGTGAATAAAAAATGTACTCCTTTTTATATGGTGTCGCAAAAGTGTGTATATTTGTTAGATTTTTATTCCAAAGGTCTACACTGAATCAATTTAACCATTACAGATATGAAAACACAACAACTTAACTACTTCTCGCCGCAGTCAGTCTTGATTGACCTTGGCGCTGAGTGCGGAATCTTATGCTCAAGCTCAGAATCTGGGAATGACAGCACTATTGACAACTTTTTCAAGGAGGATGACGGCCTTTCTTGGGACTAATGCACTAACTTAAAACGTAGATGATTATGAAAAAGATATTTTTCTCGATGGCCATCATGGCGACACTTTTCGTGTCAGGTTGTGTGAAGGAAGAAATGCAGTCAGGTGTAACTGTCCTCACAGCTGGTATTGAAACAAAGACAGTGCTTCAGAATGATGAAGTGGTTCTTTGGACTAATGGAGATAAGGTAAATGTTAACGGTGTGGAATCTGCTGCACTCGAGCTTGCACAGCCATCAGCGTCAGCAGCATTTACATTCGACGCGCTTCTCAATAATCCTTATTGCGCGGTTTATCCGGCTTCAATCTACAAGACCGCTACAACTATAACTCTTCCAGCAACTCAGTCATATACTGCTGGAACATTCTCTCAGAATGCTTCGCCGATGGCAGCATATACAACAGAGGGTAATAATTTGCGATTCCAGCATCTTTGTGCAGTGTTGAAACTTACTGTTACTAAGCCAGCTGATTCAGATCACAACGATATCGCTTATGTCGAGTTCTATGGAAAGAATGGTGAGCAGGTAAGTGGTGATTTCACAATCGATTTTGCTTCAATGACTCTAACAGGAGCTTCAGCAGCTGAGGGTGACAAGAAAGTCTGCTATAATGTATCAAGCGAGTTTGTTGACGGAGCTTTGACTCTTTATGTAGTTGTTCCTGCTGCTGAGTATTCTAACGGCTACACAGTCAAGGTAGTAGATGCTCAGGGTCATTATATGGAGCAGAGCAAGAAGAGTGCTCAGACTCTTGCTGCTGGCGGAATTTATGAGATGCCGGCATTTGAGTTTGTTCCTGCAGGAACACAGCTTGATGTTGAGATTTCTTCTGCTGCAGAGCTAATCTCATTCATCGCTGATTACAATACAGGTCAGACACCTGCTGTGGCAGTCATCAAGAATGACTTCGCTTTCTCAGATGAGGAGAATGCTGCTTTCCAGTCAATCAACAGTCTTTCTACTGTAATTGATGGTAACAACTGCACAATTTCTAACTTCAATAGCGGTAAGCCTCTCGCAGTTGAGACTACAGCTCCCGCTTCTATCAGCAATCTTACAATCGCAGGTGCTGCTGCTCTTGAGGGTGGTGATGCTGACAAGTATGTAGCTACTTTTGCTGGTGTACACGGTGGTAAGATCGCAGGTTGTACAAACAAGGTATCTTACACTGTAGCAGGAACTCAGTCTGCAGGTACTCTTTATGTTGGTGGTTTCGCAGGAAAGATGGCTGCTGGTTCTGAGGTTGCAAATTCAACTTCTGAGGCAAGCATCTATGTGACTACAGGAACAGCAGGTGCAGCTTATGTTGGTGCTGTAGCAGGTTACAATGAAGGCGCAATCAAGGCGTGTGTCTTTAACGCTGTAGCAGATGAGGCTAAGCCTTCACAGGTCTGCGGAGTTGATGAATCTCGTCAGATAGCAGGAACAGTGCTCGTTGCAGGTACTACACTCATGAATTCATGGGTCGGTGGATTTGCAGGTCTTGCAACTGCTACTTCTGTTATTGAGGGTTGTACAAACAACGCTGACATCGCTATTAACTTCTATAAGGGTGATGCTACTCCAGAAATATGCTATGTTGCTGGTGTTGCAGCTGAGAATGCCGGTGAGGTTTCAGGATGTACAAACAATGGTGCACTTGCGCTCTATTCTGCAGAAACAACAAGATATGCTGCCGGTATCGTAGGTCTTAATAAGGAAGGCGCTGCTGTCAGAAGCTGTACAAATACAGCAGGTATCACAAATGGTAATTCCGGTGCTCCTTCATACGGAGCGAATGTTGTTTACACAGCCGGTATCATCGCTGTCAACGAGTCTGCAAATGTATCTGACCTTACAAATGACGGAAAGGTCGAAATCGCTAGAATGAAGACTGACAATTCTGCAGTCATCTCTATGGGTGGATGCTTCGGTGAGTTGAAGGTTGCTCTTGACGGAAATAACAAGATCACTAATAGCGGAAACATCACTTGGTCAGAGACAAAGAACTGTTCTTCGACTATCGGTTATGCTCTTGGTGGTATCGCAGGACGTATCTATGGTTCACTTTCAAATGTAAGCAATACAGGTAAGGTGATCTTCACAGGCAAGACTAAGGCTACTACAGGAAAGAATGTTTATCTCGGTGGTATTGCAGGTATGAACTGTGGTACAGGTGAGATGACAATGTCTGGTAATGTCAACAGCGGATATGTTCAGTTCGATGCTCAGCCTGCATCCGATGAGGAGAATGGTAAGCGTACATATATCGGTATTTATGTAGGTGGTATACTTGGTTACAATCCTGAGGCTGCTCTTACAATCGAGAATTGTTCTAACAGCGGATATGTTCACACAGGTATCAATAACAAGCATACTAAAACTGCCAATAAGTACATCGGTGGTATCGTAGGTTATCTCAAGGGTGCTTCTGCTGTCAAGTCATGTACAATGGCAGGTGCTGTCTATAATGATGACTTCAATAACAACATAGTTATCGCCGACGGTGCTTCTACTGGTGGTATCGTTGGAGTTGCTGAAGGTGCTGATGGAGCAAGAATCGTTGTTGATAAGTGTACTGTGGATCCGGCAGCTCCTGTTAAAGAAAGAGAGGTCGCTGCAAGACGTGGCTGGTTTGGTGGTGTCATCGGACATGCTTCGTATACAGATGTGACAGAATGCTCTGTTAATTCTTTGATGTCTGGTAGCTTCTATTTTTCTGGTGGCGTATGCGGTGAGATGATTGCATCAACTGTAAAACAATGTACAGTTGAGGGAAATCATACATCATCACAGACATATTATGCTGGAGGACTTGTTGGTAAGATGGATGGCACTTCTTCTCTTGACAATAGTTCTGTAAGGAGCACTATCACTTCTTCATCAGCGAATGCTCGATCTCTTGGTAGCCTTGTCGCTGAAGCTGATTCTGGAGCAAGTGTCACAAATTGTAAGTATAAGGTCACATTTACTGTAAGTAAGGCGACTCCAGCAACAGGCGTTATCGCAGTTGCAGCTGAAGGTGTTATTCAGTCAGGCAACACCGAACTAACAGAATAAACCAAAAACAACCCGATATTAACAACTAATTAAGCTAAGATGAAAAGACTGATTTATGCAGTCGCTCTGATTTTTGGGCTGATGCTGTCCTGCTGGGCAGCGTCAGCTCAAGATAATGGGGCGGTTCTATCAGGTACCGTCGTCGACTCCAAGACAAGTGAGCCGCTGATTGGTGCCTCTGTCCTCATCAAAGGCACGACCACAGGTTCCATTACCGATTTAGATGGTAATTTTTCCCTTAATGTGGAAGATGGAAAGGAACTGGTAATCTCATGTATAGGTTACGAGGATTGTGCTTATGTGGTGGGACAACTTAGACAAGGCGTCAAAATCTTGATGAAGGAATCTGCGGAATTCCTTGAAGAGGTGGTCGTAGTCGGTTACGGCACAGTGAAAAAGGAAAACCTCTCAGGAGCTGTGGATCAGGTATCTTCTGAGACTTTCGAAAACAGACCTGTTGCAAATACAACTCAGATGCTTCAGGGTGCAGTTCCAAACCTTAACATTTCCCTTGCCGATGGTAAGCCTAACAGCTCAGCGTCATACAATGTTCGAGGAAAGACTTCAATCGGTGCAGGCGGTAGCGCACTTATCCTGATTGACGGTGTTGAAGGCGATCCGGCAATGCTCAACCCTAATGACATTGAGAGCGTTTCAGTTCTTAAGGATGCTGCTTCAGCAGCTATCTACGGATCACGTGCTCCTTATGGTGTGGTTCTCATCACAACAAAGAGCGCAAAGGAGGATGCAGGTAAGTTCCAGCTTACATACACAGGCAACATCTCTGTACAGCAGCCTACAAACATGCCTGATATCGTTGATGATGGATATGTTTATGCTGACATGTTCTACAAGGCTTGGTATGGAAACCGTTTCTCTGAGCCTACAGCTTTCAATAAGTCGCAGGAGTTCAGCTCGACATGGCTCAAGACATTCAGACAGCGCAACAAGGCTGGTAATCCGGTAGCCACAACTGTGCAGCCAGATGGTAAGTATGTTTACTATGGAAATGAGAACTACTATGATCTCCTCTATAAGGATAACGTGCTTGCTCAGACTCACAATGTCTCGATCAATGGTAAGAGCGGTAAGACAAAGTATTATGTTTCAGGACGTTATTATAGTTATGAGGGTCTTTATAATTATAATCCGGATACATATGATACATTCAACCTCCGTGCAAAGGCTGAGGCTGAGATCCTTCCTTGGTTGACTTTCACTGAGAATGTAGAGTACACTTATGATGACTATCACTATCCATTCGGATCTGCAAAGGAGGCATCTGGAGTACTTGGACGTTCAATCAGTGACGAGGGTCACCCATCGAGCCCTGCTTTCAACCCTGACGGAACTCTTACAACTGCAGGTGCGATGTCTATCGGAGGTCTTGTGACAGGAAACAACTGGCTTGACCGTATTACCAAGACATTCAAGACTACATCTGCTCTTAAGGCTTCACTCCTTAAGAATAAACTTACTTTGAATGGTGACTTCACTTTCAGAGGAAAGGATTATACAGAGACAAAGAAGCAGACAGCGGTTCCATATAGTACATACGAAGGTGAGATCATCTATCTCGGAACTCCAGAAATCGACGATAAGATCAAGGAGTCTGTCCGTACATATAATTATATGGCTCTCAACGCCTATGCGCAGTACGAGGATAAGTTCGCTCAGAAGCATACCGTAAAGGTTCTCGCCGGTTACAACTACGAGCAGCAGACTTACAAGTCTGTATATGTTGAACGCGATGGTCTTATCACACCTGATGTGAATCACATCAACCACGCAATCGGAGAAACTATCACAACATCAAGCGGTGGTGAGAAATGGAGATATGCCGGTGCATTCTTCCGTCTCAACTATGGCTATGATGACAGATATCTTCTTGAGATCAACGGCCGTTATGACGGTTCGTCAAAATTCCCTAACAACGCACAGTGGGGATTCTTCCCATCAGTTTCAGCTGCATGGCGTATCTCGCAGGAGCCTTGGTGGAAAGTTTCTCCAGATGCAATCACAAACCTTAAGCTTCGTGCTTCTTATGGTGAGCTTGGTAACAGTAATGTAAGCCCTTATGCTTACCTTGAGAAGTTTGAGTTCAGCAACTCTGGCCGTTATCTTAACGGTTTGGCAAAACGTAGAAAGACTTCTGCTCCGAGCATGATTCCTGATAATATCGGTTGGGAGCGTTCACAGACTTTGGACGTAGGTGTGGATGCAGAGTTCTTCCGTGGAAGACTTAGCTTCACTGCTGACTATTATATCCGTAAAACCCTCGATATGTATACAGTAGGACCAACTCTCCCTGATACATTCGGTGCCAGCTCACCAAAGGGTAACTATGCTGACATGAGCACATACGGATATGAGCTCACTATTGGCTGGAATGACTTCTTCGATGTTGCCGGTAAGCCATTCAACTATGGTGTGAAGGCTACTTTGGCTGACTACTATACAATTATTGACAGATACAACAATGATTCAAAGAAGCTCTCAGACTACTATGAGGGACAGCGCCTTGGCGAAATCTGGGGATTTGTCTGCAACGGACTTTTCCAGAGCCAGGATGAGATTGATGCAGCATTCGACGGTACTGGTTACAAGAACACATTGCACACAACTACTCAGAGTGGTATAACCCTTCCGGGAGACCCTAAGTTTGAGGACCTCGATCATAACCATACTATCAGCAAGGGTGCTGAGACTGTTGATGATCCGGGTGACTTGACTATCATCGGTAACTCTGAGCCTCGTTATGTCTACTCATTCAACCTGAATGCAAGCTGGAACGGAATCAGCCTTTCTGCTTTCTTCCAGGGAGTAGGTAAGCAGGACTGGTATCCAGGTAAGGAGTGTGCATGGTGGGGACAGTACAACCGTCCTTATAATAATGTATACATCTGGCAGCTAGACAACTACTGGACAGAGGAAAATCCTGATGCCTATCTTCCACGTTACGCAGGTTACAATGACGTGGTGAGAAGCGGTACGAACTCACGTTACCTCCAGGATGTTTCTTATATCAGACTTAAGAATCTCCAGATCGGTTACAGCCTTCCACAGAACATCATCAAGAAGGCTCACCTTTCAAATGTAAACATCTACTTCTCTGCTGAGAACCTTTGGACATGGTCTCCAATGTACAAGTATTCGAAGGATTTCGACGTACTTACAATTACAAAGAAGTCTGATGACTATGTAAAGAACGATAGAGGTACTGGTTACAACTATCCTACTATGAGAACATTCAGTTTCGGTGTCACAATTACTTACTAAGATTATGAGAAAAATATTTTACATAATATCACTCTTGAGCGCGGCGGTTGCGATAAGCAGTTGTGACCTTACAGAAAAGATGCAGGTAGATGCTGACAAGGCCATGATCTTTGGTTCAGCAAGCGGATTGGAGACATACTCTTATTCGTTCTACGATGCTCTTCCAGGAGCAACCAGTGCTTATTATGCAGAAAATGGTCTTACAGACTATGTTTCTTGCAGAATTCCTAATGACTTTGTCATTGAAGGCGCTTATACTGCTGAGACAAAGACCAGCTGGAGCTGGACTACTCTCAGAAACATTAACTACTTCCTCGATGGACTCAAGTCTGTGGAGTGTACAGTTGACGAGAAGACCAGAGCACATTATGAGGGCTTGGCCCGTTGGTTCAGAGCTTATTTCTACTACGATAAGTTGAATACTTACGGTGAAGTTCCATGGTTTGACCATGCATTGCAGAACTACGAGGCTGACATGATGTATAAGGATCGCGATTCTCGTGATGTAATTATCGAGAACATCATTGCTGACCTTGATTTTGCATTTGAGAATATCGAAACAACATCTTCAATCGGAGCTTCGCTCATTTCAAAATATGCAGCAGCAGCTCTTAAGTCACGTGCTTGTCTTTTCGAGGCATCATTCCGTAAATACCATAACTTGGATACAGAAAAGTATTCTGCATCAGATCTTTATGCTCAGGCTGCAGATGCTGCATCCAAGGTTATTAACTCGAAGCTCTATTCTCTCAATACAGATGAGGGAAATGTAGGTGCATATCGTGAACTCTTCAATAGAGAGGAGCCTCTTACAAATGAGGTTATCCTTGCAGTGTGCAGCAGCGCATCTGCTGGTATCTATGGTTCACAGAACTGGCACTTCAACTCCGCTTCATATGGTAACGGTAACTGCCTTGCACGTTCGTTTGTACATACATTCCTTATGAAGAACGGTAAGCCATTCACAGATAAAAGTGGATATGACCTTACCTTGTTCAAGGACGAGTTCACTGACAGAGATGAGCGTCTTGCTCAGATCGTAAGAGGACCTGGATACAAGAAGGATGGTTCAAATGCAGTTGCAGATATCACAAATCTTGTTGCGATGACAGGTTACCATCTTATCAAGTTCACTCTTGATGAGGCAAAGTATGATAATGGTAACAAGAACATCAACAGCACACCTCTTATCAGATATGCTGAGGTTCTTCTTAACTATGCAGAGGCACAGGCTGAGCTTGGTCAGCTTAGTGATGCTGATTGGTCAAAGACAGTTGGTGCTATCAGAAAGAGAGCTGGTATCACAGGAGGAGTAAATGCATGTCCTACTACAGTAGACTCATATATGCAGAGCACTTTCTATCCAGATGTAACTGATGCGACAATCATGGAAATCCGTAGAGAGAGAGCAATCGAGCTCTTCTTCGAGGGCTTCCGTTTCGATGACCTCAGAAGATGGAAGGCTGGTAAGCTTATGGAGACTCTTCCTTGGACCGGTATCCACATTGAGAGCCTTGATACTCCAGTTGATGTAAATGGCGACGGAAAGAATGACTACTACTTCACTCTTACTTCAAAGGATAAGGTCGATTCTAAGTATGAGAGCATTTGCGTGACAGTGAATGCAGAGGAGGATGGACTTTGGGTGGAGGAGAATGCCGGTGGCGGATATGACCTTTATCATAAGACTGCTCCTGGTAACAGACGTTGGTATGAGGATGACAGACAGTATCTCTATCCAATTCCTGCAAAGGTCATTCGTGACTATGCGGCGTCAGGATATAAATTGACTCAAAACAAGAACTGGTAGTATGAAGAAATTATCAATATACATATTAACCTTGGCCGCATCAGTTTTTGCCGCTTGTGAAAAGCCATATGACTATAGCAAGTGGTATGAAGATACCGAAGAGGATGGAGGCCAGGAAATTGTGACCGAGGTGAAGGATTTTGACCTCAGCGTCATGTGCTTCAATGTGAAGAACTCAAATGACGATAAGGGCACAGCTAACAGCTGGGATAATCGCCGTGTTGGTGTTTATGCCATGATTAAGGATAAGAAACCTCATGTCGCAGGTCTTCAGGAGTGTTTCCACTCTCAGAAGAACGATATCCTTAATAACTGTCCGTCTTATCAGGCTTATGCTATTGCTCGTGATAGCGGAAGTGCTACATCCGGTGGTGGAGAAACATGCGCTATCATTTACAATGCTGATACTCTTAAATTGATTAATAACGGTACATTCTGGCTTAGCGCTACTCCTGACAAGATTTCGACAGGATGGGGTGCAAGCATCCGAAGAATCGCTTCATGGGCAGTCTTCGAGAAGATCAAGACTGGTCAGAGATTCTTCTTTATGAATACCCACCTTGATCATCAGGTGGAGGCTGCTAAAGTCAATGGTATCGCGCTTATCAAGCAGAAGATTGCTGAACTCAATGTTGACAATCTTCCAGTAGTACTTACCGGTGACTTCAACAGTGAGCCGACTCAGGCTTGGATGGTTTCTCTTAATGAGATGTTGGGTGATTGCCGCAAGGATTCTCCTTTGACTGACAATTTCGGAACATCTCATGGTTATGGTAAGAAGAACCAGCTTATCGACCACATCTATTACAAGGACTTTACACCGCTTAGCTACGAAACTATCAGAAACAAGTGGTCTGGTGTCACTTACATCTCAGACCATTATCCAGTGATGGCTAAGTTCAATTTTACGGAGGGCAAGTAATGAAACGTATTATATCAATCATTTTTGCGGCAATCCTTTTGTTGCCAGTCTCATGTAAGAAGGAGACTGTTGAGGTGTTTGCTTCCTTTGACGTAAATCGTGATGTATATGGCCCTATGGAACCAGTGTTGGTTACCAATACAACTACTGTAAACAACTCCGTAATTGCAATCTGCAAGTGGGAGTGGGCAGGAAATGTCTCTTATGATTTTGAACCTGAGGGGATTAAGTTCGAAGAGGAAGGTGAGTATCCTATCAAGTTGACAGTCACAGCCAATGATGGCGCAGTAAAGGGCGAGTACACCAAGACTATCGTTGTTGCTGACAACAATATCAAGCCGGTGGCAGACTTTACATGGAGTCCTGAAACAGCTAGAGCAGGTGAGGCTATTACATTCACTGATCGTTCTACTGATGAGGATGGAACAATCACAGCTTGGGAGTGGAATATCGGTGGCTCAGTGAGCACAGAGCAGAACCCTGTTATAACTATCATCGCTTCCGGTGAGGTTAAGGTTTCTCTTACTGTAACAGATGACAGACTTGGAAGAGATACCAAGACTGCTACTATTATGGTGGAGAAGGGTAAGTACACAATCGACCTTGATTGGAAGAAGACATATGGTGAGACAGGTCATATGACTCGCTATACTTCTCCAGCAATGAGCCCTGATGGACAGACCATTTACGTTACTTCTACTGATTGTAAGCTCTATGCCTATGGCATTGATGGTTCACAGAAGTGGGCTTATGACTATGGTTCAAAGCATGGTGTGAAGTATACCACTTCACTTGGTGGAAATGACGCACGTGTCGTGACTCCATCAGTTGATGCAGATGGTACAATCTTCTTTGCCGGCGGATATAATGAACCGAATGCAGATGGACAGACTGCAACAATTTTTGCACTTAACTCAAACGGTTCGCTCAAGTGGGCTCAGGGTGACGGCAACAAGACAGACTTCGGTATGTTCTCTCCAGTCATTATGGACAACGCCATTGCAACAGCTCAGACAAACGGTGGTGCACTCACTAACGACCAGGGTTGTGTGCTTCTGAATAAGGCAACAGGAGAGAAGATCATTGATGTCTTTGCTAGACAGGGTTCTCAGGGTGGTATGGCTGCATGGGGAGAGATGCTCTTCTGTAATGCCGGTGGTACTGCAATGGGTACTCAGGTTATCTTCCCAGACTTGTCATATGTTCCAAAGGCTAATGAGGCTTATTGTCCAGGTGCTGGACATGCAGCTCGTTCATGTCAGCCTGCTGTGTCAAAAGAGGGTATCCTTTACACATTCTATCCACGTAACGAGAGCGATCCGACAAAGGGCGGTATCTTGTACAGCTTTGATCCGAATACATTCGTATCGGCACCTACTTCTGCAGCAGAGTCTGTATGGACTGTGAATATCGCAGGTGAGCTAAGCTCTGATAAGTTGGGTTCTGCAACAGCAGTCTGTGGTACAGGTGGACATGGAATGGTACTTTCGGCTGACGGTACTATCTACGTTACTACAAGAACTTCACTTACAGCAGTAAGCAAGGCTGGTAAGATCCTTTGGACGCATACGCCAGAGGGACGAATCGACTGCGTGCCAGCTGTGGATAATGCTGGATTCGTATACTATTGCGACAGAAGTGGAAACATCGTGAAGCTTTCAGCAGATGGACAGGAGGCTACAAGACTCAAACTTGCGGCTGAATTCTCATCTTCTATCACTATCTCTAATGATGGTAAACTTTACGTTGTGGGAATGGAGAACAATGCTCCGACACTCTTCTGTTTGACAACAAATGACATTACTGGTCCTGCTGACAACTGGTCTCAGCTTGGTTGCAACCCAAGCAAGACTGCTCGTATGAACGCAGCTAACTAATTGCGATTATGAAAAAACACATTATAATGATTCTTGCTGCAGCCATTGCTTTGATTGGCTGCAGTAAGGAAATTCAATACAAGACTGTTGAAGTTGTGCTTCAGAATGCCAGCATGGAATCAAATGTTGCTGGTGACGAGGCATACAACTTCTTGAATGAAGGTTTTGTCGGATTCAAGACTGATGCAGAGGATAGAGGTGCTGCAAAGGCATTCTTCGGTACAGACGGAAACCTTTCTATGCAGGTAAAGGTCAATGCAAATGCAACACAGCTTTGGGCTTACACAAAGGGTGCGATCAGCAAGGTGCAGACATTCGCACTTCCTGCAGAGACCTGGTTCTCTGAGATTGCCGATTTCAGCTCAATGGTATATTGCTCTAAGGCTGCCACTATTGCTGGCCAGGATAAGGTTACAGCTGTTGTTGAGGGAATCACAGCAGGTGTGCGCCTTCAGATTGTTGATAGCCGTGGAGACCTTGCTGGAAAGCCAGTCAAGAGTGTTACAATCGAGTCTACTGATCCTGAGAATCCTCTCATTGGAAATGTATCCCTTAATTTTACACGTCCTGGTATTTCTGCTATTACAGATGGCAAGGCTGAAGTGACTGTTCACACCATGACTGCTGACAATGCGAACAGTACGCTCTCAGTTGGAACTATCGCAGAACCATCAGAGGTTGGTGTAGTTGTTCTTCCATGTACTTTCAAGGGTAAGGTGACCGTTGTCGGTGACGGATTCTCTTTTGTGAAGGAAATCAACACTCCAATCGCACTTCAGGCTGGTTTCATCAAGACTCTTACTATTGACGCAGCTACAGCATCGACTGCTGCCAAGCTTAGAGTTGGTGTGATCGGAGACTCAATCTCATCATTCAGCGGAATCATTCCAAACGGATATAAGGCATATTATCCTAAGTCTGACTGTGACGTGGATAAGTGGACTAAGACTTATTGGGGTATTCTTATCAATGAGTACTGGGATGCAGAGCTTGACGTAAACTGCTCATGGAGTGGTGGATGCGTTGCTCCTGGAGTTTCAGGCAAGACAGAAGGCTCTGACTTTGTTACCCGTTGTACAGATTTCGTTAAGCCGGATGTCATCCTTCTTTTCGGAGGTACAAACGATGCGATATCTTCAAATGGAGTAGCACTTGGTGATTATAACTATGATCTTCCATTCGGCTCACTTAACACTAACTGCCGTTTCAGAGACTCTTATATTGCAGTAATCAAGGCTATCCATGCTAACTATCCTGAGGCTAAGATCATCATTATTCTCGGTGATCATGTTACTGGTGAATATGCTACATCTGTAGAGGAGATTGCTAAGCATTACGAAATACCATATGTGGATTTCCGTGATGATAAGAACGTGACTAAGTACAGTGGTTCACATCCGAACTACAATGGTATGAAGTACATGGCCAAGAAGATTTACGAAGAGACACAGGATTACCTTTTTAACTAATTAAAGCTATGAAGAAGATATTATATATACTTGTAGCCTTCATGGCTCTTTCGTGTGTTGAGGTAATCGTTCCTGAGAACGATGTAACTCCTGTGATTGTTGCTGAAAATCAGATGTATGCTGATGTACCTGGTCTTGGCGACTTCTTCTCATGGGCTGATGGGGATAAACTTCAGGTGACTGCAAACGGTCAGACTGTGGAATTTGCCATCATGGGCGACTATGCTCTTACTGGTGCTAAGTTTACTGGTCAGGATGTTGTTGCTGATAAGTACACTATCAGCTATGCTGTGCCAGAGGGCGACTCACGTCTTCCTATTACTATGGTTCTTGAGAATGTGGATACATACAAGAACGTAGTTTTCTCTTCTGAGTGGGCTCAGCAGCATGGCGGAACATTCAAGATGAACAATATCTATGTGCTTGAAATGGCATTCCCGTCATATATAAAGACTGTTTCATCTGTAGAATTTGAACTTGGACCTAACGTAAAATATACGCTTTCTTATGACAATAAGGATGTGTCAGCATTGAAGAATAATTTTAAGGTCTATATTGCTGGAACTGAGGATGTTGAGCTTACGGCTGATCAGCTTCTTAAGTTGACTGTCGTGAGTGGTGAGACTTCTTGGATGTATGTTGTTACAGGAAAGGCTCAGTCATTTGTCGGTGGTTGCCACTCTATTGTTGTTCCTGCCAGCGGATGGGAGGATAACTTCACAGGTAAGGGATCAAAATATGACCCACATGTAATTGCTACAAAGGATCATCTTCTTGCAGTCAAGGACTTGCTCGTTGATGGAAGAAAGACTTATTTTGTTATTGATGCAAATATCGATATGGCTGGTGCTGAGTGGACCCCACTTTGTCCAACTTCTGGCTATATGTATGATATTGACGGTCGCAACAATAAGATTTCTAACCTTACAGTTTCAAGCTCTGCTGATTATGCTAGCTTTGCTGGACATCTTACAGGTAGAATCGCAAACCTTATATTTGAAAATCCAAAGGTAGAATATACTCAGAGTAAGAATATGCAGGTAGCTGTTGTGGCTGCTGTCGCTAATGATGCAGTGATTGAGAATGTAAACATTACAGGTGGTGTTCTCAATGTTACTCAGTCGCAGACTTCTCCAGCTGGTTTCATCGCTGCGCAGTTGACAGGATCGACAGTAAGCAACTGTTCTGTTGCCGGTACTCTTACTCATGCTGGAGCAGCAGCTGAGCTTAATGTAGGAGGTGCTTTCGGACAGGTGAACTCTTCTGCAATTTCAAATTGTACTGGAGCTGTTGATGTAACAATTACTGCTGCCAGCCGTGTTGTCAGCGGATTCATCGGTTCTATCAGAAGCGAGTCTTCTATTATTGACTGCTCGTCGACAGGTAAGCTGGTTGCTTCAGCTGAAGGACGTTATTCAGGAGGATTCATCGCATACGTTGCAGGAGCAAACTCAGTGCTTAAGAATTGTACTTGCAAGGCTGATGTTTCGGGTATGGGTGATAACTGTGGTGGTATGTTCGGATCAATCCGTGGATCAAAAGGTGTGCGTGTTGAGAACTGTCATTATGAGGGTAATTTCACAACTGCAGATGCTAGCAAGAAGGGTAACCAGGGTAGCCTTATCGGTGGACTCGAGTCTGCAGATGTCGTTATCAGCGGATGTTCTGCAAAGGGTGATGTGGAGATTATATACAAGCATGATAATATCGGTGGTATCGTTGGTAATATCCTCACTACCGCAACTAACTTCCTGATTGAAAAATGTTCTTATTCAGGAACAATAGGAGTAGGTACAAACAATAGAAGTATTGTGGCTGGTATCGCAGGATACGTTCAGGCTGCAGGAACTATCAGGGACTGCTGGACAAGCGGTAAGATGGTTGGCACAAACCACTCGATCGGTGGTATTGCAGGAACACTTCTCGGAGTCGAAATCAACATCATCAACTGTGGATCAGACATGGATCTCAATAAGTGTGGCCACGGAATCGGTGGTATCGTTGGTCGTGCAGAGAATCATAAGAACTCTGTGCAGGGTCAGATGGCCAACTGTAACAACAGAATTGAAGGCTGTATTTATTGGGGTAATGAGATCAGCACTTATAAGAGTCGTGGTGTTGACCCTTCGGCAAATCATAGTGGTGCTGCTATAGTTGGAAAGACCGTCGAGAAAAATACTCTTAAGAACTGCTGGCGTAGACCAGACCTTGTGATGGCTTACTATGGCGGTGATCTTGCGCAGTTCAACACTCCGTTTGATCAGGAAAATGTCGATGCCGACAATCCGTTAGTAGTCAACCATACAGCGCAGTATTACTTGCCTTATCATGGCAAGGCTGCTGCTGCAACAGAAACAGCTTCTGCAGTTGCTAAGCGCATCGGTTGGGATGAGACAATCTGGGATCTTTCAGGTGCTATGCCGGTACTCAAGTAATTTCAAAGTACTCAAAATAAATAAACGTCGCAGGATATGTGTCCTGCGACGTTTATTATTTTATGATATAGATGTTATTTCTTAATAAGTTTGCCGGCTAGTTCAATGCCAGTAACAAGGCTGAAGCCGATTATCGCGAAAATGATTGCTCCTGCAATGTGTAGCTCGTCCTGCATCAGTGCCTCCTCGTTGCTCCATGGCCAAACCTTTACAAGTGAGCCGATTATAAAGCCGGCAAGCACGATAAGTGTCTCTTTGTGCCAACGTGCAAGAAGCCAATGAAGGAACTTGCTGAAGCTGAGAATTCCCACCACAGCTCCTACAAGGAATATCGCCAATGTTACTGCAGAGTTCCAGAAAAGGACTTTGTCTGCTCCCTCTGCACCCCAAAGTGCTCCTGCATTTCCAACGCATGAAGTAATTGTGCCCATGATGTACTGATACTTTCCAAGAATAAGCAGAATGAAGCTGCCAGATATTCCAGGAAGAATCATCGCGCAGATTGCAATGGCACCGCTTAGGAAGATGAACCAGAGGGCATCAGGAGTCTGAGTTGGAGAAAGAGTGCATACTACAACTCCAAGTATGACTCCAAGTACGAGGCATAGTCCATCACGCACTCTCCATCCCTTGATTCCTTTCAAAATGAAGATGGATGATGCTACGATAAGACCAAAGAAGAAGGCCCATGTCTGGATAGGGTAGTCACTCAAAAGCATTTGCATCAGTCCTGCGAGGCATACGATACTTGCTCCGATAC
>JAFYVM010000037.1 GCA_017549145.1 Bacteroidales bacterium
CTTGTAGGAGATCTGGTTGGTCTGGCAGTAGCTGATGATCTCTGCCACTTCTTCACGTGTCATCATATCATTGTCGTTTTGACGACAAAGATCGGAGGACTGCTTCAGGTTTCTATGACGTGGCTGACCGGTTGGTTACGCATCAATAGTTTATGCCGGGAATGGCAAGTTTGGGGCTAAGATGTCACATTAACTTCAAAAACGGCGCAATGATCGTGATGGCAAAAGCAAAGCAGCAGGCCGTACGGCCTGCTGCGGTATACTGGTTGACAATTTAATATAAAGATGAAACTGTTTCTTACCACAGTCATATTACTATACAAATAATCTTGGTTCAAAACAAGACATACAGAATTATTTATTGCCGAGACAATTCTACACCCGTAAGATTTGCATTAATGAGCTGCTCAATGGTACAAGTACCTGAATATTGATAATTCTGGAACATCACAGTAATTGTCACAAGTTGTTTTGCATCAGTATATGTGATATCCCAATTACTGCCAATAGTTACGGTATAACTATATTCATAAATCTTATTCCAATTGGTACCAATGTTTTCCCTTTTTATATCAGCTATAAATGTTTTTGATTCATTACCTTCAATTGATATTGTAAATGTGCGATTAGATTGAGCATTAGGGCTATTAGGCACGTTTACAAGAGTTCCGCTAATTGTTCTATTCCGTGGAATTCTTCCGTTTTTAATGTCAGTCTGTGATAGCACACGTTCGGCATCATCAAATCCATCTGTTGAAAGCAGCACACTACAGGTTTTAGACCCGGTGACATTAGACGTCTTAAGCTTAAAAGTACAATTCACGCCATTTGGTTTGTAAATATACTCACCAGCTTTAGTCATAAGCACAGTATTATCAACCGGTTCAAATCCATCCAGAGTAACATTGATAGTCATATTTGGATCGTAGTCAGACAACGTGAAATTGAAGTCGACCTGCTGTGAAGTTGTTGGAAGGGATGTTACAGTCCCACCGTTCTGGGTATAGGACAGATTACTAAAGCTGCCTCTGCTTCGTGTCTTTTCTGCACTAGTTGTAGTTTCATATCCTGATGCCGAGACGGTGAACTTCACAGGATCAGATACAGTCGTGGTTGTCAATCCTGAAATTGTCACCGTTCTGTTAGTTACTGAAACGTTTCCTGACGAAACCGGCTTTATCTTAATCTCGCTCTTACCTGTAGCATCCTGCAAACCCACGAGTTTAATGGTCACTTCATTTGTCGCATAATCCGCATCATCAGCATCCATTCTAAATGATATGCTTGCAGACCTGCCAACACCCTGCAATAATCTAGTAGGGCTTATTGTAAGATTTGAGAACTGCATCCAATCACGTTTTGCCTCAAGTGAATTAGGCACAAAGTGACTTGCTGTGAGTCTGACTTCTACTGCCTTATCGTCGGTTGTGGTGAGGAGGTCGAATGAGCCGGATGTTGTGTTAGTGTTGTAGACAAATACAGCATTACCATCCTTATCGACAGTTCCGCCTGTCAGGTCTTCCTCTCCGTCTGCAGGTCTTGCATTAACCAGGGTTACGGTGACAGGGCCCTCAGGTGCTGCAGTCATAGTAAACGTAAAGCTCGTTGTCTTGTCAGTACCGATGGCAATTGGGTTCACAGTATAATTCAGATTCTGGAAATATCGAGGATCATAATTTCCAAAATCATCCACATCATATGGCTGAAGGCCTGTGACACTTGTAAGGATGTCATCTACATATGCCACAAAATATGGATTTGTCACATATACCCTTGTGGCACTCTCTCGCTTGTTAGCCTTAAAATGGCACTGGAATGTTCTCTTACCATCGACTAGAGGAAGAGCATCATATTCTTCTTTTGACAGTGACTTGACAAACCAAAAGGCACTTTTGTTTACGCCTGGGATAGTACTCAAACCGGAAGCAACAGGAAGATTGTCGTTATCTGGAGTAATAGAAAGGTTCTGAGCCTCAATGTTGAACTCCAACGGGAACATAGATGATCCAAGGTCATCAGGGATTGTAATATTTACTTTGACCTTTTCATTGATTCCGTATGGGATTTCCTCTGGCACACACTTAATCTCCATCTCGTATGGTCTTCGCAAAGTGTATGTCACCTTTCTCTGGATTGTTCTATCGCCGTCGTATGTAGCAAGAATGGTAATAGTTCCCTTCTTCTGCTCTGTTCCAATTTGAGCAGGATCCACAACAAGAGTAATCCAATTGCCAGATTGGGGAGTCGTAGTTGTAACTGAAGAAAGAATATCTTCACCAACCACAATACCACTCAATGCTTCTCCTTCAGATGTTATCACAACCGAATTAAGTGTAGATTCTCCCAGATTGTCGAGCTTATACTTAAGTTCCACATTAGATTCAGTCACAAGAACCTTGCTGGTATAGTCAACAGTGAGACGCACTGCACCATCTGAAATGTTAGTAAGGTGCTCCGTTTCGATGGATGTCGAGATGTCACCACTACCAGCTGAATTGGCAGCATCCTGCGGATTGGGATAACCGGTGTGTGTAACCGTGTTTATAGTGATAGTATACTGAAAGTTTCTAAGCAATGGGAAATAATTACCATCATCATCACGTAAATCCACTCTGTAATACACGTTTTTATTTCCGAACTGGCCATAAACCAAAATATATACAGGATTAGAGGTCGGAGTCTCTCTCTCATATATATATGACGGGGAAGGTGTAGTTATTTCATCAAGTCCAAGATTAGTTATATCGGAATTCAGGGTTGCATCACCAGGCACAAATGCATCATATCCTCCCGCTCTCAAGACTGCTGCAGTCTTGTCAGGGTAGTCCACGAAACTACCTGTTGTTCTGTTATATGCAGCAACAGAGCCCTTATTGGGAGCATTGATCACGGCGTAGGACTGAAGTTTAAATGCACAATCCTGCTTTGTCCTAACTTCAATTTTTGCAAAATTCCTTACCAGAGGAATGTTATTCAATGCTTGAACAGTAGCCTCTGTTGGAACTAGGACTGAATTTACACGATTTGCCCTTATGCCACCGTTAATTTCTTTTCTGTACCAATAAGCATCATTCGCCCCCTCAGTGTACAACGCAGTAATAACTTCTTCTTCTGTTCCGTATCTCAATGTTGTAGGTGCATTGGCTATGAAATGAATGATTCTTTTGGTATCAGATAGAGTAAGTTTCGCTGAGTATTTATAGGATGTACCATTTTGTATTGCCAACTCTGTTCCGTTAGGGTCTGTCTTTACATATTCCACAAGGAAACCATTCTCATCAAAGACTGCGAGATAAAGATTGGTCAGTGCTGGAGCGTCTGCGAAAGCTTTAGTATGAACAGGAACTTCTGGAACAGACACAGAAAAGTCGATAGTAACCTTATTACCATCAACCATAGGCTTAAGTTCAACCAACTCTTCTGCGCAAGACACAGTGAGCAAGACAAGTGACAATATGTATAGAAGTTTCTTCATTATTACTCAGTTTTTGCATCAAATTGATCTCTTGGCATATCTCCCCAAGTAAATGTATTAAACGGAGTATATTTTCCACTCGCATCGACACCAAGACGATAAGTTTCACTATTTTCCCAGTACCACTCATCATATACGCAACGTACGGGAGTAATACTACTGTAACCACCACCCTGACTATTGCTAATATAGTTCATCCTCACGACTCCATCGACCGGTTCACCCAAACCGTGTGCACACCAATAATCATAAGTCTCCAAGTATACAGTTGGAAGATTTCCTAAGTTGATTTGCGTAAGGACGAACTGAAACTCTGCTCTAGTTGGAAGTCTCCATCGACCTGCCGGATAGCCATCCTCCTGATATGATGCACAGCGTTTCTTCATAGTTTCAAGGCTATTGGCTCCCGTCGTCTGCGTTACAGTTCCATATCCCGAAGCCAATCTGAATTTAGGGGCCACCATATTGATTGTAGGTTCTGCTGCCTCTGCTGCCTCATCACTTGTATAGATAGAACCCGTCTGAGTACTTGAATATCTTTCACTGGCTACTGCAGTACCATAATAGTATTTCAACTCTCGATCAGCATCACCATCGTATAATGCATCACCTACAAACCAGTCGGCATCATTTGCTTGATATGTATAATCTGAATCTCGAGGATCCCCAATAATAAAATCAGTACCTTCCGTTGTCGTAATGGTGAAAACATACATTGATGGGTAAGCTCCTTGTCTATTTCCATTTGCACCTCCAAAGAAATCCTGACCGGCATTTGGTGAAGTATCATCATCATTATATCCATTCACCCACACATTTCCGTGTCCAGTAGAATTGGTATCCGAATTTCGCTGGCCTACTGCATAAATTGCAGGATATTGAACAATGGTTATCTCTTCCCTGAAATCATCATCATCCTTATGTCGAATGGTGAATTTTATAGTAAAAGGAGTAAAGTCAAAGTCATCACTAAACATATCATTATTTAATGTGTGCGTGAAGACCACGACTTTTCCATTCTCAATATTGATTGAATAATTTGCAGCCAGTTCATCGACATCCTTTTCCGCCACAAGATCCGGATACTTACAAGACACATTTACGACTTCGCAGTCGTGGCTTGTTGTAAATGGAATAGAAATCGAGGACTCATTAAATACCTCATATTTATTCTGATCCACCACCAGATACCTTGCACCGTGAATATCTGCGTTGACGTCTGCATCGCTGGCATTATCAGACGCATCGCGCCAGTCCAGGACGTAGTAAGTCACGTCGTTGATGACAACAGTAGGTTCTGTTTCGTTGAAACTTCCGAGGACATCCAAGGTAAGATTGATATTGTACCAGTTATTTCTGTAGAGACGCGTATCGCTGAGGATGACCTTATAGTAGCAAGGACTATAGCTTATTCCATCATCTGTTCCATCTCCCGTCCCATCAGTCCACGGCAGCATTATAAATAAATACGGTTCATCTTCAGAACCGGGCGCCCATTCCACAGGATAAGAGTAGAACGGATCGCAAGCACATTCAGTCACTTCTGTTCCGGGAGTCACAGCAAACGTACGCTCAAGTATATCAAAACGTGACGGCGACTCGAGCGGTTCTCCAGAGAGTTCAGCGTTATTGACGCAATTATAAAGAGATACCTTCATAGCTTCCGGTTGGGAAGTCCAGATTGTAGCATCATCTCCTTCTCCGTCTTTAAATGTGTTTTTTACTGTTATATTCAAAGTCAGTTTTGAGGCGACCCTGTCCACATTGATATTTCCCTCTGCAGCAGGATTCTGAGTCCTGCTCTTAAGTGTTGCGTCGCCTTCTCCAGTCATCACAAAAGATCCGACAGGAAGGGAGGAGAAGTTTGCCTCTACTGCTATCTTTTTCAGATTGTCTATAGACGTATCAGTTGGTATGACAGTCCCTTCTGGAAGGTTGACAATAAGAAAGACCTTGCACTTTTCCTGAGGGTACACAAACAATTTGCTCAAAAGAGTCTCGTCCAAAGGTACATTGAAACTCTCGAGCGTCTGCTTGGAAGTAGTTATTGGTTTAGTACTATTGTGTAACAGAGCAGGTTCATTAGTCTTTCCCATAGGGTAAAGAAAATAATGAATCGTCTTTATAAAATTCTCATTAAGTTGTTCAACTCCTGCCATAGGAGCCTTTGTCTGAAGATCAGAGCTACTGAGATGAATCGTCAGCATCGGAGAATCTGACACAGGCGAAACGATCTCCTCAGAACAAGAAGAGACAGTCAGGCCAATGGCCAGTAACGCTATATATATGAATATATTTTTCATAACCTTTTCTAATGCTTATTACTCTGATGTATTATAGTGAACGGAGTCGGCTGAATCTGGTTGTCAGCTGGTATGGTTCTTCCGTCAGCTCTTCTTACAAAGAAGTTAATAGTGACCTTATAATCTCTATCCCTGTCACCAGTATGAACTGGAACCACTCTGATTTTTGATGATGTCTCATTAATAGCGCCAGTATTAGGCTCAAGGATAAATGCGTCTACATCACCAGAGAGTGAGGCATACCAGTTACCTCCTACAGGGGAATCAAAATGGAATAAACCCTCAGCTGGAGTGTTGCTGGTGATATATACATTAGTACCAACTACATTGGATTTAGCCGTATCCCATCTGAGTTGTCCACCGTCTTTCATTGTGACACCAGATTCCGCGAAGTCAATGTCTAAATCATTCCCGATCCACGGATTCACAGTACAAGTCAGCTTGATGATCTTATCCGCGAATTCTATGTTGTAATGATATCTCTTTCCTGCCTCCCAAACAGTTCCTGCAGGGAAATTTAACCTTTTCTCAAACTCAGCACCATCCATTGTGTACTTAACATACATCAGATATTCTCCCGGGTATGTAATCTCACCTGTCTCTGGATTGGTTTCGATTTCTTCAGTTGAATGCAGCCACTGATTGCCATTTCCATTGTGCGGCCACATAATCATATACTGCGGAGATGTTGCGGAAGTATTAAAGACATCAGCATACCTATCTCCTGCTCCAAGGGTAATATCAGCTCCTGTCTTTTGAACATAAACACCAGTTGATCGTGTTCCTTCTCCATATGTCACAGTTGCAGCAGAAGCGAAATCAATGCTAGCCGAGTTAGTACTACATAAACCATTAATGCTAAACTCTTTAAGCACCACCTCAGAGTTCGTTCCATTAGAAACCCCAAATGCGAATGCCGTAAACAGATGCTTCATCTGCAGTGGCACTTCCGAGCCTTGCTGATCTCCTTTTGTATAGTATCTATCAAGAACTTCTGAGTACATAAAGTCATACACTGGAGAACCCGCAGTGAATGTTATTGATGGAACAGACAAGGTGAGGTTCTCCTTACTGAAAGATGGCAGTGCGACATTCTTATACCAGCTTCCTGTCATATCGAGCCAGCCAAAGAAGGTGTTCTGTGATTGGTCGATCCAGAGAAATTTCTGCTCTGTTGTAGAGGCTCCGGTATAATCCCAGTTACCATTTGGATCGCAAACCAATGAGACTCCGTCCATATACCATCCGTGCACACCATTAGGATTCTGTTCGGTACCTGGTGCCTGTATGTAGTCATATACCACCATCTTGCTGCCGGCGAAATCTGCATTGGTGTTGATATATCCCTCAACTTTTGTCTGAGGGACATACGGAGCAATGGTGATTACGTCAGATGGTGCACCGTCTGTCGGGCCTTCCTTTACGCAGGAAAGGATGGCCAGGAGGGCGGTGGTGTATATCAATATGTTTCTCATTCGTTTCATTCTTCTGTTTCTTCTGTGTCCGTTTGTTCTTCCGGAACGGCCTGAGACTTAAATTTGTCTTCAATGATCTCGAGAAGGAACTGGACTTCGTCGATTCCGACTGCGAGGGTGTAGGTGTAGTGACGTCCTGGCTTCAGGTTGGTCTGCAGGTCACAGGTCTTCAGCATAAGGGTGAAACCTGTGTTGGCTGCTGTCCTGTACTCGTACTCCACTGTCACCTTTGTTGAAAGGACCTGCGGGATAATGTTCCAGGCGGTTCCGATCTCTATCGGATTGTTGCTTGTCGGCTGATGGCCTTCAAAGAAGAGCAGCTCCATCTCATCCTCTTCAAGCTCCCACGTCGGCACCGGCAGTGAGTTGAAGGTTCCGCAACATCTTACGCCGTCTATCCATATGGATTTGATGAAGATTTCCTCATCATCCCTTACTCTATTCTTTACCTCAAAGTCCACCTGTGAGAGTGCGTGATAGAAAGGCATAATCACTGTTCCTCCACATTCCACCTTATCCAGATCTGTCTGAGGGTCTGTGTACAGGAGGTCTTCCTGACTCTCCCTCATATCGTAGGTGCAGCTGGCACCGTGGAAAGATGTACAAGAACTGAATGACCTCACAGGGCTATATCCAATTACCGTCACCTTCTTTTCCCTTTCCGGCCAGAGATGGTCGTCCATCAGGGCCCAGCGGTCGGCGTCGCTCATATAGGCATATTCTCCTGATATATATATGTCAGCATCCTCAGCATTGTGACGCCAGCACTGCTCCTTCTCAAGGGTCCACACGTTTACTGCAAACGGCTGACCCTCAGGGTAATGCTCGATCGAGTACTGCGTCTTCGTCTGAACCTGCATAACCGGATGGAACAAAAGTTTCATCTCCGGATCATATTCTTCCTTATGATTCGTTATGCAGCCTGTGGCGAGCAGCATCAATAATATATATGAGAATCTTATCTTCATTAATTTACGGCAACGTCTCCATTTACATCTTCCCAACCGATTACGGTCGGGCTTATCGTTATCGTATCGTATCCTATACTGATGTTATACGTGTACCTCTTACCTATCACCCACCCTTCGCTGAGTTTGTTCAGCGGAATGGTCGCGGTCTGTGAGATTTCCGGCATCGAAGTTGGCTTGATAGTGTAATTAACCCTAATAAGCGCCGTGTCACTCTCGCCGAAGGTCTGCGGAAGCAGGATTGCTCCTTGCGGTATCGTATGGAATTTCACATCGTCAGTGTCTGTAGCTGCCTCGGTTATTACCAGCGATGAGTTGTAAATCATATAATTTGTCAAATCATCCAAACCATCCGATTCATCAAATTCATTCGTCGGTGTCCACGCTGGTTTACTTGCGTACACATCACTTGTCTCATTCTGGATGTTTTCAGCAAAGCTGCCCTTATAGTTTATATTTTCCAGAGAGATGCTTTTCAAGGTTATCGTGTAACCTGTATATGCTGCCTTTTTCTGGACCTTGAACTTGATGGATGAGAGGGCGTGTTGGAACACAAGGTCAAGTCCCTCGTAGCCGTCGCCTACGCCATCGTTAGCCGTCTTATCGTATATGCGTTCGCTGTACAGGAGGTCATACTGGGCAGCAAGTTCAGGAATTGTGAAGTTGGCAATGCTCAGACCAGCAGAGGCATATTCAAAGGTGCCAGTGCCAACGCCAGGAGAATCTGCGTGGGCGCTGAATGGGGAATATGCAGCAAAAGAGAGTTTGCCGCTCTTCGGATAGTAATAGCCACCTGTCCAACCGCCAAGTGCATCTGAATCTGAGTCATCAACTAACGCGTTATAGGTAAATTCAGCTCTATTGATATATGAAACACCTGTATCCCATCCGTTGAAGCTCTCAGAATGGTAGACACTGAACACGGCAAAACTCTCGCTCGTAGGATACAACCCATCAATCTCACCAACCACCTTGGTTATACTGCTTACAACTGGTGTGTTGAAACATACGTCACTCTGAACCCTCTCAGGTGTACGCACGTCAACCTTCGTGCAGCCAACCAAAGCTGCAAGAACAGAAATTGATATGAGAATGTCGTGTTTCATAGTCTTTTATTGGCACTCCCTCAGGCGGTCAGGCCTGGGGGAATGTATAGGAATTAGAGAATCTGCGATCCTGCAACTGTTACATCAGTCCAACCTGTCATTTCAGGAGAGAAGTAAATCTGGTCAAGATCGAGAGTCAAGGTGTAGATATATCTCTTGCCACGAAGCCAAGATGTTACGTCATCAGCAGTTCCTTCGGGATCGTATGACAGGTTCGCTTCTGCCACATTACCTGTTATATATCTACCTGCTTCCATATTGCTGTGGCGAAGGTTGTAAGTAACTTTAACTTTTACGTCAGCAAGAGACTGTGGAAGGAGAATAAGGTCAGCTTTGCCTGCTGGATTATCATATGCTGAAACCGGAGCAGTTGAGTTCACAGTTATACCTGCGCCTGAATATGCTGTATAGTCAACATCGACTGAGGTACTCCAATCAGTTGTAGAAGCGACTGGTGTAGCTGGTGTTGATCCATCAGTTGCATCCACCAACTTTTGGCTAAATGTACCTTTGCTATCCGCATTCAACACCTCTATCTTTGTGATAACAAATTCATAATTTGGAGTAACACCAGTATTGCCTACCAACTTATCTGCCGCTTTAGCCTGGAAAAGAATTGCAGAAAGTGCGTGATTGAACACAATGTCCACTCCATAGTATTTGTTATTATCTTGAGTATCACCTGTCTGGTCAGCTTTTGTCTTGTTATAAGCCCTGTTGCTAAAAAGCAAATCGACATCGGCAGAAGCACCTACAGTATAATCTTCAAACGTAATTCCTGTTGCACTATGCGACACTCCAGTTGACATATATGGAGAATATGCAGCAAAAGTAAGTGTCGAGCCTGAGGTCTTTGGCCAATAGTAACCAGCAGCTGTCCATCCACCATCAGGATCCTCACCTGCTGGTGCAACTTTAGCTACCTCTACATTATTCATATAATTAACACCGCTTGCAAATCCATTAAAGTTTGCAGTGTAATAGAGAGCGAATACTCCAAAGGATTGTGTATCCGGATAGATTGAAACCAAATCTACTTTTGTAGGAGTACCTACAACCGGAGTCGCGAAGGTAATCTCCTGATGCTCAGTTACTGAAGGTGCGAGCTCGTTCTTTGTACAGCTTACAAGCGCTGCGCCTGCGATTGCTGCGATGAAAAATAACTTTTTCATAATCTTGAGTTTTTATTTGTTAATTTTTAATTGTTTTCGTGGCACACCCGCAGGCGGTCAGGCCTGTGGGTGC
>JAFYVM010000038.1 GCA_017549145.1 Bacteroidales bacterium
ATAGTTTGCAATGCTGGTGCTGTTGTATACTGCAGATAGTTTCTTCAGAAGATTGGTCTTCAAAGCATTGGTGTTGTCAAGGCTGTTGATCAGACTGTTGATGATATATGCCTCCTCCTCAGAGAAGTATATCAAGCGCTTCAGATCAACATATGACTTGGGCATTTTTCCAAGCTTGTACACATTGCTGTGCAGCTTCTCGACAACGAATCCGCTTTCCTTGAACGTGTCAATGTACCTGTAGATGGAACGATAGGAAATTCCAAGTCGCTCAGCGAGTTCATCTACAGTGAAATTGGTATTGCCGGACATCATCTTCATGAGTCTCAGCAGACGTTCTATCTTAGGCTGTTCCATATTATTTTCTAATAATAAGATAGTATACAATAGCGGCTACATTGTCTTTTGTTTCTATCTTGCTTAATCCTGTGATGTAATCCAATTCTCTGTATATGTATGGAGAATGCCATCCACCAAGAATTCCATAATCTGGTCTAATTTCAATGTGATTGCTTTCTCCGACAGGATTGAACTTCATCCATCTGTAGTGATCTGGTTCAATTTTAGAGAAGATAGGCGTAATTCCTAACACGTCCTCAAATACTTTTTTAATGTACCTGTCAGCCATTGCAGCATACGGATATGACCATGAAATCCATGTTGAATCATCCCACTTTGGATTACTGCAGTTCCTTTTTGTTCCTTGAATCTGCAGTGCGATTTCGTTAATCTCGAAGTTGTATGTCTCTTTGAGCTCCTTGATTAAGTATACAAGAATCAGAGCGGCAAGGGCGCTGTTTACATATGTATCGCTGAATCGGATATTAATTTTTTTACCAGAAAGGATTTTCCTAACAGCTTGCTCTTCAAGATCATGGTCCTTAAACAAGAACTGCTTAACAAAAGAGTAGATTTCATTCAGCCTGATAACTCTTTTCACGTTTGTGTCAATTGTAGCCTGCAAAGTAATCTCATTTGGCTGAGTTACAGCAATTGCATCACTAACTGTCGGGAAACTCTCGTATGTGAAGGTCGGAATATTTCCATCTTCATAAAGCGTTGTACAATTCTCTCCCCATAATTCATTTAACTCAAGTACTCCGTCGTCCTCGGTATAATAATGAGACTTGTTGTCCACGATTAATGCCGAGAACACGCCAGGACTGGTTTCAATGCTCTTAACTGCTTTAACTGTACAGTTCGGGAACTTTGAAGGGAAATCAATGAATGGTACAATATCGCTAAGCTTTGCACCATTCTTGACATTAGGTACATTAGAAACAAGGATAGTGACTTTTTTGTTTCTATTCACGCATTCATGAATTATTCTGCCCATCACTCCATCTTTGCTTGTCCAGTCAAGAATATTCATATTGTTTACGTCAGCACAAAATACGAAGTCGCTCTTGGATGCTCTTGAGTATAATGTTGTCGTAAGGAGTTTAATAGGAATAGGGATAGCGGCCAATCCAGATTTAGATGCACTTGTAGACATGGTTTGACTAGCAAACCATGCAAGGAGCTTATACTTAGATAGGTGTTTCTCGTATCGCTGAGTTGTTCTGTCTACTAGACACCTTACGCATGCACATCTCTCTTGGCTTTCACAATGACAAGTGAATGATGTTAAAAGGTCTTTAGCCTTCTTGAATGTAGCATTAAGAATGCTTATATCAAGTAGTTCCGTAGAATATCCGCAACCTCCCTTGGAAGTGTCGTAGATATAGATTGAAGAGTAATTATTCTCCTGTCTCACGTCGAAATCAATTTCATCGCGAGACACTCCAATGATTTGAACGAGTGCCTTGCAAAGGATTACTCCAAGTGAGTAAAGCAAGTCTACATCGTCAACATATCCTGTTCTTGTTGCGTCTTTGTAGAATCTAAGAGACACAAATGAAGTTGGGAACTTGCCTGACAATAAGATGCCAGGCTTTACGTTATTGACAGCACATTTTTTATCTTTTTCTGTAATGTCAAAGTGAGGCCAGTTGGTAGTGTTGCGTGTTGTTTTCGCAACCTCCATCTTGCCACAATCAAGGCATAAATTGAACCCTTCTCCGTTACCTACATTATAGAATACAATTTCTCCCTGGGCATCGTCTGAACCAATGATATCACATTGAGGACCAGGAATACTCTTAGCCCATTCTACATTAGTAAGTATGGTCTGTATCTGGTAGAACGTCTTTACAGTATGTTCCTGGCGGTTAATACCTCTATTCACATCAGTCCTGAATCGAATTGGTTCAATCGCCATAGTGTATTGTGGTTTACAATTCGGCTTCAAGATATTACGATAAAGTGATCCACAGGCACAAGTCGTAAGCGTGGAATCATCTGTGTATTCAAATCTACCGCAAGTAGGGCAATGATAGAAATAATTCCAAGGTTGTTTTTGACCGAAACTATTGTTCCATTCTATGCCTGCAGAAATATAGTTTCGTTCATTGATGACAACCATTTGCCCAGGAGCGTATTCTGAAAGTGCAACCTTGATTTCTCTACTGGTGACAGTCCTGGCTTTAAGAGCTTCAATCTTTCTTTCTAGGTCGTAGATATTATACTTGATATTATTCTGCTGCCCAACCAACGTTGTTGTCTTAAGTTTAGCCTTTTCATTTTCAAGTTCGTTGCGCAAACTGTTCAAAACAGTATAGTTGTATGCATCAATGTAGTTGAACTCAACAACCCCAGTTGGCATATCTGCATTAGGAAGGAATTGCTTCTCTGCAAGATATCCCTTTAGCTCTTGATTGCAGAGAGCTGTCTCTTGTATTGTAAGGGCGTCAATCTTTGCTTGATTTACAGGTCGTAGAGACTTGACATTCTGTATTTCCTGTTCAATATTATCAATAGTGTTTTGATAATTCTCTGCAATGCTCTTTATTGCCTCTTGAGTAGCAGTAATAGAGTTTGAAAGGTTTAAGGCTCCGAATACACGAGTAAATGCGTTGCTCAAAGCTGCATTGGTGCGTCTTACCTCAATCCAATTAATAAAGTCACTGTAGAAACCATTTTTATACAACCAGTCATGTACGTTGCTAAATCCAAGATTATTAGCAGTAACAAACTCTCTTACCAAGTATGAGTTGATGTGTCTTTGTACAATAATGGCACTCTCTACAGGTTTGATTGCTGGATTATGTGTCACAAGGTTTCTCATTGGATTTCGGAAGGCCTGCACTCCAATAGACGTATGTGGACACAATGAAATCGCGACAGCTTTGCTCTGTCCGCGTCGACCAGCACGGCCAGCGCGCTGAAGGTAGTTTGCACTGGTTGGTGGGACACTGGTCATAAGAACAGTGTCTATATCTCCGATGTCAACTCCCATCTCCATTGTTGTTGAGCACTGGAGAAGGTTCAATTGGTGAGGAGTCTTTTTGAATTGTTCTGTGTAATGTTCAAGAATGTCCCTGTCCTGCTGACCAGAATGCTCGGCAGTAAGGTATCCTCCTGTTGAGAGAGATTGATAAGCATACTTGTGTCTGTCGGTCCAGATGCCTCTAGATTCCAGATCTGATACATTCTTATTGAAAGTAACAGTGCCAATAATAGGCATGTCAACAATAGCTGAAGAAGGCACTCTAAACCTTTCAAAGTTTTCTGCACAAACAGCTCCCTTGATAGCCGGAGTATAACCCTTGAAAATGGTATCCATCAGTGAATAACTGAATGGACATAACCATAATTTCTCTGGGGCTTTTACAATAACATTGTCAACTTTTGCATTAGTGGATAAGTCAATGTAGTACCAGCCATCATATTTATGATTGCCATTTTCGTCTAGCTCCTTATAATAGTTGTCGTTGAAATCAACCTTCGTAAGTATATTCTTAGCGAGGTATTGCCACGTCTCATCCATCAGGTCATTAATCTCCGTTTCTCTTGATGTAAGAGAATTAATGTCAGTAATTCCAAGTCCTGCACACAATAAGAGGATTAATCTGTTCTGGCGGATTATTGCAGTGCCATTTTCGGTCTGCACTTTTGGCCAATCAGCGGGATTGTACGGAGTTGAACGATTAGCTTCTCGAATATACTGAATCTCATTAGGTGTATATGGTTGCATATGATTACCCATTCTAATGTGGTAATCTATGCAAATTTTCAGGAATGCTCTAAAGTCTTCATCCTTGAATCCGGCTCTCATCCATTCATTCCCAAGTGTGGCATTGTTAATCTTAGGATATGTTAACGTTATGAAACCCAGACTTTCATGGCTGGCAAGATGTACAGGTCGACGTCCAATGTGACTCCTGAGAAGGGCATTCTTATATGCTTCTTCATCTTTTATATGTTGATGCTTGCTTGTAGCCAAATTCTTGCTTGCATCATAATCGATATGCTCGAATATTTGCTGATTGAAGATGCAATCAGCAATGTTTTGTAGTGTAAACTCAGGAAGTCCGCATGCTAATCCTGCTCCTGCAACTGCCGCAGCAGCTGCAGCAGGAGGAAGACCTAGTTTAATTAGGGCCTTGATTTGAGGATTATTGTTTGGATCACTAAGATCATGAGTCAAGTGGTTCCTAGAGTAAACCCTTTCTGAATCAATGTTAAATCGTTTGGCATTTATCGCGGTTCCTTGTCGGCTATCAGTGAAGGCTATATACTTGCCCCAAGGATTTATTGCATCTTTACCTTCGGCAAGAAGGGCTGGTGCTATCACACCGTTAATCCAATTTGAAGGAACTCTGAAACTCTTGAAATTAGATCCGTCGTCACCACTTCCGTTTACGCAGTTAGGGCAATAAAGCTTGTTTCCATTAGCTAGTCTGTACCAACTTGAATTAGGAAGGACTTTGGAGATGAATTTGACTCCATCCCAAATGATGGAAATCTTAGATTCGTTGTAATTTGGATGAGGTTTGGTATATGGTCGGCCATATCCAAAGTATGCAAGATAGACTTTCTGCCAAGAATCATCGGTGAACATGCCTCCATCTGTGCTGTCGTTATCCTCATCCCCATTATCCTCTTCATCAATATTTAAATTTTCACCTAGGACATAGGCAGGGCGAATTTCATGACTATCATTTTCTTCGCAGACAAGCAGGAACTCTTTGCAATCCCTACACTGGACAAGTTCAAAGAGAGGAGCTCCACAGTGAGGACATCTAGAATTCCCCTTTTCTGTTGTCAAGAATCTAAAGCCAGAGCTGTTGTTCTCAATAGAAGCATGACAATGCTCATTGATACAAGTATACAGTCCATTTATCGTCCTTATGAAGAAATGGCCTTTTATCATCATAAGGAAATCCTTGCCAATCTTTATATTGCATAACTTATCAATTAGATCGAGGCAACTTTCTCGATTATACGGTAGACTTGTAAGAGCACTCCAGATGGCTGATAGGGTAAATGGGTGATTATTAATATCTTGTCTTAACTGCAAAACATTACTCTCGGAAATATGGTTAAGACCATTATTATCGAGTTCACGTCTAACGTCTACAGCAGGTAAAGCTGGAACAACCCGGTGGCCGTCTATAGGAACTAGCCTCTTTGTGCTTGATGCGGGTAGTTTACCTGTGATGGTTTCTATAAAATCAATCAGTTCTTGAGGTTTTGTAGGGTCACCTATCGTCGCACTGGTACAAACAAACTGCACTTGATCCCTATCTACGTCAAAAGCTGAAAGAACGCGTTTGATCAGATATGCAAGTTCTATTGCTGCCGAACCGGTATAGGTATGAGCTTCATCAATAACGATCCATTTTAATTTACCCTGAGAACGCTCAAAGATCTTCTGGTCTCTATCCCTAACAAGCATGTATTCCAACATACTAGGGTTAGTCAAGAGAATTTGTGGACAGGACGGAACTTTATTATCAAATTCCCTTACTGCTTTTCTTGTAATAACCTCGGCATTTTTATAGTTCTGATTGACTGGCCTTTTTGCTTTACTCTCGTCTAATGAACTGTTGTATACAGCGAACTTTAATCCGAGTTCCTGACAGTCACAGCCGAGCCTGTCCTTCTGGTCCTGCATAAGGGCATTAAGAGGGTACAGAAATATGGCTTCTACTGGATCATCTCCGTTTGGTGATTTTCTTGAAAGAAGATCACTTAGAATAGGAAGCATGAAACATTCAGTCTTGCCTGAACCGGTACCACTAGTGACTACAATACTGTTGCCTCTTTTTAGCTCGTTCCAGCTTTCGGTCTGATGCTCAAAAGGAATATATACGTCACCTCGTTTCGTTGCCTTGTCTTCCTGTATTTTGATAACTTCCGGTGCGAGGTAAGAACGCCAGTTAGGGTCGGTTGTATTCTTCCAAGGAAACATAGACTGGAATACCGGCTCAGCAAAGAGCGGCTCTCGTCTAATAAGATCCTTCATTGCCCAACGCATTCTGTGATGTGCTGGAGACCACAAAGAGAGTAGAGCTAACTCAAGGTTCTCTTTGGTTTCTGAATATAAGCTCTTAAAGTTCATCGTTTTGATTTTTATAGCTTAGACCACTTATTATACTTTTTCGTATTTCGCAATTTGTTTTTTCGTTATAATCTATTTGTCCGAAATTTAATGTGCCACTCAGCATTTCAGAAAGTTTATAACGAACTTGAATCCAGGCTATCTTTGTTGGATGCTCAGGAATTTTGAAAAAATTCCTCCAAAACTCGAATTCATTTTTTGCATCTATAGAGAGACTGTTCTCATCAAATTCATCAGGGAAGTCATACTTTGCCTCAGGATGTCCTTTAATAACCAAGTCTTCAAACCAATCCTCGAATCCCTCAATGAGGGTTGTAGGGCTTTTAGACGTTGGCGATGAAAGGATTTCTAATTGTCTTCTTTGGTCCTCAATAGATAGTACCCAAGTGTAAAATAACTGCTCAAATAATGTAGAGTTGCTCTTGAATAGCCCTGAAACATAATCTAATATTGAACTTTTAGAGCTCCAAGACCATAAGAACGACATCTGTTCACTGAATTCGATAAGGGAAGCCTTTAAAGTTTCAAGTGACTCCTTTTTATATAATGCATCAAGCCATAGATGTAAAGCAAATTTCTTAATCAACATGTTGTCGTCTGAAATAGCTACAAGGTCAAGGATCGATGTGCCCGGAATACGTCCTAACGGCAATCTATTATACCATTGAATCGCTCTATCCCATATCGGATCTGATATAGGTGCATTTAGGAATTGACCTTTAAGTGATTTTGTCGTATTTGCCCTTAAATCATCTCTAGTATCTGGAGAGAGGTCTTGAGTAACATCTATGGCAAATGGTAGAATATATCCACGTAGCTTGCCATATACAAGCCATTTGGTATAGTCGCTTTGTGTAATGCTACTAGGCAAGAAGTAGCAGTTTTTACGTACAGTGCTCTGCTGTAAAACAATAGGAGTAAAATTAGGACAGTCTATTGGTATAGCAAGAAGGTCCTCGTCATATCTAGGCAGAGTGGATACGTTTTTAACGATAACCATCTCTCCTGTCTCGTCGGACTCATACTTAAGTCTATATGGAAATTCTTTAAAGGTGTATGTCTCTATCCCATTCTCAGTCTTGATGTCTATCTTCACATCTGCGAAAGGTAACGATTTGCATGAGAGATTGAGCAACCTATGTATATGTGCACTGCCATCCATGAATATAGAAGCCAACCTATCTTCAAAGTTGACTTTTGACTTTCTTACAGGCTTTTCGCATAAGTATTCAAAAACATCATTATCGTTGCCATTCTCACTATACGTGTATTTTAATTCTCCCTGAGCTCCTTGAGGATATAAATCTACGTTTTTAGAATGTCGCAGGTAATATCTAAAGTTCCCAATATCCACCATCGGAATAATGGAATTAGGGCGGAGACGATTGTTGTTTCTGTCGTATATGCCAAAACCGTAGAAAAGAGGTAGTAGGTTCAAGGTAAAGGTTGAACCTAAACCTGAATTTGGATGAAACTGGAATTCTGCAAATCTATGATTGCTTAGATTACTCTTTTCTATAATCCAATTACCGTTGCTGTTGATTGCATCACTTGAGATAATATTCCCATATGGGGTACCAGTATTATCTTTCCAGGAGATGTGGATTTCACATATGTCACGTGATGATGACACTAAAGAAATAGAAAGATTTCCTGAATTGATGAAACTAACAAATTCAACAGATTCTTTGTCTTTACGTTGTACTTTAGCCTTTATTTCACCGAGTTTGGCACGACTTATCCAAGCATCACTTCCTTTTTCAGCATATACAACTGCGACAGGACGACTCGTATTAATCTCATTCTCGTTATATCCTTCATAGAAAACGACCTCCTTAGTCTTGTCTTTTTTCTCCTTGTCTTCCTTATACTCTAGATTAAATAAACGCTCTTTAGTTCGAATTTCTGGTTTCCACTCACTCTTCCAATCTATAAAAGTTTTAAGAGAATCGGACGTTGTCTTTAGCGTTTTGACTTGGTCCTTAACAGCAGAAATGAGTTTAACCGTTTGATCTCCCTTGGCTGGAGTAAAGACCTTGTATCTGGTTGCACCAATATTATATAACTCGTAATTATAGTCGCAATACCAATCGCATGTTGAAATAATTCTGCATTCTTCTTCTTTTAATTGTGGTGCATCACCGAGTCTATATATGTTTTTTGCATGATCAATAAGATATATGACTTTGGGGATGTCGAAATTTATCTCTCGACTTGAAAGGACGGTTCCGGTCTCGTTGATTACTACTGATATTGTGTCGCCGAGATTACAGTTAATGCTTTTCTCTACATTTCTGCTGCAGTAGAAGCGGCCATCATACTCGGCAGTAAACACGGATGTGTTGTTTACTAATACTGAGAATGTGGTAAATGATCTATTCTCTATATTATGCTCCTTAATAAATTCCTGACTAATTGTACGTGGACCGGAGAATTTGAATCCAACAGAAATCTGTTTGCCAATGTCATCAAGACCAAAAAACCAAGTTGATTCAAATGGTGTCTTTGCTTTTCTTTTTCTTTTCTCCTCCTCGAAATTACGAATAATAATATTCCACCATTCCTCTTGATGGATATATGGTTGCATAGTTGGAGATAGACAGTCCGCTGCTACTCGAAGCGTCTCGCTAAATGCCTTGACACTATCGCTTAACGCCAAAGTCTTAGTTCCAAGTTTTTCACTAACTTCCGTAAAGTCATGTAGTTTCCATACTAGTTTGCGAAAAAATCTATCCCAGGATGATTGGCTCCTTTTAACCTGTATTTCTTTGATGATAGAATTCATAGGTAATCCACCCTGATAATAGATGGAGTACATATCATTATTTCTCTCTCTCGTTTCGCCTTTTGTTCTTATCGACTTGAATCCCAGAGATGCCTGTCCATCCTTCGCAGCCTGATATAAGTCATCTTTGAGAACACTGCAGCAGGTCAAGGATTCGCAAACGTCTTCTATGCCCACATGGCCTCCTTCATATTCTCTTCTCCACCATTCAGCATAGTATAAAGTAGCTTCCCGAGAAACACCTCTAAAGCTAGCTTTGTTTGCAGCTTCCCTTAAAATATCTTTCAATAGGGCATACTCCTCGTCGTTTATACGAAGTTCCCATAAAAACATATTAGGTTCCCATGAGGGGATGTTCCTCTTCTTGAGAATATCATCAAAGAAACTCATAAAATTCTAGAGAAATATTAGACTTAATTGAACCGCTTGTAGTTTTCTACCTGCTCAAGTACTCTATTAAATACTTCCTCATCCCATTCTGGTGGATATCCTTCTTTATAAATTAACATCGTAAGGTCACTTGCAAGCTGACTCTTAAGGTTGTCGTTATTAATCCAGTCAGCATACAGTGAAGTGCCATCAATAAGTTCTTTGATTTTATGAGCTAGTGCTATACATCTTTCGTCAGCATATTCAAACTTGTGCTTGTCACGAAGATCGACAAGAATATCATAGAAGGCCTTCTCCTCGAATGTAATTCCCAATTTTTTGAACTCTTCTTTATCCGCCTTTAGGTCACGGAAAATTTCAAGAAGTTTATCCGTTAAGGAAGCGACTTTTTCTTCAACAGCCTCGCTGATGGCATGAATAGTATCAGTGGCGACATCATTGGTAAATGTCAGCTTGTCGCGTGTGTTGTATTCGTCAATTGTATCTCCAAGGAGTTTATCGAATTTCTCAGCTTGTATCTTGTTAGTCTTCGAGTATTCCCTAATCGCCTTCTTGAGCATCTTCACCAGGAGTTGGAACTTAGTATTAGGCATTTTTACATCGTCCAACTCTTTAACGAAGTCTATTCCGAATACATCCTCAGCACCTTCCATATCAAGAACTGATTCTACACCGTTGCAAGAGATTGCCTCAGCAACCATCTTTTCAACATTCCTATTCATGGATTCCACATCATGATGAGTGGATGTGATTTTACTCATGAATGACATAATACCCATGAAACATTGAGCCCAAGCCATATCTTCCTCAGTGAGTACACCAGCTGGGCTGCAGATGTCATAAGCACTTCTCAATCTTCTTACATGTCCTTTGAAAAGAGTATCAAACGAAGCTTTCCCTTTTTCTTTGAAGCTGTTTGCCAGGATGTATTCTGCTGCTTCCTGAATGAATAGCAGTCGGGTTAGTGCATTCTCATTAAAGAACTTGTTGAAGTCGAGATCTTTAGTAAGATCTTTAAGAATTTCAAGTTCATTTCTGAGAATTTCAAGGCAGAGTTCTACGTCCTCCTTAGGTGCTACATCACCACCATATTTCTTCATGGCCTCCTTCATGTTTTCTCGGATGCCGATATAGTCGATGATTACACCGCACTCTTTCTCTTTGTATTTGCGGTTGACGCGACTGATTGTCTGTATCAGCGTGTGCTTCTGAAGAGGCTTGTCATTGTAGAGGAAGGTGAGAGGTGGACAGTCAAATCCTGTGATCCACATATCGACCACAATGGCGATGTGGAAGTTAGACTTCTCATTTTTGAACTCACTGTCGAGGAATTTCCTGTGATCTTCATCTCCAAGATATTCATACATGTCCTTAGGGTCATCTTTGCTAGTCGTAGCAACCACATTCACATATGCAACATCATGCAATTTCTCAAGTTCATCAGTAGTAAATGCTGAAGGGTTGAGCGACTTCACTGGTTTACACCATTCAGGACGATATTCCTCAATAATCTTGTATAGCCTATACGCAATCTTCCTATCGCTACATGTAATCATAGCCTTTTGGAGGAGATCCGGCTTGTCTGTAAGTCTTGTTTCGTAATCTGCAATAATGTCCTGTGCAACTCTACGTAATCTACCTTCGTCACCTAAGATTACTTCGAGGCTACTCATTGCAGCCTTGCTCTTGAGGATATCCTCTGTTGTAGCACCATCTTCAGCACAAAGCTTATAGTACTTTTCAATTTCTTCGGCCTGTTTCGCGTCCATAGCTACGCGTGCAAGACGAGGGAGGTATGAAATAGGAACAGTAATACCATCTTCCTGAGATTCTTTCATGGTATACTGATCTACAATGCCACCGAACACATGAATTGTTTCATCAATAGGTGTACCTGTAAATCCTACATATGTAGCATTAGGTAAGGCGCGTCTTAAGTATTCTGCAAAACCATATGAGATGAATGCACCCAGTTCGCCTTTGCTTTCATCAGAATTCATCTTAAGTTTGCTGCCGAGATTAGTCTGTGTACGATGTGCTTCATCACTGAAACAGATAATGTTTGCTCTGTCAGAAAGGAGCCCCATTTCTTTTGTAAACTTCTGGATTGTAGTTACATAGAGTCCTCCAGATCTTCTGAGCTTCATCTCATTTGAGAGTTCAGCGATAGAATCAAAAACCTTAATGGCCTCGTCATTCAGGTATGTCTTAGACTTGCAGAACAGTTTACCTGCCTGTGTCTCCAGGTCTTCTCTGTCTACAATGAGCAGAATCGTAGGACTTCCTAGCTTATTTCTGCATCTAAGCGCTAACTGTCTGGCAAGGAACAACATTGTAAATGTTTTTCCGCATCCAGTCGCACCGAAATAAACACCACCTTTACCGTCACCACCGCTAGAACGTAGATGTTCAATGATATTATCTCTAAGCTTTCTTGTAGCAAAGAATTGAGGGTACCTACATATAACCTCCATTTCGCTATCACTATCGGAAAGGTCAGGGAAGTATATGTAATCTCGAAGGATTTCCAAAATCCTCTCAGGAGTAAAAGCACCCTTGATGAGTGATTCTAATTCATGTATTCCACTACCAGCCTGGTCTTCGTTCTCTACTTTCTTCCATGCGTAAAAGAACTCGTAACCTGCCATTGTGTTACCAAGCCTTGTATTGCTTCCGTCACTGATACAAGCTAGTGCACAATACTTAAGCAGTGAAGAAATGTCCCTACGATATCTTACGGTAATCTGCGTATGGGCATTTCGTATTGTTGCGTTCTCGTTAGTTGGATTCTTAAGCTCAACGATACAAACAGGGATACCATTGATGAACAATAGTACATCTGGAATCCTTGTTTGTTGCCCCTGAAGCATCTCAAACTGATTGACTACTCTGAAGATGTTTCTTTCAGGATGTTCAAAGTCAATGTACTCAAGCTTAAAAGGGTCGCCTCTGCCATCGGAATATGAGAAATCATAACCTTCGCTGTAAAGAATGTATGCATTGCGGAGTGCAATATAATCCGTGCTACCGCTGACATTCTTTATGTTAGCTACGATTGTGTCCATTTCCGTAGCGGTAAGACCTTTATCAGCATACTTGTACGAAATAAATGCTCTAAGGTCATCCTCAAGGAGTGGCTCGGTTACCTTACGATGTAAATCTTCGCCGAAGGTATAATCCCATCCGTTTTGCTGTAATAGCTCTACAAAAGCCTGTTCGTAATCACTTTCGTAGTATTTACCGTTAAGCTTGGCCATTTTCTGTGTGTTAATCGTGTATTACTTTCTGAATGAGTGCCGGGCAGATTTCTCTGCTTAGTTTGTCCGCTTCTTCAGCAATTTGTTTTGCTTTCGATGCACAAGTATAGATGTCAACTATGGCTTGTTGAGTCTCGATTGGTGGAAGTGGTATCTTTACTTCTTCCATTAAATTGTAGTTGAAGGTATTTCTAACTCCCATGGCATGAAACTCTGCATACCTTTTAAACTCTGGTCTTTTCAACCAAAGTAATAAAAACTCTGGAACGATAATCTCTTCATTGCAGTAGAAAACCTCATATATAGGTGAGCATACTGCACGTGTTTGCTCCTTATATAAATGAATGGCATCAGATAATATATTATATAATGGTGGAGCATAACAGATAGCATTATAGTCCATTATCTTGTAGTTAGAAAGAGACTCATTTGGTGTTTTTTGTGGTGTTATGAAGCCACTTTGTCCTACACCTAAAACTCTAGAGATTTCTTTAGAAGTATTTTTCTCACCCTTGGAAATATATGGGCCAATAGGTACAAGTGGCATCTTATTTTTAAGCTCCTGAATATAACTTCTACAAAGTCTTAATAATGGTTCAGCAATGTTAAGATTAGTGTCTCTCAATTGAATAGTCTCTTTATAGACTTTTATGATCTCTTTTTGTTTGTCTATAGTTGGGACTGGAATAGGAGTTCTACAGATGTCATCATACCAGAAATACTCACGTGCACTTCCCCAAGAATTTGTTCTACAGTATCTGTCAAATTCTTTTCTGTTAAAGTATATATATAAGTATTCAGGTAATATAATAGATTCATCTTTTACTCTAAAAACAACATATAACGACGAAACAATAAACGTCTCGTCAGTATCGTTTATTGTTATGGTAATCTTGTCCCCATTTCGTGAGGTAACGGTGACAAACGCAAACTCTTTGGGTTTAAAGACTTTATAAGGAGTTAGAGAGACACCATCAAGATTTGCTCTTGTAGGAATGATTTTTTTATCTACACTAATACCTCGAACATGAGATTCATTATACTTGCCTTTTGAGTTTCTTTCATCAGATGGTGAAATTAACTGTCCTAGAGGAATCCAAGTTGTCTTACTCTGCATCATAACCAATCGCCTTAAAAGCCTCTATAAGTTTACTTCTGTTATCATTCTGAGCCTTAAGGAGCTCTTTAACCTTTACTCCTGCAGATGTTAGGGCTTCATTATAGTCTATTTCAGTGTCTCTATCAATGAACTTAATGAATCTACTTGGAACCAATGAGAATCCTTTCTCCTCTAGTTCTTTGATTCCTGCTGAATAATAAAGTTCATCTTTTGCATACTTTGCTGGTTTGTCCTCCGTTTGAAGTGTTTGCCAACCGAAATAAATATTGCAGACATCCTGGATTTGTTCTGGCGTAAATTTTACATATTTCTTTTCATAGATATTCTGATTCCAGGTTCGTAAATCCACAAAAAGAACTTCGTTTTCTCGATTACGGAGGAAGCGATCTCCCTTTCTGCCTCCCTTTTTATTGTTGTTCAGAATCCACAGAGTGACACTGATATCAGTAGAGTAGAACATGTTACGAGGAAGCACAATGATAGCTTCAACCTTGTCATTGCGGATGAGTTTCTCGCGGATGTCTTTAGTGTCACTATCGTCAAGGGCACCGTTCGCCAACAAGAAGCCGGCAACGCCCTTTGTAACATTGAGTTTGTGCAACATGTGGAGAATCCAGGCATAGTTAGCATTGCTCTCTGGTGGATTTCCATATCCTTTCCATCTAGGATCATCAATCAAACTTTCATCCCAATATTTTTTTAGGTTGAAAGGAGGATTCGCCATGATGTAATCCATTTTTTCAGTAGGATGCTGGTCATTTGTGAAAGAAGATGCTGCCTTATCGCCAAGGTGGTATGAGATGCCTCTCACAGCAAGGTTCATCTTTGCAAGTCGGAAGGTGCTTGGCTCAGACTCCTGACCATATACATTGATGGTCTGTGTATTGCCTCCATGAGCTTCAATAATCTTGGCACACTGTACAAACATGCCTCCAGAACCACAACAAGGGTCATAGATTGTTCCGTCGAACGGCTCAATGAGTGCAGCTATAAGTTCTACAATGCTCTGAGGAGTATAAAATTCTCCCTCTTCCTTGTCAGCATTGATTGAAAATGCTTGAAGGAAGTACTCATATACGCGTCCGATAAGATCTCTTTCTGTGAACTTTGACGGATCAATTTTATTGATTTCGTCGATAACGGCCTTTAAATCTTTAGGCTCTAAGGCGGTTTTAGTGAAAATCTGCTGTGGAAGTGCATTTTTAAGTTTCTGCTCGTTCTGTTCGAGGAGTTTGATGGCATTATCAAAAGCCAATGCCATTCCAGTAGGTGCGGTATTTATGAGTTTATCCCATCTGCATTCGTCAGTAAGGAAAAATACGCCAGCTTTTCTGTATTCATGTTGGTTGCCGAGCCTCATATTAATAAAATCATCCGGCATTCCTTTCTGTGTATATTCATCAACGATTGCCTGCTGTTGAGCGTTGAATCTGTCTCCAACAAACTTTAAGAATACTAGAGTTAGGAGCAGGTCTCGCTTGTCCTGCATAGGTGCACGTCCACGGAGGTTATTCCTACAGTTAAATAGGATATCCTCCAGGCGCTCTTCCTTAGGTGCCTTAGTTGTTTTAGCCATATTGATTTTGTTTGATTTTCTTCCTTAATCTTCAAAATTAAGAAATTTCCACATATATGTACCAAACTTATCGTGAAAATGTGACATCTTTGGGAAAAATCTCGGATTTGACAACTTTATGTCAAAACTAGGATGAAAGAAGACGGCTCGGGAGGCCTGTCCGTCACCGCCTTCTAAGGATCGAAAAGCGAAGACCGATCCTAATCCGAGGCGTTTTGCAAAAAAGAAAGCGGGGAGTGATCCCAATGTACAACCTCCGGTCTGGACACCTAACAATCGTACATCAAAATCACGCCCACGCTTAACGTGGGCGCTTATGCACGTTGTCACCGGATTGTTATCTACAATTTGTCCAGAATTGAGGTTCGGGTTCAACAGCAAAAACGCTATATGGCTATTTTATGTTTCTGTTTTCCTTGCGGTTGATGCAAATATAGAAATTTAGTTTCGAATAATCAGCAAAAAGAATACTTTCTAGACAAATTGAAAATTATTTTAGTCATTGACGTAAGTTGTCAAAAGTGGGTTATATATTTGCGTCAATTTCTGATACCTGTCAAGCTTGATAGGAACCGGAAATGGTCACAGACACGTAGAAGCTCGTTAGCCATCCCCGTATTCGCAGTCACCTTGCGTGTACTTCCTGCGTACCCTACTTTCATCAGACAGGCCTGTGTCTGTTGAAAGGCGCAAGCTTACGGGATGCAGGCCGGTGTCCGCGACGCTTTCGGGGTCCCATAGGCTTACTAGCTAAAAGTGTCTGTGACAGTCAGTTAATATTAACCATTCAGATTAAGTCCTGAATACCGGTATTATGTACTTGCTGATCCAATTTCATTTAATTATGAAGCGAAAAAAAGGATTAAAAAGCGAAGACCAGAAAGGTAAAGACACCACACAGACCAATTCTCTTGAGACGGTCCAGAGGCGTTCACTCGACACGACAGCTGCAGCCCTTCAATCAGTAATCGAGCAGCAGAAAATCACAGAACAGAATGATGCACCCAATGACGGAAATATCCGTATGGCTAAAGAAGATTTGGAGGATGCAATGGTGAATCTCGCCATCGTAGCCTCCAATGGCCATGGCTATGCCAAGATCAAAGAGATCCTGTCAGACTATGGTCTAAATGACATCTGCTAAGTGATTCACAAAATCCTATCGTTGGGGTGGCAGAGGGATCTGCTGCCCTTTTTGACTGTAGTGGTGTTTGGATTTACTTGGGTTTGGAATACGACTTTGCGCCATTACCTACTGGAAGAGCGCGGTATTTAGCATAGAACTGCCACAATATTTCAGCTTCGAGATTCTTCGCCTCCTGCTTTCCTTTACGGGAATAGTAATACACTTTAGCTCCGTGATAATACATATATTGGTATCTTTGGCATACCCACTCTTCATTATCTGCCATACCATGTTGACCGTTGGTGTCACAGAGTTCCTTCAGGTGGAGACGATGTCGTTTAAGGCGCCCTCTCAGACTGGAATCGGACATCCCTATATACAGAATTGAGCTATTACCTTTCGGGTAAGGGAAGCGGAATTTGTCTGCAGCTTCTATTATATAGACTCCAGGACTATCAGTGACCTTATTGAGATCGTCAAGATTCAAAAGATTGTATGGGCCTTCTGCAGCGATTCCATTGCGGAAGTCTTTAAGAAAAGGGAATGTCTTAGCCATGTCTATAATGCTTAACCATACAAATTTAACAAAAATAACTAAGAGAGTATTATGTCTGCAGGATTTCTGGTTTCTGGCTCTGCAATCCGCAAATCTGGCATCGTCTTTCAGCAAGGGCATCGCCTCACTCGATTATCACTCGTGAGAGCGGACTAGTCCGCCGTAAACAAACCCGCAGAGGGCTGCGTTTTCTTTCGCTGACCCTTGCCCTATACTCGCTGCCGTTATCGCTTCTGCAAGGCCAGAAACCCTCAGGAAATGCTTGTTTCCTTTGGAATAATTTCTAACTTTGCAGACATCTAAAAAGGTGGCCAAACGATTCGACATCTTCTTAGTCGAATACCTTTTTCCGAACCTGTTATTGTACGCGAGGCCATCAATCAGTGTAACATATAAATTTGTTGTGGAATGAAGGCATTATTCGACATTGTCTTTGGCGTGGTGAAGTTCACGTTCAAGGCTACATTCTGGATTATTGGCGTTGTCATAGCTCTGCTTATCGGCAGCTGTCCAGATTAATTATTCATTACATATTTACTGCTGTAGAATGGTTATAAAAGACCCTTCTACGCCTAAAGAACACCCAGTAATGTAATTGTAAACCAATTAAATAGCACTCACTAATATGAAACGATTCTTAATCACATCCATCACATTGCTTGTCTTGGCTTCAGTAGCCCATGCTTCCGAGAAACCTGACTATTTCCAGAAAGGAGCATTCTTCTCAGTAGAGCTTTCAGCAGGAAATACCTTCAATGAAAGGATCAACACCTCCTATGGAATAGATATGGCTGCAGGATATCGGTTCTGTCCTCAGTTCGTACTTGCCGCAGGATTCGGAGGACATGCATATACGGTAGCTACGGCTACTGTAAGCGGGGGAGAGCTGCGCAATAATCAGACGACATCGGTTCCTGTATTCATAAGGCTCAGAAGTGATATCCTTGACAGGACGGTCAGTCCTTATGCACAGTTGGATCTTGGTTACTCATTTGTATTTCTATATTCACGAGATGCTGCTGATAAAATCAAGTATAACAATCAGGTATTCATCCATAGGGTGAAGGATATGGGATTTGCTACGTTAGATCTTTATGAAGAATACTTCAGGGGTCTGCATGCAGATAAGACAGCTCAGACTATAGATGCTCTATGGAATGCAGAACTGTCGCGGCTGAAGCAGTTTACAAACGGTGGTTACGAGTACATCCCTATGGAAAATGTGCATCTGCAGTATGGCAAGAAGGGACTCTTCTGTAATCTGGAGTTCGGTGCCGGATGGCAGGTATGTGACAAGATAAGGATGAATGTCGGACTCTCTGCAGGATTGTCCCAGTCCTACTATGGAACATGTCTGAGAACGAATGACAACCGGTTCTTGGAGTTCGGCAGAGTGGATTTCCTGCCGTATGAGAAGGAAGAGAATAAGGTTTATGTCCGGACTCTTGGAGGAGCGGATTTCAAGGATAGCTTCGAGCTTGACTTGAAGATTAAGATTGGTTTTACTTTTTAACGAAGATGAGGAGTCTGCTGGTTGGCAGGCTCCTCATTCTCTTCTTACTTACGTTTTAGATGAACGAACTCCCATGTCGGCATCGACTTGGTCAGTGTTGGCGAATATGTCGTTCCGTCCTGCGAATGGTAATACGACAGGTTGGATGCATTCCATGTCAGAGAGACAGGGTAGAGGTCCACTGTGGATCCGGAGTTTACCTTGATCTTTATCGTGACACTCAACGATGTCGGATGCGCTGCATGCTGGTAACTGTTTGCAGAACCGATAGAGTTGTGTGAGTCAAAGAATGTCTGCGCATATATAGCATCCATTCCAGCTTTGATGGCACCTCCATCGATGGAGGTCTTTGATGAACCTACCGTGATACCGGTCAGAGTCTTGCTGATGGTTGCAGAACAATTGTTGTCCTTTCCTCCGAACCATGTGCCGCTTGGGAAGGTCTCTACATATCCCTGTACTGTTCCGGTGATGCTTACATCCAGCTTGATGTTATATTTATTTCCACTTGTGCAGCTTGCGTAGAGTTGTCCCGCAGAAGAATCATACGTCAGGACGAGGTTATATGGGCCGGCGTTGAAGCGGCTCATCAGGTTGGTAAGGTTTCTGGCTGTGACGCTGTTGAACGAATCCAGAGAAGTGTTCGGCTTAGAGATCAGGTTGCCGTTGCTATACAGCCACATTCCCTTATCGTTCCATCCTGGGTTCTCAGGATCGTCACCATAGATGATACCATACTTCATCGAGCCGTCGTCAAGGTTGTTGACAATCTTTACCTCTCCGCTATAGAGTCTGCCCGCAGCTATTCTGACATCGAAGAGATGATGAAGCGACTCCTGGCCTCTCTTGTCTACCATCTGGACCTCGTAGCAGTCGCTTGTTTCTAGTCCGGTCAGCGGATAGACCATCAGATTGCCATCAGAGGTGAACGGGTCACCATCTCCATTTCTCTCGCTGTAGATGGTAAGTCCATAGCCGTAAAGCGGCAGGCTGTTCCCGTAGTATGCAGATGTTATATACGATGCCCTCTTGATGGTGATGTTGTTATTCACGTCATCAAGATATTCATTTCTAGTGATTGAATTCCAATCAGTATTAGAGGTGTTCACCTGCCAGGCCTGAATGATAAGCGGCAGATTCGATGGATTATCCACCTTGAGAGAAGCCTGGGTTGAATGGTAGTTTGCCCATCCGTTGTCTACGACAGTAAGGGTAATGGGCTGCAATCCCAAATCTACAGTGTATACATTGTATATGCTGTGATTGTTCTCATCGATGTCGATACTGATCACTCGCGAAGCTCGGACAGCCCTGCTTAGCTCGTAGTTTACATCAGGATCCCCACCGCTGTTCTTGCAGCTGATAGTGTAGGTGGCGGCAGGCCCGTTCGATTCCGATGTTCCGGGAGTCATCGTGATTGTGATATTGCCGGTAATGTCGTAGTCGGACTCGAAGTACGGTTCCCTCTCGAATGAAAACGGAGTTAGATCAAAGCCGGACAGGTAGTCGTTATTGAGGTTATAGCCGTCATTGTCTATAAGGTAGATGTGCAGTTTCTCATCCGAGCCGTTGATGACCGCACAAGGCGGTTCATCACAAGCGATATCGTCGTCTCCGTATCTTACGCTTGAGTAGAACGATGCCACCATCCTAGGCTTCTGGATATTGAATATCTCGCTCACCTCAGCAACCGGCGTTCCCTCCGGATTGCATAGCCAGATAGTACCCGTACCTTTCGACCAGCATGTCCCGCGAGCGTACACGACACCTCGCGATGAGTCGTTCTCGTATTCATCGAACTTGATGCTTCCTCCGTCGCTGGAAACCAGCTTGAGGCTGCATTTGTCTAGGTCCCCTCCAAGATGTGTGACAAGATCAGGATGTACATCCATGTAGTACCAGAACTTCTCTCCGATGTACATGTCATCAGCCGGATGCAGGCTCTCATCTATGTAGCCGTCGGTGTATCCCGGCTGCACTTCTACGTCCGGTTCCACCTTCCAGGATATCTCCGTGAGTCCCTCTCCGGTGAGGGTGAGCGTCACCATCATGTCGCTGTTGCGGATGACGCTGAAATCAGATGTGTTGTCCTTTCCAAGGTAGAATCGATAGATTACCGAACCCTTGAAAAGGAACCCCTCCTCGAACTCTCCGATGGCCTCGATGTAGGTGCACAGGCCGGCTTTTGAGCCGAGCTGGTCCGGCACCTTCTGCCAAGGGTCTTTGTTCTGAGGCAGCAGGTTGTCCTGCTTGTTCTCGAGGGTGTAGAAGTGGATGGTCTTGCCTGAATTAAGATCATTCAGGTCCTGCTCTGTCGCGTAGTCACCATCGAGTGATTCCTCCTCGGAAGTGATCTTGCTGCCCCCGGCTTCAAACGGTCTGATGACCGATGCGCTCTGACAGAGCCTCACGGATGTGATCTTCAGACCGTTGACCAAAGAGGAGTCAAGGTTGAATCCTATCCTCGCGGCAAGCCTCTCGAGCTTCACATTGACTGCCTTCTGGCTGCCGCTTAGGTTTATACCTGTTGTCTTCCATGCCATCGGCAGATAGTAGTCAAGGTCATCTATCGTGGCAATCCACAGGTTGACCTTACTGCCTACCTGTGACTCATCCGACGGCATGTCTATCCTTCCCATGTTGGCTATCGCATAGAAATTATATGTGCATCCTTTGTTCAGTTCCATGGTAACGCTAGTAGGGGATGACTTGAAGGCATGCTCTACTAGCTTACCGTCCCTATACGCATATATGTTGATGTCCTGAATAAGTTCTTCATCCGGGGATATACTGCTCTTGGTCCTATCTGCACTGCTTATCTGGAACGTGCAGACAGCTAGACTGTCGGTTGATGGCGTTGTGACTTCCGGGCTTTCCGGCCATACCTCTTCCGATTCTATCGGCAGAGTCTCGCATGAGTATAATGCTGCCAGTGCAGCTATTGTCATTAATATCCTTTTCATCTTCATTTGGTTTATTCATCCATATAAACGAGTGTCCACCCGTATGCCCCAAGATTGATGTTTGAGGCAACCCAATAGGAGTAATTCGATCCTGTCTGAGCCTCTGCCGTTACAGCAAGGACTCCACCTTTGGCAACCCCAGCGAAGTTATATCGGTAGTTACCTCCAAGGTTTGGAGTGATTTTAGGCCATGCAACGATATGCCTGAGGTTGCTGCAGTCACTGAAGCAGTAGTTGCCGATATATGTCACACCCTTCGGAATTATGATGGATGCCAGGGACGAGCAGCCGTCAAAGGCGAAGTCTCCGAAACGGGTCACTCCATCAGGGATGTCCACAGTGGTCAATGACTCGCATCCTCTGAACATGCTGTCGTACAGCTCCGTGAGATTTCTTGGCAGGATGACGGTGCGGAGCTTCGTGCAGTCGTAAAGAACGCCGCTGCCATAGTACGTTACGGTTTCCGGCAGCTCGAAATGAGTGATTGAGGTCTTGGAGAAGCAGTATCCATCGAGGGACGTCACAACGTCAGACAACCTGACACCGGTGAGTGCCGGGCAGTTCTCGAAGATGTCGTAAGGAACGGCATGATCCACGAAGGCGTATTTGTATATGTGTTTGCCCGATGTACTGAATGTGGTTGTGAAGGATGGCTTGATGTCGTTGTCACCCTCTCGGATTCTGAGGATGTCTGTCCAGTCGGATTCGTAGAAATATCTGTACAGCATCTGGGTTGCTTCTCCAGCGGTTACCGTCCATTCGGTGACGATGTCGTAGGTATAGGTTCCTGAGAAGTTCACCTCTATGTTCGAACTGATGTTCGATAGGGTGATGGTCCTTACTCCTGTCTCTATGTCTGATGATTGAGATAGTGTACAGCTTCCGGTATATGTCACAGGCTCCACCTCCTCGAAGATGGACTTCGTCTTCGGTACGGCTACGATGGTGACAGTACCATTGCTGACGGAGTTGTAGAAGGCTATATCCTCGATATCTCCCGTGATCTTCACCTTGTCGCTGACCTTTATCTCTGCCGGATCCACATTGCTGTAGGTCCATTCGCTGACGGTGATGTCCGAGAGGGACAGCTGCCCGTCATTGACAGTCAGGTGGAACTGGGTTATCTCTCCCTGATGTAATTCAATATCCCCGAACTCGAGGAAGTAGTCCTTGCCATCGATGGTCATGCTGATCTTGCCGTCGGTTTCCTGTGTCGGTATGACAATGATGTCCGCCTTCTGAGATGTGCTGCTGAGAGTATTCTTGGAAATGGCTGGGGATATTGCCGCACCTTGCCCTATGAAGTTAGATAGGGTTCCGTTGGTTATGTCCAGTGCAGCTATGCTTGCAGCGCATCCTCCGCTGAATGAGACCTTGGAGACGATGCCTTCGCCAGAGTATGTGCCTCTTGCAAAGGTTACCCTCACAACTGCCAGAGCGTGCTTCATGGTTATGTTCGCGACGCGGTTGTCCTTGCTCACGTTTACTGGATTGCCCCACATGTAGTCAACCTGCACGGTCGAGCTGGCCGTTACAGGAAGCAGGTTCATGCTTGTCAGGGATGCCAGGTGCGGATAATAGGAGTACAGGGTCGCGTCCTTGTCAGAAAGGTATATCGGATTCTCACTATCCCAGACCTGCGCTCCGCCTTCGCTGTGTGAGGTGTACTTGATGTTCTTGTATCCTGCCGGCTCATAAAAACCGGAATCATCCGTGATGAAGAGACCTACTGAGGACTTGTCCGGCAGTCTGCTCCCTTCGATTAAAGCTTTTGTGATTGTCTCCGTACTCATGTTCAGCACGAGCTCTTCCTGCTGTTCTATCTCAACGGGGATTGTCGGGGTGATCTCCTCGTGACAGCTGCACAATAGCAGCATTGCCAGCATAGCCGGCATACAGTATCTTTTCATTGTCTTGTAAGTTAGATTTCCACTTTGAAAGAATAGCCGTCATCCCATCCCTTGATGGAGATGCTGACCTCGGCCTTGGCATAGTCGACGCCGATGTATATGTCCTCAAGGTCTTTCTTGAGCCAGTTGTATCCCATCCTGGCGATCCATTCTGCAAGAGGGATGGTCTCGATGACTTCGCCCTCTTCATAGACAAGAAGCCTGAGGTTCCCGCCGTCTTCCTTCTGCCGAGGCAGGCAGAACATGCAGATGTTCTCCTGATCCAGCTTTAGGTCGATCTGGAAGTCACCTTCTACAGGCGAGAGGTCTCTCATGTCCATTCCGCAGACATCGCTGCATGCCTTGAAGGTGTACGGGTAATCGTGTCCCTTAGGGATCTCCACGTTCACGAAGACTCTGGCGAACTGTTTGTGCAGCACGGCCGTATCCTTGGCGAACTCTCCGAAGCACTCTATTGCTCCGGCATGGGCATAGATGCTGTCTGCGTCATGTCCCATCGGGATGATGAGTCTTGCGCCGCTTCGCCTCATCTCCCGTTCCCCGGTGACCACAGAGGTGTTCACATATCCCTTGGGAACAGTCTTCTCGTAACTGTCAGGATCCTTGTAGTCCTGCACTGCAACTCGTTCGGAGAAGATTTCGTTCTCAGCCCAGGCGGCTACAGTGACGCTGCTCTGGGCACATCTGCTCAGGTCTATGGATAACCAGCACGGGCAAGGAGAACGGTCCTCCTTGATGCTGCAGGAGGCCGCAAGGGTGATTGCGGCCATCATGGATAGAAGTGTCTTAGTCTTTACCATTGCTCTTTGATTTAATGTGGTGGGAACGAGGGGAGTCGAACCCCTGATCGGAGCGGCCGGCCCCGCTTTTGCGTGCCCCTCTCCTGGCCCAGGCAAATCCCGCCTGTCCCGCGTTCCCAATATTCTAGTACTCCACCTCCTTGGAGAATCCGGTGCTCCAATCGGTGACGGTGAGGCTTACAGAAAGAGAACCTTTCTGCACGACAGCATCCGGAGTGTCCGTGCCTATTCCTGTGATCTTCATGTTGGTGATCTGATAGACCGTATTACACTGCGGCGTAGGTATGTTCACCGAGTAGTAATAGGTCGTGCCTCCTAGGGTGGTCTCGATCACCAGGCGGCTGACTCTCTCTGACCATGTGGTCGTCGAGACGTCTGTAGTGACTGGATTCGGATAGCAGTACAGATAGTGCGGCGTGCTGTACGGAGTGACCTCTCCAGCTGATGTCTGCATAATCACATGTGTACTGAACTTGTCAGTGATCAGGTGATTGCAGTCACCGCTGACATACTTGCGCTTGTTGTACCAGCTTGTGCTCTCGCTTGCTCCAGTAGGAATCATAGTGTAAGGGCATGTGCCGTTAACATTGATGAGATAGATTCCCACAAGCTTGAACTCCATTGCCCGATGAGCTGGTGCTGCGAATGCAGGTGTGATCTTGTCAATCTGTACCTTCGAGGCGAAGCGTTTGACAGCGATGCTTACCGAGTTCGCTCCTGCTGCAACTGTCTTAGATACGCTTCCGAGCATCTCCATTCTGGATGTGGTGTTGTTCTTCAGATGTGACAGACGCTTCAGGAAGTTGGTCTTTGTCGCAATGGACGACAGGTCATCCGAACTGTTCACCACTGCATAACATTCTACTGTTCCCGTGGGTATGCTCATGCTGATTGTACTTGAAGAAGCTGCGTTTATGCCATATGCTAGTAGGTCGCCTTCATTGTTGAAGACAAGTACCTGGATGTCTCCTGCCGCTGATCCGATATTAGCATCGTTTACAGAGGTCGCCCTGGTGGTGATCCCGTCAAAGACGTTCACCTCCAGAGTCGCCATCTGCGTCTTCTGTGCCGCCTGCTCCGAGGGATTCTCCTTGCTGCAGGCAAGGGATGCTATGGCAACGAATGCCATGAATAATCCTCTCTTGAACATAAGCGCATGGTTTAGATTGTAGTGCCTTCAGTTACAGGAACCACTGTCCAGTCGATCACGTTGACGCTGAAGGTAGCATCAGCGAATGATACCGGCTCATCAGGATCGTCGGAACCCGGACGAGTGATCTTCACCTCCTCAATCTCGTAGGACTTGTTGGAATCCATCTGAGGGAGATTGATAGGGTAGTAGTACTTGCTGGTTCCGAGGGTAGTCTCGATGACGATACGTGTTGTGTTCGCAGCGAGGTCGTTAGGATAGCCATAGAAGGTATGGACTGTCTCGTATGACTGACCGTTTGCAATAGCAGATGCTGGTGCATCGTAGAGAAGGCTTGCTAGTTCTCCTTTGTTCTCGGCCACGTTGTACCATGTGGCAGGAGCAGCAGAGAGGTCATAGCTTGTGCTTCCGGCTACGTTCACGAGGTAGATTGCATCCACGGTGAAGTCGAGAGCCTGAAGTGCTGCTGATGTGAAGTTGCGAGTGATCTTCTTGAGCACTACTCTAGAGGCGATGCGGTTCACGTCGATCGACACTGTTCCTGTCTGAGGAAGAGTCACGCTCTTGCTGCCCACCATCTCGAAGTTGGTAAGGCTGTTGGCGCTGAGCTCGGATACCTTAGCAAGCAGCGCTGCCTTGCCAGGAACAGCGGAGTAGTCCGGTGCGTTCACGAGAGCGTAAACGACTCTCTCTCCTGCTGTACATGAGAGTGTGAGTTCCTTGGCGTTGTCCACTGATGCGTATGCGTCAAGGTCGTCGCCGCGGAAGACGAAGATCTGAAGGTTGTTCACCTTCGCCTCGTTCTCTGTTGTGACAGCAGTAGCCTTGGTCATGGCACCGCTGATGCCTACGGTGAGCTCGCATGGCACGAGCGATTCCTGGTTCTGAGGCTGCATAGGTGTTGCCTCGTTCTTGTTGCAAGCCACCAATGCTGCAAGGGCGGCTGCGAATGCGAAAATTGATTTTTTCATTACTTTGTGATTTAAAGTGGTTTGAGTGATTAAATAGTTTCATTGTAGATCGATCCTGTTGCCCATCCTTCAACTGTTACAGATGCGTTGATGGTTCCCTTCTCGACAGGCTTGTCCGGTTCAGTGGAACCGAGTCCGGTGATTGTGAGCTCTACGGTGTAGGCTGTGTTTCTTGCAGGTGTGTCGATGACTACAGGGTAGTAGTATTTGATGTTTCCGATGGTAGCTGTAACGACAAGTCTTGTCTTTCGTGCGGTGAATGACGTA
>JAFYVM010000039.1 GCA_017549145.1 Bacteroidales bacterium
ACACCATAATGTTCTGTAACCTGTCTTTCAGTATAACCTGACAAGTAACGTTTAACAGCTTCCAGCTTAATTTCAAAACAAAATTTCATAACAAAACCCCGAAAGTTTTTTGTCTAACTTTCGGGGTTCATGTCAAAGTCTAATTGACTTTTTAGTCAGCCTCTTTATTTTTTATTTCAGACAAATTATTTTGCGTTAACCTTGCCCTCAATATACTTAATAGCATCACCTACAGTTGAGATGCTATCGCTTGCGTCGTCATCTGGAATTTCAATATCAAACACCTTCTCAAACTCCATGATGAGTTCTACGATATCAAGTGAATCAGCACCGAGATCATTCTGGAAGCTTGCTACCTCAGTAACCTCTGCTGGATCAACGCCCAATCTCTCGACGATGATTTTCTTTACGTCTTCTGCAATGTTTGCCATAACGTTAAAATTTAGTTAATAATTCAATATTTAATACGCGTAATTTTCACGAATAGACTGCAAATTAAGTAAAAATTTTCTGAAAATAAAAACTAATTTCATATCACTTACTGAGCTTGAGCCAAACTCTCAAACCATTAATGGAGTTAAGAAGATAGAAAGTCCACATAATTACCATAACTCCAGCATGTGCTTCGCCTCGTGCAACACAGACTCCCCACATTACAACACTGATCACATTGGTTATGATCCATAGTGCCCACTGCTCCATAAATGCCAGGGCCATAAGCGCCTGTGCGACAATACTTAAAACTGTAGTGGCAGAATCCTTAAATGGCTGAGGATCACCCAAATGTTTCAACAGAAAACCTACCAGAGCTACTGCAACAAAACAGCCAAGCGCTAAAAATATCCTCTGTTTTAGGTCCAATCTTCTAGCCTTTACCTGCACACCCTCACCAGCTGCCTCTGCCTCAGAAACAGCTGCACCCCTCTTTCTCCACTGCCACCAACCGATGAACTGCATTGGCAGATAATATAGTGCATTAAGGCCTGCATCGCCATACAAGGCGGCCTTGTATGAGATCCATGCATACAGGGAAACATTGACCAGACCGAATGCATAGTTCCAGATACTGCCTTTCGCAACTAATACGACGCACAACACTCCTGTTATACCGGCGAGGGAGCCAATAACGTCCAATGTACCGGTAAGAACAGAATAAATTATGTTGGTGAGAATGACTCCTGCTATCAGGAACCAGTCATAGAGGGACAGGACTTTGGTTTTCATATTCAGGATGACAGGTGGGTTTTTATTTTTTCTGCGAGAACGGGGCCTACAAGGGCGGCAATATCTTCCAAGGGTGCTGCAGCCAGGCGGGTCACGCTACCGAAATGCAGCAACAAGCGCTGTTCTGTCTTATCACCGACTCCAGGAATGCTCCTTAAGACAGACTCTATCTGGGCCTTGCTCCTGAGCGTACGATGGAAGGTAATGCCAAATCTATGTGCCTCATCTCTGATCTGCTGCAAGACCTTAAGAGCAGGGGAGTTCCTGTCAATAAACATTGGGTATGGATCACCTATGCGATACACTTCCTCCATACGCTCAGCCAGAGCGACAACGGTCAGCTTATCTGTAAGTCCCAGTTCAGAAAGTGCCTCATAAGCGAAAGACAATTGACCTTTACCGCCATCGATTACAATCAGCTGCGGCAAATCCCCAGGATTCTCCTCAAGCATTCTTGAGTATCTCCTGTTCACTACTTCCTTCATTGTTGCATAATCATTGGCTCCTACGACGGTCTTGACCTTGAAATGACGATAATCCTTCTTAGATGGCACTCCATCACGGAATACAACGCATGCCGAGACTGGGTTTGTACCCTGGATGTTCGAGTTGTCGAAACATTCGATATGCACAGGCAGTTCCTTCATTCCTATCTGCTTCTGAAGGGACTCCAGCACCATATTCTTATATGCATCAGGATCTTTATGCTCCTGCTGTTTGAGCGCATTGAAACGCATCTCCTTGGCATTTCTTGCACTAAGTTCGAGCAACGATAGTTTATCCCCTCGTAGAGGGACCTTGAACTCCACACCATCAACCTCTGCATCAGGCAAGAAAGGTACGATTACCTCTTTTGACAGAGCTCCAAACTTACTCTGTATCTCAGCAATGAAAGTTCCCAACACTGCTTCCTGCTCCTCTTCAATCATCATCTTAAAGCCGAGATTGAGGGACTGGACGACAGCTCCGCCTCTAATACGCATGAAGTTGCCGAAGGCCTCCGGGCTGTCAATGATAAGGGAGAACACATCCACATCTCCCACTACAGCATTCATTATTACTGACTTGCTGTAATGCTTCTCCAATGAAAACATCTTATCCTTATAGATCTGAGCGTTTTCAAAGTCCATCTGCATTGCAGCTTCCTGCATCAGGGTTTTATAGTGCTGAATCATCTCGCGGCCGCCACCCTTGAGCAAACTGACTATTTCCTCAATATTTGCCGCATACTCTTTCTGCGAAATCGCGCCAATGCAGCAGCCCTTGCATTTCCCTATATGGAAGTTAAGACATGGACGATATTTACCGCGGAGAATGGCCTCTGAGGTGATTTTAAGATTACAGGTTCTCAGCGGATAAGTGCTGTGGAAGAACTCCACGAGATTCCTCGCATGAACAACACTGCTATAAGGTCCAAAGTAACGAGAGCCATCCTTTACGACTCTGCGCGTAAGAAATACCTTCGGAAAATCTCCAGCACTTACGCATATCCATGGATAAGTCTTGGAGTCCTTCAACAGGATATTGTAGCGAGGCTTAAACTGCTTTATCAGGTTGTTTTCAAGCAATAAAGCATCTGATTCAGAGTCAACGACTGTATATTCCGCATCGGCAATCTGTGAGACCATCACAGCTGTCTTGCGCGTGAGGCGATCCGGAGAGACGAAGTACTGCGCAACTCTTTTATGCAGGTCTTTTGCCTTACCTACATATATAACATTCCCCTCAGCGTCATAATATCTGTAGACGCCGGGGGAATGTGGGAATAATTTTATTTTGTCTTTTATATCCATATGGAGATCCTTCGCTTCGCTCAGGATGACAATGGAAGACTAGTCAAGGTACTGCGAAACGGCAGCGTGGATGCCCTCATAGCCGTGGAAACCACGCTTAAGGATAGTTCCATCAGGTCCGAAGAGAATAAGGTGAGGAATACCCTCTACACCGTAAATCTCTGCAGGCTCTCTCTGACCGTTATAGATCTGAGGCCAAGTCATTCCAAGTTCAGCAGCAGTGTTGATAGAAACCTGAACGTGCTCACGCTCCCAAACTGCGATACTTACAACCTCGAATTTCTCACCACCATAGATATCATAAATAGCCTTGATGTTAGGAATCTCACGCTTGCAAGGGCCACACCATGGAGACCAGAAGTCAAGAAGTACATATTTACCCTTACCAACATACTCAGAAAGACTAACTTCCTGGTAAACTGGCTGAGGAGGAATACTACGTGTAAGACCCACAACATTGTTCACTGTGAAATCCTTGAACATCTTACCCTCAGCTGTCTCAAGTCTTGCACTCAAAGCATCCTTCATGCTCTTGACATACTTGTGCTCCTGAACTGCAGGAGAAAGAAGGTTAAGAAGTGAGTCCATCTGAACATCTGTGTACTCTGAACGGATATTGCGAAGAGCAAATACTGCTACAAGATTATCAGTATTTGAAGTGAAGACCTCCTCGTTAGCTGCATTATACTTCTCCATGAAAGGAGCCTCAAACTCAGCCCAAGCCTGTGCTCTCTCCTCTGCTGAAAGCTCTGTGTTCTCTGAAAGTTCCTGCTGTTTTGCTCTGTATTCAGCAACGAGAGCCTCCTCCTGATCAAAGAATGCGTTCAATTTAGCCTGAACAGAGATCTTAGGATACTTAGATGTAACAGTAGTAGTAGTATGAATCATTACCTGAAGAGGTGTACCGTCTGGAATAAAGTTAATACCATACTGACCTGCTGCTACTGTACCTGTCTGACATACATCTGTAGGAACCTCAACTGTGAATTTACCATCAACTACAGGAACAAGAGTATCAAGCTGCTCACCAACAGTAACCTGTACTGCATCCAAACCCTCAGGAACAACTACACCAGTAATCTTAGTAACATCTGACACCTGTGCACAAGATGCCATCGCTGCAGCTACGCCGGCTGCCATAATAAGTGAATTAAGTTTCATAATAATCTAGATTAGCTCGACAAATATACAAAAAAGGGATGACATTTCTGCCATCCCTTGTGAAGTATGTAGAGTTACAATTACTTGTTCTCTCTGCGGTTGTTGTTGCGACCACCACGACGACGATCGTTGTTACCACGGCCACCACGGTTGTTGTTCTGCTGCTGAGCCTGAGCTGCAACACCTGCGTTAGGTGAAAGATCCTTCTTTCCGTAAACCTCACCATTGCAGATCCAAACCTTGATACCAAGTACACCTACCTTAGTGTGAGCCTCAGCAAGTGCGTAGTCGATGTCAGCGCGGAATGTGTGGAGAGGTGTACGACCTTCCTTGATCATTTCGCTTCTTGCCATCTCGGCGCCGCCAAGAC
>JAFYVM010000040.1 GCA_017549145.1 Bacteroidales bacterium
CTTGTTGCGATCCTACTCCGATTGATTATGTGATTCCGGCAAATGACGATGCAGCAAAGTCTATCGCTTACATCATGGAAGCACTTTGCGGCGCAATCAAGGAAGGACTCGACGAAAGGAAGCTTGAGAAGGAGAAAGAGACTCCAGAGCAGACTGAGGAGAAGCCAGCAGGCAAGAAGCTCCGCGCACGTAAGGGTGCAAAGGCAGCTGAAGAGGCTCAGGCAGAGTAATTATTAATCCTTAAAAATCTTACGAAAATGGAGATTAAAGCAGCTGACGTAGCAAAGCTCCGTCAAATGACAGGCGCAGGTATGATGGACTGCAAGAAGGCTCTCGTAGAGGCTAATGGCGACTACGAAAGAGCTAAGGAAATCATCCGCGAGAAAGGTAAGCTCGTTGCAGCAAAGCGTGCTGACCGCGAGACTTCAGAGGGTCGCGTTATCGCTAAGGTTAACGGTAACAAGGCTATCGTAGTTGGACTCGGTTGCGAGACTGACTTCGTTGCTAAGAACGAGGAGTTCAAGGCTCTTGCTGAGGCTATCGCAGAGACAGCAGCAGCTAACTTCCCAGCAGACAAGGAGGCTCTTATGGCTTGTGTACTTGCTGACGGAAGAACAGTTGAGGCTGCCGTTACTGAGCAGACTGGTAAGACTGGTGAGAAGCACCAGATCGCTGGTTACGAGGTAGTAGAGGCTCCTTACATTGTTGCTTACATGCACAATGTAACTGGTAAGCTTGCTGCACTTGTTGGATTCAACAAGGAGTTCGACGCTCAGGTAGCTAAGGGTGTTGCAATGCAGGTTGCTTCAATGAACCCTGTAGCTGTTTCAGCTGAGTCAGTACCTCAGAGCGTTATCGACGCTGAGATCAAGACTGCAACTGAGAAGACTAAGGAGGAGCTCGTACAGAAGGCAGTAGATGCAGCACTTTCAAAGGCTGGTATCAACCCTGCACACGTAGATAGCGAGGCTCACATCGAGTCTAACCAGGCTAAGGGCTGGATCACAGCTGAGCAGGCTGAGCAGGCTCGTGAGATCATCAAGACCGTTTCTGCAGAGAAGGCAGCTAACCTTCCTGAGCAGATGGTAGCTAACATTGCTAAGGGTCGTCTCCAGAAGTTCTTCAAGGAGCAGACTCTCGAGGAGCAGGGTTACCAGATGGGTGACGGTAAGACAGCAGTCAAGGATGTAATCAAGGCAGCTGACGCTGAGGCTAAGGTTGTTACATTCAAGAGACTCTCACTCGCTGACTAATTCGGTTTTTCCCGATTTTAAATATAAGGCTGTTGAACTGATGTTCGACAGCCTTTATTTGTATATCTTTCGCAGTTCTGCAAAAAATTATTAGATTTGTAAGATAAATTCAATTACAATGGGATCTTTTATTGTAGAAGGTGGACATAAGCTCAGCGGCACCATAAGACCGCAGGGTGCAAAGAACGAGGCTTTACAGGTAATCAGTGCTGTTCTTCTTACTAAGGAGGAGGTAGTGATTTCCAATATTCCTGAGATTCTTGACATCAAGAACCTTATCCTCTTGCTTGAGGGTATGGGGGTTGAGGTTAAGAGACTCGATAAGGGTGTATATTCTTTCAAGGCTGACAACGTTGATAAGGATTACATTGCAAGTGCCGACTTCGTAGCTAAGTGTGCGAAGCTTAGAGGATCAGTGATGGTGGTAGGACCGCTCCTTGCTCGTTTTGGACATGCTTATTTCCCAAAACCAGGTGGAGATAAGATTGGTCGTCGTAGAGTGGATACCCACATCGTCGGAATGACAAAGCTCGGAGCAGAGCAGAGTTGGGATCAGTCTCGCAAAGCCTTCTATCTCCGTGTTCCAGAAGGACAGAAGCTCAAGGGAAATTATATGCTTCTTGACGAGGCGTCAGTTACTGGTACAGCAAATATCCTCATGACAGCTGTCTTTGCAGAAGGAGAGACCACAATCTACAATGCAGCCTGCGAGCCATATCTCCAGCAGCTTTGTAAGCTTCTCAAGAATATGGGAGCAGACATCGAGGGAGTTGGTTCAAATCTCTTGAAGGTAAGAGGAGTAAAGGAGTTGCATTCAGCAGAGCACAGAGTACTTCCAGATATGCTTGAGGTGGGTTCATTCATCGGAATGGCAGCTTTGAATCAGAGTTCGCTCCTTATCAAGGACGTTTCTTATGAGAATCTAGGAATTATCCCTGATTGCTTCAGAAAACTTGGAGTAGTTGTTGAACAGCGCGGAGATGATATCTTTGTTCCTGAGCAGGAGAGCTATATTGTCGAGTCCTTCCTTGATGGTTCCATCATGACCCTTGCAGATGCCCCATGGCCAGGACTTACCCCAGACCTTTTGAGTGTGCTTCTTGTGGTTGCAATTCAGTGTAAGGGTAGCGTTCTTATTCATCAGAAGATGTTCGAGAGCCGTCTCTTCTTCGTGGATAAACTCATCGATATGGGAGCTCAGATCATCCTTTGTGACCCGCATAGAGCTGTCGTTATCGGACATGACCATAACTACCAGTTGAGAGCTTGCAACATGGCTTCGCCAGACATCCGTGCCGGTATTGCTCTGTTGATTGCCGCAATGTCCGCAAAGGGTACAAGCATCATCAGCAACATCAATCAGATTGACCGAGGATACGAGGATATCGACCAGCGTCTGAACGCAATTGGAGCGCGAATCACTCGTCAGTAAATAATAAAGAGGCTTCGAAGCCTCTTTATTTTTTTCTGATTACGTTGATGCCGTCTCTTATCGGAAGGATTACTGATTCGACTCTTGGATCTGCGCTGACCATATCGTTGAATCGTACGATGCTGAGGGTCTGCTTGTCCTGTGGTAGAGGATCCTGGCATACTTTGCCGTCCCAGATAACATTGTCAGCAAGGATTAGTCCTCCTGGGCGAATCATATCAAAGATAAGTTCATAGTATTCGCAATACTCTCTTTTGTTGGCGTCGATATATACGATATCATACATCTTGCCTTCTTCCTTAAGTTTGAGGACAGTTTCTTTGCAGTCTCCTATATGGATCTGAATCTTGTTCGAGAGACCTGCTCTTTCGAAGCCTTCCAGGATGAGGTCTTCGAGTTCGTCATTGAGCTCGAGGGTGTCCATGTGGCCGTCCTCCGGGAGAGCCGAGGCGAAGCAGATGGCTGAGTAGCCGGTGAAGGTGCCTAGCTCAAGGATGTCTTTGGCTCCGCTTATCTTTGTGAGCATGTGCATGAACTGGCCTTGTGTTGCGCCAGAGAGCATGCGGGCATGGTTGGTGCGGATGTGGGTCTGTTTGACGAGCCACTCCAGGGCTGGGCTTGGAGTGGATGCGTGGTCTTCGATGTATTTGTAAATCTGTTCCATAGTCTATTGCTCCAGAGCCCTATACTAACAAATAAAAAACTAAATCCCTCCCACTTCGTGGGCCCCTCCCGTTCACATGGTCACGGGCGACCATGGTTTTTGATTTGTCAGCATAGGCCTCTTCTAGAAGTGTACTAGATATATATCAGTTTTGATAGTCTCGTTGGGTCAAAAACGGTGCAGGCGATTTCTTGGAGGTCGGCTGCGGAGATGTTTTCAATCAGTTCTCGTGTCTCTTTCGTTCCGTTTATCTTGCCGTATGCCAGCAGGCTTTTACCCATTGAAAGGCATTGGGTCTCGCCGTTGTCTCCACTTATGGCTAATTGGCCGAGAAGCTGCTTTTTTGCGGCTTTCAGCTTGCGGTCTGATAGTGGCTCTGCCTGAAGCTTACGGAGCTCCTTATATGTTGCTTCTATGCATTTGTCGAGGTTTGCCTTGTCGCATCCGATGCTGATGGCAACCATGCCTGTATCTGCAAACTGGGTGTATGAGCATTCTGCTCCATAAACCCATCCGTTCTTTTCTCTGAGGACAGAGTTGAGGACGGCGTTATTTGCCGGACCTCCAAGGATGTTGCATAGAAGGACTGTTGCGAGGCGCTCACGTTCCTGGTAAAGCGATGGAGCAGGACCTCCGATGATGCAGTTGGCCTGATGGTTCCTCTTGTTGAGGGTCTTGTCGAATGGTGTATAGACGTGCTGGACCTTTTCTGGAGCTGGTGTTTCAGTGGTCAGGCTGTCGTCAAAGAACTGCTTGCAGAGCTTCTGAGCCTCTTTCTCCAGCTTCTTCTCATCGATGTCTGCTACTATGCTGAAGGCCATTCGCTCCGGTGTAAACTTCTCTTTTGCAAATCTCAGCAACTCATCTCTGTTGATCTTCTTTACAGATGCAACGGTTCCAAGGATGTTACCGCTAAGCGGATGACCCTCGAAGAGCATTTCCTCGAACTTGTCGTAGATATCCTCAGAAGGGGAGTCCTTGTATGAGTGAATCTCATCAATCACGACGCCCTTTTCTGTTTCGATTTCCTGCTGTGGGAATATAGGAGATGTTGCAAGTTCGAATAGCAGAGCAGATGCCTTGTGCAGGTCTTCCTTCAAGACCGTCGCGTGAATTACGATCTCTTCTTTTGTCGTGTAGGCATTAAGCTCTCCTCCAAGACGATCGAGATAACCATTGATTACCGCAGCGCTTTTCTTCTCAGTACCCTTGAAGATGGTGTGCTCGACAAAATGAGCAAGCCCACCATGGTAACCTTGCTCATCACGTGTGCCGCATTTTATGCTAAGCGCGCAGTACGCAACAGACGAACCGCTTTTTTTGACTGCATAACGCAATCCACAGTCTGCTACACCACTAATCATTATTTCTTCTTCTCCTTTCTTGTCATTGCGATACTTCTCAAATCGTACTCAGCAAAGCCTGCACCATATTTGGCGCTGATGCGATGTTTTCTGAAGAAGTAAAGCTCGTATGTCTGTGGATTGATAAGCATCTTATAGCAGTAAGAACCAACCTTTGGATTTGTCGGTGCTGCAACATAGCTGATGATAGTGTTTTCTGAAGCATCAGTCATGTTCTTGTCTACTACATCCTGCTCTGCAGTTGATACTCCACCTGTAAGGTAAAGATCCTTGGCGCTCTGACTCATCTGTGGGTCGAGGTCTGTGTCTGCGATAAGGATGTTCATTGTCCTTGTTTCAGCAAGGTTCTTTGTATAGTTGCTCAGACCGATGTACGCGTTAAGGTCATGGTCAATCGAGTCTTGAGTGTACTGTTGAATGATGGTAATGAATGCAGAAAGGAATGTGAGTTCTCTTCCTGAAGGATCCTCTGCCGACGCGATAGGGAGTGATACGATTTCCAACATCTCGTTGATGCCGTTCTCGGCTGCTTCGCCGCCCTTTACGAGTGTGAGGAACTGAAGACCAGGCTCACCCTCAGTCTTGAACTGTCCCTTTGTCGTGATAAGGAAGTAATTGTTGTTCTTTGACTTCAACTCATTGAATTCCTGGAGTGTACAGAACTCGTATGGGGCAATTCTCCATCTTGCTGCAATCTCCTCCTTGAGTACTGCATCGTATAGCGCATTTCCTGTAAGCACAACTTTTGTTGTCTTTTCCGGGAAGTCACTGATTTTAATCTTCTTGGTTGTAATCTGTGCCTGTGCTGCAGCGAGGAGTGGCATCATGGCTGCAACAAGCAGTATCAAAAACTTCTTCATAATATTTACTCTGTGTCTAAATCGGCGCAAAGTTACAAAATAAATGCCTATCTTTGTAAGTTATGACCAAAGAACGTTTATGGCTCAGTATATAGTATCAGCAAGAAAGTATAGACCGGATTCCTTCGGAACACTTATCGGTCAGGATAATATCGCTCAGACGTTGAAGAATTCCATTCTTCGCGGACAGCTTGCACATGCATATCTTTTCTGCGGACCACGCGGAGTCGGCAAGACCACCACTGCCAGAATCTTTGCAAAGATGATCAACTGCTCTAATCCTTCAGCGGAGATGGAGCCATGTGGACAGTGCGAATCATGCCTTTCTTTCGCAGAGGGCCGCTCTTATTGTATCCACGAGCTTGATGCTGCATCCAACAATGGTGTGGAGGATATCAAGACATTGATGGAGCAGGTGCGCATACCGCCTCAGGTGGGAAGATATAGCGTATATATCATCGATGAGGTTCATATGCTCTCGCAGTCGGCTTTCAATGCCTTCCTTAAGACCCTTGAGGAACCACCTGCACACGCAATCTTCATTCTTGCTACCACTGAGAAACATAAGATCCTTCCTACTATTCTCTCACGTTGTCAGACATACGATTTCAATAGAATCACTGTTGAGAACATCGTGAAGAACTTGAGAATGGTGGCTGTAAATGAGGGAATTACCATTGATGACGAGTCCTTGCATGTAATAGCTCATAAGGCTGACGGAGCAATGCGTGATGCATTGACTATCTTCGACCAGACAGTTGCGTTCTGCGGTACAGATGTGAAATATCAGGATGTCCTTCGCAACCTTAATGTGTTGGACTATGAATATAGCTTCTCGCTTGTTGATGCGTTTTTGAAGGGTGATTATCCTTCTGCGCTTCTGACTTTCGACGAGGTGTTGACTAAGGGATTCAATGCGCTGCATTTTGTGGCAGCGCTCTCATCTCACCTGCGTGACCTTATCATCAGCAAGAGCGGTGGTCTGGATGCATTGCTTGAGATGCCTGATTCACTTAAGAAGAAGTATAAGGAGCAGACTGACAGATGTCCTTTGCAGTTCCTTTATGAGGCTCTCAACCTTACCACTCAGTGTGAGTCTGGTTATAGGGCTAGCGTTAATCCGCGTCTGCATATTGAGTTTACTTTGATGCGTCTTAGCTTCTTGCTTGCGCGTCCGGCGGATTCTCCAGCACCTGTTGCTGTTGCCGCACCTGCTGCTGCTCCTGTTGCAGCCCCTGCCCCAGCGGTAGCGCCATCTGCGACCGCCTCCCAGAAAACGGGGGATATGGTCGGCTCATCGCAGCCGCCGCTACCTCCTCAGCCTAGCGCTGCACCGGTTGCTCCAGCCCCTGCCCCTGCTCCAGTTGCCCCAGCTCCTGTAGCTGCTCCGGCTCCTGCGCCAGCTCCAGCTCCGGCACCGGCAGCCGAGCCTGCTGCACAGCCTCGCGAGCGCCGAAGAACTACCCGCGCCGGTGGACTCTCCCTCAAGTCCATGATGGAAGAGACTCCTGCTGCTGATGCCCTTGCAGTAAAGTCAGCTGATGCCCCAGCACCAGAGGATGCTGCCATCAAGGCAATGTGGCCAGAGCTTGCAGAGAAGTACAGCGACAAGCCGCGTCTTGCAAGTATGCTTACCAGCTCGACCCTCACAATTGATATGGATGGTGACTATAAGGTAGTAACCTTCAGAGTTGTCAATGAGGCTCAGAAGGATTGGGTGGAGTCTAAACTTCTCCACGAGCTTGAGTCTAATCTCCGTATCCTCGTAGAGTCAGCAAAGGTGAATCTTAGAGTTGCAGTGGTTCCGGATGAGCCTTCTGCTCCTAAGAGAGCCTATATGCCGAGTGAGCAGGCAAAAGAACTAATGGATCAAAATGCTGAGGTCAAGAGCCTTGTTCAGGACCTCGGACTGGATATAAAATAAAACGTAGAGTATGAAACTTCGTTGCGAAAATCTCGTCAAGAAATATGGCCATAGAACAGTTGTAAAAGGCGTTTCTATGGAAGTTCAGCAGGGCGAAATCGTTGGTTTTCTCGGTCCTAACGGAGCCGGAAAGACCACCAGCTTCTATATGATGACCGGCCTTGTAGTGCCTAACGCTGGTAGAATCTTCCTCGATGATGAGGAAATCACAGATCTCCCGATGTTCAAGCGCTCGCAGAAGGGTGTCGGTTACCTTGCACAGGAGGCTTCAGTGTTCCGTCATATGACTGTTGAGGACAATATCCTTTCTGTAATGGAGATGTCAAAACAGTTTACAAAGGAGGAGCGCCTTCAGCGTCTTGAGGACCTTTTGGATGAGTTCAACCTACATAAGGTACGCAAGAGCAAGGGTATTCAGCTTTCCGGAGGAGAGCGTCGTCGTTGCGAGATTGCACGTGCCCTCGCAGTCGATCCAAAGTTCATCCTTCTTGATGAGCCGTTTGCCGGTGTCGACCCGATTGCCGTTGAGGATATCCAGTACATCATCGCGAAACTTAAATACAAGAACATCGGTGTCATCATCACCGACCACAACGTAGGTGAGACCCTTGCGATCATTGACCGCGCTTACCTGCTTTATGAGGGCTCAATCCTTCAGAGCGGAACTCCAGAGGCTCTTGCTGCTGATGAGGAGGTAAGAACTAAATATCTCGGTTCGAACTTCGTACTCAAACGTTCTGCAGCCTTCCTTCGTGCAGAGGCGGGCGGACCGCAGCGTATCAATAACCCTCAGGAGCACAAAGAAGCTGTGGCAAAGGGACATCTCGACGCATCTAACCTAGAAAAATAATATATGCAGACACTTAAAAACGACATCCTGACCGTTCAGGTCAGCGAAATGGGAGCAGAGCTCCAGAGCATCGTAAAGAACGGATATGAATACCTTTGGCAGGGTGATCCTGCGTTTTGGGGTAGACGTTCGCCAGTGCTGTTCCCGATCGTCGGAAGTGTCTGGGAAAAGAAATACCGTGTAGGCGGTAAAGAATACGAAATGGGCCAGCACGGCTTCGCAAGAGACATGAAGTTTGAGCTGGTTTCTGCAACAGATTCAGAGGTTTGGTATCGCTTGGAATCCACTCCTGAGACTCTTGCAAAATACCCTTGGCCATTCGTTCTTGAGATTGGCTACAAACTTGAGGGAAACTCAGTTGAGGTGCTTTGGAAGGTAACAAATCCTGGTTCTGAGGACATGTTCTTCCAGATTGGAGCGCATCCTGCATTCAACTACCCTGGCTTCGATGCACAGACCTCTGAAAGAGGCTATTTCAGCTTTGATAAATCAGAGGGCCTCGAGAGCATTACAATCAAAGAAAAAGGCTGTGTAGACGTAGATTCTACTTATCTCCTCAATGTTGAGGACGGTCTCGTTCCATTGAAGTCAGATTCGTTCGACAACACTGATGCCTATGTTCTCCAGAACTCGCAGGTGTCTGAAGTCACCCTTCGTGCCCTCGATAAATCTCCTTACCTCACCGTGCGTTTTGATGCGCCGGTAGTCGGCCTTTGGTCACCACCAAGCAAGAATGCACCATTCGTCTGCATCGAGCCATGGTACGGCCGTTGCGACCGCGTTGCCTTCACCGGTGAATATTGCGAAAAGGACTGGGTGAACGCACTTGCCCCTGCCGCAACATTCTCGGCATCTTATACTATCGTAGTAGAATAGTAAATCAGTGTTTTGTGTGTCGTGGTTTGGCACAAGCTGACACTATCTTTGTCCCCGTATTTAATAAATGTCAATTATGGAGATTCTTTTGTCATTTGTAGCAGGACTTGTTATTGCTGCTCTTGTAGCTGTTTTCGTTGTAAAGAAGATCGTGCGTACTCGCACTGAGCAGGCAGAAATGTCTGTCAAGCTGCAGGTGGAGTCAATGTATAAGGCTGAAAACGCTAGTTTGCAGTCGGATCTGAAGCACTATGAAGATCGCGTGAAAGAGCTTCAGAGCGCTGTAGAAGCTGCAAAGGCAGAAGGCTCGCAGCAGGTGGTAACAGCTAAGGCTGAGGCTGCCAAAGCTCTTGAATCCGCAAAAGGGGAGTGGGCTCAGAGACATAAAGAGGATATGGATGCGCTTCAGGCGCGTTTCGATGAGACTATGGCAAAGGTTACAGCTCAGGTCAAGGCTGAGACTAACGAAATGCTGAAGGCTCGTCAGAAAGAATTCTCGGAGAGCAGCAACCTCAGTTTGGGACAGATTGTAAATCCATTGAAGGAGAATATTGCTGAGCTCAAGAAGGCCATGGAGGAAGGTAATAAGGAGCAGGCCGAGCGAAACGGAGAGATGAGAGAGCGAATCAAGAGCCTGATGGAGCATAGTGATGCAGCACGAAAGAGTGCCGACGAACTTGCAGCAGCCTTCAAGCATGGCAGTAAGATTCAGGGAGATTGGGGAGAGACTGTTCTTGACGAGCTCCTTACTTCTCACGGACTTACCAGAGGTGTACACTTTGACATCCAGGCTGTCATCAAGGATAAGGATGGTAAGGTGGTTAAGAATGAGGAAGGCTCTACTATGAGACCGGACGTTATTCTCCACTTGGATGAAAGACGCGAGGTGATCATCGACTCTAAGGTATCTCTTACATCATATGTTGACTATGTAAACGCAGAGAACGAGATTGATAGAGCTGCGTATTTGAAGGCCCATGTTGACAGCATCAAGAAGCATGTGAAAGAGCTTGCCGCCAAGGATTATTCTGCATACGTTCAGTCTCCAAAGGTGTCAGCTGGCTATGTGATAATGTTCGTTCCGAATATCGGTGCCCTTTGGACAGCCCTCAAGGCAGAACCGGATCTATGGCGCAAGGCTGCGGAGGCAAATGTTTACATTACTGACGAGCAGAGCCTCTATGGTGCACTCAAGATTGTCAGCCTGACATGGACTCAGGTAGCCCAGACTCAGAACCATGAGCAGGTCTATAAACTCGCAAATGAGATGATTGAGCGTGTCGGTCTTTTTGTGAAGAAATATGATGCAATCGGTGTCGCTCTTGAGAAGGCAACATCTGAATTCAATGAAGGAAAGAAAAAGCTCCTTCCAACCGGTCAGAGCATTATCAATACTTCAAATAAGCTTATCAAGCTAGGTGCTAAAAATAGCGATAAGCATCCGATCCCAACCTTGCTCGATGTTGATGAGATTCAGCAGATTGAAGGATAAAATTAAATCAGCCCAAATGAGTTTAACTCGTTTGGGCTGATTTGTTGTTGTGAATCAGTTTGTTTTCTAGATGTAACTTATCTTTTAAGTGGACCTTTTGACGATTTGTAATCGAATCTGTGACTGAATAGGATTCTCTCTGCATCTTTCTTTGAGAGCTTAACTCTGTGTTTCTTCCAGAAGAAATCCTGAAATCTTGCAACATCTCCTTGCTTAAATGCTTTGCTATCCTTGCAGCACTTACACATCTTGTTCATCTGCATTTCCATTCCAGGTCTCCTGCGATCGAAATCATTTCTACCCTTTGCGCTCAAATCAACCTGGGAACCAAGTAGGAGTATCATAGCTGATACCATTAGAACTCTTCTCTTCATAGCTTTATCATTTTAATGGGTTCAACAATCTTCTGTTTTTTTGAGTACTCATCCTCTTAGACAGAATCGCTATGCCAAGGTTTAATGGCCTATTGATTTTTTTTTGAAAAATCCCTGATTGCAGTGGCTCGGAGCCCTATTTGACGGAGAAGATATAGGTGATGGTGCCGACCTTTAGGTCATTAGAGCTGACGTCTATGTTAAAGTCGGTTCGTAGAGCCGCCTTCTTGCAGGCTTCAATTACGTCTTCATTAGTGATGCCGTTTGCGCTTTTAAGCTTTGCAGATTTTACGTCTCCACTATAGTCGACATAAATGGTTAAAATCACTTCGCCGATTTCATTTCCCAGGAATTCAGGTTCGTAGATTCCTGATCTATTATATCTGTCCTCGAGACGATATTTGGTAGACACGACAATTTTTTGGTCGCCTGTTACTTTAGTCGTTTGCTGTGGCTGCTCTTCTTTTACCCTCACAGGAGCAGTGTTCCTGTTCGATGGTTTTGCAGCTGTCTTTGGGGTTTTACGAGGAGTGCCCTCGCAAAGCTGCTGAACAGAGTCAATTTTTGCCCATAGGATGGCATTCTCCTGTCTTATTATCTGTGTCTCCTTATAATTGGTGAGTGATAAAAATAAGACGACAACAAGGAGAATAGTCGTAATCAGAAGAAGAGCCGAACTGCCTTTCATGATGTATGAATGTTTAGTAGTTATAGATATTCAACTTTCAAATGTACTTAGATTTCAATGTTCCTGCAAGATGTGGTTACTGAAATAGAGCGTCTGTTTCAGCATCTCTGTTCAACGCATATTTAATCTTTGTTATATCCATGCCTCAATAACTTCCCGAACGCCAGATATCTGTCTCTGAATCTTTCAAAAACGTCCTTGTATTCTTCACACAGCTCCTTGCGTAGTGAATCAACTTCCTTTCCGGTTGAAGGATGGTCTGCTGGAGCCAGGATTATGGAATATGAATCCAATGCCACATTGGTTCCAAGGTTTTCGGAATATTTGGTTTCTATGGCAATGAAGCCTTCCTGACCAGACTCATTCACAAATCGGATACATTGGCAGGGCTGCTTTGATTGCCGCTGTTGCTGTTTCTGGAGACTTTTCAAGCATCTCTCCCTTTATATGGCCTGATGGCTTCATTGACCTTCACTCGATACATCGACTGCAACAGCCTGCAGTCTGCTACAAACTTCGAATCTCCCTAATGTTTCTCCCCGTATTTATCCATATGTTCTTCGATGTGATTACTCCTTCAAAATTAAGGATTTTTGTTTATTATTGATTTAATCAATGTAAAATATGAACTGGTGAAAACTTTTCACCAGTTCATATTTTGGTCATCAGCTAATCTGTATTACTAATGTGTTTTAGTTCCTCTCTCTAAATCCCTTGCCGACCAATTACAAAGACAGGTGTTGTCCACGAAATCCCCGGTTTGGTGGACAAACTGAGATTTTTAATTACTTTCTCCACGAAAATGGCGTTTTGGTGGATGGAAGGTGAGAATGCGATTAATGATGTCTTCACAAAGTTGCGTACTCTATTTAAATGGGCGGAAGATCAGGAACTGTCCAGAAATAATCCGTTCAAGCATTTCAAGGTTAAGGAATGTGTGTATGGGCCGCCTATCTATACAACTGTAGATGAGAGAAAGAAGGTGTATAGTACGGATTTCAGTTTTGATCCTGCACTCGAGAAGCAGAGGGAGAATTACACGAGGAAGTGGTTATTTCCAATTTGGAAATAACCACTCAGCATGGTGCTATTGAGGGTAAAACACAGACACTGGAAACACAGTTCTACAATCTTGATGCAATCATTTCTGTCGGCTATCGTGTGAACTCGGCAAAAGCCACTCATTTCCGTATTTGGGCTACTAATGTCTTGAAGTCTGATGTCATGGTCGCAAAGAATTATCTTCAGGAGCAGGAAATCAAGCGTTTGGAACGAGCTGTCACAGGATATTTCGATTACATTGAAGATCTGGTAGAGAGGGAAAATACCTTTACAATGGAAGAATTTGCGGCAAGTGTAAACGAGTTCTTGTCATTCAGGAAGTATCAGATTCTAACTGATAGAGGTAAAGTCTCAAGGATACAGGCAGAACGCAAGGCAGGGAAAGAATACGGACAATTCAATAAGACCCAGAAGATCGAGTCTGACTTTGATAAGGTAGTTAAGAAATTGAAATAAGAAGAGCCTCCTATATAGCTTCGTCTGTATAGGAGGCTTTTGTATGTGTACTAGTTATTTTCGTGTAAGAGTAATTTAAGCTGAGGAAGAAATTTGCAAATTTTCTGTATAATAATCTGATATATAGGAGATTGATGACAGTTTCCAAAATGGGTTTAAGTTCGGTGGAACTAAAGAATAATATTCTTTCTCATATGAAACAAATTATGCTGATGATTCCTTTGCTATCAGTAGTGATACTAATTGCTTATGGCTTAGAAACCTATGTGAACATATACTTACTGACAAGATGTCAGTGAATTTGCCAAGGTCTATTCTTTGTGCTATTAATGATAAAGTGATCAATAATCGTAATTGAAATACCAACCTATGAAATTCAGAAGGCAATTGTTTAAATATCTTGATGTTACCGGAGCATTGGCAATGTTGTCCAGAGGAACGTTACAGTTCACTAATTCATTCTATTTTAATGATCCATTTGATTGTCATCCGTCATTGATTGATTTTTCAGGCTCACCCTCGGGAATTTATGGCCCAGAATTTAAGGATAAGATTCGAAAGACACATAAGAATAAATATGATAGACTGCGTGAGAGAACTTGGATATGTAGTTTGTCCAAGATAAATGATTCTCTTTTGATGTGGAGCCATTACGCAAATAACCATAGAGGTGTCTGTATTGAATTAAATATGTCTCATGTGATTAAGTGTTTGAATGGTAATCACGGAATGGTTGTGCATAATGTGGGAGTGGAGGTTCAATACAAAGATATTATCGAAAAGCCAGATTATTTCAAAAATCGTGTAGGAGACTATCTAAACTACCAGATATCAACAAAAGCTAAGGATTGGGAATATGAACAGGAATGGAGGCTTTATATTATAGATCCGTCACCGATGTATATGAGTTTACCTTTCAAACCCAAAAGAGGGGAAACATATGACTGGAAAATAACGCGTGTATATCCTGTCCTTGGAGGAGAATGTTTTGAGGCAATTTATCTTGGTGCGATGATCTCTGATGAAGATAAACAGAAAATAGTGAAACTCGCCAGGAAATTAAATCCAAATATCAAGATATATCAGATGACCATAAATCCTGATGCGTTTAAGCTGGATGTTAGTGAAATTGTGCAAGATGCTTGAAACAAGTGTCTTGCTTTTTGTTTCGTGATTATGCCTAGATAGTATAGATAAATTTCTTAAATTTGTAGGTTAGCAATAAATCAACAATAATCACATATATGGCAAAGGTAAACACTGCCGACGTTGGGTTTGAGAAACAAATCTGGAACGCGGCCGATGTATTACGTGGCAGTATGGATGCCGCGGAGTACAAGCATGTAGTACTGGGACTTATTTTCCTTAAATATATCTCTGATAGATTTGAGGAAAAATATCAGGAACTGGTAGCGGAGGGATATGGAATGGAAGAGGATAAGGATGAATATATCTCAGAAAATATCTTCTATGTTCCACAAAAAGCAAGATGGTCTGTCATTGCGGAAAATGCTCATAAGCCGGAAATCGGTGTTGTCATTGATGAAGCAATGAGAACGATAGAAGTGGAGAATGACAAGCTCAAGGGAATACTTCCGAAGAACTTTGCGCGTCCGGAACTTGACAAGCAGAAACTGGGTGACGTGGTAGATCTTTTCACCAATATCCAGATGAAGGAGCAGGGTGACAGCAAAGATATCCTCGGAAGGACATACGAGTATTGTCTTTCTATGTTTGCTTCAGCGGAAGGAAAGAATGCTGGAGAATTCTATACTCCCTCATGTATCGTAAGAACCCTCGTGGAAATACTCAAGCCATATCACGGTCGTGTATATGATCCAGCTTGTGGATCGGGCGGGATGTTCGTTCAGTCAGCCAAGTTTATCGAAAGACATCAAGGAAAGATTAATGATATTTCTGTATACGGTCAGGAGTATAATCCTACCACTTGGAAGATGGCACAGATGAATCTCGCTATTAGGGGAATTGATGCTAACCTCGGCGACTTCAATGCCGATACATTCTTCAAAGATATTCATCCAACATTGAAAGCAGATTTTGTCATGGCTAATCCACCTTTCAATGCAAGCAACTGGGGTGCGGATAAGCTACAAGATGATGTGAGATGGAAATTTGGTATACCACCGTCAGGTAATGCCAACTTTGCGTGGTTGCAGCATATGATTCATCATTTGTCTCCAAACGGAAAGATTGGAATGGTGCTCGCTAACGGTTCTCTCTCATCCCAAAGTGGAGGTGAAGGTACAATTCGAGAGAATATTCTTAAGGCGGATCTTGTAGAATGTATAGTAGCAATGCCTTCACAGCTGTTCTACTCTACGCAGATTCCTGTGTGTCTTTGGTTCTTGAATCGTGCAAAGAAGCAGCCGGGAAAAGTTCTCTTTATTGATGCCCGTAATATGGGATCAATGGTTACTCGAAAATTGCGCGAACTTTCCGAAGAAGATATCATGAAGATTGCTGGCACATACGATAGTTATGTGAATGGTACTCTTGAGAATGAAAAAGGATTCTGTGCTGTGGTTGGAATGGATGAGATTGAAAAGCAGGATTATATATTAACTCCTGGTCGTTATGTAGGTATTGCGGAGACTGAAGATGACGGAGAACCATTCCAGGAGAAGATGACGAGACTTACTGGCGAGCTGTCAGATTTATTTGCTAAGTCTCACGAACTGGAGGATGAAATCAGGAAACAGTTGGCTTCTATTGGGTTTACGATAAAATAGTGTTTTATTTCTATGGTAATCAAAACCATAGGAACATGAAAGAACATTTTATCAATGAGATTGCGGACGCGATGTCCGAGACGCTCAGTTTTGAGCAGATGACGGAGTTGAACAATGTACTCCTGCAGGTTGTAAGCAGGTACGAGATTTTTGATAATAGCGAGAATGTCAAGGAGGATGTGAAAAGCAATAACAGGATCCTTGAAATCTTCCTCTCTGCGAAGCAGGTGGAAGGCTGTTCGATTAAGACAATCAAGTACTATGAATCGACAGTCAGGCAATTGTACAAAAAGATGCCGAAGAAGGTGTCAGAGTACACAACAGAGGATATCAGGGCTTATCTGGCAGTATTCCAGAGAAAGCACAAGTCCAGCAAGGTGACGATAGATAACATACGAAGGATTTTCTCGTCATTCTTTGCATGGCTGGAAGAGGAAGACTTCATATTGAAGAGCCCGGTCCGGAGGATACACAAGGTAAAGACCGGCACTCAGGTAAAGGAAGTACTTACTGATGAGAACCTGGAATTACTCCGAGACAACTGCAAACACATAAGAGACCTGGCGATAATAGACTTCCTGACATCGACAGGCATAAGAGTCGGAGAGCTGGTGAAGCTGAACCGGAATGATGTGAACTTTGCCGAACGCGAATGCATCGTCTTCGGAAAGGGAAACAAAGAGAGGATCGTGTACTTCAACGCGAGAGCGAAAATACACCTGCAGCAGTATCTGAGGTCTCGAAAGGACAAGAATCCAGCGCTGTTCGTCTCGCTCGCAAAACCGCATAACAGGTTGCAGATATCCGGAGTAGAGATGCGATTGAGACAACTGGGAAGGAAGGTAAAACTGCCGAGAGTTCATCCGCATAAGTTCAGAAGGACTCTGGCCACAATGGCGATAGACAAGGGCATGCCGGTAGAGCAGGTGCAGAAGCTTCTGGGACATGTGAAGATTGACACCACAATGCACTACGCAATGGTGAACCAGACGAATGTGAAACTTTCACACAGAAAATATATAGGCTGATGCTGAATTATCATAAATACGGACGCACCCGTTCTCGTTTTTCTCGTCAAAACAGACGCAGAAATGATAATTTAGAGCAGCAGGCACAAAATATCTTTAACCACTACTTTATAGAAAGTCAAACTGAATTAGGGCCTTATTCAGAGGGCTTCCTAACTGACATTGCTGTGTATCTTAACGGTTTAGCAATGCAAAAGTTCCGTCCTGAAGGTAGTGATTCTGGTTTACCTGTGCTTAAAATCAAAGAATTGGGACAAAGATCCTGCGACAATAACAGCGATAGATGTAGTTCTTTTATCAAAGACGAATATATCGTTAATGATGGAGATGTTATATTCTCTTGGTCAGGTACTTTACTTGTTGATCTATGGTGTGGTGGTAGATGCGGATTAAATCAGCATTTATTCAAAGTTACTTCTGACTCATACCCTACATGGTTCTACTATTTTTGGACAAAACACCATCTAGATAATTTTATACGCGTGGCTAAGGACAAGGCTGTCACTATGGGTCACATTAAGAGAACGGAACTAGAAAAAGCGAATGTAATAATACCATCCAAGGAAAAATTATCGGAGATTGACAAGATACTATCTCCTATTATTGATGGAATTATTACTCATAGAGTTGAAATGAGAAGACTCGTTCAACTCAGAGATTCTCTTCTGCCTGAATTAATGTCAGGAGAGCTTAAAATTAGTGAAATAGACTGCTAAATTCTCATTTATGGAAGAGAACAAAATAGTTAAATTATCAGATGTTTGTGACCTTATTCCGGGATTTGCTTTTAAGAGTTCCGAATTCGGGGAGCATCAAACTAAGGCTGTAAAGATCGGTGACATTCAACCGCCATACGTAAATTATGCGAGTATGGCTGGAGTGGATGTGACAAAGTATACACTCTCCAAATTAGCGAAATATGAAATACACAAAGGTGACTTTGTGTTAGCCATGACAGGTGCAACTATAGGTAAAATTGGCAGATACATCTCGAATACTGGTGCGTACATCAATCAACGAGTTCTCAAATTTAAACCACACGAAGATGTAAATTCTGATTTTATCTATTATATAGTATCGTCCACATCATTTCAGAAATACATACTTAATAATGTCGATAGCGAAACGGCTCAACCTAATATAAGTGCAGGTTCTGTAGGAAAATACGAATTTGAACTTCCTTCATTAGAAGAGCAAAATCGTATTGCTGACATATTAGTTTCTTTAGACAATAAGATTCAGCTCAACCGTCAAATAAATGATAATTTAGAACAGCAAGCTTCCTCTTTGCTTTCTGATTGGATAAGCACTTATCCTTGCAGAACATATAAATTATCTGACATCTGTAAATATGCCAATGCGAAGTGCGAGACAGGTAACCTGACACCACAAAACTATATTTCTACCGAAAACATGCTTCCGAATAGAAAAGGAATTGTTGAAGCCTCTAATATCCCGACTGGAAAAGTAACTTGTTATAAGGTAGATGATGTTTTGATAGCTAATATCCGACCTTATTTCCAAAAGATTTGGAAGGCTGATATAAATGGGGGGTGTTCTGCTGATGTACTTTGCATCCGTGCAAATATCGAGTCGCACTCTCCTATCTTATACTGGCTCTTACATCAAGACGCATTCTTTGAATATGTCATGACAGGAGCGAAAGGATGCAAAATGCCTCGTGGTGACAAACAGCATATTATGAATTGGAGTATTGACTTGCCCGAAGTTCAGTACTGGGCAGATCTTGCAACTCAACTTGGTTCAATAGATCAACAAATAGCCTATAATCGAATTGAATCAATAAATTTATCCAATTTGCGCGACACACTCCTGCCAAAACTCATGTCTGGAGAGCTTAAAATTAACGAAATAGACTGCTAAATTCTCATTTATGAAAGAATACGATAGAATACAAATCCAAGAAATTTGCTCCAGAATATGTAGCGGTGGTACCCCCAAAAGTACTGTCGAAAAATATTATGGTGGTAATATTCCTTGGCTTAATACTAAAGAAGTTAACTTCAATCGTATCCACAGTACAGAAAGGACTATCACAGAGGAAGGATTACTGAACTCATCAGCGAAATGGATTGACGAGAATGCTGTAATTGTGGCAATGTATGGCGCTACAGCTGGCAAATCAGCAATTTCAAAAATTCGTCTTACAACCAATCAGGCATGTTGTAACCTTAACATAGATCCAGATAAAGCCGACTATCGCTTTGTCTATTATGCTTTATACAACGATTACAATCGTCTTGCTTCATTAGCAAATGGAGGTGCTCAGCAGAATCTTAATGCCATGCAGATAAAAGAGTTTGAGATACCATACCCATCTATTGAAGAACAAACTGCTATTGCAATTTTTTTGTCTGCACTAGACGATAAAATAGAGGTAAACCGTCAAATAAATGATAATTTAGAACAGCAGGCTCAAGCGACTTTTAATAACATCATAGCGAATAGTGCCAATGAAAAAACCGTTCAGCTGTCAGAAATAGCATGGTTAAATCCCAAAAGAATTATCCCTAAAGGAACTGTTGCTAGAAGTATTGAGATGGCTCACTTACCAATCACGGGCAGTTTTCCATCAGGTTGGGAAATGAAAGAATATAACGGTGGCATGAAATTTCAAAATGGTGATACACTTATGGCGAGAATCACACCGTGTTTAGAAAATGGTAAGGTTGCCTTCATTAATTTTCTTGATGATAATGAGATTGCCTTCGGATCAACCGAATATATAACACTAACTCCGAAGAGAGAATTCGCACCAGAAGTGCTGTATTTTCTTGTAAGGAATAACGATTTCGTAGACTTTGCAGTGAAAAATATGAATGGCAGTAGCGGTAGACAACGTGTATCTGCTGATACTATCGGAACATACGAGCTACCTGACATTACTCAGTACGAATTACACATGCTCGAAACTGTAGCTAAAGAGTCGTTAACAAAGATTAAATATAACTCCCTTGAAAATATGAGATTGGCAGAAATCAGAGATACTCTCTTACCAAAACTCATGTCTGGAGAACTTAAGTTTAACGAAATAGACTGCTAAATTCTCATTTATGAAAGAGTGGAAAACATATAGACTAGGTGATATTATTACTATTTCAAGTGGCTTCCCATATAAAGGTGAATTCATTGGAAAAGGTAATAATTATTTATTGGGAATGGGCTGTGTGTCTTTCAAAGAGACATTTCTAAATTCTGGTATGCGTCAATATTCAGGAGATGCTCCAGAACGATATGTAGCACACTCTGGAGATATCGTTTTGGCAACTCGTCAGCAATCAGACAACCTTCCTATATTAGGCATGCCGGCAATCATACCACAAGATTATAATGATCGCAAAATGATTATTGGAGCGAATCTTTATAAAGTTCAGAATGAATCAGAATTTAGTAATGGTTACATTTATTGGTTGATGAAATCCCCCGCTTATATTCATCATATTAAGTCTTGCCAAACCGGCACTACAGTAAGGATGATTACTAAAGCTAACATTGAGGATTTTACATTTAAAGCACCTCAGAAATCAGAGAGAGAGAAGATATCGAGCATTCTGTGGAATATAGAAGAAAAAATAGCTCTCAACCGGCAAATAAATGATAATTTAGCATTAACAGCATAAGGATATTATAAAAGCATTTCATATATGCGTAATAAAGAAACTATAATTGTAAATAGTTTGTCAGAGTATACTTCGGAGGTAACAGCTATTCGGGAAAGAATGCTTCAAGAGGGGGAATCTGAAACATTGTTTTTTAGAGGACAATGTAATTCGGTGTGGGATATTCGTCCAAGTATATTTCGTGAGTCATTAGTCTCCGTAGAGTCTCGCATCATTAAAACAGCAAAGTCGCGTGTGCCGTTAGAATTCCGTGAATGTACAAGCCCTTTTGAAGAACTGACGAAGTTACAACACTATGGTTTGCCGACAAGATTGTTGGATTTAACCCGAAATCCACTTGTTGCGTTGTATTTCGCTTGTTGCTCATCAGAAAAAGTTGTAGATGATGAAGGAGTCGAAAAGGGGAGTGACGGGGTTGTATATATATGCTCTGGGTATGAAGAAAGTACAGATTCATTCAATTCTACGATTTTGGCAAAAATCGCTCAAATTGACTTTGATGGTGAAACCACATTGAAATTACTTAAAGAGAAGTTGGGACTAACAGAAGAATTGCCGGCAGAAGCATTTATTAAAATCCTTCAGGGATCAGCCTTTGTTATGCCGAGTTATAATAACTCAAGAATTATTCGCCAGAGTGGGGCATTTTTGATCACAGGTTCAATAAATATCTGTCAAGACGATGGGGATATTTGGAATAGCGTAGTGTCAAAATGTGTTAGAAACCTAAATGAGGCGATAGATGTTAAGCGCATAATTATCCCTAATGAGATAAAAGAAGAAATTCTCGATGAATTAGATCTGTTTAATATAAATGAAAGCTCCTTGTTCCCTGAGCTAGAGCATCAGATGTCACACGTAAAGCGAGTCGGCTCCAAATGGGTTATGGAAGATTGTTCCCCCTTTATTAAATATGAGCCTCGACGTTTAGTTGGAGTCTCTGATGTTGTCCAAAAGGAAGTGGCTGTAGATGAAACTGTTATAGATGCAATAGTGTCGTCTAAAATGGCAGATGAGGCTACGCGATCCCAGGTAAAGTCTGTAATCAAGGAGGTGATTACTTACCCAGATTGGAATATTAAAGAAAGTACGAGAAATGAATTGTTGAGAAATATTAAGAGGATACTTGTGCAGAATGCCATTACGGATCCAGGAATGTTAGCTCAGGCGATTGTTAAGGAATTGATTCACAATATATAGGTTATGTCATTTACTGAAAATTCATATGAAAAAGCTATTCTGGAGTTGTTCGGAAATTTGGGTTACGATTACCAATACGGCCCAGAGATAACTCGTGACTATCATCTTCCATACAATGAGGATCAGTTGTGGGTAAGTTTGGCTGCAGTAAATCCGGAGAAATGTCATGGCGCAATCTCTGAGGCTGTTAAGAAGATAACCTCCATAGATTCTGGTGATTTGTGTCAGAAGAATGAGCTGTTTATGAGTTACCTTCAAAATGGTGTGGAGGTATCGTATCATGATGGTAAGGAGATAAGACACGAAATTGTATATCTGATTGATTATAAGAATGTTCACCGTAATACTTTCCAAGCAGTAAATCAATGGACATTCGTAGAGTATTCAGAAAAGCGTGCAGATATTATCCTATTTATAAACGGTCTGCCCTTGGTTTTGATGGAACTTAAGTCTCCTTCTCGTGAGGAAACGGATTCATCTGCTGCATACCGACAGATAAGGAACTATATAAAAGAGATTCCTTCGATGTTTGTTTATAATGTGATTTGTGTGATGAGTGATATGTATTGCTCTAAGGCAGGCACGATTACAAGCAACGAGGATCGTTTTATGGAGTGGAAGACAAAGGATGGCAAGGTTGAAAGTAATCAATATGTGGATTATGATACTTTCTTTGAGGGTATTTTCAAGAAGGAACGTTTGCTGGATATTATAAAAAACTTTACCTGTTTTTCTCACGAAGAAAGTGGTGACGTGAAGATTTTAGCAGGATATCATCAGTATTTTGCAGTAAGGAAAGCCGTAGATCGAACAGTTGAGGCTATAAATGGAGATGGAAAGATCGGAGTATTCTGGCATACACAGGGTAGTGGTAAGTCTCTGTCAATGGTTTTCTATGCACATTTGATTCAAGAAGTCGTATCGCAGCCGACAATAGTTGTAATCACGGACAGAAACGACCTGGATGATCAACTTTTCAGCCAATTCTCTAAATGCGAAGACTTTCTACGCCAGCATCCAGTACAGGCTAAAAGTCGTGAGCATTTGAAAGAGCTTCTTATGGGACGTGAGGCTAATGGTATCATCTTTACCACTATGCAGAAGTTTGAGGAATCAGATGATCCATTGTCTGAAAGAGATAATATTGTTGTGATGACAGATGAGGCGCATAGAGGACAGTATGGGTTTGAGGAGAAGATTAGTGTTGAGGGAAAAGTTTCTATCGGAATGGCTCGTATTATTCATAATTCACTTCCCAATGCCTCGTTTATAGGATTTACCGGAACCCCAATATCGACCAAAGATAAAAACACGCAGGAAGTCTTTGGACAGTACATTGATGTATATGATATGACTCAGGCTGTAGAGGATGGCGCGACATGTCCTGTGTATTATGAGTCAAGGGTTGTTAATCTTAATCTGGATGAGGAAACTCTTAAAAAGATTGATGAAGAGTATGATTTGTTGGCGGAGGAAGGGGCGACAGCAGAGCAGATCGAGGCAAGCAAGAAAGAAATGTCTCATATGGAGGAGATCCTTGGAGCACCGGAAACGATTGATTCATTATGCCGTGATATAATCAAGCATTATGAGGATAATCGTCAATATGAACTTACTGGTAAGGCTATGATTGTTGCGTACTCTCGTCCTATTGCAATGAAGATTTATGAAAAATTGCTTGAGCTGAGACCTCAGTGGACAGAAACTGTAAAAGTCATAATGACGGGTGGTAATAATGATCCAGAGGAATGGCATGATGTAGTCGGTAATAAGCAGTATAAAAAGGAGTTAGCCAAGAGGTTCAAGGACAATGCAGATTCGTTGAAAATTGCTATCGTAGTCGATATGTGGCTTACAGGATTCGATGTGCCTTCGTTAGCGACAATGTACGTATACAAGCCGATGAGGGGCCATAATCTTATGCAGGCCATAGCACGTGTCAATCGTGTTTTTAAGAATAAGGCAGGAGGCCTTGTCGTTGACTATATTGGTATTGCAAAAGCTTTGAAAGAAGCCATGCGAGATTATACTCAGCGGGATCAGGATCAGTATGGAAATCCGGATATAAAAGAGACTGCATTAGTAAAATTCCGTGAGAAACTGGAGGTTTGTAGGGACTTGTTCCACGGCTACGATTATAGCAGATTCAAGGATTGTAGCGAGATGGAAAGAGGAATGATCATAAAAGGTGGAGTGAACTTTATGTTCTCGCCATTCAAAGATGAAGATAGAAAGAACTTCCTAAAGGAGGCTGGTTTACTGAAGAATGCCTTAACATTATGTCGTAGCCTTTTGAATGAAGAAGAAAGATTCGAATCTTCTTTCTATGATGTCGTTAAGGTGGCAATTAACAGACTTTCTGCAAAAGGTCCTGTGACAAAGAAACAAATAAATGAGAGAATAGGTGAGTTGCTTCGTCAGAGTATAAAGAGTAACGGAGTAATTAATTTGTTTTCTGATGTTAAGACAGAGTTCTCGTTATTCGATCCAGGGTTCTTGGAAGAAATTTCAAAGATGAAGGAGAAGAATATTGCTGTTGAACTTCTTAAAAAATTGCTTGAGGAAAGAATACATGTTTATCAGAGGTCAAACCTCGTACAATCACAGAAATTTTCAGATTTGCTGAATATGACTTTGTCGAATTACCTCAAGGGAATGCTTACAAATGAGGAAGTTATAGCAGAACTCTTGAAGATGGCTAAAGATATTGCTATTTCAGAAAATCAAGCAAATGATTTAGGCTTGAGTAAAGAAGAAAAGGCTTTCTATGATGCTCTTACAAGACCGCAGGCAGTTCAGGACTTCTATACTAATGAGCAGTTGGTGGAAATGACAAAGGAACTGACTGAGGCTCTCCGTAAGAACCGTACAATTGATTGGCAGAAGAAAGAGTCGGCAAGAGCCGGTATGAGAAAACTTATAAAACGACTGTTAAAGAAGTACAATTATCCGCCAGAGGAAGAATTAAACGCAATGGATATCGTCCTTAAGCAGTGTGAACAGTGGGCTGATGTGGAACCAGACTATGTATATAGCGAATAAACATTATCATATGAAAGAACCAGGATATGTATATATTCTCACCAACCCTTCATTTAAGGAAGATTGGGTGAAAATTGGCAAGAGTTCAAGGCCAGTTAATGTTAGGTCAAAGGAGTTAGACAATACAGCTGTGCCGCTCCCGTTTGAAATTTTTGCAACAATCAGGACGGTGAAGTTCAATGAAGTTGAGAAGTTGATTCATAAGACAATCGACCGCTTGACTGACCTGCGTATCAGGCAGAATCGTGAGTTCTTCAATATTCAGCCGCAAATAGCATTAGATATACTTCGAGATATTTCTACTACGATAGACGATGCTTTCATTGAGTTGTATCACAACAATCAACCAATTAAGAAAGCGGTTGAGGTCCAGGATGAGGAATCTCACAAGAGAAGGGCACCATTCAGGTTTAGTATGGTAAATATTCAGATAGGAGAGACCGTTGTCTTTACTCCAAAGAATATCAAAGTGAAAGTAGCAAGCGATAATCAGGTCGAGTATGATGGCCGCATCTATAAACTGTCTCCTTTTACTGCGGCATTCCTGCCAAATGAAATGAGAAATGCTTCTGATGCATATCAGGGGCCAAAATACTTTGCATACAATGGAAGGCCTCTAGATGAATTGAGAAAGGAACTTGAGGAGAGTTGAGTTAATTAGTTTCTTATGAATAATAGAGCGTACATGGAAGTATGGCGGTCTTGATAGAGTTGCCTTACGATCCGTCAGAAGATTATTTGGAGAGATAGATGAAAGTAACTGATAAGAGCCTTGATCAAGATACTATAAAGAACCTGAACAATCTTACGCCAGAGCAGCACAGAAAAGTCCGCAACATAATCCGGTGGCAGCGTATCGGGTGCATTGTGGTGAAGATTTCGGAGACGATGAATATTTCTTTGAAGGAGGCTCTTGATCTTTTTTACAAGAGCGAAACCTGTCGAAGATTTCATGATGAGGAGACAGGACTTTATCTTCAGGGGAATC